>NZ_JBMPPO010000012.1:0-1502 GCF_049339425.1 Luteimonas dalianensis | reverse complement strand
CCTGGGCCTGCTTGAGCACGGCGATGATCTGGCTGTCGGTGAAACGGGACTTCTTCATGGAACCTCCTCGGGAAAGGGTACGAGAAAATTCCACTTCTGGCGTCAGCTAACCTGTGGGGGGATTACCATCGTACTGGCCGCGAAGTCATGTCTGTCCGAAGCCGAGCTGCATCAGGAATGGCTGCCGACACTCTTCCCGCGCGTGCGGGGTGCAAACGCCGCGGATGAGCGAAGTGCCGCACGCTGCCGAAACTCCGGCTACAACAGTGCGGGAAACAAGGCCTAACACCTAAGCTAAGCCGCGCCGCAGCGGGGCGTGAAGCACATGGAAAGCTGTACCTGCCATGTGGTTTGCGCCCCGATGCGGAGTCGGCTTGAGCGCGTTGTTAGGCACCGTGCCGTTCGAAGTGAAGCACGTCGTGCCACTGGCCAGAGAGCCAGAAGCTCTGGCTTGAATGGCCGAATTGCACAAAGCCGTTTCGCAGAAGCACTTTGGCCGAGGCTTCGTTCCCTACACGAACTGAGGCCTCGACTCGGTGAAGCCGGAGCCGCACAAAAGCATAATCTAGCGCAAGCCGAACTGCCTCAGTCGCGTAGCCTTTGCCGCCATGGTCTTGGGCTACGCGATAGCCCAGTTCCGCGCTATGGAAGTGGTCGCCACGGACCCGGGTAAGGTTGACACGGGCGACAAGGTGGCCCGACCCGTTTCTCGCGAGGAACTGATACGCGCTGCCCTCTGCTGCTTCGGCCTGAGCAACTGCGATCGCCTTTGCGATTCCGCCCGGCTCATAGAAGGATGTCGCCCTCGCATTAATATGTGATTCGAAGAACGCCCGGTTTGTGAACTCAAACTGCCCCAAGTCCTGTTCGTCCTCGGCCGTGGGTGCAGATAGCGACAGCATATGGGAGGGGCCTAACACCTGAGTTAAGCCGAGCTGCGTAGTGGAGCCAAGCACGTGGCAAGCTGTATCTGCCATGTGCTTGGTGGAACGAAGCGGCTTCGGCTTGAACGCATTGTTAGCCACCACCCACGGATGGCTTGGTGACCACGTTGATCACCACCGAATCACCATCCGTAAGAACCTCCACGCGGTTGGAACTGGGAAGCTGATCGTCGACTGAGGTAACGGGCCTGCCGTCGACCAGGAAGAGCACCTTGTCCGGAGAGATCAACGTGGTGCGATCTGTGTCCGTAACGTACCGCTCGACGATGCTTGCCACGTTATTGGCTCCTGCTGCTTCAAGCTCGGCAGTGGAGTAGGTGAGTTTGGTATCGGCTTGGCTGGTGCCGGCAAAAAGCATGAGGATTGCTATGGCGATGAGCTTCTTCATGTGGTCCCTCAAATGTAAAGAATCGAGATTGCTCTTGTGGGGGCTAACACCTGAGTTAAGCCGAGCTGCGTAGTGGAGCCAACCACATGGCAAGCTTTACCTGCCATGTGGTTGGTGGAACGAAGCGGCTTCGGCTTGAACGCATTGTTAGCCACCACCCACGGATGGCT
>NZ_JBMPPO010000011.1:0-31446 GCF_049339425.1 Luteimonas dalianensis | reverse complement strand
GGTAATCCCCCCATTTTTAGCAGTCGCCAGAAGTGGAGCTATGCAGCGAGTGCCAGCTTTTGGATCGGAGTGATGCCGCCGAGCGCCATATTCGGGCGTTCGTGATTGTAAGACCATAGCCAGCGTGTGGCCCTGTCCTGCACCTGATCGATCGTGTCGAACAGCGTTCGGGCCAGCCAGCCGTAGCGGACCGTGCGGTTGTAGCGCTCCACGTAGGCGTTCTGCTGTGGCTTGCCTGGTTGGATATGCTCGATCCGGATGCCCTGCTGCTCTGCCCAACCCAGCAGCGCGCCGCTGACGTACTCGGGACCGTTGTCGCAACGAATCGCCTTTGGCTTGCCGCGCCATTCGATGATCTGCTCCAGCGATCGGATCACGCGGGCCGACGGCAGTGACAGGTCGACCTCGATGCCGAGTCCTTCGCGATTGAAGTCATCCAGCACGTTGAACAGCCGGAAGCTGCGCCCGTCGCTGAGCTGGTCGTGCATGAAGTCCATCGACCAGACCTGGTTGATCGCTTCGGGCACCGCGAGCGGCTCGGGCTTCTCGCGAACCAGGCGCTTCTTCGGCTTGATCCGCAGGTTCAACTCCAGCTCCCGGTAGATGCGGTAGACACGCTTGTGGTTCCAGCCAAAGCCCTGCACGTTGCGCAGGTACAGGAAGCACAGGCCAAAGCCCCAGTCGCGATACGTCGTGGTCAGACGCACCAGCCAGTCGGCGATCAGGGCGTTCTCATCCGAAGCCTTCGCCTCGTAGCGATAGCACGTCTCACTGATCTGGAACGTGCGGCACGCGTGCCGGATGTTCGTTCGTCCGCCTGCAACCGCTTGTCGGGCCATCTCCCGGCGTTGAGATGGCCTCACCATTTTTTTGACAGCGCTTCCTTGAGCAGGTCGGTGCTGAGCTGGGCCTCGGCGTACATCTTCTTCAGCCGACGGTTCTCCTCCTCCAGCTCCTTCATCCGGCCGACCATGGACACCTCCATGCCGCCGAACTTGCTGCGCCACTTGTAGAACGTCGCCGAGCTGATGCCGTGCTCGCGGCACAGCTCCGGCACGGGCGTGCCGGCCTGGGCCTGCTTGAGCACGGCGATGATCTGGCTGTCGGTGAAACGGGACTTCTTCATGGAACCTCCTCGGGAAAGGGTACGAGAAAATTCCACTTCTGGCGTCAGCTAACCTGTGGGGGGATTACCCTCGCACCACGCATTACCATGGGCATCATCATCACTTGCATGTTGGCGGATACTCTCCAAACTTGGTGGAAGTTGAGCAATGAAGAAAATCCTGATTCTTACCACAATGGCCCTTCAAGGGTGCATGGCCGCCAACCCCGTCGACCCGCCCCTTCAAAGCCACATGGAAGCAGAGACTGCCGAAGCAGACGTCACGCATGGGCCCGACACGGAATCATGCGCCCAGCTTCTCGCGACCGTTGCGTTGCCAGACGACCACGAGAAGTTAAGCGCCTTCAACCTATTCAATGAGAATTCGCTGTCCGCCGATACGCCAGACCCTGCAGAGATAAATGTTCCCGCTAACAACAGGTCGCCTGCCTCAATTGCTTGCCTTCCACCGGACTACTTCAATTTCTTAAAAATCATAGAAGGGGAGCTGGTGGCAGGCACAAACGAGGATGTATCGCTGATCTCGGCCTGGCGCATACCTGATGACCGCTATTTCATGGCCTACCTTTACAAGGCCTATGTAGTAGAGGACGGAGAGGGCTCTTCAATCATTATTTCCGGAGTCATAGCAGACCCCAAAGGTGAACCACTGGCTTTCGCTGAGGAAATTTCTTCTTGGTACCAATATGAAGGGTCAGTCAGAATAAGGGACTTTTCCTACTCGAAAGGAAGGTTCGTTCAGACAGAGGAGGTTTTTGATCCGATCGAAGTGGATGAGATCGGGCGGCCAATTCAGTATTTGAGCAATGGAAAGGAGTCTGTGAAAGAAGGTCGTTTGACAGCAGATAGCTTCCCGACCCATCGACAAACTAATTGACCAGTTGGACTGAGCGCCGTGAAGAACCACAAGCCTCCACCAATCGTCCATTCCAAATAGCGGGTCATGGCCCAGTGATTTCCTCCTCAGGTGGCACGTTGCGAAGGAGCACCCCGTGACTCGACTGGCCCACGCTATTGGAGCAATCCGGCTCCCCACACTGGCCACTCTCGCAATTCTGGTCGCATGCTCAACGGGTTGCGCCGCAAAGATTGGCGCACCCTCAGGCATCACCGACCCATCGGGATCCACATCCAGACAAGGCGCAAAAAACGGCGCCCTCCAGCCTTCCTATCGAATCATCCCTCATCACCTGGAAGAACGTGGCACAAGCAACCAAGACCTTGATCCCCCATTGAAATTACTGGGCCGGGGAACGAGCGCCCGCATCGTTGACCTCGAGGGCAACATCCTCAGGAGCGGGGCCGTGGATGGATCCATCTATGGCCTGCAGATGAGCCCGAACAACGGCTTTGCGCTGATCAATAATGGCGACGCCAAGTTCACCGTGGCGCCGGTGGATGATCTGGATACGGGCCAAACGCTGCCAAGCGCGCCTCCGGAACCGCGCGACGCGACCGGATTCGGTTGGCGGTGGCTCAATGACCAGCATCTGTTGGGAAGCGCTGACCTGCCTTCAGCCGATACGGAGGGCAAGACAGCAGCGGAAATCGAAGGAACGCCGCCTCGTGCGACGCTTCTATACGTTTACCGGCTGGAAACCGGAGCCCTGACACCCGTGCATATTGACCCGACCCTGCCAGATACATTCATGGTGCATGACACGTCAGGCTGGAATGTCACCCTGCTCAGTCACGACGACCAGTTTGTGGGCGCCAAGGTCGAACAAGTCCCGGAGCCATGAGCTTTCCAGCCCCTCAATACGCAAACTCCCGAAACACCCGATCCACATCCCCGCCCCACTCCCCGTGGAACAGCTCCAGCTTCCTCTCGGCAGGCGTCTGCCCTGATTCGGCGAACTCGATCAGCGGCTCCAGGAAGCGCACCTCGTCGCTGCCCTGGTCGTTGAGCGACGCGCGCCGGGCCAGGCCGGCGGCGGATACCTGCAGCGCGCGGATGGCCAGATCCTGCACCTTGCCGCCGCGGAACGGCAGGCCCAGCGCCTGCCTGGGCACGCCGTCGCGCAGGGCGTTGCGCTCTTCGATGCTGAAGTCCTTCACCAGATCCCAGGCGGCGTCGAGCGAGGCGTCGTCATAGAGCAGACCGACCCAGAACGCCGACAGCGCGCACAGCCGGTTCCACGGGCCGCCGTCGGCGCCGCGCATTTCCAGGAACTTCTTCAGCCGCACTTCGGGGAAGGCGGTGGTCATGTGGTCTGTCCAGTCGGTGAGCGTGGGCAGCTCGCCCGGCAGCGCCGGCAGGCGCCCCTGGAGGAAGTCGCGGAAGCTCTGCCCGGCCACGTCGATGTGGCGCTCGCCGCGCTGCACGAAGTACATCGGCACGTCGAGGATGTAATCCACCCAGCGCTCGTAGCCGAAACCGTCCTCGAACACGAAGTCGAGCATGCCGGTGCGATCCGGGTCGGTGTCCGTCCAGATGTGCGAGCGGTAGCTGAGGAAGCCATTGGGCTTGCCTTCGGTGAACGGCGAGTCGGCGAACAGCGCGGTGGCCACCGGCTGCAGCGCCAGCGCCACGCGGAACTTTTTCACCATGTCCGCTTCGCTGGAATAGTCCAGGTTGACCTGCACGGTGCAGGTGCGGGTCATCATGTCCAGGCCCAGGTCGCCGACCTTGGGCATGTAGGCGCGCATGATCGCGTAGCGGCCCTTGGGCATCCACGGCATGTCGGCGCGCTTCCACTTGGGCTGGAAGCCCATGCCCAGGAAACCCAGCCGCAGCTCGTCGGCCACGGTCTTGAGCTCGAACAGGTGGTTGCCGACCTCGGCGCAGGTCTGGTGGATGTTCTCCAGCGGCGCGCCGGACAGCTCCAGCTGGCCGGCCGGCTCCAGGGTCACCGAGGCGCCGTTGCGCGAAAGCGCCACGGTGCGGCCGCCCTCCTGCACCGGGCTCCAGTCGTAGCGGGCCAGGCCGTTGAGCAGGGCCTCGATGCCGCGCTCGCCGTCGAAGGCGGGCGGGCGCAGGTCTTCCATCTGGAAGCCGAACTTCTCGTGCTCGGTTCCGATGCGCCATTGCGCGCGCGGCTTCTCGCCCGATGCCGGCACCGCCACCAGCTGGTCGCGGCGGGTAATCGGCTCTGCGTCACCGACCTGGCTGGAACTCGACATGGGTGGACTCCGGAGGGGAAACCTTCCCCGGCCGCAGGGGCCGGGAAGCCCGCGCATTTTACCGGTCGCGCCGGCCGCGTGGCGTTCCGGAACTGGAACACGGCAATGGTGGGGCTGGCGCCCGGGAGAGGCCCCCTACGCCAGATCCAGCCAGCCCTGGATCACCGCGCGGGCCTCGTCCACGCCGCTCTTTTTCAGCGCCGAGAACGTCTGCACGCTGACGCCTTCGCCATATTCGGCCTTCAGCTCCCGGCGTACCGCCTGCAGGGCGTTGGCAGCGCCGCCGCGGCCGAGCTTGTCGGCCTTGGTCAGCAGCGCGTGCGCGGGCAGGCCGCGCGCGACCGCATAGCCCAGCATCTGCCGGTCGTAGTCCTTGAGCGGGTGGCGGATATCCATCACCACCACCAGCCCGCGCAGCGCCTGGCGGGTTTCGAAGTAGCCGGCGATGAAGGCCTGCCAGTGCGCCTGCAGATCCTTGGGCACCTTGGCGTAGCCGTAGCCGGGCAGGTCGACCAGGTGGCGATCCGCATGCGGCTCCACCTGGAAGAACACCAGCTGCTGGGTGCGGCCCGGGGTCTTGGACACCCGCGCCAGCGCGTTCTGCTGGCAGATCGCGTTCAGGGCGCTGGACTTGCCCGCGTTGGAACGCCCGGCAAAGGCGACCTCGTAGCCGGCATCGGGCGGCAGCTGCGGCCGGTTGTGGGCGGACAGGTGGTAGCGGGCGCGGGCGAGCGGATTGGTCATCGCGCTAGGATCGCACGGCCCGGACGCCTGCGCCGGTTTGACCGCACTTGCGCCTGCCGACGATAATCCGGCGACCTGCCGGGCGCGCCGCGCCCGGCCTCTACGTGTTCCCGGAGCCTCGCAATGCGCCACGCTCGCGTTCTTGCCATCGCCGGACTGGCCGCCCTGACGGCCGCCGCGGTCGCCTACGCCCAGTCCACCACCGTGCCCCTGGAAGAAGAAGCGCCGGTGGAAGCCGCCCCGCTTGTGACCCAGACCGTCGCTGAAATTCTCGCCGACACCACCTGGGGCAACCCGGAGCGGGGCGCCGAGCTGGCGGCCACCTGCGCCGCCTGCCACGGCATGGACGGCAAGAGCACGGTGCGCGACATCTATCCGTCCCAGGGCGGGCAGAGCGAGCGCTACATGGCCCAGCAGCTGGCCCTGTACAAGACCGGCGAGCGCCAGAGCCCGATCATGGCGCCGTTCGCGCAGATGCTCAGCGGCCAGGACATGCGTGACGTGGGCGCGTACTACGCCACCCAGGCTCCCGACACCGGCCTGGCCGACGACAGCGTGGTCGAGTCCGGCGACTACGCCGGCCTGAAGTTCTACGAGATCGGCCAGCAGCTGTTCCACGGTGGCGACGCCAACCGCGGCATCCCGGCCTGCATGGCCTGCCACGGCCCCACCGGCGCCGGCAACCCCGGCCCGGCCTACCCGCAGGTCAGCGGCCAGCCGTCCTGGTACGCCGCCCAGCGCCTGCAGGAATACCGCACCGGCGAGACCATGCGGCAGGATCCGGCGCTGTTCCAGATCATGGCCCAGATCGCCGCCGACCTCACCGACGAGGAAATCCAGGCCCTGGCCAGCTACATGGAAGGCCTGCACCCGCGCCCGGACGCGGCCACCCGCGCCGCCATGGCCCAGGTCGCAGTCGCTCCGGAACCTGCGGCAGCAGCGCCCGCCGCCGCCGCGCCGGCCGAAGCCGCTGATGCGGACGCCCAGGCGCCGGCCGAGGCCGAAGCCGCGGCGGAAGATGCCGCACCTGCCGACGCGGCTCCGGCCGCGGACGCGGATGCCGAGGCCGCTCCGGAAACCACGGAGCCCGTCGAGCAGCCGTGAACTTTCACGCCTGCACGCGGTCAGAGCCTTCACAGTCTCCTTGAAATCATGTGCCGGCCGGAGCGTTTCGGCCGGCTTTTTTTTGCCCGGAGGCCCGCCCCCGATGAAAGCCCCCGTCCACTGGCTGCTGGCCCTGCTGCTCCTGCCGGCCGCAGCCCTGGCGCCCGCCGCCGCTTCCGCCCAGGCCCCGGTTGAGGGCCAGGACTACGTCCGCATCGCCGATGCCGGCCCCTGGCAGCCGCTGGAAGGCCGGATCGAGGTGGCCGAGATCTTCTCCTACGCCTGCAGCGTCTGCCATGAATTCCGGCCGATGCTCGACGCCTGGGCCAGGCGCCAGCCCGACGACGTGCGGGTCAGCCACGTGCCGGCCGCCTTCCGCGCCGGGGATCCCTACGCCACCGCGTTCTTCGCCGCCCAGGCCATTGGCAGCCACGAGACCGTGCACGCGGCCACCTTCGACGCCGTGCACCGCAGCCGAATCCTCGCCCGCAACGCCACCGTCGGCGAACTGGCCAGCTTCTACGCCGGCCTGGGCGTGGATCGGCAGCAGCTGGGCGCGGCCATGCAAAGCCCGGAAACCGCGGCCAGGGTGCAGGCGGCCCACGACTTCCTGCGCCGCAGCGGCGCCCAGGGCACGCCCACCGTGGTGATCAACGGCAAATACCGCGTCCAGGGCCGCACCCTGGGCGACGTCCTGCGCATCGCTGAACAGCTCATCGCCATCGAACGCGCGCCTTGATCCGGCGCCAACCCTCCCTCAGATACTGTCTGACACGCCAGAGAGCGCTCTTATGAAAATCCTTCGCCACGCCTTTCTTTCCCTGCTCCTGCCGCTGGCGCTGGTCGCCTGCGCCCAGCAGGACGACGCGACCCCCGCGGCAACCCCGGCGGCAACCGCCCCGGCCAGCGTCGAGCAGCCCGCCGCCCAGGCCCCGCAGGAACTCGCCCCGGTGGCGGGCACCCATTACGTCGAGATCGCCGATCCGCAGCCGTACCTGCCGCTGAACGGCCAGATCGAGGTGGTGGAAGTGTTCGGCTACACCTGCCCGGCCTGCGCCAGCTTCCAGCCGCTGATGTCGGCGTGGAAACAGCGCCAGCCCGACGACGTGCGCGTGAGCCATCTGGCGGCCCCGTTCGGCGGCTACTGGCAGCCGTACGCGAAGGCCTATTACGCCGCCGAGGCGCTGGATCTGGCCGACGCCACCCACCAGCCGATGTTCGATGCCATTCACCGCCAGCGCAGCCTGCCGGCGCAGGGCGTGACCAACGACGCCCTGGCCGGGTTCTACGCCGGCCACGGCGCGGATGCCACCCGCTTCGCCCAGGCCATGGAAAGCTTTGCCGTCAGCGGCCAGATGCGCCGCGCGCTGCAGTTCACCCAGCGCACCGGCGTGGAGGCCACTCCCACCATGATCGTCAACGGCAAGTACCGGGTGGTCAGCGGCCAGGACTTCCAGGACGTGCTGCGCATCGTCGATTACCTGGTCGAGCAGGAACGCGCCGCCGCCGGTGCGGCCGCGCCGGCAGGCGAGAGCGTCGAGCCGGAGGTCGCAGCGGAGTGAGCGCCGCGCCGGGCCAGGATGGGGCAATCAGGCGGGTGGCCGAGCGGGCCATGGCCGCCAACGCCCGCGAGCGCAAGCAGATCAAGCTGCTGAGCGCCAACATCCAGGCCGGCTCCAGCACCCGCCGCTACAGCGATTACGCCATGCGCAGCTGGTCGCACGTGCTGCCCGCGGGCGGCAAGCGCCAGGCGCTGGATCAGATCGCCGACCTGGCCGGCGGCCACGACATCGTCGGCCTGCAGGAGAGCGACCCGGGCAGCTGGCGCTCGGGCTTCACCAACCAGACCCACTACCTGGCCGAGCGCGGCGGGTTCGACTACTGGACGCACCAGCCCAACCGCAAGGTCGCCAACGTCGCCTCCAGCGCCAACGCGCTGCTCAGCCGCTATGAGCCGATCGAAGTCATGGATCACCCGCTGCCCGGCCGGGTGCGCGGGCGCGGCCTGCTGCTGGCCCGCTTCGGCGAGGGCGACGCCGGCCTGACCATCGCCGTGGCCCACCTGTCGCTGGGCGCGCAGTCGCGCAAGGCGCAGCTGGGCTACATCGCCGAGCTGCTCAGCGACTACCCCAACGCGGTGCTGATGGGCGACTTCAACTGCACCGCCGACCGGCCCGAGATGTCGGTGCTGTACCGGCACACCGCGCTGCAGCCGACCGACGGGCGCATCCACACCTTCCCCTCATGGCGCCCGCAGCGCGCCATCGACCACGTGCTGGTCACCAGCAGCCTGGCCGCCAACAACATGCGCGCCCTGCCCGCGGCGCTGTCCGACCACCTGGCCCTGTCGGTGGAGCTGGACGTGCCCGAAGAGGCCCTGCGCACCGCCGGCTGAGCCAGCTGGCAGCGGCGTTCACCACGCCGCCATGCCCAGCCCCACCAGCAGCATGAATACCGCGAACACCCGCTTGAGCGCCACCCCGCTGATCGCGTGGGCGATGCGCGCGCCCAGCGGCGCGGTCAGGATCGAGGCCGTCGCCACGCCCAGCGCCGCCGGCAGGTAGACGTAGCCGATGGCGTGTTCGCCCAGCGCGCCGGCCGGGGCCTGCAGCGCGTAGCCGGCGGCGCTGGCCAGGCCGATGAAGATGCCGCAGGCCGCCGCGGTGCCCACCGCGCGCACCGGCGCCACCCCCAGCCAGGTCAGCAGCGGCACGGTCAGGCTGCCGCCACCGATGCCCACCACCGCCGACACCGCGCCGATGCCGCCGCCGGCCAGCGCCATCGGCAGGCCGCGCGGCGCGGGCACCGCGTCACCCGGAGCCGCGCTGCGCGAGAACGCCATCTGCGCGGCAATCAGCAGGCAGTAGCCCACGAACGCCCAGCGCAGCACCGCACCGTCCAGGGCGATGGCGAAGCGGCTGCCCAGCCAGGCGCCGACCACCACCCCCGGCGCCAGCCAGGCCACGCTCGGCCACAGCACGCTGCCGCGGCGGTGGTGGGCGCGGCTGGACGACAGCGAGGTCAGCACGATGCTGCCCAGCGAGCTGGCCAGGGCGGCGTGCATCGCCGCCTCCTTCGGGATCCCGTACTGGGGCAGCAGCCAGGCCAGCGCCGCCACCAGCACCAGACCGCCACCGATGCCCAGCAGGCCGGCCAGGACGCCGACCAGCGCGCCCAGGGCGAGGAAGGTGAGCAGCAGGGTCAGCATCGCAGGGACAGATCGGAACAGGGGCGGCAAGGGTAGCGCAACGCCGGCCGGCGGCCGCCGCTGTGCGCGGCTTCACCGGCCCTTCGCTATAGTCGGCCGGGTGCGTTCGCCCATCCGGTTTTGCCCATGAAACGACTGCTTTTGACCGTCGCCCTCGCCGCGCTCGCGGTGCCGGGCACCGCCTTCGCCCAGTCCAACGACGCCCAGCTGCGCGCCGCGCTGGAGGCTGCCGCGCGCGGCCGGCCGGTGCCGCCGCACATGAGCTCGCACCCGGCGCACGGCTGGATCGAGTTCGCATCGCTCAGGCGCAACCTCGAATCCCTCCCCGGCGACCAGGCGCAGTCGTTCCTGGCCCGCCACGAGGGCCAGGCGGTGGCCGAATCGTTCCGCGCCGAATGGCTGCGCGCCCTGCACAAGCGCCAGGACTGGGCCGGCATCCGCGCCGCCTGGTCGCCCGAGGTCACCAACACCACCCTGCGCTGCATCGAGCTGGATGCGCGCCAGCGCCTGGGCGCCGCGGACGCCGCCTGGGACGCGCAGGTGCAGGAGATCTGGCGCTCCAGCGGCGACTCGCTGCCCGACCAGTGCGACGGCCCGTTCGCCGCGCTCGACGCGCGCGGCGCGCTGACCCCGGAGCTGCGCTGGGAACGGCTGGAGCTGGCGGCGGCGGAGTGGAACCCCGGCGTCATGCGCGTGGCCGCGCGCGGCCTGCCCGCCGGCCAGCGCACGCTGGCCGAGGACTACGCCGCCTTCGTCCAGGCCCCGCACGAGCGCGCGCTGAACTGGCCCAGGACAGAGCGCAGCCGGCTGGTGGCCTCGCACGGCCTGGCCCAGCTGGGCCGCAACGATCCGGACGCCGCCGAAGCCCGGCTGCCGCGCTACGCGCAGGCGCTGGAGTTCGACGAGGCCGCCAACGGCCGGGTGCTGTACCAGATCGCGCTGTGGACGGTGGCCTCCTACCTGCCCGACTCCGAGCGCCGGCTCAACCTGGTGCCCGCCTCCGCATACGACGAGCGCCTGCACGAATGGCGCGTGCGCGAGGGCCTGTCCCGCGGCGACTGGCGCGCGACGCTGGCCGCCATCGAAAAGATGGGCAACACACAGCGCGACAGCGCGCGCTGGACGTGGTTCGAAGGCCGCATGCACGAGAAGCTCGGCGACATGCGCCAGGCGGCCCGGCTGTTCGAAAAGGCGGCCACCGACGCCACCTTCCACGGCTTCCTGGCCGCCGACCGCCTCGGCCAGCCCTACGCGCTGTGCCCGCTGGACACGCCCGGCGACGCGTCCTCGTACGCGCGGGTCGCCAACGACCCGGCGATGGTGCGCTCGATGGCGCTGTTCCGCGCCGACCGCCCGGGCTGGGCCACGCGCGAATGGGCCCACGCCCTGGAGCGCTTCAGCGACGTGCAGCGGCAGATCGCGGTGAAGGTGGCGCAGGACAACGGCTGGTTCGACCGCGCGGTGTTCGGGCTGGGCCGGGAGCCGGGCGAAACCCGGCTGTACGCGCTGCGCTTCCCGCTGCACTACGACGCCATCATCCGCGCCGAAGCCGCCCGCAACGGCCTGGATCCGGCCTGGGTGGCGGCCAAGATCCGCGCCGAGAGCACCTTCAACCCCAACGCCCGCTCGCCGGCCGACGCGCGCGGGCTGATGCAGGTGCTGCCCAGCACCGGCGCGGCGGTGGCGCGGCGCAACGGCATCGCCTGGAACGGGGCCAACAGCCTGTACGACCCGGCCACCAACATCCGCATCGGCACTGCCTACATGGCCCAGCGCCGTGACCAGTACGGCTTCCCCTACATCGCCTCGGCCGCCTACAACGCCGGGCCCGCGCCCACGGCGCGCTGGCGCGAGCAGCGCGGCCACATGGATCCGGACATCTGGATCGAGACCATCAGCTACCGCGAGACCCGCGAATACGTGGCCCGGGTGATGGCCTTCAGCGTGATCTACGACTGGCGCCTCAACGATGCCGCCGTGCCCCTGAGCGAGCGCATGCACGGCCGCACCGGCGAGCCCAGCCGCCCGTTCGCCTGCCCCGCCCCCGCCGCATAGGAGCGCGCCATGCGCGCTCCTACGCGTGGGCGGTCGGGCATCATGGCGGCATGAAGACCTATCTCGTCGGCGGCGCCGTCCGCGACCGGCTGCTGGGCCTGCCGCCGGGCGACCGCGACTGGGTGGTGGTCGGCCAGACGCCCGAGGCGATGGCCGCCGCCGGTTTCCGTCCGGTCGGCCGCGACTTCCCGGTGTTCCTGCATCCGGATACCGGCGAGGAACACGCGCTGGCCCGCACCGAGCGCAAGTCCGCGCCCGGCTACCGCGGCTTCACCGTGCACGCCGACCCGTCGGTGACGCTGGAACAGGATCTGGAGCGGCGCGACTTCACCATCAACGCCATCGCCCAGGACGCCGACGGCGGCCTGGTGGATCCGTTCAACGGCGCGCGCGACATCAAACAGCGCGTGCTGCGCCACGTCGGCCCGGCCTTCGTCGAGGATCCGCTGCGGGTGCTGCGCGCGGCGCGCTTCATGGCCCGCTTCGCGCCGCTGGGCTTCAGCGTGGCGCCGGAGACGATGGCGCTCATGCGCGAGGTGTCCGCCAGCGGCGAGCTCGACGCGCTGGTGCCCGAGCGCACCTGGCAGGAGCTGTGCAAGGCGCTGCGCGCGGGCCGGCCCTCGGCGTTCCTGCGGACCCTGCGCGAGGCCGACGCGCTGGCCGCGGTGCTGCCGGAGGTGGACGCGCTGTACGGCGTGCCGCAGCGGGCCGAATACCACCCCGAAATCGACACCGGCATCCACCAGGAAATGGTCAGCGACATGTGCGCGCGGCTGGCCCCGGGCGACGACGTGGCCGGCTTCGCCGCCCTCACCCACGACCTGGGCAAGGCGCTCACGCCGCGCTCGAAGTGGCCGCGCCACATCGGCCACGAGCAGGCCGGGCTGAAGCCGCTGGAAGCGCTGTGCGAGCGGCTGAAGGTGCCCAACGCCCACCGCGAGCTGGCCCGCATCGCCTGCCGTGAGCACCTCAACGTGCACCGCCTGTTCGAACTGCGCGACGCCACCGTGCACGACCTGCTGGCCCGCTGCGACGCCTTCCGCAGGCCCGAGCGCATCGCCCCGCTGGCGCTGGTGTGCGAATCCGACCGCCGCGGCCGCCTGGGTTTCGAAGACGCGGACTACCCCCAGGGCCCCGAGCTGCAGCGCCTGCACGCCGCCGCCATGGCGGTCAGCGCCCGCGAACTGGCCGCCGAAGGCCTCACCGGCCCCCAGATCGGCCAGGCCCTGCGCAAGGCCCGCATCGACGCCATCGCCCGCACCCGCTCACCCGCCCCGCGCTGACTCCGCGACTCGCGTTGACCCCGCGACCCGCCCTACAGGGGGTCGGTCAACCAGAGGCGGGCTCAGGCCGCGCCGGGGCCCGCGCCCGGACCGGCATGCCGGTCGATGATCGCCCCCAGCTCCGACAGCTCCGGATAGGCCGGCACCACTTCCTGCAGATACCCCAGGAACCGCGCCCCGTCGGCCAGGTAGCGCGGCTTGCCGTCGCGGTAGTTGAGCCGGGCAAAGATCCCCAGCACCTTCAGGTGCCGCTGCACGCCCATCAGATCCACGTCGCGCAGGAACCGCGGCAGCTCCGGCACCGGCACCCCGGCGGCGCGCGCACGCGCGTGGTAGCGCGCCAGCCAGTCCCGCACCCGCTCCGGCTCCCAGCTGTGGAAGGCGTCGCGCACCAGGCTCACCGGGTCGTAGGCCACCGGGCCGCGCACCGCGTCCTGGAAATCCAGCACCGCCAGTCCGTCTTCCACCGGCATCAGGTTGCGCGGCATGAAGTCGCGGTGCACGAACACCTGCGGCTGCGCCAGCGCCGACCCGATCAGCACCCCGTGCACCCGCTCCAGCCCCGCGCGCTCATCCGCATCCAGCTCCACGCCCAGGTGGCGCCCCAGGTACCACTCGCCGAACAGATCCAGCTCGCGCTGCAGCAGCGCCCGGTCGTAGGCCGGCAGCGCGGGCGGCGGCGGCAGCGCCTGCAGGCGCAGCAGCTGCTCCACGGCGGCATCGAACGCCGCGTCCGGATCCACCTCGTCCACGGCCTGCAGCCAGGTGCGGCCACCCAGGTCTTCCATCAGCACGAACCCGGCCTCCTCGTCGCGCGCCAGCACCCGCGGCACGCGCACCCCGCCGGCGGCCAGCACCGCGTGCATCCGCAGCCACGGGCGCACGTCCTCCAGCGCCGGCGGCGAATCCATCACGATCACGCTGCCGCCCGCGGTCGCCGCGCGCCAGTAGGTGCGAAAGCCCGCGTCGGACGAAGCGCGCTCAAGCGCCAGTCCGGGCTCGCCGGCCGCGCTGCGCGCCCAGGCCAGCCGCAGCGCCGCCCGCGCCGCCTCCGGCGCCCGCGATGCAATCGAAATCACCGTCATCCAAAAGTCCTCATGCCGCAAAGATTAGCCCACCCCATCCCCCATGGTGCCCGACTGTAGAGCGCGTCTTACGCGCTCCTACCGGGGGAGCCGGCTGTCGAGGTGGAGCAGCAGGTCGCGCAGCGGCGTCAGCCGGGTGGCCAGGCCGGCGATCACGCCCAGCGTGTTGGCCAGCGCATCGGCGCGCTCCATCTGCCGGGTCTCGGTCAGCGCGCCCTGCGCCCACTCCAGCCCGATCCCCATCAGCACCAGCCCCAGGCCCGCCCCCAGCAGCGACGGCCAGCGCGTATACAGCTGCACGGCCGCGGCGGCGAGCACGCCGTAGGCGAGGAAGTGGCCGATCTTGTCACCGCCCTCCACCGGCGGCATCGGCGGCGGCGGCGCCAGCGAGACCACCACCACCGCGGCGATCGCCAGGCACCACAGCCCGCTCCACAGCCACGGCCGGCGGAACGGCTTGAGCGAGCGTCGCGGCCAGCTCACAGCCGGTGGCTCAGGTCACCGGCCAGGAACGCATGCTCGAAATCGACCCCGCGGGCAAAGCCCATCGCCTGGAAGCCCTCGCCCATCGCCCCGGGCACCGTCAGCTGCTTGACCTGCTGGCGCAGGGTGTAGCGCGCGGCCTCGTCGGCGGCCCCGGCCTCGTGCGCTTCCAGCCGCCTGTCCAGGCCGTTGCCGATCAGGAACGCGGCCTGGCTGCAGTAGCCGGCGAACTCGAACCCGGCCCCCGTGCCCGCCTCGGCCAGCGCGGTGAAGTCCACCGACGCGGTCAGATCCTGCAGCCCCGGCCGCGCCAGCACGTCGCCGCTCACGGTATGGCGGAAAAACGCCCGCAGGGTGCCGTCGCTGCGCTGCGGCAGGTAGTACTCGCCGCGGGCAAAGCCGTAATCCACGAACAGCATCGCCCCCTCGCGCATGGCGCCGATCACGGCCTGGATCCAGTACGGCAGCTGCGGCAGCAGCTCGGAGCGGTAGCCCTGGGCGAACGGTTCGGGCAGCTGCCGCTCCACGTGCCGCACCGCCGCCGCCAGCAGCGCATCGGCCGGGCGATCCACGCGCACAAAGCCGCGGCCGTCCTCGAACCCCACGTGCTCCTCCATCACCTCGCCATCGAGCATGGCGAAGCGCGGCGTGGGCAACGCATCGATCACCTCGTTGGCGAACAGCACCCCGTTCCACTCCTCCTGCGGCGGAGCGTCCAGCCAGTGCACGCGCGCGAACAGGGTCCTGTCCAGCCGCTGCCGCAGATACTCGCCCTGGCGCTCGCGCAGGTCGGCGCTGGGCTCCAGGATCGCGTAGCGCGCCGGCATCGCATCCATCTGCGCCAAGCGGGTGATCGCGTCGGCGGCGAAGCGCCCGCTGCCGCCGCCAACCTCGACGAAGTGCGCATCCGGCCCCAGCTGGCCGAGCACCGGCGCCACCGCCTCGGCCACGCACTCGGCAAACAGCGGACCCAGCTCCGGCGCGGTGACGAAGTCGCCCGCGGCGCCGAACTTGGTCGCCCCGGCGCTGTAATAGCCCAGCCCCGGCGCGTACAGCGCCAGCTCCATGAAGCGCCAGAACGGGATCGCCCCGACCTCGGCCGCCTCGATCTCGCGGCGGATCAGCGCCTGTAGCCGCTCGCTGTGGGCACGCGCATCGGCATCAATATTGGAATCGGTCATCCGCCAAGTTTACGGAACCCGCCGCTGCCCGCGGATGACCGTGCCCGCGCAGACAAAACCGCTCCGCTAACATGAAGCGCCCGCCGCGGAGTCCAGCATGGCCCCAGACCGCCCCGTCGTCCTCGTCACCGGCGCCGCCAAGCGCATCGGCGCGGCGATCGCGCGCCGC
This sequence comes from Luteimonas dalianensis, assembly GCF_049339425.1. Classification (NCBI taxonomy): domain Bacteria; kingdom Pseudomonadati; phylum Pseudomonadota; class Gammaproteobacteria; order Lysobacterales; family Lysobacteraceae; genus Luteimonas; species Luteimonas dalianensis. The sequence continues at coordinate 15,885 of NZ_JBMPPO010000011.1, read as the reverse complement.
CTGCACGCCGAGGGCCATGACCTGGCCCTGCACTACCGCAGCTCGCGCGCGCAGATGGACGCGCTGGCCGCCGAACTGGAAGCGGCCCGGCCCGGCAGCACCCTCGTCCTGCAGGCCGAGCTGGCCGAATTCGACCGCCTGCCCGAACTGGTCGCGCGCACCGTCGGCCACTTCGGCCGCCTGGACGGGCTGGTCAACAACGCCTCGACCTACTACGCCACGCCGATGGGCCAGACCACCCCGGCCCAGTGGGACGAGCTGTTCGCCAGCAACGCGCGCGCGCCGTTCTTCCTCGCCCAGGCCGCCGCGCCGCACCTGGCCCGCACCGGCGGGGCGATCGTCAACATCGTCGACATCTACGCCGAGCGCCCGCTGCGCGGCCACGCGGTGTACTGCATGGCCAAGGCCGCGCTGGCGATGGCGACCCGGTCGCTGGCGCTTGAGCTGGGCCCCGACGTGCGGGTGAACGGCGTGGCGCCGGGCAACGTGCTGTGGTCGGAGAACCCGATCAAGGCCGAGACCCTGGAGACGGTGCTGGAACGCACCGCGCTGGAGCGCCAGGGCGAGCCGGGCGACATCGCCGAAGCGGTGCTGTGGCTGCTGCGCGGCAACCGCTACGTCACCGGCCAGATCATCGCCGTGGACGGCGGCCGCACCCTGACCATCTGACCCCGTAGGAGCGCGCCATGCGCGCTCCTACAACGAGGACGGGAACGACGCGGACGACGGGGACGATCAGGAAGGCGCGGACAGGGTGATGTCGGCTTCCCGGAGCAGGGCGATGACGTGGGGGCGCTGATGCTCGCCTTTCTCCGCCGCGTGCGGATCCAGCTGCCAGGCGCGTCCATCGCCGCAGGCCAGCAGGTCGATGTCGATCAGCACGTCGCCGCGCGCGTCGGAGCGGCCGAGGCCGCGCTCAATCTGCTGCAGCCGCGCGCGCATCGCGTCGCGCCCAAGCGCGCTGTCCAGCCGCACCAGCCGGTTGGTGAACCAGCGCCCGCTGCCGTCAGCGTCGCGGCTGCGCCGGGCCGGCGTCAGCGCCTGCACCGGGCCCAGTTCACGCAGCTGGGCGAGCGTGGCGTCGATCGGCGCCTGACTGCCCGCATCGCTTCCCAGCACCAGCAGCCAGCCCGCGCTCACGGCGCGCGGTCGCGCACGATCGACACGCCCACGCCGGCGCAGCCCAGCGCGCGCGCCGCCTCGGGCTTGTGCACCCGCAGCCGCAGCCGCCGCGCCGCCGGGAAACGCTGCATCAGCTCCGCGGCCAGGGTTTCCAGCAGCGTCTCCAGCAGCTGGTCTTCTCGCGCCTGTACGAACCCGCGCACCGCCTCGCACACCGCCGCGTAATCGAGCGCATCGGCGACGTCGTCGCTGGCCGCCGCAACGCGGTTGTCGAACCCCAGCTCCAGGTCGAACAGCAGCGGCTGGCGCCCTTCGCGCTCATGCGGATGGACGCCGACCAGCACGTCCACCCGCAGGCCTTCAATGTGGATCACGTCCATGGTCTGGGCAGCACTCAACCGGGGCCGGGAATCGTATCGCGTTCAGTCCTGCGCCTGCCGCGGCCCCTGCCCGCCTTCATCGCCACTCTTTTGCCCCTCGCCGCCGCGCCGGTCGTGCAAGCGCACGTCGATGGGCGCATCCGAGGTGCGCTGGAACACCCGCAGCCCAAACTCCGGCATGATCGCCAGCAGGTGGTCGAAGATGTCCGACTGGATCGCCTCGTAGTACGTCCAGCGCACGTCGTTGGTGAAGCAGTACAGCTCCAGCGGAATGCCCGCCTCGGTCGGCTGCAGCTGGCGCACCATGCTGGTCATCTCCTGGTGGATGCCCGGATGCTTGGCCAGGTACTGCTCGATGTACACGCGGAAGGTGCCCAGGTTGGTGACCCGGCGGTGGTTGACCGCCGCGCTGCCGCCGCGCGAGGCCAGCTCGGTGTTCCACTTCGTCAGCTCCTGCTCCTTCTCCTTCAGGTATTCGTCGAGCAGCATGAACTGATGCAGGCTCTCCACCTCCTCCGGCCTGAGGAAGCGCACGCTGCCCTGGTCGATGTACAGCGCGCGCTTGATCCGGCGCCCGCCCGACTCGCTCATGCCGCGCCAGTTCTTGAACGAGTGGCTGATGAGGTTCTTGGTCGGCACGGTGGTGATGGTCATGTCCCAGTTCTGCACCGTCACCGTGTGCAGGGCGATGTCGATCACGTCGCCGTCGGCGTTCTGGGAAGGCATTTCGATCCAGTCACCGATCCGCACCCGGCCATCGCCGCTGATCTGCAGGCTGGCCGCGAACGAGAGGATGGTGTCCTGGAACACCAGCATCAGCACCGCGCTGGCGGCACCCAGGCCGGTCAGCACGTGCAGCGGCTCGACCCCGGCCAGGATCGCGATCGCGGACAGCGCGGCCAGCGCGTACAGCACGATCTTGGCCACCTGCAGGTAGCCCTTGATCGGCTTGTTGTGCGCGTCGGGGCGACGTTCGTAGATCGTGTTGATGTCGTCCAGCACGTGGCTGATCGCCATCACCACCGTGACCACCACGAAGACCTGGGCAAGGTTGCTCACCAGCAGCGCCACCTGGGCCGGCAGGCCGGGCACGTGCATGATGCCGCCGGCAATCACCAGCGCCGGCACCACGTTCGCCAGCCTGGGCACCGCGCGCATCTGCATCGCCGGCGCGTTCTCCCCGCGCAGCACCGGCAGCATGCCCAGCGCGCGCCGCAGCAGCCGCAGCAGGATCTTCTTGGTGATGAAGTTCGCCAGCCACGCCAGCAGCAGCAGCGCCGCCAGCATCACCGCGGTATACGCCCACGGATAGGGCTCCAGCACCGTCGCCAGCCAGTTCATCTGTTCCTCCATCAACACGCCTCCGCTTCCGCTTTCCGGATCACAAGGCCCACAAGGGTAACGAGTGGAACTTGACCGGCGCCATCACGCGGCGGCCAGCGGCTCCAGCGTGGCCATGTCCCAGCGCGGCACCACCTGCGCATCGACGCCGTCGCGCTGGCCGGCGTCCAGCCGCAGCGCGCCGGCAAAGGCGATCATCGCGCCGTTGTCGGTGCACAGCTCCGGGCGCGGGAAGCAGGCGCGGCCGCCGCGGGCGGCGGCCATCTCCTTCAGGCGCGCGCGCAGGCGCCGGTTGGCGCCGACGCCGCCGGCCACCACCAGGGTGCCGGTGCCGGCCGCGTCCAGCGCGCGTTCGCACTTGATCGCCAGGGTCTCGACCACCGCGTCCTCGAAGCCGCGGGCAATATCGGCCCGGGTCTGCTCCGACTGGTCGCTGCCCTGCCAGGCCAGCAGCACCTGGGTCTTGAGCCCGCTGAAGCTGAAATCCAGCCCCGGCCGGTTGGTCATCGGCCGGGGGAATTTGAACGCGCCCGGCGTGCCCTGCTCGGCCAGCGTCGCCAGCTGCGGCCCGCCCGGATACGGCAGGCCCATCATCTTGGCGGTCTTGTCGAAGGCCTCCCCGGCGGCGTCGTCCAGGGTCTCGCCCAGCAGCCGGTAGCGGCCGATCGCTTCCACCGCCACCAGCTGGGTATGCCCGCCGGACACCAGCAGGGCCACGAACGGCGGCTCGGGCGGGTCGTCCTCCATCAGCGGCGCCAAGAGGTGCCCCTCCATGTGGTGCACGCCCAGCGCCGGCACCTCCAGCGCCCAGGCCAGCGCGCGCGCCACGCCCGCGCCCACCAGCAGCGCGCCCACCAGGCCCGGGCCGGCCGTGTAGGCCACCCCGTCCAGGTCGCGCACGCCCATCCCGGCCTCGGCCAGGGTCTGGCGGATCAGCGGCAGCAGCTTGCGCACGTGGTCGCGGCTGGCCAGCTCCGGCACCACGCCGCCGTATTGGGCATGCAGTGCGATCTGGCTGTACACGGCCTGGGCGCGCAGCCCGGCCGCCCCGCCGATGGCGGTGTCGTACACCGCAACGCCGGTTTCGTCGCAGGAGGTTTCGATTCCAAGGACTCGCATGGCCACTAGAATGGGGGCGCCGGGGTCGCAAGTCACCCCCGCGCGGGAAGGCCGGACTTGCGGCGGGGGCATGGGGCTGGCTATCATATGCGGCTCGCCGCGCGAAAGACCGGCGAATTACACCCCCGGAGATTCCATGCCCAGCGTCAAAGTCCGCGAAAACGAGCCGTTCGAGTTTGCCCTGCGCCGCTTCAAGCGCACCTGCGAAAAGGCCGGTGTCCTGGCCGAAACCCGCAAGCGCGAGTACTACGAGAAGCCGACCCAGGAGCGCAAGCGCAAGGCCGCGGCTGCTGTGAAGCGCCAGGCGCGCCGCGCCTCGCGCGACGTCACCAAGCGCCAGCGCCTGTACTGACCGGCCGCCCCGCCTGCGCGGGGCGCCATGTTCAGCTTCCAAGTGAAGCCGGCACGCCACGCGTCGCCGGCTTTTCTTCGTTCCCCCCGCACCGCCGGAGACCCCCGATGACCCTCAAGCAGACCCTGACCGAAGACATGAAGGCGGCGATGAAGGCCGGCCAGAAGGATCGCCTGGGCGTGATCCGCCTGATCAACGCGGCCATCAAGCAGCGGGAAGTGGACGAGCGCATCGAGCTGGACGACGCCGAGGTGGTCGCCGTGCTCGGGCGCATGCTCAAGCAGCGCCGCGACTCGGTGACCCAGTACGAGGCCGCCGGCCGTGAGGATCTGGCCGCCATCGAGCGCGCCGAGATCACGGTCATCGAAGGCTACCTGCCCGCGCAGATGGACGAGGCCGCGATCAACGCCGAAATCGACGCCGCCGTTAGCGCCACCGGCGCCGCCGGCCCGGCCGACATGGGCAAGCTGATGGGCGCGCTGAAGCCGAAGCTGGCCGGCAAGGCCGACATGGGCCTGGTCTCGAAGCTGGTCAAGCAGAAGCTCGCCGGCTGAACGCACCCGCGTCCGCCTGATCGCACCCGGGCTGCAGGAGCGGGGCGTTCACGCGGGCCGCTGACGGGGCCGTGCCATGCTTGTCCCCATGGCAATGCTCGACAACCCCCGCCTGAAGCGATGGACTGCGATCGTCCAGGAGAGCCTGCCCTACGCCCTGGTCAAGCGCTTCGTCGAATGCGACCTGCTCACCCAGGCCGCCTCGCTCGCCTTCTTCGCCCTGATCTCGCTGGCGCCGCTGCTGGTGCTGCTGCTGTGGCTCACGGCCTCGCTGTACCCCGAAGCCCAGGACGCCCTGATCGGCCAGATCGGCACCCTCGCCGGGCCCCAGGCCCAGACCGTGGCCAACACCGTCATCCGCAACGCCAGCGACCAGCCCGACATCGGCAGCCTGGCCGGCCTGTGGAGCACCGGGCTGCTGTTCGTCGGCGCCACGGTGGTGTTCGCGCGCCTGCAGACCACCCTCAACCTGATCTTCCACACCAGCGAGAAGAGCCTGGGCGGCATCCTGGCCTGGCTGCGCAAGCGGGTGTTCTCGGTGGGCGTGGTGTTCTCGCTCGGCTTCCTGGTGATCATCTCCACCCTGGCCGGCACCGCGGTGGAGCTGGCCTTCCGCGACATCCCGATGCTGGTGCCGGTGGCCGGCAACACGGTGATGCTGCTGGTCTACACCAGCGCCTTCGCCCTGCTCTACCACTACCTGCCCGACCGCCGGGTGCACTGGAAGCAGGCGTTCCTGGGCGGGCTGATCACCTCGGCGCTGTTCCTGGTCGGCCGCTGGGCGATCGCCTTCTACCTGGCCGAGGCCGCGCCCGGCAGCGCCTACGGCTCGGCCGGCGCGCTGGTGCTGCTGCTGGTGTGGATCTACTACGCGGCGATGATCTTCTTCGGCGGCGCCCTGATCACCGCGGTCATCGACGAGCGCGCGCGAGAGCGCCTGGTCGCCGACGAATCCCCCTGCATCGAGGATCCGCGCAAGCTGCCGGTGGTGCTGCCCGAAGACATCCGCCCGCCCGGCGCCCCGCAGGCGCCCGCACCGCGGCCCTGAGCGCGTCCGGCGTGGCATCCTAGCGGGGCAATGTCCCGCATCCCCGACGCCTTCATCGACGACCTGCTGGCCCGCACCGACATCGTCGATGTGATCAACGCGCGCGTGCCGCTCAAGCGCCAGGGCCGCGAATACGCCGCCTGCTGCCCGTTCCACGACGAGCGCTCGCCCTCGTTCACCGTCTCGCCCAACAAGCAGTTCTACCACTGCTTCGGCTGCGGCGCGCACGGCAGCGCCATCGGGTTCCTGATCAACTACGACCGCCTGGAATTCCTCGACGCGGTCGAGGAGCTGGCCCGCGCCGCCGGCATGGAAGTGCCGCGCGAGACCCGCCAGCGCAACCGCGACGGCGACATCGACCCGATGTTCAACATGCTGGCCGCGGCCGAGCGCTTCTACCGCCAGCAGCTGGCCGGCAACGACGCCGCCCGCGCCTACCTGGATGGGCGCGGCATGGACGAGGCGATCCGCGAGCAGTTCGGCATCGGCTACGCACCCGACGGCTTCGGCGTGCTCAAGGACACGCTGGGCACCGACGAGCGCCGCATCAGGCTGTTGGAAAAAACCGGCATGCTCAGCCGCAACGACCGCGGCCACGTCTACGACAAGTTCCGCGACCGGGTGATGTTCCCCATCGCCGACCGGCGCGGGCGCACCATCGGCTTCGGCGGCCGGGTGCTGGGCAAGAGCGACGGCCCCAAGTACCTCAACTCGCCCGAGACCCCGCTGTTCCACAAGGGCCGCGAGCTGTACGGCCTGTGGCAGGCGCGCCAGGCCAACCGCGAGCTCACCCGGCTGATCGTGGTGGAGGGCTACATGGACGTGATTGCCCTGTTCCAGCACGGCATCACCCAGGCCGTGGCCACGCTGGGCACCGCCACCACGCCCGACCACGCCGAACTGCTGTTCCGCAGCGCGCCGGACGTGTACTTCTGCTTCGACGGCGACGCCGCCGGACGCCGCGCCGCGGTCAAGGCCATGGAGTCGGTGCTGCCGCGCATGCGCGACGGGCGCCAGGCCTTCTTCCTGTTCGTGCCCGAGGGCGAGGATCCGGATTCGCTGGTGCGCGCCGAGGGCCAGGCCGGTTTCGACGCGCGCCTGGCCGCGGCCACGCCGCTGTCGGAATTCTTCTTCGACACCGTGGGCGAAGACATCAACCTGGGCTCGCTGGACGGCAAGGCGCGGCTGGCCGAACGCGCCCGCCCGCAGCTGGACAAAATCCCCGACGGCGCCTTCGCCGACCTCATGCGCCAGCGCCTGACCGAGCTGACCGGCGTGGGCGCGCGCACCGCCACCCCCGACACCCACGTGCCGGCACGCCGCGCGCGCTCGGCGCGGCCGGTCAACGCGCCGCGCCGCAGCCTGGTGCGCACCGCCATCCTGCTGCTCATGCAGCGCCCGGCGCTGGCCCTGGATCTGCCCGAGACCTACCGCTTCACCGCCCTGCGCCAGCCCGGCATCCCGCTGCTGACCGAGCTGATCGCCATCGTCCACAGCCGCCCGGACATCACCACCGCCGCCCTGCTCGAGCACTTCGCCGACCGTGAAGAAGGCGACGCGCTGCAGAAGCTGGCCATGATCGACCTGCCCGGCGAAGAGGCCACCTGGCGGGTTGAATTCATCGACGTCATCGCCCGCCTGGACCGCCAGACCCTGGATCAGCGCGTGGACGAGCTCCAGGCCCAGGTCGCCGAAGGCGGCTTCGCCGCGCTCTCGGCCGAGGAAAAGGCCGAACTGCGCCAGCTGCAGTCCGCCCGGCGCTGATCCGCGCCCCAACCGCGCCTCCTCCTCGGGTAAACCCCAATATCGGCCCCGCGCGCAGGCCGATAAGCTTCCCCGCATCGGCCCCCGCCACCTGCCAGCGTGCCCTGATGACGATCGACGCGCCCCGCACCGATTTCTCCCTGCCGGACTGGATCAACAGCGCCCTGGAGCGCTTCCGCGACCTGGCGCCGACGCCGGGCTTCGATGACGCCATCACCGGCGCCGAAGGCCGCGACGTGGAGTTCGAGCACGATCCGGCCACCACCCGCATCAGCGAGGAGTCCAGCTTCCGCCAGCGCACCACCTGGACCGGCACCACCGAGGTCTCGGTGAGCGCGCCCGGGCACGACTCCGGCCCCATCGCGGTCACCTACCACGCCAACGCCGTGCGCGCGCAGGCCACGCCCGAGGCGATGCAGGCGCTCAACCCGATGGATCCGGACACCTGGCCGCCCGGCACCAGCGTGGAGCTGCGCGGCGGCGACTTCAGCGGCACCGCGTTCGAGGACACCTTCCGCACCCTGGCCGACGTGAACGGCATCGAGGACATCGACGACGTGCGCCTGGTGGTGAGCAAGAGCACCATCACCAAGGCCACCCCGGTTCCCGAGCTGCGGATCATGTCCGGCCACGCGCACGTGTTCGACAGCCCGTTCGAAAACGGCTCGGCCGCTCCCGCGACCGACCGCGAGGACTTCTCCGTCCACACCCTGGTGCAGCGCGATCCCACCGACCCCGGGCAGCGCGCCGCGTTCAACCACCTGCTGGTCACCGGCACCCAGCCCGACGGCACCATCGGCGTAAGCGAGACCGTGACCGCCAGCACCATCAACGGCCTGATCACCGACGTGGGTAGCGGCGAGACCAACGACATCACCTGGACCTTCGACCGCGACGGCCGTCCGGTGCAGGCCGAAGGCACCCTCACCTGGACGCCGGGCAGCAGCCGTTACCGCGACGGCGACCGCACCGAATCCACCGCACAGAGCGACTTCCGCAAGGACAACGGCCTGGGCAGCGACCACCACACCGGCCACCTGCTCGCCTACCGCTTCGTGCACGGGCACGGCCCGGTGAACATGTTCCCGCAGCAGGCCAACTTCAACACCGGCCCCTACGCGCGCATGGAGCAGGAGTGGGCGGACTGGCTGGACCACGGCATGGACGTGGACATCCGCATTGAGCTCACGCCCGCCGGTGCGCAGTTCCCCCAGCAGGTGATCGTGGACTACAGCGTCACCAACCCGGAGACCGGCGCGGTGGTGTACGACCCGCAGACCACCATCTTCGACAATGAAGCCGGCCAGTACTTCGCCAACATCAAGCAGGGCGACATGGACGACATGATCAGCCACGCCAGCTGATATCCTCGCCGCCATGGACAGCAACGACCTGATCATGCAGATCGGCCAGCGGATCGTGAGCGATCCGAAGGTCGACGCCCAGCCGTGGGACGGCTACGCGCTCATCGCCACCTACAGCGACGGCCGGCGCGTGCTCAGTGGCTTTCGCTACCGCGACGGCCAGCCGCCCGAAGCGGCCACGCCGGAGTCAACGGAGCTGGGCAACGACTTGGACGCCCTGCGCGATGCCACCCGCGTGGACGACAGGGAGCCCTGGGGCGCCTGCGTGATCCGCATCGTCAGCGCCACGGGAAAGATCACCGCCGACTTCGCCTATGAAGCCGCCGGCCAGTGGCACATCACCCCGGCCACCCTGGCCGAAGTCGCCGAGCGCGCCCGGCCGGGCTGACCCGCCCCCGCCCGCGTAGGGCCTGCCACCTGAAACCGGGTGATCGGACATCTCACCCGGCCCGCTCCCACTCCGCCACCCCGCCCGGCACCGGCTTGAACGCCGGATGGCATTGCGGGGCCTGCACACCGGCCCACTGCTGCGCCACCTGCGGGCTGCGCGCCTGCAGCTTGCGCCCAAGGTGCGCCCACTCCAGCGCCAGCTGGCCGTCGGTGACCGGAATCACCGGCACCTCCCGGCACTCACCGAGCTTTGAACCATCGAAGCGGTACCCGCGCCGCGCCGCCTCCTGCTGCACCGCCCACAGATAGGCATCCACGGACGCCAGCGGATCGGCCTGCCCGCGGAAGCGCTGCAGCTGCGGATGGTTGCGGTACCCGCGGGTCTTCCCCGCCAGCACCGCCCGCGCCAGCAGCCCCTCGCGCCAGAGCGCGGTCAGGCCTTGGCGGTCCAGGTAGCGGGGATGGAGGGACCAGAGGCGCACGGGCCGTAGCCTACCGGAAGCTGGCGTACAGCCACGCCATCGCCCCGGCCTGCACCAGCAGCCAGATCCACGCCGCGGCCACCAGCTGGAGCCTGTGCTCCACCGGGAAACCGGCCCGCGCCGCCACCCAGATCGCGGCGTTGGCCGCAAGCAGCGAGAACACCAGGACGAAGATCCCGCCGCGCGGGTACGTCCAGCCGAACGTATCCGGCGCCACACGCATCAGCGCCAGGTAACCCAGCCCGGTTGCGACGGTGATGGCAAGCGCGAGCAGTCTCCACATGGCCAGGTCGATTGTAATCCGGCCCCGCGCCCTTGCTACGCTATCGGCCCCGCAACAAGGAGCCCTGCCATGCCTTCCTTCGACGTTGTCTCCGAAGTCGACAGCCACGAACTGACCAACGCCGTTGACCAGGCCAACCGCGAGCTGGGCACCCGCTTCGACTTCAAGGGCGTGGACGCGAAGTTCGAACTGGACGACGGGGTGATCGCCCAGTCCGCACCGAGCGAGTTCCAGCTCAAGCAGATGACCGACATCCTGCGCGCCCGCCTGATCGCCCGCGGCATCGACGCGCGCTGCCTGGAGTTCGGGGACATCGACACCAACCTGGCCGGCGCCCGCCAGAAGATCAGCGTCAGGCAAGGCATCGAGCGCGAGCTGGCCAAGAAGCTGCAGGCCACGCTGAAGGAAGCCAAGCTCAAGGTCGACACCCAGATCAACGGCGACAAGCTGCGCGTCAACGGCAAGAAGCGCGACGACCTGCAGGCGGCGATCGCGCTGCTCAAGGCCGGCGAGTTCGAGCGGCCGCTGCAGTTCGACAACTTCCGCGACTAGGCCAGCCTCACGCGCCCTGGAGCGGCTTTGCCAGCGCCCAGGTCACGCCGCACATGATCAGCAAACCCGTGGCCCGCCTACGGCTCCGGCGCATCCTGTGACGGATCGCCGGTCTCGACGTACTGCTTCAACCGGCCGAGCTGCTCACCGATCACCGCGCCGACCGGCCCGCCGACGCGTTCAAGCCCGCCTTCCATGAACCCGCCCACCACGTAGGTGAGTTCGACCGAGGTCGCGCCTTCAATGTCTTCGAGCATCCATGTCATGCTGCCGGCAACACCATGCGCCTGCAGCGGCCCGAGCCCGCCGGACAGGCGCAGCATCGCGCCGGGCGCGACATGCACCACGCGCAGATGCTCCACGCCCCCACCGTCGGCAAGTCTTTCGCAGAAGCATCCGCCCGGCCGCGCGTCGATGGTCAGGTTGGCCGAATCGCCGGAATACGTGTGCGCCGGGTTCCACCATCTGCCGACATCTTCCACCAGCGCGCGGTAGACCTCGGCCGGCGGCGCCGCGATCACAGTTTCATGCTTGACCGAAAAGCCGCCAGGCGCCTGGGCGGCGGCCTGTCCGGCCGCCAGTGCCGAGGCGAGGACGAGCGCCCGGGCGGCGTCGCGGGGGAACACGATTTTCATACGATGACTCCCTTCCATAAGCCGTCCTCCTCGAACGGGTCAGTCAGCACCGGAGTCCGATGCAAGCTGCTCGCGGATCTGCCAGGCCGCTTCAATGCGGGCAGCGTTGGGAAAGCCCCGGTTTGCAAGCAGCACCACGCCGAAATTCTCGCCGGGTACAAACGCCACGTAGGCGCCGAACCCGCCCGTCGAGCCGGTCTTGTTGAAGAAGTAACGACCCTCCCCACCCTGCCCGGCCACCCGATGGGCCGGCTGCGGCTCGAACGCCATTTCCCTGGCATTGCCACCGAGCAGCCACTCGCGTGAAACGGCCTGCGGATACCGCTCCCAGCCCAGCCCCTGCTCCACCGGCCCGGCACGGAAGTATCCGCCCTGCGTCACTTCCACGGCCCGGCGCATCGCCGGTTCAAGCGAGTCGGGATCAATGTGCCCCAGCACGAAGCGGACCAGATCCGACACCGTCGTCTTCACGCCGTACGCCTGCTCGTCAAGCGGCCCCGCGCTCACCCGCACCGGCCTGTCATTGCGATAGCCCCAGGCGTAGTCCGCCATCCTCTCGTCCGGCACGTGGATGAAGGTGTCGGCCATGCCGAAGGCGCTGAATACCGTCGACTGCATCAGCGCGGCGAAGCCGCCGTCCATTGCACTGGCCGTCACCAGGCCCAGCAGGCCCGGGCTGGGATTGGAATAATCGCGCCGCGTGCCGGGCGGGGCCGACGGCTCCCAGCCGTGGAAGTAGTCCATCACCGCCGAGTCGTCCGCCACCTCGCTGGGGAACTGCAGCGGCAAGCCGCCGGCGGTGTACGTACCCAGGTGAAGCAAAGAGGCCTGGTCGACCGGCCTGCCCTTCAGTTCGGGCAGGTACTGACCCGGGTGATCCCCGAGCGACAGCTTGCCGGTCGCCTGCGCGTACGCGGCCAACGTTGCGGTAAAGACCTTGCTGACGGAACCGATTTCGAAAAGCGTCGCTTCGGTGACCGGCGCGCCGGTCTCCTTCGAGGCGACGCCATACGTGAAGACATGCGGCTCGCCATCGATGATCACCCCGACGGCCATGCCGGGGACATCGTGTTCGGACATCAGCGGCAGGATCGCAGCGTCCACCGCGGCCCGGGCCCGCGCGGCAACTTCGGCAGCCGGCGCCCATATTCCCGCCTCATGCATCAGCCGCAGCGTGTAGTTGACCTGCAACGTCTGGTTGCTTCCGCAGGCAATGCGCGTCGTTGGACCGTCCGGCGGATCAACCAGCACGGCCGACTCGCCCCGGAGCGCATCCACCAGGACGTACCTGCTGTCCCCCCGCATGAACTCGACGGCGGCATCTCCATTGGAAGACGCCCTGAAAGCAAACAGCCCTGCCGGCGGCTGCTTTGCCTCCGGATGGACAACCACCGTCGATCCCCCACGCAATGCCCGGTACTGCATATAGCCATGGGCACCGATGCTGGTCATTTCGCGCGATGAGCAGAGCGCATGCTCCTGGTCGTCCGCCTGGCAGGACCACAGCGTCACCTCATCGCTTTCGCACAGCGTACTGCGTGGGTAGTACTCACTGTGATCCTCCCAGGTCGCCGACCGGATCAAGGATCCAGGCCCAGGCTCCCGCGAGGCCGCCGGCGGTGCGGTCGCCGCAAGCAGCGCCGAGCAAAGCAGGAGGGCTGAATGGAACCTCCTGCTGTTCACGCCCTTGGCATCACCGCACATCAGCTGCATCGATCATCACCCTCGTTGCGAGGCGCCATTGTCGCCCACTCGGGTCGACTTGCTCAGCGGCAGGTCGTGTTCCCGTACGGATCAGTGCTGCAGCGCCTGGTCGTGCCGTCACTGCTGCGGTACGTGGTATTGCCATAGGGGTCGGTCGTCGCGCGAGTAGTAGAGCCGTCGCTATGGCGATATGTGGCGTTTCCGAAGGCGTCACTTGTGGCGCGGGTGGTCGAGCCATCGCTGCGACGGAACGTCGTGTTGCCGTAAGGGTCCGATGTTGCGCGGGTCGTAATACCGTCACTGCGGCGATACGTTGTGTTGCCGTACGGATCCGTGGTTGCGCGCGTAGTGGTTCCATCGCTGCTGCGACAAGTGGTGTTGCCGTATGGATCGGTCGAGCAGCGCGTCTGCGCAACAGCGCTGGAATGGGCAGCGAGCAGCGCGATCAGCGCGAATGACACGATCTTTATGGCAATTTCCCCTGATGTATGTAGCGGTCCAGCACCAAAATTAAGCCGGGCCGCGAAGCGGCATCGGGTTGGACGAACTGTTAGGCCGCAAAGCCCGCCGCCACCGATACTAGGCACGCGATTGCTGCCAGTGCGACCACGAGCACGCTCCCTCCGATGCCGGGCGAGCGCCAGCGAATGCAGGCAATGCCTGTGACGCACGCGAGCTGAAATGCGATAAGCCAGAACACCGGCCGAATGACGCCCGAGAACACTATGGGCAGGATTGCACCAGCGACAAGAATGGCAAATGCAATGCGCTGATGCGAGGTAAGCGATGCGTGTGCGGCAACTTGGTCGGGGTTGTGCTTGAACATTGTTGATCGTTCCATGCGGCCTAACGCCTGAGTTAAGCCGCACCGCTTTGCGGCGGCGGCAAGGCCACAATCTTACGAGGCTTTGCCGACGCCGCGAAGCGGTGTCGGCTTGAACGAATTGTTAGGGCTTTAAGCGGGTTGCAAAGCTCTGCTGAAATCTTGCACTGTTTTTACGCAGGTGTCTGCGTTCAGGAAAATTTGGTCGTCTGGAACTGCGAAGATCTCTTGTAGACGCGATCGGACTACAGATGTGTCAAATCCAGACAAGCCTTGGGTTGTGCCTATCAAGCGAGATGGGAAGTAGGAACGATTGCTTTCACCGAGCAGGCGTAGGTTCAAGTCGATGTAGCCAAATCCAAGAAACAAAACTTGCTTCGATTGAATGAGGCTATTCCTAATCTCTTCAATCTGAGACGATCCCTCTTCTACGCCCTCGGTGAAAGTCCGAATGCCCTTAGATAGCTCGTACAGCTTGTCTGGCCTTGGTGTGACACCAAATGACTCTGGAAGTGGCTTCCTATCATTCCAGGAGATTGGGCCAACATGGCCATACGGGTGTAAGAATGTTAATGCACCGACTATTTCAGCGGCTTGCGATCTAGGAATTCCGTGATACTCGCTTACCCAAATCACTGCAAATGTTTCAATGCAGCGATCATAATTGAATATCACGAAAGTAATGTTTGAGAAGCGCGCGGGTAGTTCGTCGAGCGTGCAGCTCTGCGTAAGATTCCGGAAGAACTGGTTGAGCCAGGTCTCTTCTGTTTCCAAGAATCTGAAGTGCTGATCACCACGTGGGCGATGAATGTCTAATGACTTAGTGCGCGCGGCCGCCTTGAATATCTTGCTGTTCTCTTCCGCCCGAAGAATGCAGCGAGCGATGGCGATCTTGCTGCACAGAGCTATTCGAGGATCGTCACGCTGATCATGCACGAAGTTATCAATAGAAATCGCCTGAGGCATTGCTCTCGCGATTCGCTCTCCGGCAGACCAATAGGTTCGCTTTGGACTAGCTCCGTTTTCTACTAAATCTGCGTGTCGAACTGCCTCAAAGGTGATCTCGTCATGCTGCAGGTAGGCGCCTCCGAAAAGTGAGGCGATCTCAGCTTTGAGCCCGCTCCCGAGGGGTAGTCCCAACTCAAAGCTGGCTCCTGCTCCTATGACCACAACTGTCGACAGTCTGTCCATAAAGCCCTAACGCCTAAGTTAAGCCGCGCCCCGATGCGGTATCGGCTTGAACGCATTGTTAGGCGGCGCCCCACAGGGCAATGCCGCCGATGGCGAACAGTACCAGCCAGGACAGATGCTTGCCACGAGTAATGACGAGGGGAAGAAGGCCGGAAAGGATGAAGGTGAAGCCAATGATGCGTAGCGTGCCGGAAGGGGTGAGGTCGCCACGCCCAGCGTGCAGTAGGAGCGCCCCAAAGCCGAACCATGCAACGGTGGTGATATGCCAAGCGAAACGCAATGTGCGGGTAGTGAACTCTGTGCCGCCAAATAGCTTGGGCAGGTCGTCCCGCCGGAAGAGGCGAACAAGAATGTACCGCTCCCCAAGAACCGAATGCGCGATGCCGAGAGTGACCGCTAGGAATGCTGCTAGATAGAGGAGTTCTTTCATAGCCGCCTAACACCTGAGTTAAGCCGCGCCGAGAAGCGGCGTCGGCTTGGACGAATTGTTAGGCGGCTCAGACACCGGAGCAGCCCGGAAGAGCGAGACCAATACTGGCGAAGAGCAGAGCCGCGCCGAGGAGGGCGACGACTAGTGCTCCGCTTGCGATGACGAGCGAACGGCGCTGAAAGGCGTACGTGGCAAACATTGCAAACGACACGGCGCAGAGCAAGGGTAATCCCCCCATTTTTAGCAGTCGCCAGAAGTGGAGCTATGCAGCGAGTGCCAGCTTTTGGATCGGAGTGATGCCGCCGAGCGCCATATTCGGGCGTTCGTGATTGTAAGACCATAGCCAGCGTG
>NZ_JBMPPO010000010.1:0-32048 GCF_049339425.1 Luteimonas dalianensis | reverse complement strand
GGTTTCAAAGGCGTCCTGCAGGTCGGAAAACACAACTTCGCCCGCGTTCTGTTCGGGGCCGGGGAAGAACCCCCCCCCCCCCCCCCCCCCCCGCGCTCCTACAACGGGGCGCAACCGGCACCGGGGCGTCACCGGCAGCGAGGATGACCGGCAGCGGGTGAAGCGACGAGGCATGAACGAAGACGGCGCCCGAAGGCGCCGTCCGTGTGTCGTACTGTTGCCGGCGGTCAGTCCCGCGCGTCCATCATCTCGTCGCGGGCGGACTTGAAGGGGTTGCCTTCGTACCAGTTCGGCCACTGGTCGACGTCGTCGGCCAGCACGCGGCCCACTTCGTACAGCGCCTCCAGATCCTGGATCAGGCCGTCCAGGCTCCACTCCTCGCGGTACACGTCGCTGGGCTGGTGGTAGCGGGTGGCGTAGTCCTCGCCGGCCGCGCGGCCGGCCTCCAGGCCGCCCTCGACCAGGTCGTTGCCGCCCTTGGCGTACAGCGCCGGCACGCCGGCCTTGGCGAAGTTGAAGTGGTCGGAGCGGAAGTAGAAGCCGCCCGCCGGGTTGCCTTCCTCCACCAGGGTGCGGCCCTGCGCGGCGGCGATCGGCTCCAGGATGTCCTCCAGCTGCGAGTTGCCCATGCCGGTGACCACGAAGTCGCGCGACGCCCCGGCCACGCTCATCGCGTCCAGGTTGATCGCGGCCACGGTGTTCTCCAGCGGAAACGCCGGGTGGGCCACGTAGTACTGCGAGCCCAGCAGGCCGGATTCCTCCAGCGTCACCGCCAGGAAGGCCACCGAGCGCTGCGGCGCCGGCTCTTCGGTGGCGAAGCGCTCGGCGATCTCGATGATGCCGGCGATGCCGGTGGCGTTGTCGATCGCGCCACTGTAGATCTCGCCGTCCTCGTGCTTGCCCAGGTGATCCCAGTGGCCCATGTACACCACCACGTCCTCGGGCTGCCCGGTGCCCGGCAGCACGCCGATCACGTTGCGCGAGGAGCCTTCCACCACTTCGCTTTCCAGCTCGAACGAGACCGTGGCGTCGAGCGGCACCGCGCGGAAGTCCGCGCTGCTGGCGGCCTGGATCTGCTCGTCCAGATCCAGCCCGGCGTTGGCGAACAGCTCGCGCGCGACCTCGTTGGTGATCCAGCCCTGGGCCGGCAGGCGCGGCGCCGGGTCGTCCTCGGCGCGCAGGTCGAACTGGGCGCCCGACCACGAGGTGCGCACCACGTCCCAGCCGTAGGAGGCGCCCGGGGTGTCGTGGATGATGATCGCCGCGTCCGCGCCCTTGCGCGCGGCCTCTTCGAACTTGTACGTCCAGCGGCCGTAGTAGGTCATGCGGTTGCCGTCGAACAGGTCTTCATCGGCGGTGTGGAAGCCCGGGTCGTTGACCAGGATCACCACCGTCTTGCCTTCAACGTCCAGGCCTTCGTAATCGTTCCAGCCGCGCTCGGGCGCGTCCACGCCGTAGCCCACGAACACCAGCTCGCTGTCGCTGACGCTGACCGTCTGCTGGCCGGTGCGGGTGCCGATCATCATCTCGGTGCCGAACGCCAGCTCGCGCTCGCCGCCGGCGCCGTCCAGCTTCAGCACGGTGGCGTTGCTGGCGGTGGTCTGCACCATCGGCACGGTCTGGTACCAGCTGTCGTTCTCGCCGGCCGGCTGCAGGCCGATGCGCTCGAACTGGGCGCTGATGTACTCCACCGTCTTCTCGCCGCCGGGCGAACCGGGGGCGCGGCCCTCGAACTCGTCCGAGGCCATCGTGCGCACCATCTCGCGGAAGTCCGCCTCGCTGATCTCCGGCGAGAAGTCGTGGCCCGAAGCGGCCCCGGTGGCGGGAGCGGCGGTGCCGTCGGCAGCGGCGTCGGCCGCGGGGCGGTCGCCGCCACAGGCGGCCAGCGCCAGCGCGGAGGCCAGGGCGGCCGGCAGGAGGAGTCGTTGCATGCGGAAGTTCTCCGAGGGGCGAAACCGCCGATTCTAGCCCCCTTCCGCCGGAGCCGTTCCGCCGCCGCGCCCGGGCCGGCGCGGCCGGCTCAGTCGCGCGGCGCGCGCCGGGTGGAGTACGGGATCGCGGTGGCGCCGCTGATCGCGCCGGTGCGGGCGCTCTCGTGCACGTACAGGACGACCTCGCGGTCGAACTCCAGGCGGCCGTCCACCACCGCGTCGGGGCCGATCACGATCCGCGGCGTCCGCTCGCTGCCGCCGAAGCGGATCCAGCTGATGCCCGAGGACTTGCGCACCTCCACGTTGCCGCGCACGTGCGAGCCGATGCCCACGGTGATGTCGCCCGAGACGCTGTGCACGTTGCCGGTGACCTCGGTGGCGACCAGGCCGATGCCGCCGCTGACGGTGCTCACGCTGCCGTCCACGTAGCCGCCGCGGTCGATGAAGATCCCGCCGCTGACCGAATCCACGTCGTCGTCGGCGCGCAGGCCGGGGCCGGCGCTGATCTTGCCGTTGACGGTGGCCAGCGCGTCCACCTCGGCCCGTTCGCCCAGCTCGATGGCGCCGTTGACGGTGGCCAGGTCTTCGCCCTGGATCCGGTCGCCGGTGCGGATGCCGCCGTTGACGGTGCTGGCGTCGCCGAAGCGGGCGCCCTCGCCGGTGCGGATGCCGCCGTTGACCGTGCTCAGGTCGCCGGCCTGCTGGCCGGCTTCGACCTCGATGCCGCCGTTGACGCGGCTGATGTCCTCGGCGGCCAGCGCCGGTGCGGCGGCGAGTGCGACGGCGAGCGCGAAGGCGGGAACAAGGCGGGAGATTGTGGTCATGGCGGGCTCCTTGTGTGTGTGCACGACATCAGCATGCGCCCGCGCGGCTACAATCGCACCTGCCATTGTTCACGGGGTCTATCGACGTGCCAGAAGCTGCAAACAGCCCGAAACCGGTGGTCCTGCTGATCCTGGACGGCTGGGGCCACCGCGAGGATCCGCGCGACAACGCCATCGCCCAGGCCGACGTGCCCAACTGGCGCCGGCTGTGGGACGCCGGCCCGACCACCCTGGTGCACACCGAAGGCGGCTTCGTCGGCCTGCCCGACGGCCAGATGGGCAACTCCGAAGTGGGCCACATGAACATCGGCGCCGGCCGGGTGGTGTACCAGGAGCTGACCCGGATCGACGCGGCGATCGACAACGGCAGCTTCTTCGACAACCCGGAGCTGATCGACGCCTGCGAGGAGGCGATCGAAAACGACCGCCCCCTGCACGTGATGGGCCTGCTCTCGCCCGGCGGCGTGCACAGCCACGAGCGCCACATCTTCGCCATGCTGGAAATGGCCTACCGGCGCGGGGTGCCGCGGGTGGTGGTGCACGCGTTCCTGGACGGGCGCGACATGCCGCCGCGCTCGGCCCGCCCGAGCCTGGAGGCGCTGGTCGCCAAGTGCGGGCAGCTGGGCAACGCCCGCATCGGCAGCGTCAGCGGGCGCTACTACGCCATGGACCGCGACAGGCGCTGGGAGCGGGTGACCCTGGCCTGGGACGCGATCGTGAATGCCGAAGGCGAGCGCGCGCCCGACGCCCTGGCCGCGCTTGAGGCCGCCTATGCGCGCGGGGAGAATGACGAGTTCGTGCTGCCCACGGTGATCGACGGTGCCCAGCCGATGAGCGACGGCACCTCGGCGGTGTTCATGAACTTCCGCGCCGACCGCGCGCGCCAGCTCACCGCCGCCTTCGTGCAGGAGGATTTCGACGGCTTTGGCCGGCGACGCCTGGACGTGGGCAGCTTCGTCTGTTTGACCCAGTACGACGCCACCCTCAAGGCGCCGGTCGCCTTCGAGCCCGACAACCTGCGCAACACCCTGGGCGAGGTGCTGGCCAACCGCGGCATGACCCAGCTGCGCATCGCCGAGACCGAGAAGTACGCCCACGTCACCTTCTTCCTCAACGGCGGGCGCGAGGAGCCGTTCGAAGGCGAGGAGCGGATCCTGGTGCCCAGCCCCAAGGTCGCCACCTACGACCTGCAGCCGGAAATGAGCTGCCCGGAGGTCACCGACAAACTGGTGGAAGCGATCGAGTCCGGCCGCTTCGACATGATCATCTGCAACTACGCCAACCCGGACATGGTCGGCCACTCCGGCGACCTGCAGGCCGCGATCAAGGCGGTGGAAACGGTGGACGCCGCGGTCGGCCGCGTGGTCGAGGCCACCCGCGCCCGCGGCGGCGAGCTGCTGGTCACCGCCGACCACGGCAACGTGGAAATGATGCGCGACCCCGACACCGGCCAGCCGCACACCTCGCACACCGTCGGCCCGGTGGGGCTGATCTACGTCGGCGCGCGCGCGGCCACCCTGCGTGAAGGCGGCTCGCTGCGCGACCTCGCCCCGACCCTGCTGGACATGGCCGGGGTGCCGGTGCCGGAAGAGATGACCGGCCGCAGCCTGCTGCAGCCGGCCTGATGCCTGTGGCCGGCCCGCGCCGCGCGCTGCTGGTTCTGGCCGCCGCGCTGGCGCTGGCCGCGGTGCCTGTCCAGGCCCAGCAGGATCAGCGCCAGGCCGAGCGGCGCCTGCAGCAGGTCAAGCAGGAGCTGGAAGAGGTCGCCGCCGAGCGGCGGCAGCTGGAAGGCCAGCGCGGCGACGCCGCACGCGCGCTGCGTGAGGCCGACGAGCAGGTGGCCGCCTCCACCCGCGCCCTGCACGACACCCGCGCCCGGATCGAGGCCGAGGAGCTGGCGCTGGCCGAGCTGGGCGCCCGCCGCAGCGAGCTGGACGAGCGCCTGGGCGGCCAGCGCGAGGAGCTGGCCGCGCTGCTGCGCGCCGCCTACGCCATCGGCGACCACGCCGCGCTCAAGCTGCTGCTGGCCCAGGATCGGGTGGGCGACGCCAACCGCATGCT
The DNA here is from genome assembly GCF_049339425.1 of Luteimonas dalianensis. Taxonomy (NCBI): domain Bacteria; kingdom Pseudomonadati; phylum Pseudomonadota; class Gammaproteobacteria; order Lysobacterales; family Lysobacteraceae; genus Luteimonas; species Luteimonas dalianensis. The sequence goes on along the minus strand of NZ_JBMPPO010000010.1, from coordinate 27,232 downwards.
CGCCTACCACCGCTACCTGCAGGCCCAGCGCGCCGGGCGCATCCAGTCCCTGGCCCTGGAGCTGGAGGAGCTGGACGCGGTGGAAACCGAGATCGCCGAGCGCACCGCCACCCTGGAGGCCGAGCGCGAGCGCCAGGCCGCGCAGCTGGCCGGGCTGGAGAGCGACCGCAAGGCGCGCGCCGGCCAGCTGGCCGAGCTGGAGGCGCAGTACGAAGACCGCCAGGATCGCGAAAACAGCCTGGGCCGCGACGCCGGCGCCCTGGAGAAGGTGATCGAACAGCTGCGCGCCGCCGCCGCCCGCGCCGCCGCGCGCGAGGCCGAGGAGCGCGCGCGCGCCGCCCGCCAGGCCCGCGAGGCGGACGGCGGGCGCGCCCAGCCGCCGCGGCGCGCCCCGGCCCGGGTCGCCCGCGGCGCGGCGATCCAGGTCGGCGGACTCGGCTGGCCGCTGGCGGGCAGCCTGCTGGCCGGCTACGGCGCCACCATGCCCGACGGCCGCAAGAGCTCCGGGGTGCTGATCGGCGCCCCGACCGGAACCCCCGTGCAGGCGGTGGCCGACGGCACGGTGGTGTTCAGCGAGTGGATGACCGGCTACGGCCTGATCGTCATCGTCGACCACGGCAACGACCACATGAGCCTGTACGCGCACAACGACGCGCTGCTGGTCGACGTCGGCGACCGGGTCTCGCGCGGCACCGCCGTGGCCAGCGTGGGCAACTCGGGCGGCCAGGGCCAGCCGTCGCTGTATTTCGAGCTGCGCCGCAACGGCCAGCCCATCGATCCATCGAACTGGCTGCAGCGGCGCTGAGCGCGGCGGCCGGCCAGCGGCCGTTCCGGCGCGGCGTGCATAATCGGGCGTTCGCGTCGGCCGGCGGCCGCGCATCCCGTGTTTCCGGAGCCGTGTGCATGCATCGTCTGCTTCCCATCGCCATTGCCTGCCTGCTGCTGGCGCCCGTGCACGCGGCCGAGCCGCCCACCGGGCCGGAGCCGCAGCTCGAACCCGCGGCCGCGGAAGAAGCGGCGCAGGTGGAAGGGCAGGCTCCGGAGGAGTCCGCAGAGCCGGAGCAGCCCGCGGAAGCGGAGCCCGCGGAACCGGAGCAGCCGGCAGGGCCGGAAGACGAGGCTGCGGCTGGCGAAGCCGCCGTCACCCCCGAAGCCGCCGACGACGGCACCGACAGCCGCGTGCCCCTGCGCGAGATCCACCGCTACGTCGCCGTCTACAACGCCATCAAGGAGGCCTACGTCGACCCGGTGGTGGACGCGGAGCTGATGCAGTCGGCCATCCGCGGCCTGCTGCTGGATCTGGATCCGCACAGCGCCTACCTGTCCGGCGACGACGCGCGCGCGTTCGATGAAAGCACCACCGGCGCCTACGCCGGCATCGGGGTGGAGGTGGTGCGCCTGCCGGACGGTTCGATGCGCGTGGTGGCCCCGATCGACGACACCCCGGCCGCCCGCGCCGGCCTGCGCTCGGGCGATCTCATCACCGCGGTCGACGGCGAGCCGCTCACCCCCGCCAGCCATGACGGCGCCGGCCCGCTGCGCGGCCAGGCCGGCACCAGCGTGTCGATGACCGTCGTGCGCGAGGACGAGCCGGCGCCGCTGGAAGTCACGGTGGTGCGCGAGCAGATCCGCGTGGCCAGCGTGCGCGGCCGCATGCTCGAGCCCGGCTACGCCTACGTGCGGGTGAGCGCGTTCCAGGTCGAGACCGCCGCCGACTTCCAGCGCCAGCTGGGCGAGCTCAAGGCCGGCGGCCCCCTGCGCGGGCTGGTGCTCGACCTGCGCAGCAACCCCGGCGGGCTGCTGACCTCGGCGGTGCAGATCGCCGACGAGCTGCTCGAAGAAGGCCGCATCGTCAGCACCCGCGGCCGCCATCCGATCAGCGAGACCGAATTCTCCGCCACCCCCGGCGACATGCTCGACGGCGCGCCGGTGGTGGTGATCGTGGACGCCGGTTCGGCCAGCGCCTCGGAGGTGCTGGCCGGCGCGCTGGGCGACCATGGCCGCGCCCGCATCATCGGCAGCCGCACCTTCGGCAAGGGTTCGGTGCAGACCGTGCTGCCGCTGGACAACGGCGACTCGGTCAAGCTCACCACGGCGCGCTACTACACCCCCAGCGGCCGCTCGATCCAGGCCCGCGGCATCGACCCGGATCGGGTGCTGGAGCCGGATTCACGCCCGCCCACGCTGGTGGGCGACCGTTCGGAAGCCTCGCTGCCCGGCCACCTGCACGGCGACGAGGAAGACCTGCCGGGCGCCGGCGCCGGCGACGTGCTGCCCGGCGAGGGCCCCGTCGACGCCGCCCTGGCCGAGCTCAAGTCCATGCAGCCCGGCGCCATGCCGCAGCCGCAGCCCGCCGAACCGGCGGATGCCCCCGAACCGGCCGACAGCGCCGACCCGGTGGACACTCCCGAACCGGCCGACGCACCGGTGTAAGGCGCGCCCTGTGCGCGCCTACTCGGCGATGAGCTTGCAGTCGATGTCGACGCCGTCGCGGGCGGCGGCGGCCAGGGTGCCCTGGTAGGTGCCGCAGTCGAGCAGGTTGTCGTCGCCGTCGATGGCCACGACAACGGCCTCGCCGCCGGCCTGCGAGTACACCTCCACCCGCAGGTGCGGCCGGCCTTCCTCGACCATCTGCAGCGCTTCCGGATCCAGCGCGACCTCGGCGAACTCCGCCACGCCCTCGCCATCGGCCGCCACCTGGTGGCTGGCCAGCTGCAGCCACGGCTCGCTGGTGCCCGGCAGCTGGCGCTGCTGGGCCGACACGCTGGGGTAGCCGAAGTAATCGGCCGACACCACCACCGCCTCGCCGGTCTCGCCCACCGCCGCGCGCGCGGCGTCCGACAGCGTCACCCGCACCTGGAACGCGTTGCCGCCGCGGGCGACCTCGGGCACCGGCTGCAGGTGGGGATCGGTATCGGCGGTGGGGGCGGGGTCGCAGCCGGCCAGGGCGAGCGCGGCGGCCAGGGCCGGCAGCGCGCAGCGCCAGCCTCTGGACGGGAAGGACATGGAGCACGGCGACATCTCGTTCCCCCTTTGCATGATCCGCTCAGCGTGGCTTGGCGGGCATGGGGAACGGCGTGACCACCTTCTCCCCGCTGCCGGCGTCGCGGATCGCCGACTGGCCCTTCTTTTCCACTTCCTCGATCCGCAGCACGCTCTGCATCGGCAGGTGCAGCACTTTGGTGTTGCCGAACTCGTCGCGCAGGCGCTCCTCGGTCGGATCCACCACCACGCCATCGTGCACGTCGAACACCAGCTCGCCAACCTCGGTGAAGCCCCACAGGCTGCCGCTGCCGACGCTGCGCGCGTACAGCTCGTAGACCTTGCCCAGGCTGAGGAAGGTCACCTTGTAAAGCGTCTTCGACATGGCCCGCATTATAGGCGCGTGCGCCTCAGTACCCCTGCAGCCTGCGCAGCCGCCGGGCGATGGCCCGCCGCGAGGCGATCGCGAACACCGCCCCGAACACGAACCCGCCCGCATGCGCCGCCCACGCCACCGCGCCGAACGCCGGGCCGACGTAGGCGAACACCACCTGCAGCAGCGCCCACAGCCCGATCAGCAGCGAGGCCGGCGCGCGCACGAACTCCAGGAACAGCCCCAGCGGCAGCACCACCCCCAGCCGCGCGCGCGGAAACAGCGCCAGGTAGGCGCCGATGATCGCCGACACCGCGCCGCTGGCGCCGATGATCAGCCGATCCGGGGTGCCGATCGCCAGCGCGGCGATGAAGTTGGCGAACGCCCCGCCGACCAGGAACAGGGCCAGGAACCGCCACGGCCCCATCACCCGCTCGGCCGGCAGGCCGAAGATCAGCAGGAACACCAGGTTGCCCAGCAGGTGCGCCCAGTCCGCGTGCAGGAACAGCGCGCTCAGCAGCCGCAGCCAGTTCTCGCCCTGCGACCAGTGCAGCAGGCTGCCCGGCGCCAGGCCGCCGCTGAGGGTGCCCCAGTCCAGCAGCAGGTCGTGGCGCACGCTGTCCGGGTACACGCTGGCCCACAGGTAGGCCAGCCACAGCAGCATGAACAGGGCCGGCGTGGCCCAGCGCAGGGTGGGGCGCGCGTGGGTCGGGATGGAGACGAACATGCAGCACTACGCGGCGGCGCGGAAGCCGCCAAGATACCTGTTCAGCAGCCGCGCTGGTGGATCCGTGTCGCACATCCCATGACCACACGCCGCAGTACGGTATAGTGCGCGGCGCCGCAAGCGCCGGGGAGGGGCCGATGCGGGCCAGTGGTTTGGGGAACGGCCTGCACGTGCGGCGCGACATAACGAGAAACCACTGGAGAGAGCATGAATACCCAACCCCACAAGATCCTGGCATCCGCGCTGGCCCTGGCCATCGCCGGCATCGCCGCCTCCGGCGCCGCCCACGGTTCGGCCTTCGAACTGCGCGAAAACAGCGTCAAGGCCCAGGGCCGCGCGATGGCCGGCTCCGCGTCCGCCATCGGCGACGCCTCGGTGGTCGCCAACAATCCGGCGATGATGTCCACCTTCGACGCGAAGACGTTCCAGTTCGACGTCACCGCCATCGACCTGAGCTTCGAATTCGAAGGCGGCGGCAGCGCTGCGGCCGGCAGCCCGCTGGAGCAGCCGCTGAGCGGCGGTGACGGCGGCAACGCCGGCGGCCTGACCCCGGTGCCGGCGATGTCCTTCATCATGCCGCTGTCGGGCGACTTCGAATACCTGACCCTGGGCGCCATGGTCAGCGTGCCGTTCGGCCTGGCCACCGAGTACGACCGCGACTGGGTCGGCCGCTACCACGGCGTCGAGTCCGACGTGCAGGTGATCGACCTGACCCTGGCCGCCTCGGTGGATCTGCACGAGCGGGTCTCGGCCGGCTTCGGCCTGATCGTCCAGCACTCGGACGTGACCCTGTCCAATGCGATCGACTTCGGCAGCGCGCTGTGCGCCAACCCGGCCACCCAGCAGCTGTGCTTCATGCCCGACCCGGTCACCGGCCCGTACGGCCCGCAGAAGAACGACGGCTTCGCCGAGGTCAGCGGCACCGACACCAGCCTGGGCTGGACGGTGGGCCTGAACCTGCGCCCGGTCGACGCCCTGTCGCTGGGCTACGCCTACCGCTCGGAGGTCAAGCACGAGGTCAGCGGCGACGCCGACTTCACCGTGTCCTCCAACGTCGCGCCGATCCTGGCCGCCACCGGCCAGTTCGTCGATACCGACGGCGGTGCCCGCCTGGTGCTGCCGGCCACCCACACCTTCAGCGCGACCTGGCAGGCCACCGACCGCCTGGCGCTGATGGGCGAGGCCCGGCTCACCAAGTGGCGCTCGATGGAAGAGGTGCGCATCCAGTTCGGCAACCCGGCCCAGCCGGACACGGTGGAGGCCTACAACTGGGAGGACAGCTGGTTCTTCAGCGTTGGCGCCGAGTACGCGCTCAACGACCGCCTCACCCTGCGCGGCGGCGTCGGCCATGATGAAACGCCGATCGCCTTCGAGTACCGCACCCCGCGCATGCCCGACGAAGACCGCACCTGGTTCGCCATCGGCGCCACCTGGCAGGCGACCGAGAACTGGGACATCACCGGCGCCTACACCCGGATCCACATCGGCGACGACCCGGAGATGGATCTGGTCGGCGGCGGTGCGCGCCTGACCGGCTCGTTCGAGGGCGGTGCCAACCTGTTCGGCGTCTCGGCCCAGTACCGGTTCTGATCGCCGTCCCCCGCTGTACCCGTACAGGCCCCGCTCCGGCGGGGCCTGTGCTTTTTCAGCCCCACAGCCGCTGCAGCAGCCACGCCCACGCGGGCAGGGTGGCCAGCGACAGCACGATCCCGTAGGCCACCATCGCCGCCGCCAGCCGCGGCGCCAGGCCGTGCGAGATCGCCAGCGCGGCGGCGGTGATCATCGGCGCCACGCCTGATTCGAGCACGTTCACCTGCAGCATCGTCGGCGGCATCCCGAACAGCAGCGACAGCCCCAGCGCCAGCACCGGCAGCACCAGCAGCTTGAGCGCCAGCCCCGCCGCCAGCGGCTTGAGCTCCCCCGGCGGCATCCGCAGGCGGATCGTCAGCCCGACGGCCAGCATCACCAGCGGCAGCAGCGCGTCGGCCAGCCGCTGCAGCCCGCTGGCGATCCACGCCGGCGGGTGCTCGGGCATCAGGGTCAGGCCGAACGCCAGCGCCCACAGCGGCGGGAACCGGGCCATCCGCAGCGCCACCTGGCCCGGGGTCGGCGGCGCGTCGCCACCGTAGCGGGCCAGCACGTACAGGCCGAAGCTCGACAGCAGCAGGAAGGTGCCGAACTGGTCGTACACCACCGCGTACGGCAGCGCCGCCTCGCCCAGCAGCGCCCGCACCATCGGAAAGCCCACGTAGCTGGTGTTGCCCAGGCACACGCCCAGCAGCAGCACCGCGATCTCGTCGCGGCCCAGGCGCAGCCAGCGCGCCAGCGCCAGCACCGCCGCGCTGCCGGCCGCGGCCAGCAGCCACGGCGTGGCCACCAGCCCCAGCACCGAGGCATCAAAGCGCAGCCGCGGCACGTACAGCAGCACCGTGGCGGGCAGGCACACGTACAGCACCACCAGGTTCAGCGTTTCCGCGGCGCCCTCGGGCATCACCCGCAGCCGCGCGAAGACCATGCCCAACACGAGCATGGCCAGGATCAGGGCAAAGGCGTCGAAGGCCATTGCGTTGCCCGTCAGTCCTCCATGGTCAGCAGGCTGGCGTTGCCCCCGGCGGCGGTGGTGTCGATGGTCACCGTCTTCTCGGTGGCGAAGCGCGGCAGGTAGTGCGGGCCGCCGGCCTTGGGGCCGGTGCCGGACAGGCCGCGGCCGCCGAACGGCTGCACGCCCACCACCGCGCCGATCTGGTTGCGGTTGACGTACACGTTGCCCACCCGGGCGCGGGCCACGATGTGATCCACGGTCTCGTCGATGCGCGAGTGGATGCCCAGGGTCAGGCCGTAGCCGGTCGCGGTGATGGCGTCGATGACCCTGTCGAGTTCGTTCGACTTCCAGCGGATCACGTGCAGGGCGGGGCCGAACTTCTCGTGTTCAAGCTGGTCGAGCGACTTCAGCTCCCACGCCTGCGGCAGGAAGTAGCTGCCGTGCTCCAGGCCGTCGCTGCCGCTGGCGCGGGCGATCGGCCTGGCCTCCCTGTCCATGCGCGCGGCGTGCTCGTCGAGCATCTTCAGCGCATCGGCGTCGATCACCGGGCCCACGTCGGTGGACAGCAGCGCCGGGTCGCCGACCTGCAGCTCGGCCATGGCGCCGGCCAGCATGGTGATCACCTTGTCGGCGATGTCGTCCTGCACGAACAGGATGCGCGCGGCCGAGCAGCGCTGGCCGGCCGAGGTGAAGGCCGAGGCGATCACGTCGCGCACCAGCTGCTCGGGCAGCGCCGAGGAGTCGGCGATCAGCGCGTTCTGCCCGCCCGTCTCGGCCACCAGGATGCCGATCGCGGCGTCGCGCGCGGCCAGCGCGCGGTTGATGGCGCGCGCGGTGAAGGTGGAGCCGGTGAAGGCCACCCCGTCCACCCGCGCATCGGCGGTCAGCGCCGCGCCCACGGTGGCGCCGTCGCCGGGCACGAACTGCACCACGTCGGCCGGCACGCCGGCCTCGTGCAGCACCTTGACCGCCTCATAGCCCACCAGCGTGGTCTGCTCGGCCGGCTTGGCGATCACCGCGTTGCCCGCCGCCAGCGCGGCCGCGACCTGGCCGATGAAGATCGCCAGCGGGAAGTTCCACGGGCTGATGCACACGAACACCCCGCGCCCGCCCAGGTGCAGCGAGTTGGACTCGCCGGTCGGGCCGGGCAGCGCGGCCGGGGAGAACAGGGTGCGGGCCTGGGCGGCGTAGTAGCGCAGGAAGTCGACCGCCTCGCGCACCTCGGCCACGCCGTCGGGGATGGTCTTGCCGGCCTCGCGGGTGCACATGGCGATGAACTTGCCGATCTGCGCCTCCAGCTGGTCGGCGGCGTGCTCCAGGATCGCCGCGCGCGAGGCCGCCGGGGTCGCGTCCCAGCCCGGCTGCGCGGCCACCGCGTTGGCCAGCGCCTGCTGCACGGTGGCCTCGTCGGCGGGAACCCAGCTGCCAACCTCCACCCGGCGGTCGGCCGGGCTGGTCACCGTGATCGCCTCGCCGGACGGGCTGGCGCCCGGCACCAGCGGCCTGGCGCTCCAGCCGGTCGGGGTGGCGGCCACCTGTTGGGCAAGCTCGCGCAGCTGCTCGTCGTTGTTGAGGTTGATGCCCATGGAATTGCTCCTGTTGACGCCCTGGCTGCGGTACAGGTCGACCGGCAGCGGAATCTGGGGGTGGGGGATGGCCGGATAGCCCTCGACGATCTCGATCGGGTCGCGCACCAGCTCCTCGATCGGCACTTCCTCATCGCTGATCCGGTTGACGAAGCTGGAGTTGGCGCCGTTCTCGAGCAGCCGCCGCACCAGGTAGGGCAGCAGGTCTTCGTGCTGGCCCACCGGCGCGTACACCCGGCACGGCACGTCCAGGCGGTCGGCCGGCATCACCTCGGCGTACAGGTCGTCGCCCATGCCGTGCAGCTTCTGGAACTCGAACGCGTGCCCGTCCGAGCGCGGCGCGTCGGCCGGCAGCCACAGCTTGGCCATCCGGTGCACCGCCACGATGGTGTGCGCGTTGTGGGTGGCGAACATCGGGTAGACCGCGTCGGTGGCCTCCAGCAGCCGGCGCGCGCAGGCCAGGTAGCTGACGTCGGTGTTGGGCTTGCGGGTGAACACCGGGTAGCCCTGGTGGCCGTCCACCTGCGAGCGCTTGACCTCGGTGTCCCAGTACGCGCCCTTGACCAGCCGCACCGGGATCCGGCGGCCGCGCGTGCGGGCCAGCGCCACCGTCCAGTCGATCACCATCGGCGCGCGCTTCTGGTAGGCCTGCACCACCAGGCCGAAGCCTTCCCAGCCGTCCAGCGACGGATCCGTCCAGGCCCGGGCGAACACGTCCAGCGACAGCTCCAGGCGGTCGGCCTCCTCCGCGTCCACGGTCAGGCCGATCCCGCGCGCCCTGGCCAGCTGCGCCAGCTCCAGCAGCCGCGGCGCCAGCTCGTCCATCATCCGCTCGCGCTTGGCGTACTCGTAGCGCGGGTGCAGGGCCGAGAGCTTGACCGAGATCGACGGCGCGCTGATCGCGTCCCTGAACGGGCCGCCGGCGCCGATCGCGTCGATCGCCCTGCGGTAGGCCTCCAGGTAGCGGGCCGCGTCGGGCGCGGTCATCGCCGCCTCGCCGAGCATGTCGAATGAATAGCGGAACTTCGCGTTGCTGCCCTTGCGGCTGCGCGCCAGCGCGTCGCCGATCGTGCGCCCCATCACGAACTGGTGGCCCATGATCCGCATCGCCTGGCGCACCGCCAGCCGGATCACCGGCTCGCCCACGCGCCCGATCACCCGCTTGAACGCGCCGTGCACGTCGCGCTTGGTGGCATCGGCCAGATCCACCAGCTCGCCGGTCAGCATCAGGCCCCAGGTGGAGGCGTTGACCAGTAGCGACTCGGACTTGCCCATGTGGCGCTTCCAGTCGGCCTCGCCCAGCTTGTCGCGGATCAGGCGGTCGGTGGTGTCCTGGTCGGGGATGCGCAGCAGCGCCTCGGCCACGCACATCAGCAGCACGCCCTCCTCGCTGGCCAGGTCGTACTGCTGCATGAATGCGTCGATCGCGCCCTGATCCAGGGCCCGCGCGCGCACCCGGCGCACCAGGTCGGTGGCGTCGCCCTGCACGGCCTGGCGGTCGGCGTCGGGCAGGCGCGCCTGCTCCAGCAGTTCGCGCACATGCGCGGTTTCGTCGCGGCTCCAGGCTGCGGTGATCCCGGAGCGGGAGGGCGCCGGGGACTGGGGAGACGCGGGAGACAGGCTCGCGGACACGGGCATGCACTGGTAGTGAGGGGGCCCGATTCTAGGCGCTCCGGGGGTCTTCGTGGTGTGTCTTTCGGCCCCTGCGACGCACGCCCGCGAAAAGCCGGATGTCGCGCCGTGCTTGCCCGCCGGCAACCCCCCCCGCTAACATCGGGGCGCTTTGCGACCGCCCAAGACGTATCCGGACATCCGCCGGCATGCCGCCGGGAACCGGGCGCGGGGCGTTTCCGACAGCCAAACACGCCAGGCGAAGACCAGGCAATCGGGGTTCGAACAGATGCAAGCCGCTCGTATCAAGCAATGGGGCACCGGCCTCGCACTGTGGGCGCTTTCCGCCTGCGCCTTCGCCCAGTCAGCCGATCCTAAGCGCTGGCAGCTGAACATGGGGCCGGGCGTCACCCCGACCTCGCAGAACGCCTACGACGCGCACATGTTCGTGCTGTGGGTGTGCGTGGTCATCGGCGTGCTCGTGTTCGGCGCCATGGGCTACGCGATGTTCAAGTTCCGCAAGTCCAAGGGCGCGGTGGCCTCCCAGTTCAGCCACAACACCACCGCCGAGATCATCTGGACGGTGATCCCGGTGATCATCCTGGTGGTGATGGCGTTCCCGGCCACCACCAAGCTGATCGCGATGTACGACATGCGCGACTCGGAGATGACCGTCAAGGTCACCGGCTTCCAGTGGATGTGGGAGTACGAGTACATCGGCGAAGACGTGAGCTTCATGAGCCGCCTGGATCGCGAGAGCGACCGCCTGCGCCAGAACAGCGCCACCACCCGCGCCGAGCTGGACGCCCACGGCGCCTACCTGCTCGACGTCGACCGCGAGCTGGTGCTGCCCACCGACACCAAGATCCGCTTCGTGATCACCGCCGACGACGTCATCCACTCCTGGTGGGTGCCGGCGCTGGGCTTCAAGCAGGACGCGATCCCCGGGATCATCAACGAGGCCTGGACCGAGATCCGCGAGCCGGGCGTGTACCGCGGCCAGTGCGCGGAGCTGTGCGGCAAGGATCACGGCTTCATGCCGATCGTGGTGCGGGCCGTGCCGCGCGCCGAGTTCGACCAGTGGCTGGCGGCCGAGCGGGGCGGTGAAGCGCCGCTGCCGGTTGCCGCACCGGCGGCCGAAGAGCCGGCCGATGAAGCCACCGCCCAGATCGACGCCGCGGCCCCGTCCGCGGGCTGATCGACGACCACCACGCACGTATTCCAGGCAGACGCCATGTCCAGCACACCGACCACCGCCGATCTCCACCACGCCGACGACCACGGCCACAAGCAGGGCTTCGTGGACCGCTGGCTGTTCTCCACCAACCACAAGGACATCGGCACGCTGTACCTGCTGTTCTCCTTCGCGATGGTGACCATCGGCGCGCTGTTGAGCGTGGTGATCCGCCTGGAGCTGGCGGTGCCGGGCCTGCAGCACGTCAGCCCGGACTTCTTCAACCAGATGACCACCATGCACGCGCTGGTGATGATCTTCGGCGCGGTGATGCCGGCCTTCGTGGGCCTGGCCAACTGGATGGTCCCGCTGCAGATCGGCGCGCCGGACATGGCCCTGCCGCGCATGAACAACTGGTCGTTCTGGATCCTGCCGTTCGCGTTCCTGATGCTGCTGTCCACGCTGTTCATGCCCGGCGGCGCGCCGTCCACCGGCTGGACCCTGTACCCGCCGCTGAGCCTGCAGGGCAGCAACTCGATCGCCTTCACCATCCTGGCCATCCACATGATGGGCATCAGCTCGATCATGGGCGCGATCAACGTCATCGCCACCATCCTCAACATGCGCGCCCCGGGCGTGGACCTGCTGAAGATGCCGATCTTCTGCTGGACCTGGCTGATCACCGCCTTCCTGCTGATCGCGGTGATGCCGGTGCTGGCCGGCGCGGTCACCATGCTGCTGACCGACAAGTTCTTCATGACCTCGTTCTTCAACGCGGCCGGCGGCGGCGACCCGGTGATGTACCAGCACATCTTCTGGTTCTTCGGCCACCCCGAGGTCTACATCATGATCCTGCCCGCTTTCGGCGTGGTCAGCGAGATCATCCCGACCTTCAGCCGCAAGCCGCTGTTCGGCTACCAGGCGATGGTGTACGCCACCGCGGCCATCGCCTTCCTGAGCTTCATCGTCTGGGCCCACCACATGTTCACCGTGGGCATGCCGCTGGGCGGCGAGATCTACTTCATGTTCGCGACCATGCTCATCGCCATCCCCACCGGGGTGAAGGTGTTCAACTGGGTCTCGACCATGTGGGGCGGCTCGATGACCTTCGAGGCGCCGATGCTGTGGTCGATCGCCTTCGTGATCCTGTTCTCCATCGGCGGCTTCTCGGGCCTGATGCTGGCGATCGTGCCGGCCACGTTCCAGTACCACGACACCTACTTCGTGGTCGCCCACTTCCACTACGTGCTGGTGACCGGCGCGATCTTCGGCATCATCGCCGCGATCTACTACTGGTGGCCGAAGTGGAGCGGCCGGATGTACAACGAGACCTGGGCGAAGGTGCACTTCTGGTGGACGATCGTGTTCTCCAACCTGCTGTTCTTCCCGCAGCACTTCCTGGGCCTGGCCGGCATGCCGCGCCGGATCCCGGACTACAACGTGGTGTTCGCGGACTGGAACCTGATCAGCTCGATCGGCGCGTTCGGCATGTTCGTCACCCCGTTCATGATGTTCGGCATCCTGCTGCACTCCAGGCTGTACGGCGCCAAGGCGCCGGCGCGGCCGTGGGAGGGGGCGCTGGGCCTGGAGTGGACGGTGCCTTCGCCGGCCCCGCACCACACCTTCAGCACCCCGCCGGTGATCCGCCCGGGCGACCTGGCCCACGGCGATTTCGAGCACCTGGACTACGACCACTCCAGCTCGCAGCCCGACGCCGCAGCCGAGACCAATGTCCGCCAGTCGTGAAAAACCCGCGCCCATGGATGAGCAGCAGGTGGCTGCCTCGCGCAGGCGCGCGCGGCGCACCGCCATTATCGTGGCTGCCATCGCCGTGGGCGTGTACGTCACCTTCATCCTCTCGGGGGTGCTGAAGGCATGAGCCGCACGCGCAAGGGCGACATCTTCAAACTGCTGGGCATCTCGGCGGTGGCGTTCGCCTTCACCTTCTCGCTGGTGCCGATCTACCGGATCGCCTGCGAGAAGGTGTTTGGCATCCGCATGGAGAACAGCGCCGTCGCCGAGCCGGTGCAGGCCGGCGCCATGGACATGGAGCGGGTGGTGACGGTGGAGTTCGACGGCACGGTGAACTCGAAGCTGCCGTGGTCGTTCCGCCCCAACCAGGTGCGCATGCAGGTGCAGGTGGGCAAGGTCTACGAGACCACCTACTACGCCGAGAACCAGAGCGGTGGGGCGATCGTGGGCACCGCCACCCCATCGGTGGCGCCTGCGCGCGCATCGGCGTTCTTCCAGAAAACCGAATGCTTCTGCTTCACCGCCCAGACCCTGGAGCCGGGTGAGAAGCGCGACATGCCGGTGCGCTTCATCATCGACCCGTCGCTGCCCGAGGGGGTCGAGACCGTGACCCTGTCGTATACCTTCTTCAAGAACGACTACGCGACCGAGCGCCTTTCGCAACAGTCGCCCCCGGTCGCCGCGCAGCCCCTGGCCGCGCGCTGACCCGCCACCAACGCCACCAGAACCGGAAGCCGAGAGCCATGGCCGAAGCACACGCCCAGCAAACGCACGACAGCAATGTCTATTTCGTGCCGACCCACAGCAAGTGGCCGCTGTTCGCCTCCGTGGCGTTATTCATCGCCATGTTCGGCCTGGCCAGCTGGTTCAACGACGTCAGCTGGGGGCCGACGGTGTTCGGCATCGGCGTGGCCGGCCTGGCCCTGGTGCTGTTCAAGTGGTTCGCCGACGTGATCATCGAGTCGGTGTCGGGCTACTACAACAAGCAGGTCGACACCTCGTTCCGGATGGGGATGATCTGGTTCATCTTCTCCGAGGTCATGCTGTTCGCGGCGTTTTTCGGCGCGCTGTTCTACACCCGCATGCTGTCGGTGCCGTGGCTGGGCGGCGAAGGCGTGAAGGGCGTGGCCACCAATACCTTCCTGTGGGACGGCTTCAGCTCGGCCTGGCCGAGCGCCGGCCCGGCGGACGTGGGCGGCGGCTTCCTGCTGGTCTCCGCCTGGGGCCTGCCGCTGGTCAACACCCTGATCCTGCTGACCTCGGGCGTCACCCTCACCATCGCCCACCACGCGCTGAAGGCCAACAACCGCCGCCAGCTGCTGATCTGGCTGGGCATCACGGTGCTGCTGGGCGCGGTCTTCCTGGTGTCGCAGGCGATGGAGTACATCCACGCCTACCGCGACCTCAACCTGACCATGGGCTCGGGTATCTACGGCTCCACGTTCTACATGCTCACCGGCATCCACGGCTTGCACGTGACCCTGGGCGCGGTGATCCTGGCGGTCATCTGGTTCCGGGTGCTCAAGGGCCACTTCACCGCCGACAACCACTTCGCCTTCGAAGCCGCCGCGTGGTACTGGCACTTCGTGGACGTGGTGTGGCTGGCGCTGTTCCTGTTCGTCTACGTGGTCTAGCGAAGGGCCGCTGCACCGGCGGGTTCGCGGCTGCCTCCATGGCGTTGCCGTGCCGGCTCCGGGTGATCGGGCCCGGTCATCCCCGACCGGGCGTTCGCGAATGCAGCAGATGCCGTCAGGGCATCTGCTGGACGCATTCGCTCATCCACCCACCCCGTGCGGCGTGATCCAGCCCATCCAGATCGACAGCAGCACGATCAGGATCAGCGCCACCGAGAAGATGATGCGTCGGGTCAGCGCGTTGACGGTGCGCTTGGTCTGGCCCTTGTCGACCATCATGTAATACAGGCCGGCGCCGAGGTTCCACAGGATGACCAGCAGGAAAGCGACGATCAGCAGGGTTTTGACGGTGTCATTCATCGACGGCTCCGGAACCGCACGACGCGGCGGTCGCCCATTATCGCAGCCGCGGAGCCGATGGGTGTGAGCCGGCGCGCAACACTCGTCTTTGGCTGGACGCTGGCCTGCGCGGTGATCGTGCTGTTCGCCTCGCTGGGCAGCTGGCAGTACGGCCGCAAGGATCAGAAGCAGGCCATGCTGGACGAAGCGGCCCGGGTGCTGGTCGATCGCGACGCGCAGCCGCTGGCCGCAGCCGCCAGCGCCGATGCTGTGAACGGCTACGCCTGGGCGGCGGGCGACGGCCGCTGGGCCGACGCGCCGGCGGTGCTGCTGGACAACCAGCAGCGCGGCGGCCGCCCCGGCGTCCGCGCGTACCGCCTATTCAACCCGGCCCAGGGCCAGCCGCTGCTGGTGGAGCTGGGCTGGCTGCCGGTACCACCCGACCGCACCATCCCCGCCATCACCGATGCGCCCCCGCCGCCGCCGCTGGAAGGCCTGCTGCTGGCGCCGCCCTCGGCGGGCCTGGCCGCGGCCGCCGTGCAGCCGCAGGCCGACGGCAGCCTGCTGGTGATGGCGATGGACATGGACGCGATGGCCGCCGCGCTCGGCCGCGAAGCCATCGCCCCGCGCGTGCTACGGCTGGATCCCGACCTGCCCGGCGGCTACGCACGCGACCTGGAGATCCTGCCCAACACCCTGCCGCCGGAAAAACACCTCGGCTACGCCGTGCAGTGGTACGGCCTGGCGCTGGCGGTGCTGGCCACCGCCCTGATCCTCACTTTCCGCCGCCCGCGCGGCCGCAACCCGAAGCCCCCGCAGTCATGAATACCCAAGTCCCCGACGCCGTGCGCAACCGCAACCGCGGCATGCTGATCCTGATCGTGGTGCTGTTCCTGGGCACCGCCCTGGTGGCCGGCGCCCTGCGCTTCTCCGGCTGGAGGCCGGAAGGCACCCGCAACCACGGCGAGCTGCTGCAGCCGCCGGTCGACCTGCGCCAGGCCACCCTGCAATTGCAGGACGGCGGCGACTACCCGTGGCAGCCCGATGAGCGCATCTGGCGCATCGTGGTGCCGGCGCCGGCCAACTGCGGCGCGCCGTGCGTGGAGCTGTCGGCCGGCCTGGACACGGTGTGGCGCCTGTTCGGCCGCAGGGCCGACAGCGTGCACACGCTGTGGGTGGGCGAGATGCCCGCGGACATGGTGCGCAACCGCTCCATCCGCGCCATCGTCCCCGACCCCGCCTTCCAGGCCGCGCTGCCGCGCGCCAGCGACCCGGCCGGCGTGCCGGTGTACGTGATCGATCCCAACGGCTTCGTCATTCTGCGCTACGCTCCCGGGTTCGATCCCGGAGACCTGCGCAGCGACATGTCACGCCTGCTCAAACTCGACTGATGGCCGGCGCGTTGCACAAGGCGGGCGCCGTGCCCCCGCGGGCCGCCATCCACAGGCACTTCCACCGCATCGCCTGGGCCGCGGTGATCCTGACGCTGTGCGTGGTGGTCTTCGGCGCCTTCGTGCGCCTGTCCGACGCCGGCCTGAGCTGCCCGGACTGGCCCACCTGCTACGGCCGCGCCGCGTGGCCGCAGGCGCCGGCCGAAGTGGCCGACCACGCCGCCAGCCAGATCCGTCCGCTGGAGACCCACAAGGCCTGGCGCGAGCAGGTGCACCGCCACATCGCCGCCGGCCTGGGCGTGCTGGTGCTGCTGATGGCGCTGATGGCCGTGCGCAAGCGCAAGCACGGCGCGCTGCAGGTCATCGGCGCATCGGCGCTGGTGGCCGCGGCCATCCCCGCCTACATGTACGGGCACATCGGCCTGGCCTTCGGCCTGGCCGGGGCCGGGGAGGCCATCCTGCTGCTGGCGGCCTTGCGCTGGTCCAACATCGACCTGGCCCGCGCCGCCGCGCTGACCCTGGCGGTGATCATCTTCCAGGCCCTGCTGGGCAAATGGACGGTCACCCTGCTGCTCAAGCCGGTGATCGTCATGGCCCACCTGATGGGCGGGCTGCTGACCTTCTCGCTGATCACCTGGATGGCATGGCGCGCCACCAACATTCCCATACGCCTGGCCAACGCCGAGGTCGTGCGGCGCTGGCTGTACGCGGCGCTGGCGGTGCTGGGCCTGCAGATCGCGCTGGGCGGCTGGGTGAGCGCCAACTACGCTGCGCTCTCGTGCGGGGGCGGCGGCTGGGCGGTGGACAGCCATCATTACCTGGACTTCCCCAAGTGCGCGGGCCAGTGGTGGCCGCAGGCGGATTTCCGCGAAGGCTTCGTGCTCTGGCGCGGGATCGGCGTGGATTACGAGGGCGGCATCCTCGACGGCCAGGCGCGCATCGCCATCCAGTTGGCGCACCGCATCGGCGCGGTGGCCGCGTTCGCAGTGCTGGTGGCGCTGGCCGTGCGGCTGCTGCGCATGCCGGGCATGCGCGGCTGGGGGTCCGCCCTGGCCGCGCTCACCGTCACCCAGGTGGCGCTGGGCATCCTCAACGTGAAGCTGGCGCTGCCGCTGTGGCTGGCGGTGATGCACAACGCCGGCGCCGCCCTGCTGCTGTTCGTGCTGGTGTCGCTGCTGGCGCGGGTACGGGAGCCGGATTGATGGCGACCCTGGCGGGCCAGTACTGGGAGCTGACCAAGCCGCGGGTGGTGGCGCTGATCGTGTTCACCGCGCTGGTGGGCATGTTCCTGGCCGTGCCCGGGCTGCCGCCGCTGGAGCTGGTGGTGTTCGGCATGCTCGGCATCTGGCTGTCGGCCGCTTCGGCCGCGGCCATCAACCACCTCATCGACCAGCGCATCGACAAGGTGATGGTGCGCACCGCACAGCGCCCGCTGGCCACCGGCACCCTGCGCCCGGTGCAGGTGCTCACCTTCGCCATCGCCCTGGGCGTGGCCTCCATGCTGGTGCTGGTGCTGCTGGTGAACACCCTGACCGCGGTGCTCACCTTCGCCTCGCTGATCGGCTACGCCATCGTCTACACCGGCTACCTCAAGCGGGCCACGCCGCAGAACATCGTGATCGGCGGCATCGCCGGTGCCGCGCCTCCCGCGCTGGGCTGGGCCGCCATCACCGGCGAGCTGCACCCCTACGCCCTGCTGCTGGTGCTGATCATCTTCGTCTGGACCCCGCCGCACTTCTGGGCCCTGGCCATCTTCCGCCGCGAGGACTACGCCCGCGCCCTGATCCCCATGCTCCCCGTCACCTACGGCGTCACCTACACCCGCTGGCAGATCCTGTTCTACACCGTGCTGCTGGTGGTGGTGACCGTGCTGCCCTGGGCCACCGGCATGAGCGGCCTGTTCTACCTGGGCGGCGCCCTGGTGCTGGGCGCGGTGTTCCTCTGGTACGCGTGGAAACTGCTGGACCCGCCGGACGACTTCTTCGCCATGCGGACCTTCAACTACTCGGTGGTCTACCTGATGGCGCTGTTCGCGTTCCTGCTGGTGGACCACTGGCTGCAGCCGTGGCTGGCGCCGATGGCGCTGATGGAGTTCGAGCGGATCGGGTGACGTGGTCCCGATTGGCCGGGTTCGCGGATCACCTCTGACGTAGAGACCAATCCCGGCACGCCGGGCACGGCTATGCCGGTTCGCCGCCGTGGGCGCTCGGTTGTATGCGGGCCCCGGTGTTGCTACTTTCCACGTGGGGCGCTGCGAAACGCACGGGGATTACACACCAGATTGGTGTGTAACAAGGAGTGGGGAGGGTTTATGCGACGGATTGGTGCTTTTTCCGGGGATTATCCGCCGGGGTTACGCCCCATTTTGTCGTCGAATAGGCGTTAGGCCTACAAGGGAAACTAGGGCACAAGATCATCAGCTCGGCCTTGCTTTCAATTGCTCTCCCCTTTTCTGCTGAGGCCGCTCAGCCGGATAGCTTTACCGACCTCTTTGCCCGTACGTGTATGCAGCACTTCTACTCGCAGGACCAGCTACGCGGGAACTTGGCTGCACATCAAGAACTGGCCGGGCAGGAAGCATCATTCTTCCTCGGCGGCCTTGAGGGCACCGCGTGGCTGGTAGAGCACAACAACTCAAGGTTTGTGGTGTCACTTCGGCAGGACGGCATGTGCGCTGTTTTCGCACAGACAGCATCGGCAACAGAGGTCCAACGCAACTTCGTAGCCACGGTGGGAGACGCGCCGGAGCCATTGGTTGCGGTCCAGCGTCAGAATAGCGGACCTGCGTCTGTTTCAACTCGTACCGTTTCCTATGCCTGGACCCGAGAGCAGGATTCATCGGAGCTGCTTTTCACCCTTACGACCTCTGAGGATCCCGCTTCACCTGTTCAAGCCATGGCGTCCCTCGGCGTCGTAGCAAAGTAGGCCTAACAATGCGTTCAAGCCGAAGCCGCTTCGTTCCACCAAACACATGGCAAATAAAGCTTGCCATGTGTTTGGCTCCACTACGCGTCTCGGCTTAACTTAGGTGTTAGGCATCACGGGAGAGATTCGTGGCAACTGTTCACTTCGTCAAAGATGGCAAGCGACCCAATGGTGAGCGCATCACCAAGAGTGCAGACGTCTCGGCGAGTTCTGCTGCCGCAACGCTCGGACGCTTCAGTAGTCGCTACACGGAGACGCCGCCCACCATCAACCCTGAGATACAAGGTTCGGACTGGGCGGAGTACAAGCACGTCGTCTTGGAGATTGAGCAAGGTGAGAGTGCGCCGCCCTTCTCCAAGCAGGGCTACTACCACATCGTCGGCCTTACTCCGGCGGAGTGTAAGCGTCTATTGGACGTTTCGGCTCCTTCGGTGTGACGCCTAACAATTCGTTCAAGCCGAACCCGCTTCGCTACACCAACAACATGGCAGGTAAAGCTTGCCATGTTGTCGGCTCCGCTACGCGGGTCGGCTTAACTCAGGTGTTAGGCCCCATGTCCAGCAAACTCGGAATCGGTTGGAAGCTCGGACTACTTGCCATACTGCTGCTCATGGTCGGGCTCGGTGAGTGGCGACAGTACCTCAAGTACCTAGATGGGCGTGGCATCTACTCACTTATTCTGGGGCCGAGTGCATCGGTTGCAGCCGAGATTGTGGTGTTTATTGTTCTGCCTCTATCGTTTGTCATTGGTGCCTTTTGGTACGCGCTGCGTGATTTCAAGTAATACTGCTATCGTTCTCAACGGCCCCAGTGACGGACAGCAGCCTTGGCGTAACGGGGCTGGGGCCTAACAATTCGTTCAAGCCGAACCTGCTTCGCTCCACCAACAACATGGCAGAAAGAGCTTGCCATGCTGTTGGCTCCGCTACGCAGGTCGGCTTAACTCAGGCGTTAGGCGGCTAATGAATTCCTCAAGCAACCCACTGCTAATCAAGACACGTCAGACATGGAAGCTCCGCACCATGTACTTGGCTCTCGGAGTTTCCGGGATCCTGATGATCTTTGCTCAATGGCGAATCGATGCCCTGTCCGCTGACCAGTTCGCGCTTGTCATGCTCTCCGCCATCGTCATTGGCCTAGGCGGGCTAATTTTCGCTTGCTCTGCCATCAGTTGCCCCAAGTGTGGCGCACGCTGGCTATGGCGAGCGGTGCGCACGCAGCCCAGCGGCAACTGGCTTCACTGGCTGCATTCCCAAGATGCATGTCCCGCTTGCGGAGCTTATGGTCGTGGCGCCGCCTAACATTGCGTTCAAGCCGAAATTGCATCGCTACGCCAACAACATGGCAGGAAAAGCTTGCCATGTTCTTGGCTACGCGCTGCAATTCGGCTTAACTTGAGCGTTAGGTGACAAGTGCGACCCATCCTATTCCACCCTACCGCAACACCTGACTTCATTAGGCGAATTCGCCAAGAATTTTCCGCACTTCAATGGTACGGTTGCCCCGATATTGACCCGGGAATTGAGCTAGCTCATTTCTCAACAAAAGGCTTGACCTGCCCGATCTCTAAGAAGCAAGTGACTCATTGGAAAGGTTGTGCCAATTTCAACTGGAGCAACAAGATCACAAACCATGCCTCCACCTTGGGGATTTTGAATGGGCTTGGACATGGCATCGTATTCAAGGAAATTGCGCTACTTAGATTTCAGCCATGCGCCAAGGTGGATCTTGGAACCTACAGATCCGGTGTCGACTTTGAGGAGTTTTCTGTTAGGAATGACATTCCAATCAGTAACCTTGTCGTGCTTAGTCTTAGCTTAGACAGCTCCGGCTACTACCATGTCACCTAACAATTCATTCAAGCCGATGCCGCTTCGCGGCACGGCTTAATTCAGGTGTTAGGCATGCGCAGAAGCATTCTTGCAATCGTTGCAATTACAGCGGCCATGACCTGTGGTCACGCTGTGGCATGCTCGTACTCGGAGCCACCGACATTTCGCGAGTCGTTAGCCGGTGCATCCAGCGTCTTTATATTTCGGTTGGACAATGCTCAGTACAGAAAGGAGTCGCATGGTGGTCGCGCATACAGCGCTTGGGTTGAAGGTGACATTGCTTTAGTCCAGAACCTTTACGGAAATCCTACCGAGTACAAGACGATAAAATTTTCCACGTACTGGTGCGGTGGCGTGAACTTGGTTGTTGGGCACCACTACCTAATTGCAACAGATGCCGCAGGAGATACGATTCAGCTCGTAGATGCAGATGGATCAATTTTTGACGTTGAAGGTTTCTACAACCCAACGCAGAAGAAGAGGAACTTGCGATCACATTTGATCCTTCCTGTCATCCAGGCTATTTACGGGGTCAAGCCGCTGCCAGAAGGCTTTCCAGACTCCTTTATCGCCGGGCGAACCGTTCTTCAGCCCCCTCCACCGCCCCCAGGGTCGTGAGGCGCATGCCTAACAATTCGTTCAAGCCGACGCCGCTTCGTTACGCGAGCCACATGGAAGGTGGAGCTTGCCATGTGTTCGCTCCACTTCGCGGCGCGGCTTAACTCAGGCGTTAGATTGCGATGAAAGTTCTTGCGCTACTTGCTGCAATAGCAATATCAATCGCAACCTTGGTGGCTTGCAGTGCTCCGAGGTATCACGAAGAGCCGGGGGTGCTGATTTCCAGCTTGGGCGGGGACAATTGCGCACTGACCATAGATCGCGCTGACGGCGCCACTGCCGGGCAAGTGAGCGGGGTCAAGTGCGTATCAATGCCTGACCGCTCGCTCCAGGTGACGGTCAGCGGTTGTCCGCCGCTTGTGCTTCAATCTATTACCGCTAACGGCCCCGTCGACGGTTATGTATGCACCTCATGTGGTCAGCCGGGAGCGGAGACACCACAATGCCCTTTAAGCCTTTCTACCTTGCCGAACTCTTGGTCATTTCAATGACTGCGGGCTCGCAATCTAACAATTCATTCAAGCCGACGCCGCTACGCGGCGCGGCTTAATTCAGGTGTTAGGCATTGCTATGAAGGTCATCGGCTACTCAATCGCAGCAATTGGATTGGCCATGATGATCTGCGCTTGGCAAGTCGAGCGAGTACTTCTCCAGCCTGAGAGGCGCTTCCCCGACCCTGAAGCAGGCCAAACACACCGCGTTGAGGTCAAAGGAGTGTCTGTCTATGCGACGCAACCAGAGTCCTGGGCGCAGACGGCAAGCTTTCCGGTCGGCTGCATACTGCTCTTGTGCGGCGGGGCGATTGCGCAGCGGCGCAAAGGAAACTTTCCGGGCAGCAATGCCTAACAATTCATTCAAGCCGATGCCGCTTCGCGGCACGGCTTAACTCAAGCGTTAGGGCGCTATGGACACATTCTTGGTTCTCGTAATGGCGCTTTTAGGCAGCGCGCCGCCTGCACCGCCACCGCCTACCAGCCCCATCTGCACTGCCGCGACCGGAGATGTGGCCAAAACGGTCACCTGGCTTCGAGGCGATTACGGGGTGCTTGGCACACGCAGCGGTCAGCCGTATACCGGCCAGCTCACCCTGTCGGGCACCGAGAACTCGGACTCGTTAGACGTGACAGGCACGGTTGATGGTTCGCCCCGCCAAGGCACTGCGCGGCACGTTCGTTGCGGGCCAGATCGGGTCAGACAGTTGGAGATCGCCCTGGTATCGGGTCAAGTGCTTTACTGCGTGCCGCACAATGACTATGACAATTTCAACAGGGTGTCCTGCTCGCGCAGCCTCAGTGATCCCAACGGAGATCATGAGCTGTGGATTCAGCGGCACGCGCCCTAACAATTCATTCAAGCCGAAGCCGCTTCGCGGCTCGGCTTAATTCAGGCGTTAGGCGCCACAGGAGAGATCAATGGAGCGTGCGGTAGAGCTGGGCGGATTCTTTGCGGCACACGGCATTTGGTGCGTGTCAGACGGGGAGCCACTGATTCCAATGGTCGCTATCGAATCATCAGATGATCGCAAACTTCTACGATTTGACGCAGAGCAGCTTGAGGACGGTGTCGCACAAGCACACGACCACCTAGACAAGAACCCGGATGGTTCAGATCGAGCTGCACTCGTCTATGACGGGTACATAACATTGCCGACGGGCCGCACGGACGCCCTGTTTGTTGTAATGCGGTCTTATAGTAGTCCTGCAGCCACGCTTACCATGGCAGTTCCGTATCGCAATGCGGAGTCATCGGCCGGATTCGCTGTTCACAGGCCAAAATTTATTGACTGGCAAGGAGACAACGAACCGGACTTTGAGGCTTTTGGCACCGCCTTTTTCAGAGGTGTGGATTCCCATGAGGAAGCATCAGCAGTGTGGAGCGACCACAATGATGACTCCATTTAGCTTGGTGGCACCTAACAATGCGTTCAAGCCGACACCGCTTCGTTCCACAAACCACATGGCAGGTACAGCTTGCCACGTGGTTTGCTCCACTGCGCGGCGCGGCTTAACTTAGGTGTTAGGGCGCACAAATGGACTACCGCAGTTTTTGCAGACTAGTTGCAGCCACCGCCGTCGCTGCGCTTGCTACCGGCTGCCTTCCTGGTGAGACGCCCGAGTACTCATTCGCCACATGGGCAGATGCCGTAGCGTCCGGACAAGTAGGTTATGGCAAGTGGGTTCCTGCAGACCTCCCAGAGTCGGCCACGGACATACGCTTCAGGTACGCGATCGACGCGTCCCACACGCTGGTGGCGTTTCAACTTCCGGACGACTCCATGCGGTACGCCCCGGCTCGCTGCGCAGCTGCGCCAGCAACAGCGATCACGTTCACTACCAGGCCGTCCCGTTGGTGGCCTGAGTACCTCCGAGGGACGCCTGACCCACGAACGGGTACCTTCTATACCTGTGGGGATCGTGAGTACTTCGCCCAGGTGGGAAGTCGCGGATACTTTTGGAGGCAGTAGCGTGCGCCCTAACAATGCGTTCAAGCCGAAGCCGCTTCGTTCCACCAAGCACATGGCAGGTACAGCTTGCCATGTGCTTGGCTCCACTACGCAGCTCGGCTTAACTTAGGTGTTAGGCAGCATGGGAAAGTCGGTCGCAATTTCGTGGTCGCTATTTGGCCTAGCCGCGTTTCTGGGTGCGCTTGGCGCTTGGTGGCTTCTGTCTGCGGTTACGACCGCGCATCTACGGTTCGGACATTGCGGTCCGAGCACCTTGGATCACGTGGAGGCCTATTGCCAAGTCGCCACGAGGCTCCTGTACTCTTCATGGGCATTGCTTGCAGGAGCTGCTTTGCTTGTAGGTTGCGGCATCTTTGTCAGGCGTAGGCACAGGCCTGCTGCCTAATAGGTGTTAGGTGCCATGAAAATTCACCGCAAGATGATGCCGGTAGCACTTGTCTGTTTAGCCGTGGGCATCCCAGGGTGTTCTACCGGCATCCCTTCCGACACAATAAAGCAGACCAACGTGTTCGGCTCCGGGGAGGATGCGGCACGAGAGAACTCCATCAACCGCCCGCCCCCAGCCCCTCTTGCCACCTTGGACAGGGGTTCTACGGTCACTGTTCTGAGCGATATTTATGGCAAAGATTACTGGGCATGTTACGTTCGCATGCCCAGCGGACAGAAAGGTTGGGTGCTTTGTAATTCGCTTGATTACAAGCAACGTGCTGGCACCTAACAATGCGTTCAAGCCGACACCGCTTCGCTCCACAAACCATATGGCAGGTACAGCTTGCCATATGGTTTGCTCCACTACGCGGTGCGGCTTAACTTAGGTGTTAGGTTTCGTAATCGTGACTTCATCATAAGAGGGAAGGAAATGAGGCTCGTACTGTTATCCGTTGTGTGCGGTGCACTATTGCTCTCTGGCTGCGCTACTCAGAAGGAGTTGCTCGTGACAAGTGCGAGCCGCGCCGATGGCGTGGTCACACTTTCATATGAGAGCAACGAGTTTGAGAGGGCTTCGTACGAGGCGCAAAAGGCTCAGGAAATGGCGGAGCAACGTTGCAAAGTCTGGGGCTACTCTGGCGCTGACTCTTTTGGCTCTGCCAAGACCACGTGCACCTCCCGCAGGGGGTTCGGCAATTGCGGCGCTAGGCGGGTTGACATCCAGTATCAGTGCACTGGCAGTCCCAGCGGCCAATAGCCTGAAACCTAACAAGTCATTCAAGCCGATGCCGCTTCGCGGCACGGCTTAATTCTGGTGTTAGGCGGCAATAGACATTAGCGAGGTTTGAGTATGGGGCGCTGGAAAGATGCAGCCATGGATCGGCAAGAATTGGAGTCGGCCATCGAACTCGCGAGGGCAGAGGGCGTCCACGACGCGGTTCCTGCTTCACTAGCTGAAAGCCTTGAAATAAACAAAAAACTGAGAGATCAGCTATCCCAACTTGCTGATGCCTTTAGCGATTCTCGGTCGTCTAAAACTATCTATAAGGAACGAGCCGTGGGATTCTTGTTTGGGATCGGGGCATCATTGGCAGCAGCATTTCTGTGGTGGCTTCTTATCAAGTATGTCCCGCAGCTTGGCATCAACTAGATCTCATGTGATAGAGGATGGGGCGGTGATGAATATAAAGAAATTCATAAATAAGTACTACGTCTTGCTTAGTTGCTTGCTTGCGGGTGCTGGCACGTACTTTATAGTCGAGGGCATAGAGAACGAAACATACACCCCTCTCCGCGGTCGCAGTGAAGTTGTAGTTTCTTATTGGCAGTTTGATAGCTCATTGATAGCCATTGGCGTCGCATTTATCGTTGCGGCCCTGGGTGTTTTTATTTCAGCAGTTAAAGAAAAATAGAACTGCAAGCATTCAGCATGTTGCCGCCTAACAATTCATTCAAGCCGACGCCGCTTCGCGGCGCGGCTTAATTCATGCGTTAGGCGCCGCGGGAGGTTCCATGCGATTTGCGTTCTGGAGAAAGCCAGACCCATCCAAGCTGGACACCCTTAGTTGGAACCTGATGGTTGCGGCGATTGATCCAGAGCAATGCTGGAGAATCGCGGGCCTGCTCCGTGATACGGACATGCCTGGCAGTGTTCGCACATGCGAGGTTTCATTTCTAATGGGCAGCATCGTGCGAGAAATCATCCGCTCAGCCGTCCCTGAGAAAGATCAATATTCCTGCATCACGTCCGCAGAGTCTGCTTACTACAAGACCTTCGACGACCAGTCTACCGAGCCATTACCCCCGGAGATGGCGAACGTCTACGGCTCGCTGACACTCGGACACGTCTCGCGTACTGCACTCGCAAGCTATGGCGAGGATCAGGACTTGCTGTTATTGACCACTGCTAAGCTAGTTCAGAGACTCAAAGGTGATCCACGCATGAAATACGAGATCATGCCGCTATTTGAGGAGCGCGCCTCATTTCTTCGGGGCCTTTTTTCAAAGGCGATTACGTCGTAACGTTTTCGGCACGGCTTAACTTGGGTGGTAGGCGCTCTAGATATCAGGGGAAGAGCAAATGTCGGTTATTACTAGAGCCCAAGTTGGCGATCTTCTGTCGATGTGGTTGGTAAGAGCATGCTCGGCTGAGAAGTTGAAGCATGTCGTAAGAGAAACTGGATTCAATGACTCCCCATTGTTTGGCGCTAGGAAAGCGAAATCAAGAGTTATGGCAGAGTTTGTGGCTGCAAATAACGCCGTTGTGATCTCTGCGGCCCGTCATGCCTTTGCGCCATTGGATGCGATCAAGGTTATAGAGCACTATCAAAGATCCGCTCAGGCCTCGGTGTTCAATCACATTGCTGAGCAGAAACCCGACTTTGAGGCAATCCTTAGCAAGAGGCAGCAGAGTTACTCAGATGTTCTTCGAAATGCAGATGTATTACCTCCCGTGTTCATGGCATCAGAGTTTCTTAGTAATCTTGGGCTCGACCCACACGAACCGAATGGCCTTTCATACATGTGTGACCTGTTCCTTTCCAATTATCAGAAGACCATCGGAGTGCTTCATAGACTTCACCTTATGCCTGGTGGCGCCTAACAATGCGTTCAAGCCGACACCGCATCGGGGCGCAAACCACATGGCAGGAAGAGCTTGCCATGTGCTTCACGCCCCGCTGCGGCGCGGCTTAACTTAGGTGGTTAGGCCGCTAGGGGGGTCTATCGGTAATCCCCCCACAGGTTAGCTGACGCCAGAAGTGGAATTTTCTCGTACCCTTTCCCGAGGAGGTTCCATGAAGAAGTCCCGTTTCACCGACAGCCAGATCATCGCCGTGCTCAAGCAGGCCCAGG
>NZ_JBMPPO010000009.1:0-87160 GCF_049339425.1 Luteimonas dalianensis | reverse complement strand
CCCCCCCCCCCCCCCCCCTCCCCCCCCCCCCCCCCCCCACCCCCCCACCCCCCCCCCCCCCCCCCCCCCCCCCCCCTCCCCCCCCCCCCCCCCCCCCCCCCCCCCCCCCCCCCCCCCCCCCCCCCCCCCCCCCCCCCCCCCCCGCCGCCCTCAACTGTCAACGCAGAGCTCCGCGCCATGAACGTCCAGCACCGGCAGACCAGCGCCCTGGCCATCATCAGCCTGGTCTCGGGCATCCTCGGGGTGCTGCCGGTTCCGCTGCTGGCCAGCGTGGTGGCGGTGGTGACCGGGCACCTGGCACGGGCGGAAATCCGGCGCGCGCCCGAGCGCCATGACGGCGACGGCATGGCGGTGGCCGGGCTGGTGCTGGGCTACCTGATGCTCGGCCTGTGGCTGCTGGGAGTGATGGCGGTGCTGTTCTTCCTCGGCGGCCTGGCCTGGCTGGGCCTGGTGCTCTGACATGTATCCGCTGGCACGCGCCCTGCTCTTCCGCCTGGACGCCGAACGCGCGCACGGGCTCGGCCTGGCCGCGCTGCAGGCCGGCTGGCGCACGGGCACCCTCGGGCTCGCCGGAAGGACGCGGGCCACCTTTCCCGTGCATGCCTTCGACCTGGACTTCCCCAATCCAGTGGGCCTGGCCGCGGGCCTGGACAAGAACGGCAGCCATGTCGACGCGCTGCTGGCGCTGGGCTTCGGCTTCGTGGAGGTCGGCACGGTCACGCCCAGGCCGCAGGAGGGCAATCCGAAGCCGCGCATGTTCCGCCTGCCCCGGCACCAGGCGATCATCAACCGCCTGGGCTTCAACAACGATGGCGTGGATGCGCTGGTACGCAACGTGTCGCGCGCCAGGCGCAGCGGCCCGGGGCTGCTGGGCATCAACATCGGCAAGAACAGGGACACCCCCAACGAGTCGGCGCACGAGGACTACCTGCACTGCATGGAGCGGGTCTATCCGCTGGCCGACTACCTGACCGTCAATATCTCCTCGCCCAACACCGCCGGCCTGCGCGAGCTGCAGGAGGAACAGGCGCTGCGGCGCCTGGTGGCCACCCTGCGCGAGGCGCAGGAGCGCCTGGGCAGCCAGCACGGCAGGCGCGTGCCGATGCTGGTGAAGGTCGCGCCCGACCTCACCGACGACGACGTGGAGGCCGCTGCCCGGGTGCTGACCGAACTGGAGGTGGACGGGGTGGTCGCCACCAACACGACCGTCTCCAGGATCAGCGTGCAGGATCATCCGCTGTCGCGGCAGACGGGCGGTCTGTCGGGCGCGCCGCTGATGAACAAGTCGACCACCGTGCTGCGGATGCTGCGCACGCGCCTGCCCGAATCGATTCCGCTGGTGGGCGTGGGCGGGATCCTGTCCGGGGCCGACGCGGTCAAGAAGATGGCCGCCGGCGCCAGCCTGGTGCAGTGCTACACCGGCCTGGTCTACCGCGGGCCGGCGCTGGTCGGGGAGTGCGTGGAGGCCATCCGGCGCCGCAAGGAAGCCCCCAGCCGCGGCAACCTGCCGCCGCTGTGAGGCAGCCATGAGCAGCACCTGGCGGCTGGCCGAACGCGCGCCCCTGCGCGCGCGCAACACCTTCGGCGTCCAGGCCCACGCCGACATGCTGGTGGAGGTGCGCGACGCCGCGACCCTGCCGGAGCTGTTCGCCAACGCGATGCTGCGCGACGGCCCGGTGCTGGTGCTCGGCGGCGGCAGCAACCTGCTGTTTGCCGGCGATCCGCCCGGGGTGGTGCTGGCGCTGGACGGCCAGGACATCCGCATCGTCGAAGACGACAGCGCGAGGGCACTGGTGCGCGCCGAAGCCGGCGTCGAGTGGCACGCGTTCGTGCTGTGGACGCTGGGCCAGGGCCTGGCCGGGCTGGAGAACCTGGCCCTGATTCCGGGCACGGTCGGCGCGGCGCCGATCCAGAACATCGGCGCCTACGGCGTCGAGGTGCGCGAGCGCATCCACGTGGTGGAGGCGTTCGACCGTACGGCCGGTGCGCTGGTGCGCCTGCCCGCCAACGACTGCGCCTTCGCCTACCGCGACAGCCGGTTCAAGCATGAGCCGGAGCGCTGGGTGGTGACCGCGGTCGAGTTCCGCCTCCCGCGCACGCCCGAACTGCGGCTGGGCTACGCCGGGATCGTCGAGGAGCTGTCGCGCATGGGAATCGCCTCTCCCACCGCCTCCCAGGTGGCCGAGGCAGTGTGCCGGGTGCGGCGCAGCAAGCTGCCCGACCCGGCGGTGCTGGGCAACGCGGGGAGCTTTTTCAAGAATCCGATCGTGCCGCTGGCACTGGCCGAAGGGCTGCAGCGCGAACACCCCTCGCTGCCGGTGTTCCCGGGCGCGGACGACGCCAGCCGCAAGCTGTCGGCCGCATGGCTGATCGACGCCTGCGGCTGGAAGGGCCACCGCGACGGCGACGCCGGCGTCTCCGACCGCCACGCGCTGGTGCTGGTCAACCACGGCGGCGCAAGCGGGGCCGAACTGCTGGGCCTGGCCCGGCGCATCGCCGCGTCGGTACGCGCCCGCTTCGATGTCGCCCTGGAGCCGGAGCCACGGATCATCGGTGACCGCTGGTGAGCCTGCCCGTACCCATGCGCGCGGCGGCGCTGATGCTCCTGAGCACCGTGCTGTTCGCGCTGATGGTGCTTGCGATCCGGCTGGCGTCCGAACAGGTGCACGCGTTCGAAGTGGCGTTCTTCCGCTCGCTGTTCGGCATGCTTGCGGCGCTGCCGCTGCTGCGCCTGCACGGCATCGGCCTGCTGCGCACCACCCAGCTGCCGCGCTACGTGCTGCGCTGCGTGCTCGGCACCCTGGCGATGCTGTGCGGGTTCTGGGCCATCGCCAACCTGCCGCTGGCGCACGCGGTGTCGCTGTCGTATTCCTCGCCGCTGTTCGTGACCATTGCCGCGGCGCTGTGGCTGGGCGAACAGGTGCGCGCCCGGCGCTGGAGCGCGGTGGTGGCCGGCTTCATCGGCGTGCTGGTGATCGTGCGCCCGGGCACGGACGGATTCAGCTGGGGCAGCATGGTGGCGGTGACCGGCGCGGTGATCAGCGCGGTGGTGGCGATCCAGATCAAGCAGCTCACCCGCCTCGAGCCGGCCGACCGCATCGTGATCTGGACAACGATCCTGTGGGTGCCGATGTCGCTGCCGGCCGCGCTGGCGGTGTGGGAATGGCCGACCGGCATCACCTGGCTGTGGCTGGTCGGCGCCGGCGTGCTGGGCACGGGCGGGCACATGTTCTGGACACGGGCGCTGAACCTGGGCGACGTGAGCGCGCTGTCGCCGATCAGCTTCCTGCAGCTGCCGATCGTGGCCCTGCTGGGCTGGCTGCTGTTTGCCGAAGCGCTGGACGCGTGGACGATCGCCGGCGCCGCCATCATCCTGGGCGCCAACGGCTACATCGCCCACCGCGAGGCCGCCATCGCCCGCCGCAAGCGGCGGCCGGTCACCGGCGCCACCCCGGCGGCCAACAAGCCCGCGGAATAGGCCGCTCCCGCGGCCGGGCCGGAAACAACGCGGCCCCGGCACATGGCCGGGGCCGCATCGTTTCCTGGCAGCCGGTTACGGAACCACGTCGAGCCGGACCGGTGCCGCCGCCTTCGGCGTGACCGGATCGTTGCTGGCCACGCACACGTTGCCCCGGTACGTGCCCGGCGACAGGCCCGCCGCGCTGACCCGCACGCGCAGCGCGCGCGACTCGTCAGGCGCGACCCTGCCCGCCCCCGGCGTCACCGAGCCGATCCAGGGCGCGCCGCACGGCACGCTGCCCTCGATGCGCATCGCCAGTCCGCTGAACGCCGTGGCTGGCGCCCAGGTTCCGGCACCCGAGGGCGCGAGGGCGATGGTCATCAGGCCATCGCTGCCGTCGTTGGAGGCGAACCACAGCCACCGGTAGGCGGTCGGCGCATGGGCGTGGACGACCAGCCAGTAGCGGCCGGCCGGCAGCACCACATCCTGGCCAGCCTGGCCCAGATCGAGCGCGATGTTGTTGATCTGGCCGGTGCCGGTGATGGTGATTCCCGAACCCGTTGGCGGGGCGCTGTAGCTCCACGCCGCCGCCCCCGGCGAGCTGTACGGATTGCCCGCCGGAACACCACCCGCATCGGGGAAGATGCTCCACGACAGCGCGCTCGCCATCGCGGTCAGCCTGGACGAGGTGGCGACGAAGCCTTCGACCTGGATCGACGTCAGCGTGGTTTCGCCCGACAGGGTGAAGTCATCGGCGGCGAAGAGCGCGGGCTGGGCGGCGTTGTCGACCAGGACCGAGCTGTTGTAGCCGCTGTTGACGGCGCCGCGCGCGGCGTTCGCGGGCATCATGCCCGCAGCGCCGGTGTTGTCGACCGAGAACTCCAGGATCGAGCCGCCGATGTTGGCCACCGTGCCGCTGGTGGTGCCGATCCGTCCGCTGGCCACGCTGGCCTGGAGCAGTTCCGGCAGTTCGATCGCGGGCGGAGGCACCGAGACCGCCACCGGCAGCCGCAGCGCCGGGGTCGGCTGCGTGTTGCGACCCATTGCGACGGGCTCCAGCAACAGCGCGCCGAAGTTCCAGCTGCCGTCACCGGGCATCCGGCGGCTGTTGACCGTCACCTCGACCGTGACCGAACCGCCCGCGGGAACCCGGATGGTTCGCGGCGAGATGGTGCCGGGCACGCCTTCCAGCTGCAGCCGCCAGCGCTGCTCTTGATCCAGGGTGCTGCGGAAGGTGCGCTCGAAGGTGCAGCTGGTGAAGCAGCTGGTGCTGGCCAGGCCCGGCTGGTTGAGCGCGGACACGTCGCCACCGGTGGCCGGATTGGCCGCGAAGTAGTTGTCCGCGGTTTCATCCATCACCAGCCCGGCGTTGATCGCACGATCCACGCGGATCCGCCCCGTGCCCATGGCGAACGGCGTGGCCGGCGTCACCTCGTCCTCCAGGTAGACCTCCGGCTCGGCGGTCATCGCCAGCGCCGACTTGACCTCGGGCACCGTCCAGTCCGGCCGCGCCTGGCGCACCAGCCCGGCCGCGCCGGCCTGGTGCGGCGAGGCCATCGAGGTGCCGCTCTTCAGGCCCAGCAGGTCCTCGAAGCCGGTGATGGTGTCGCCCGCGTCGGCGGCGAGGATCTGCACGCCGGGCGCGGTGACATCCGGCTTGACCAGGTCGAAGCTGCCGGCCGGCCCGCGCGAGCTGAATGCCGCCAGCGCGTCGGCGGTATTGGGCAGTCCGACCGCCGGGAACCCGATCATGGCGGTCGCAGCCGGGTTGGCCCAGGCGAAGTCGCGCAGGGCGTCGCCATCGGCCATGTTGACCCCGAACACCGGCACCACCGCGCCGGGCACCGAAGGAATCAGCCCGGGGGTGTCGTTGTTGGACACCACCACCGCCAGCGCACCCGCGGCCGCGGCGTTGTTGGCCTTGTCGGTGAACGGGCAGCTGCCACGGCGCACGACCGCGATCGCCCCGTCGAAGGTGCCGGCCGGATACGCCGCGCAGCCGTCGCTGCCGCCGTTGAAACCGTCGCTCACCACCAGCGGGGTCGACCCGGGGATGGTGGCGGTATGCGCCGTGCCGCCCGCGCCCTCGTTGAGCAGCACCGGGGCCAGCGGCTCGGGAACCGGCTGCGGGCCGGTCACCTGCAGCAGGAAGCTGATGCCGCCGCGCCCGTGCTGGGCCGCGGCCGTGGACGACACCCACGGCTCCAGGTGGCCCATGGTGTTCGGCCCCGGGCCGCTGTTGCCGGCCGATGCGGCAACGAAGATGCCCGCGTCCACCGCCGACAGGAACGCCATCGAGACCGCCTCGCTCCAGGGCTGGGAGCCACCGCCGATCGAATAGTTGATCACGTCCACCACGCCATCCGCGACGGCCTGGTTGACCGCCGCGACCGCGGACACGTTGGGGCACAGGCCCTGGCCGGTGGCCACATTGGTGTAGCAGATGTCGAAGGCGACGATGTTGCCGCGCGGCGCCACCCCGGAAATGCGCAGCGGCAGGCCGCGATACTCAACGTCGCTGCGGTTGCCGGCGACCGTGCCCGCCACGTGGGTGCCGTGGCCGTTGCTGTCACCGAACCCGGGCTCCTCGCGGATGTTGGCCACGCCGCACAGGTTGGCCGGCGGCCCGCAGACAAAGTTGTAACCGCCGATCAGCTTGGCATTGCAGCGCCCCTGGTCGACCCCGCCCGGGGCGCAGGTGCCCAGGTAGCTGCCGTCGCCCAGCGGGTTGACATGCTGGTGCCCGTCGACCGGATCGACGCCCGCAAACGACGGGCTGCCGAAGTTGATGCCCGAATCGAGGATGCCGAACACCATGCCCTCGCCCTGATAGCCGGCCGGCGCGCCCGGATTGCTGCCATCCCAGACCGCCGGCGCGCCGACCAGCGCCGGGCCGGTGTCGGTGTCGATCTCGTACTCGCGGTACTCCTCGACGAACAGCACCTCCGGCAGCGCCCGCACGCGGTCGGCCTCGGCCACCGTCAGCTCGGCGACGATGCCGTTGACCGCGTGCTGCATGCGCGCCTCCACCGCCAGCGGGCGGCCGATGCGGCTGGAGATGTCGCGCTCGAACCGCACCTGGCGCTCGCGCAGGTAGTCCACGTAGCGGCGCGCCTCGGGGCTGCGCCGATCCAGCCGCGCCTTGCCGCGCAGGCCCTCGATCCGCTGCGGCGCGGCAAGGCCGCTGATCTCGCCGCGATAGGCGCCCAGGGCCGGTTCGCGGAAGACGACGATATGGATGCCGTCGCTTGGCGTGGGCGCCGTCCGCGCTGCGGGAGCCCCGGGAACCGCTGGCGGCGCGGCGCCACCGGCAGCGCCTGCCGCCGCGTGGAGCGCCCCTGGCCCGGACAGGGCGAAGCCGGCCAGTGACCGGCCTTCGGGAGTGAATGCAATGCCGCTGGCTGCGGCGGCCGCGGCCACCAGCGCGAGCGCGGCGACCGACCACTTCGTGAGTCGTGACATGTTGTATCCCCGGTTGGAAGAGACCTGCCCATGCACACCGGCCGGTGGCCGGATGTGCACACTCGACATCCAACAACCGATGGTCCCCCTCCACCGGGCGACACGCGGCCATGCCGCGACCCGCCACGTCCGACTCTACACTTGCAGCCGCGGATGTCGATACTGCGCCGCAGCAAGGTGCGGCGGACAGCCTGCCTCAGTCGGCCTGCGCGCCGCGGCCGTAGTTGCGCTCGACGTAGGCGTCCACCAGCTCCACGAACTCGCGGCCGATGTTCTCCCCGCGCAGGGTCACGGTCTTCTTTCCGTCCTCGAACACCGGCGCCGACGGCGCCTCGCCGGTGCCCGGCAGCGAGATGCCGATATTGGCGTGGCGCGATTCGCCCGGCCCGTTAACCACGCAGCCCATCACCGCCAGGGTCATGTTCTCCGCACCCGGGTGGCTGATCTTCCACTCCGGCATCTTCGCCCGCACGTGCTCCTGCACCACCTTGGCCAGCTCCTGGAAGAACTCGCTGGTGGTGCGGCCGCAGCCCGGGCAGGCGGTGACCATCGGGGTGAACGCGCGCAGGCCCATCGTCTGCAGCAGCTCCTGCGCCACCACCACCTCGGTGGTGCGCGGCGCGCCGGGTTCGGGCGTGAGGGAGATGCGGATGGTGTCGCCGATGCCCTCCTGCATCAGCACCGCCAGCGCGGCGCTGGAGGCGACGATGCCCTTGCTGCCGATGCCGGCCTCGGTCAGGCCCAGGTGCAGGGCGAAGTCCGAGCGCGTGGCCAGGTCGCGGTACACGGCGACCAGCTCCTGCACCCCGCTGACCTTGGCGCTGAGCACGATCTGCTCGCGGCCCAGTCCCAGCTCCACCGCGCGTTCGGCCGAATCCAGCGCCGAGCGGATCAGCGCCTCGCGCAGCACCCGCCCCGCGTCCCAGGGCTCGGCGCGCTGCGCGTTGTCGTCCATCAGCGCGGCCGCCAGAGACTGATCCAGCGAACCCCAGTTGGCGCCGATGCGCACCGGCTTGCCGTATTTGATCGCGAACTCGATCAGCTGCGCAAACTGGGTGTCCTTCTTCTTGCCGAAGCCGACGTTGCCAGGATTGATCCGGTACTTGGCCAGCGCCTCGGCGCAGGCCGGCTCGGCGGCCAGCAGCTGGTGGCCGTTGTAGTGGAAGTCGCCGATGATCGGCACCTCCACGCCCTGCATCGCCAGCCGCTCCACGATCCGCGGCACCGCCGCGGCCGATTCGGGGTTGTTGACCGTGATCCGCACCAGCTCCGAGCCGGCGCGCCACAGCGCGGCGATCTGCTTCGCCGTGCCGGCCACGTCGGCGGTGTCGGTGTTGGTCATCGACTGCACCACCACCGGCGCGTCGCCGCCCACGGCGACGCCGCCGATCATGACCTGGCGGGTGGCCCGGCGCGGGGCCGGCCCGTGGGCCGCCGCGACGGCGTCATGACAGGGAGGAGCCCCGACCGGGGAAATGGAGTGCGGTTCTGCGGACATGGCGGCATTTTACCGGCGGCGGGACAACGGCGCATGACAGCCGTGCCGCCGGGCATGGCGGCCTGATCGCTCAGTGGCCGTGGCCGTCACCGTGGCCGCCCGCCCCGGCGCCGGGCGGGCGCACGTCGAAGGTCAGCTCCACCCGGCCGGCGCGCTCGAACACCAGCGCCGCATCGACCTGCTGGCCGGCCTGGAGGCCTTCGCGCGGCTCCATCAGCATCAGGTGGTAGCCGCCCGGCTGCAGGGCCACGTGGCCGCCGGCGGGGATGTCCAGCCCGCCCTCGACCTTGCGCATGCGCATCACGCCGTCCACTTCCTCCATCGCGTGGATCTCGACCCGCCCGGCGGCACCGGTTTCCACCGCCATCAGGCGGTCGGCTTCGGCCCCGGAGTTGTCGATCCGCAGGTAGCCGGCGGAGACCCGCGCGGAAGGCGGCGGCTGGCGCAGCCAGGGGTCGTGGATGGCGAGGCCTTCGACACGCACGGCCTCGGCGGCATCAACGCCGGCGCCGGCGGAGGGCTCGGCCACGGCGATGGAGCCGGTTTCCGCGGCGGGCTGCGGCGCGGCGCCGCAGGCGGCAAGCGCAAGGGCGGACAGGCTGGCGGAGAGCAACAGGGCGCAAGGCTTCATGCGTGGATTCCGTAGGGGCGGACTGGAGCGCCCATTGTCGCCCACCGCGGACGCGGCCGCCTTTGGCCGCGGCGGGCCACGGTCTATCCTGTGCCGATGAACGACGCGGTCACCGGCGAGATCCTCAGCCCCTCCCAGCTCAACACCCTGGCCCGGAGCCTGCTGGAGGACACGTTTCCACTGGTGTTCGTGGAGGGCGAGCTGGGCAACGTGGCGCGGCCGGCGTCCGGGCACCTGTACTTCACCCTCAAGGACGCGCGGGCGCAGGTGCGCTGCGCGATGTTCCGGCCCAAGAGCACCTGGCTGAAGTTCCAGCCGCGCGAGGGGCTGAAGGTGCTGGCACGCGGGCGGCTCACCCTGTACGAGGCGCGCGGCGACTACCAGCTGGTACTCGACTCGCTGGAAGAGGCCGGTGAGGGCGCGCTGCGGCGGGCGTTCGAGGAGCTGAAGGCGAAGCTGCAGGCCGAAGGCCTGTTCGATGCGGAGCGCAAGCGTCCCCTGCCCGCCCACGTGCGCCGGCTCGGGGTGATCACCTCGCCCAGCGGCGCGGCGGTGCGCGACGTGCTGAGCGTGATCGGCCGCCGCTTCCCGCTGCTGGAGGTGGACGTGCTGCCGGTGCCGGTGCAGGGCGAAGGCGCGGCGGCGCAGATCGTGCAGATGCTGCGCAGTGCGGGCACCAGCGGGCGCTACGACGCGCTGCTGCTCACCCGCGGCGGAGGTTCGCTGGAAGACCTGTGGGCGTTCAACGACGAAACCCTGGCGCGCGCGGTGGCGGCCTCGCCGGTGCCGGTGGTGGCCGCGATCGGCCACGAAACCGACTTCAGCCTGGTCGAGTTCGCCGCCGACCTGCGCGCGCCGACGCCCTCGGCGGCGGCCGAGCTGCTGGTGCCCGACGGCGCGGAGCTGCAGGCGAAGCTGCGCGCGCACCAGCGGCGGCTGCTGACGCTGGGCAGCCACGCGATGGCGCAGGCCGCCCAGCGCGCCGACCGCGCCGCGCTGCGGCTGCACGCGCTGCGGCCGCAGGCGCGGCTGGAGGCGCTGCGCCAGCGCAAGCAGCAGGCGGCCCGCCGGCTGCAGGCCGCCTTCATGGTTCGGCTCGAGCGCCGGCAGGCGGCGATGCGCCATGCCCAGGGGATCCTGCGCGCGCACGCGCCGCGGCGGCGCCTGGCTGTGCTGGGTGAGCGGCTGGCCGACCTGCGTCCGCGCCTGCACGCCGCTCTCCCCCGCCAGCTGGAACGCGACGCCCTGAAGCTGGCCGGCATCGCCCGCGCGCTGGAAGCGGTGAGCCCGCTGGCCACCGTGGCCCGCGGCTACGCGATCGTGCAGCGGGAGGATGGCCAGGTGGTGCGCAAAGTGGACGACGTGCAGCCCGGCGACGTAGTGGCCGCACGCCTGCCCGACGGCACGCTGAAGCTGGAAGTGCTGTAGGAGCGCGTCTTACGCGCGAAGCCGCGTGAATCCTGGCATGCGGGCAAGCGCCGGTTACGACGGCCTGTCCGAAGCCGCGCGGCGTAGATCGATGTCACGCAGCTTCGCGCGTAAGACGCGCTCCTACGGGGGAGGTCATCGCCTGGTGATCACGCGGCGCGGCCTATGGTGGGACGTCCTGCATCAGGGCCATCTCCATCATGTCCAAAGCGTCCGACCTGTTTGTCGCCGGGCTCGAAGACGGCGGCGTTGAGTATGTGTTCGCCGTGCCGGGCGAGGAGAACCTCGACCTCGTCGAGTCACTGCGCACCTCGAAGATCCGGCTGGTACTGACCCGCCACGAGCAGGCCGCAGGATTCATGGCCGCCACGGTGGGACGGCTGACCGGCGGTGCCGGCGTGTGCCTGGCCACGCTCGGGCCCGGCGCGACCAACCTGGTCACCGCGGCCGCCTACGCCCAGCTGGGGGCGATGCCGATGCTGATGATCACCGGCCAGAAACCCATCCGCACCAGCCGCCAGGGCCAGTTCCAGATCGTGGACGTGGTGGCGATGATGGATCCGCTCACCAAGTACACCCGCCAGATCGTGTCCGCGGACATCATCCCCGCGCGGGTACGCGAGGCGCTGCGCCGGGCGGAGGAGGAGCGCCCCGGCGCCACCCACCTCGAGCTGCCGCAGGACATCGCCGGCGACCAGACCGATGCAAGGCTGATCCCCGCTTCACACTCGCGCCGGCCGCTGGCCGAACACAAGGCGATCGAGCGCGCGGCCGCCGCCATCCGCCAGGCCCGGCGCCCGCTGCTGATGGTGGGCGCCGGAGCGAATCGCAGGACGACCTCGCGCATGCTGGCCGCCTTCATCGACAAGCTCGCCATCCCCTTCTTCAGCACCCAGATGGGCAAGGGCGTGATCGACGAGACCCACCCGCTGTGGCTGGGAACGGCGGCGCTGTCGGATCATGACTTCGTCCACCGCGCCATCGACGAGGCCGACTGCATCATCAACATCGGCCACGACGTGATCGAGAAGCCGCCGTTCTTCATGCGCGAGGGCCGGCGCACGGTGATCCACGTCAACTACTCCAGCGCCGTGGTCGACCCGGTGTACTTCCCGCAGGTGGAGGTGGTCGGCGACATTGCCAACGCGGTGTGGCAGCTGGCCGAGGCGCTGGAGCCGCAGCAGCACTGGGACTTCGGCTGCTTCGACCGCGCGCGCTCGGCGCTGGCCGGGCACCTGCGCGATCGGGCCGAAGACGACCGCTTCCCGATGGTCAGCCAGCGCCTGGTGGCGGACATGCAGCAGGTGCTCGGGCCCGCGGACATCACCTGCCTGGACAACGGCCTGTACAAGCTGTGGTTCGCACGCAACTTCCGCTGCCGGCAGCCGAATACCCTGCTGCTGGACAACGCCCTGGCCTCGATGGGCGCCGGCCTGCCTTCGGCGATGGCGGCGCGGATGGTGCATCCGGATCGGCGCGTGGTCGCGGTGTGCGGCGACGGCGGCTTCATGATGAACTCGCAGGAGCTGGAGACCGCGGTGCGGCTGGGCCTGGATCTGACGGTGATCGTGCTGCGCGACGATGCCTACGGCATGATCAAGTGGAAGCAGGCGCACGAGGACTATCCGGAATTCGGCATGGACTACGGCAACCCGGACTTCGTGAAGTATGCGGAAAGCTACGGCGCGCGCGGGCACCGGGTGGAGTCGGCCGAGGCCTTTGCCCCGCTGCTGAGCGAGGTGCTCGACCGCCCCGGGGTGGATCTGGTGGAAGTGCCGATCGACTATTCCGACGACGACCGCATCCTCAACGAGGACATCCCCCGCCTGAGCGCGGCAATCCAGTAAGCGTCTGCTGATACGGGAACCATCCTGATGGCGAAGAAGAAGACCACCAACAAGCGCTTGCGCGGCAGCCTGTCCGACAGCTATCCCTACTACCTGGCCAACGCGCCGGTGGCGGCCAATGCCGACCTGGAAGTGCGCAACAAGTACACCGGGCGCATCGCCACGCGGGTGGCATTCGCCGATACGGCAGCTGTGCGCAAGGCGATTGCCGCCGCCCACCGCGCCCGCGGCCCGATGCAGGACTTCCCCCCGGACGCGCGCCGCGACGTGCTCGAACACTGCGTGCGCCGCTTCGGCGAACGCTACGAGGAGCTGGCGCTGGCGCTGTGCATCGAGGCCGGCAAGCCGATCAACGACGCCCGAGGCGAGGTCGACCGGCTGATCGACACCTTCCGCATCGCTGCCGGCGAGGCCACGCGGGCGGAGGGCGAAACCATCGAGCTGCAGATCTCCGAGCGCACCCGCGGCTACCGCGGCATGGTCAAGCGCGTGCCCATCGGCGTGTGCAGCTTCATCACCCCGTTCAACTTTCCGCTCAACCTGGTCGCGCACAAGGTCGCGCCCGCGATCGCGGCCGGCTGCCCGTTTGTGCTCAAGCCGGCCGCCAAGACGCCGGTCGGCGCGCTGATCATCGGCCAGGTGCTGGCCGAAACCGACCTGCCTCGCGGCGCGTTCTCGATCATGCCCTGCAGCAACGACGACGCCGCGCTGCTGGTCGAGGACGAGCGCATCGGCCTGCTCAGCTTCACCGGCGGGATGATCGGCTGGGATCTGAAGGCCCAGGCCGGGCGCAAGAAGGTCACCCTGGAGCTGGGCGGCAATGCCAGCTGCATCGTCGACGCGGATCCGGGCGTGGATCTGGCGCAGCTGGTCGATCGGCTGGCGTTCGGCGCGTTCTACCAGTCCGGGCAGAGCTGCATCGGCGTGCAGCACGTGCTCGTCCACCGCGAGCTGTACGAG
Source organism: Luteimonas dalianensis (assembly GCF_049339425.1). NCBI lineage: Bacteria > Pseudomonadati > Pseudomonadota > Gammaproteobacteria > Lysobacterales > Lysobacteraceae > Luteimonas > Luteimonas dalianensis. The sequence goes on along the minus strand of NZ_JBMPPO010000009.1, from coordinate 73,874 downwards.
CAGGTGCGGCGCAGGCTCAAGAAGAAGGTCGCCGGCCTGCGCATGGGCGATCCGCGCGAGGAGCAGACCTTCATCGGCCCGGTGATCGATACCGGCGCGGCCGAACGCATCGAATCCTGGATCGAAGAGGCGGTCGACGGCGGCGCCAGGCGCCTGGCCGGCGGCCCGCGCGAGGGCAACATGGTGCCGGCCACGCTGATGGAAGGCGTGCCGCCCGACTGCGACCTGTACCGCAAGGAGGTCTTCGGCCCAGTTGCCTGCCTGCAGCCGTTCGACGACTTCGACCAGGCGCTGGCCATCGTCAACGCCGGCGACTTCGGCCTGCAGACCGGCGTGTTCACCGCCAGCCTGGAGCACGCCATGCGGGCCTGGGATCGGCTCGAGGTCGGCGGCGTCATCGTTGGCGACGTGCCCAGCTTCCGCGTCGACAACATGCCCTACGGCGGGGTCAAGGCCTCGGGCCTGGGCCGCGAGGGCGTGCGCTACGCAATCGAGGATATGACCGAGCCGCGTTTGCTGGTGATCAAGGGGTAGAGGTCGCGGCCGCCGCTCCCGGGATGCCGGCTACGTCCCCACCGCGCTGAAGCCGTCCTGATCCGCGGCAGCGCGCAGCCTGTCGGACACCCCGCCCGCGCCCTCCCCCAGCGGCGCCGGCCGCCCGAACAGGAACCCCTGCCCGAACTGGCAGCCCAGCTGCAGCAGCACCTCCTGCTGGCGCGGCGTCTCCACGCCCTCGGCGATGGTCTGGATGCCGATGGTGCCGGCCAGGGCCAGGATCGCCCGCACCAGGGCCAGGCTTTCGGTGCGCGCCTCGCCGTCCAGGCCGGCGACGAAGCTCTGGTCGATCTTGAGCGACTGGATCGGGAACCGGTGCAGGTAGGACAGCGCGGAAAACCCGGTACCGAAATCATCCAGCAGCGCCACCACCCCACGCTCGCCCAGGGTGTTGAGCGTGCGCAGGGCGCGCGGGGCGTCATCGAGCAGCGCCACCTCGGTGATCTCGATCCGCAGCCGGCCCGGATCCACCCCTTCCCCGTCCAGCAGCGCCAGCAGCCGCTCGGCGAAATCGTCGGAATGGAAGTGCCGCGGCGACACGTTGATGGACACGTAGCCGCTCGGCAGCAGCCGCAGCTGCCGGGCCACGTGCTGGTAGAGCAGCCAGTCCACCTGTTCGATCAGGCCGCTGTCCTCGCCCACGCCGATGAAGTCGGCCGGCAGCAGCACCCCGCGGATCTCGTGGTTCCAGCGCAGCAGCGCCTCGTAGCCGGCCACCTCGCCGGTCGCCAGCCGCACGATGGGCTGGAACCAGGGCTCGAACGCATCGGTGTTGATCGCCCGGCGCAGATCCGCCTCCAGGTCCAGCAAGCGCGTGGCCTCGGCGCGCATGGCCTCGTCGAACACCGCGCTGCGCGCCCGCCCGCGCTCCTTGGCCCGGTACATGGCGGCGTCGGCGTCGCGGATCATTTCCTCGCCGTAGCGGTAGCGCGGCTGCCACACCGAGATCCCGATGCTGGCCGAAGGAAACAGTTCGCGCCCGGCGATCCACACCGGCCGCGAAAGCTCGCGCAGCAGGCGCGCGGCCACCGACTCGGCGGCATCGGTCGTGGCCACGTTCTCCAGCAGCACCGCGAACTCGTCGCCGCCCAGCCTGGCGACCGTATCGTTGGCATTGAGCGCGCGCCGCACCCGGCGCCCGGCCTCGATCAGCATGTCGTCGCCGGCGGCATGGCCGGCGCTGTCGTTGACCAGCTTGAAGCGATCCAGATCCATGAACAGCACGCTGAACGGGATCGATCCCGGCTCGTGCATGTGGGTGATCGCCGCGTCCAGCTTCTCCAGCAGGTGGGCGCGATTGGGCAGTCCGGTGAGGTCGTCGTGGCGGGCCTGGTCGAGCAGGCGCTGTTCGGCGCGCATGCGCTCACCGACCTGCGCACGCAGCTCGCGGTTGGCCTCCCTCAGCTCGCGCGTGCGCGCCTCCACCCGGAACTCGAGCTCGGCGTGCGCCGCCCGCAGCGAGTCCTGCGCGCGCTTGCGCGACAGCGCGCTGCCGATGTGCTGGGCGATGAAGGTCAGCAGTTCCTGGTCGCGCTGCTCGAAGTGGATATCCGGCGAATGGCTCTGCACCGCGATCACGCCCACCACGATTCCGTCCAGTTCCAGCGGCACGCCCAGCCAGCTGTGGGACAGCGCGCCGCGATTGACCAGTTCACCAGTGGTCTCCAGCCGGCTGATCGCCTCCCGGTCGGCCAGCAGCGCGGTGCCGCAGCGGATCACGTACTCGGTCAGCCCCTTGGTCAGCCCGCGCGACGAGCGCACCGGATCACGCTCGTCCACCGAGTACGGGAACTCGATCCGTTCGCCGTCCGGCGACAGCGTCGCCACGTAGAAATTCCTGGCGTACAGCAGGCCGTCCACCAGCCCGTGCACATCGGCGTAGAAGCGCTCCAGGCTCGCCGCCGTCACCGACAGCTCGCTGATCCGGAACAGCACCCGCTGCAGCCGCTCCGAACGCTGCCGCTCGTCGATCTCCGCCTGCAGCACGGCATTGGCCCGCTGCAGTTCCAGGGTGCGCTCGTCGACCCGGCGCTCGAGCTCCTCGCGCGCCTGGCGCCGATCCACGGCGGTCAGGATGTGCTGGGCCACGTATTCCAGCAGCGCCCGGTCTTCATCGGAATAGCTGTACGCATGGTCGTAGTTCTGGACGACGATCGCCCCGCCCACCACGCCGTCGCGACGCATCGGAACCCCGAGCCAGGCCGCGCTGTCGGGGCCCTGGCTGGGGTCGTGCGGCACCTGCAGCGCCTTGCGGACGGATATCGAGCTGCCCCTGTGCGCCCTGCCGTCGCGCAGCAGCGCCACAGTCAGGCTCGCCGGCAGGCGATCCAGCTTGATCTCCTCCCCGGGGTCGTACTGCCACGGGTCGAACTGGTCGACGAAGTACAGGAACCGCAGCACCTGCCTGTCGCCGTCATGGAGCACGATGTAGAAGTTGGCCGCCCACATGAGCGAGCCGACCACGGCGTGGATGCGCGCGAGCATCTCGTCCATTTCCAGCTGCGAGCCGGACAGGTCGGAAATCTCGTACAGGGCCTGCTGCAGCTGCTCGGACTTGCGCAGCGCCCGCACCTGGCCCGATGCGCGCTCGGCGCGTACGAACGTCTCGATGAGCCCGGGCGCCAGCCGCTGCCAGCGCGCGGCAATCCCGGCCGGCACGTCCGCGCCGGCGTCGGACATCACCACCACCCGGAGCGCCTCATCCTCCCAGACCAGATCCAGCCCCCGGGCCCCGGCAGCGTCCAGCTTCCCGCCCGCGGCCCGCTCGGCAGCCCGCAGCAGCAGGGCCTCGCCGGGGGTGCCGGCGGCAACCTGCTCGACCGCTCCGGTGCCGTCCGCCCAGGCCAGCGCCACCCCCGCGCCGGCCGGCAGCAGCGCTGCCAGCGCCTCGACCAGCGTCCCGGCCGCATCCCCGCCCGCCGACGGACTGCCCATCATCAACTTTCGCTCCATCCCGCACCGGATCCCCCATGCCGCACCTTATGGTAACGGCTGGTCACGGCAAAACAGGCAAACCCCGTTCTCCGCCCGCAGCCGTTGGCGTGTCCATGAACGTCCCGGCAACCGTTCTTTCCCGCCCCGGCGCGCCGGCAAGCTTCACCTTCCCGCGGCCAGCGCTTAACCTGCCACCGGTGAAGGATCCCGCCCCCGCCGCCACGCTCCAGCAGGCGCCCGACGACGAGACGCTGATGCTGGCCTATGCCGGAGGCGACCCCGCAGCCTTCGAACAGCTGTACGGGCGCCACCGCGAGCGCCTGTACCGGTTCCTGCTCGGGCAGCTGCGCAACCCCGGGCTGGCCGACGAGGTGTTCCAGGACGTCTGGCAGCGGGTAGTCAGCGCGCGCAGCGGCTGGCAGCCCGATGCGCCATTCGCCACCTGGCTGTACCGGATTGCCCGCAACCGCCTGGCCGACCACTGGCGGGCGCGCCGCCACCGGCCGCCGGCCCCGGCCGATGCAGACGAGCGGGTGGCGCGTGTACCCGACGACGACACGCCCGAGCGCACCCTGTCCGGGTTCGAAGAGCGCCGCAGGCTGGCGCTGGCACTGGAGGAGCTGCCGGACGAGCAGCGCGAAGTGCTGCTGCTGCGCCTGCAGCAGGAGCTGACCCTGGAGCAGATCGGTGAAATCACGGGCGTGGGCAGGGAAACGGTGAAATCCCGCCTGCGCTATGCAATGGACAAGCTGCGCGCGAGACTGGCCCCATGAGCCGCGACCACGACCCGCTGGATCGGGAAGAACGCGCACTGGCCGATGCGCTGGCGCGGGCGACGCCGCGTGCGGGGCCGCCGCCCGCGGTGGACGCGGCCATCCTCGCCAGCGCGCGCCGGGCGGTGCAGGCGGGAGGCACTACCGGCACCCGCCGGCCCCGAACCCGCCGCCGCTGGCCGGCCGCGCTCGGCGTTGCGGCATCGCTTGCGCTCGCGGTGGGCATTGCCTGGCAGCTGCGGCCGGCGCCCGATGCGGTGGCGCCCGCGGTCGGCGAAGGGCCGCCCGCGGTTTTTGACGCCCCGCCGCCCGCGCCCCTTGAACCGGCACAGGCAGACGGGGCGCCGGTCCACGAAACGGGGGCCCCGCCGGCCAGTGAGCCTGCGGTGGAGCCGCCGCCCGTTCGCGAGCCGGCGCCACCGGCGCCTGCCGCCATGCGTGCCGCGCCGCCCGTCCCAGAAAAGGCCAGCGAACCGGCTTCGGTGGAGGAGTCCGCTGAAGCACAGGCGGCTCCAGCCCCGCCTGCGCAGCCCGCTCCAGCTGCCACCCCGGCCGCCGCGCCGCCACCGGCACCCGCCAGCCAGGCGGAAAACCGCCAGCCCGTGTTCAAACCTTCGGCACTGCCGGTGGACACCGCGATCGGCCGCGAGCGCATCCGCCAGGACGCCAGCGGGCAGGCCGCCCCGGCGCGGGCAGCGCTGCCGGCACCGCCCGCTCCCGAATCCACGGCGGCGGCCAGCCGGGCCACCGCGGGCGACATCGTGTTCGAGCACGAGGGCCTGGACGACGAGCCGCCGGCAACCGTGGATTCGCCTCAGGCCCGCCGCGCCTGGCTGGACCGGATCCGCGAGCTGCGCGAGGCCGGCGAGCTGGACGCCGCGCGCGAAAGCCTGCGCGAGTACCGGCGCCGCTATCCCGGCCTCGACCTCCCCGGGGATCTGGAAGGGCTGCTGTCCGAATGACCCTGGACACGCTGGCCGCACCCGCCTCGCATGAGATCGAGGTCAAGCACAGCCGTTTCCTGGCCCGCGCCTCCGCGGTGGCCGGCGCCGATGAAGCAATGGCCTGGCTGCAGTCGGTGAGCGTGCCGGAGGCCACCCACAACTGCTGGGCCTGGCGGGTCGGCGACGACTACCGCTCCAGCGACGACGGCGAACCGGCGGGTACCGCCGGCCGCCCGATCCTGGCCGCCATCGACGGCCAGGGCTTCGACCAGGTGGCGGTGGTGGTGATCCGCTGGTACGGCGGCATCAAGCTCGGCGCCGGCGGCCTGGTGCGCGCCTACGGCGGCGCCGCGGCCGAATGCCTGCGCCAGGCCGCGCGCAGCCCGCTGGTCGAATACGCCGAAGTCGCGCTGCACGCGCAGTTCGAAGACCTGGGCGCGGTTCACGCGGCGCTGGACGCGTTCGAGGCGGAAAAGATGGCCGAATCCTTCGACACCGCCGGCGCCCGCTTCCACCTGCGCCTGCCCGCGGCCCGGGTGGAGCCGCTCAGGATCCACCTGCGCGACGCCAGCCGCGACCGGATCCGCTTCGAAGACGCCTGAAGCGCGCAACTCCTACAATGTGCGGCTTGCGCCGGGCCCGGCGCCCCGCCCCAAGACCAGCCAGTCCATGAGCGAACCCGCCCAGACCGACAGCCCCGCACCCGCGGAAGATGCCGCACCCGCGAAGGCGAAGCTCGGCGTCCTGCGCACGCTGGGGCCGTTCCTGGCCCGCCAGCGCGGGCTGCTGGTGGCCTGGCTGCTGGCGCTGGCGGCCTCCTCCACCGCCACCCTGAGCCTGCCGGTGGCGGTGCGGCTGATGATCGACCGCGGCTTCAGCGACGCGGCCAACGTCAACATGGCCTTCGCGGTGCTGTTCGGCGTCGCCCTGGCGCTGGCGCTGGCCACCGCGCTGCGGTTCTTCTTCGTCTCGCTGCTGGGCGAACGGGTGATCGCCGACCTGCGCACGCGCCTGTACGGCCACCTGGTGGGGCTGGATCAGGACTTCTTCGAGCGCAGCCGCAGCGGCGAGCTGGTCTCGCGGCTGTCGGCGGACACCGAGCTGCTGCGCGGGGTGATCAGCTCGGGCATGTCGGTGGCCCTGCGCAGCGTCATCACCGTGCTCGGCGGCCTGGCGATGATGGTGGTCACCAGCCCGCGGCTGGCGGCCTGGACGCTGGTCGGGATCCCGCTGTTCGTACTGCCGATCGTGCTCGGCGGGCGCCGGCTGCAGAAGATCTCGCGCTCGGCCCAGGACCGCATCGCCGACGCCAACACCCTGGCCGCGGAAACGCTGGGCGCGATCCGCACCGTGCAGGCCCACGCCCGCGAGGTCTGGGAACGCTCGCGCTTCTCCGAGGCTGTGGCGGTTTCGGTGGCCACGGCGCGCCGCCGCATCGGCACCCAGGCGGTGGTCACCGCGGCCGCGATCACCCTGATCTTCGGCGCCATCACCATCGTGCTGTGGTCGGGGGCGCAGGACGTGGTGGCCGGGCGCATGAGCCCGGGCACGCTGGGCCAGTTCGTGCTCTACGCGCTGCTGGCCGGGGGCTCGGTGGGCGCGCTGGCCGAGGTGTGGAACGAGCTGCAGCGCGCGGCCGGCGGCATGGGCCGCATCAACGAGCTGCTGGTGGAAACGCCGATGCTGCGCGCGCCCGAGCATCCGCGTGCGCTGCCCGTGCCGGTGCGCGGCGACATCGTGATGGATCAGGTTCGCTTCCACTACCCGTCCAGGCCCGAGGTGGCGGCGCTGGACGACTTCAGCCTGCACCTGCGCCCGGGCGAGACGGTGGCGCTGGTCGGGCCCTCGGGCGCCGGCAAGAGCACGGTGCTGGGCCTGCTGCTGCGCTTCCACGACCCGCAGGCGGGCGCGGTGCGCATCGACGGCCTGGACGTGCGCGAGCTGGATCCGGCCGAACTGCGCGGCCACATCGCGCTGGTGCCGCAGCAGCCGACCATCTTCGCCACCAGCGCGCGCGAGAACATCCGCTACGGCCGGCTGGAGGCCGATGACGCCGAAGTCGAGTCCGCCGCGCGCATGGCCGAGGCCCACGAGTTCATCAGTTCCCTGCCCGCCGGCTACGGCGAAGAACTGGGCGAGCGCGGCACGCGCCTGTCCGGCGGCCAGCAGCAGCGGGTGGTGATCGCCCGCGCCCTGCTGCGCGACGCGCCGATCCTGCTGCTGGACGAAGCCACCTCGGCGCTGGACGCGCAGAGCGAACGCGCGGTGCAGCACGCGCTGGAGAACCTGATGCGCGGGCGCACCACCCTGGTCATCGCCCACCGCCTGGCCACGGTGCTGCAGGCGGATCGGATCGTGGTCATGGATCAGGGCCGGATCGTGGCCGAAGGCACCCACGACGAGCTGCTGGCCCAGGACGGCCTGTACGCGGAACTGGCCCGCCTCCAGTTCCTGCACTGACTCAGGCGACGACGACCGGGATCTTTCCGATGCGGGCCTGCCATTCGCGCGGGCCGGTTTCGTGCACGGACTCGCCGCTGGCGTCGACGGCCACGGTCACCGGCATGTCCTGCACGGTGAACTCGTAGATCGCCTCCATGCCCAGGTCCTCGAACGCGACCACCTTCGCCGCCTTGATCGCCTTGGACACCAGGTAGGCCGAACCGCCGACGGCCATCAGGTACGCCGAGCCGTGCTTCCGGATTGCCTCGATCGCCGCCGGCCCGCGCTCGGCCTTGCCGACCATGCCCAGCAGGCCGGTCTGCGACAGGATCTGGTCGGTGAACTTGTCCATGCGCGTGGCCGTGGTCGGGCCGGCCGGGCCGACTACCTCGCCCTCCACCGGATCCACCGGGCCGACGTAGTAGATGAAGCGGCCGGCCAGCTCCACCGGCAGCGTCTCGCCCTTGTTGAGCATGTCGACCATGCGCTTGTGCGCGGCATCACGGCCGGTCAGCAGCCTGCCGTTGAGCAGCAGGGTCTCGCCCGGCTTCCACGAGGCCACGTCCTCGCGGGTGACCGTATCCAGATCCACGCGGCGGCCCTTGGACGCGTCGTAGGTGATCTGCGGCCAGTCCTCCAGCGAGGGTGGATCCAGCATCACCGGGCCGCTGCCGTCCAGGGTGAAGTGCGCGTGGCGGGTGGCGGCGCAGTTGGGGATCATCGCCACCGGAAGGTTCGCGGCGTGGGTCGGATAGTCCTTTATCTTGATGTCGAGCACCGTGGTCAGGCCGCCCAGGCCCTGGGCGCCGATGCCCAGCGCGTTGACGCCGTCGAAGATCTCCAGGCGCATTTCCTCCAGCCGGTTGGACGGGCCGCGGGCCTTGAGGTCGACGATGTCGATCGGCTCCATCAGCGACTCCTTGGCCAGCAGCATCGCCTTCTCCGCGGTGCCGCCGATGCCGATCCCGAGCATGCCCGGCGGGCACCAGCCCGCGCCCATGGTCGGCACCGTCTTCAGCACCCAGTCGACGATGGAGTCGGACGGGTTGAGCATGGCGAACTTCGACTTCGCCTCCGAGCCGCCGCCCTTGGCGGCCACGATCACGTCGACCTTGCCGCCGGGAACGACCTTGAAATTGACGATCGCCGGGGTGTTGTCACCGGTATTGCGGCGCGCGCCGGCCGGATCGGCCAGCACGCTGGCGCGCAGCTTGTTCTCCGGCAGGTTGTAGGCCCGGCGCACGCCCTCGTTGACCATGTCCTCGATGCCCATGGTGGCGTCCGGCCAGGTCACGTCCATGCCGATCTCCAGGAACACGGTGACGATGCCGGTGTCCTGGCAGATCGGCCGGTGGCCCTCGGCACACATGCGCGAGTTGATCAGGATCTGCGCCATGGCGTCCTTCGCCGCCGGGGATTCCTCGCGCTCGTAGGCGGCGGCCAGGTTCCGGATGTAGTCCACCGGGTGGTAATAGCTGATGTACTGCAGGGCGTCGGCGACGGACTGGATGAAGTCCTGCTGGCGGATCTGGGTCACGGCTGGCTCTGGGCTGGGGGTAGCCGCCCATTTTAGTGGCTCCCGTGCCGGTTGCAGCCCACCACCTTTGGTATCGTCGGGCGATGCACGACACCCTGCTCCTGTTCGGTGCCACCGGCGACCTGGCCAGGCGCTACCTGTTCCCCTCGCTGCGCAACCTGCTGCGCGAGCGCCTGCTGCCGCGCTCGTTCCGGATCGTGGCGGTCGGGCGCACCGCGCACGGTGACGAGGGATTCCGGCAGTGGCTGCGCGAGCGGCTGGAGCGGGACGACGATAGCCACGGCGGCGCGCTGGACGACCTGCTGGCACGAACCGCCTACCACGCGGTGGATCTCAACGACGGCGAGGCGATCGCCGCGGCGCTGTCCCGGTACTCCGACCGCCCATCGGTGAGCTACCTGTCCACCCCGCCCGACCTGTTCATCCCGGCCTGCCGCGGGCTCAAGGCCGCGGGCCTGCTGGAGCCGCCCTCGCGGCTGGTGCTGGAAAAGCCGATCGGCCGCAACCTGGAGTCGGCGCGCAGGATCAACGCGGTGCTGGGCGAAGCGCTGGACGAGTCGCGGATCTTCCGCATCGACCACTACCTGGGCAAGGCACCGGTGCAGAACCTGATGGCGCTGCGGCTGGGCAACACCCTGCTTGAAGCGGTCTGGAACCGGCAGTGGATCGAGTCGGTCGACATCCTCGTCGCCGAGACCGGGGGCGTGGAGGGGCGCGAGGACTACTACGCCGGCTATGGCGCCCTGCGCGACATGGTGCAGAACCACATGCTGCAGCTGCTGGCGCTGATCGCCATGGAGCCGCCCGCCTCGCTCGACGCCGACAGCGTGCGCGACGAGAAGCGCAAGGTGGTGCGGGCACTGCGGCCGATGGGCGCCGAGGGCGCCGGACTGGACAGCGTGCGCGGACGCTACGGCGACGGCGTGGTCGAAGGCCGCGCGGTCTCCGGCTTCAGGCACGAGCGCGACGTGGAAACCTTCGTGGCGGTGCGCGCATGGATCGACAACTGGCGCTGGTCGGGGGTGCCGTTCCGGCTGGTGACCGGCAAGCGCATGCCCGCCCGCATGACCGAGGTGGTGGTGACCTTCCGGCCGGTGTCGCACTGGCTGTTCGAACGCCCCAGGGCCGCGCGCGCCAGCCCCAACCGGCTGCGGGTGCGCCTGCAGCCGGAGGAAACCATCGAGCTGGGCCTGATGGGCAGCCTGGCCGCGCCCGAGTGGGGGGCGACCGAGCTGAAGCCGATGCTGCTGGATCTATCCATGTCGCCGGCGATCGAACGCAGGATCGCCTACGAGCGACTGATGATCGACGCCCTCAAGGGCGACCAGACCCTGTTCGTGCGCGAGGACGAGGTCGAGGCGGCCTGGAGCTGGATCGACAGCATCTGCAGCTCCTGGGAACAGGCCGGCGTGGGGACGCATGAGTACCCGGCGGGATCGTGGGGGCCGGAGGGCGCGGAGCCGTTCCTGCCACCCACGGTACCGGGGCGCGGAGCAGGCGGATGAGCCCGGACGCAAGCACGCCGTCCCCCGCCGACCTGTCCGGGCGGATGCGCCTGCACAGCTACGACTCGCTCACCCAGTGGGCCTGGGGCGCGGCCGTGTCGATGGCCTCCGCGCTCGGCCGCAGCCTGGAGGAACGCCCGCGCGCGCGGCTGCTGCTGTCCGGCGGCAGCACGCCCGGGCCGGTCTACGGCGCGCTGTCCAAGGCGCCGCTGGACTGGGGGCGGATCGACGTGGCGCTGGTGGACGAACGCTGGCTGCAGCCCAGCGACCCCGACAGCAACGCCCACCTGGTGCGCGAGACGCTGCTGCGCCACCAGGCCAGCGATGCCCGCTTCGAAACCATCACCCGCCAGGGCCGCAGCATCGAACAGGCGGTGGCAACGGCCAACATGCACGCCCGCAGTCCCGCCGACGTGGTGGTGCTCGGCATGGGCGAGGACGGCCACACCGCCTCGCTGTTCCCGCACATGATGGGGCTGGAGGACGCCCTGGCCACGTCCGCCGCCTATGTCGCGGTCGATGCCAGCGGCTGTCCCGGCGCGGGCAGCCTGCCGCGCCGGATCAGCCTCACCCCGGCCGGCCTGCAGCCCGCGCACACCCGCATCCTGCTGATCCGCGGCGAGCGCAAGCGCGAACTGCTCGAAAAGGTGGTCGCCGGCGACGACCCGATGGAATACCCGGCGCGGATCGCCCTGCTCACGCCCGGCGCGGTGCTGCACGTGCACTGGTGCCCTTGACCCGCAAGCCACCGCGGCCAGAGGGGCGCGGCTGGGCGCGCTACCAGTTGATACCGAACGACAGCTTGAACGAGCGGGTCGGCATGGCGATGTCCAGGTTGCGCGAGCCGCGATCCGGGTTCGGCCCGTTCACGTCGCCCCACCAGTCGTTGTAACTGGTCCAGTTGCGCCAGTTGAAGACGTTGAGCAGGTCCGCGCGCACGTAGAACTCCAGGTCGGTGCCGGTGTTCCAGGTCCGGGTGGCCGCCAGATCGAACTGCTTGTAGCCCAGGGTGCCGTCCGGCTTGTACGCATCCCAGCGGCAGAGGTTGCCGCCCTGCAGGCAGTTTTCCCCGATCCGCGGCTTCATGCTCTCCAAGGTGAGCTTGCCCGACCAGGTGACGCCCCAGGGACCGTCCCAGATGCCGGTACCGACAAAGCGGTGCTCGGCCACCCCGCGTGCGGGCAGCCAACCGATGGCGTCGGTGTCACGGGAGGAGAAGATCTCCGGCCAGCCCTCCGGCGGGATGTTCTGCTCGCCGTCGGTCCAGGTGTAGGCCAGGGTCACGCCCCAGCCGGAGTCGTCGCTAAACGGCTTGTCGAGCTTGAGGAACAGCGAATTGGCCCGGGTCTGCGCCATGTTGTCCACCAGCAGGATGCTGCCCACCGGCGAGGCGAACCCCCACGGCGCACCGGAAGTGTCGCCGGGGTTTTCGTAGAAGCTGCCGTCCTCTCGCCGGTTGCCCAGCCGGAACACGATGCCGTCGTGGCTGCGCACGTGCGAGAGCGTGACCTCGCTGTTCCAGCCGTGGCCGAACATGTCGAACAGGTTGCGCACGCCCAGGCTGAACTGATCCGAGTACGGAACCTCCAGATCGTTGTTGTTGAGGTACCACTCGCGGCCGGTGGACAGGGTCTGCGCCAGTTCCCGGAGCGCGGCGGGATCGGAATACGCCGGATCCCAGCCGATGCAGCCGGCCTGGTTCCTGCACTCGCCGTCCGCCTCCACGAAAAAGGCGTTGTAGCGGGCGAAGCTGGCCCGGTTCATCTCGATCTGCAGGTAGTCGAACAGGTTGCGGTCATAGGCCCTGCCGGCCCCGCCGAAGACCACGAAGCGCCCGTCCGCGTTGACGTCGTAGGAAAATCCCAGCCGCGGCTGCCAGGCCCCCTTGTATGAGCCACGGCTGCTGCCATCGGCAATGTAGTCCTCGATGTCGTAGTCCACGTTCGGGCCCTGCAGGTTGCTCCAGCCACGCAGCGCGGCGGCCACCTCCGGCGGCGTCACCCAGTCCTCATAGGTGTCGGTGGTTTCGTAATCCCAGCGCACGCCCAGGTTCAGGGTCAGCCGGTCGGTCACTTCCCAGTCGTCCTGGATGTAGATGCCGAACTGCTTGTTGCTGGAGGTGGTGAAGCCTTCCGCGGTACCCGGGATGCCGGTTGCGAACTCGGCCTGGTAGGGCTGATCCAGGCTCACCCCGATGTCGTAGTAGAACTGCGGATTGGCGTAGTGGCGCTCGACCGCCCTGACCTCCACGTCCTTGAACTTCACGCCCATCTTCAGCGTATGGCCCGCCCAGCCGAAATAGGTCAGGTCATTCTGGAAGCCCCAACCCTGCTGCCCCTTGTCCTGGTTGTTCGGGTTGCCGCCCGCATTGAGGATCGTCCCCACCTGCTGGCGCTCGCCGGGGGTGGACAGATCCGACACGCGCAGCCCGTAGCCGGGATCGCGGATCAGCCCATGCGGCGCCCACGAGGTGTCCTCCCAGGTCAGGTGCATGTCGTTGAGCCAGTCCATGTTGCTGAACTGCCAGCGCAGGTCGTAGCGCGCCACGTCGTTGACGTTGAGTGCGGCGCGCTCGGGCAGGTTCTGCCCGCCCACGCCCACCTGCTCTTCCTCCTCGCGCACCTGCGCGGTGAACTCCAGGAAGTTGGCGTCATTGATCGCCCAGCTCAGCTTGCCGAAGTACATGTCCTGCTTGAACGGGGAGCTGGCCGGGCCCAGCTGGGCCAGCAGGCCGGCAGGCACGTCGGCCACGTCGTAGCGCCCCACCTCGCCCAGTTCGACCGCGCGCGGGCTCTCGTACTCCTTGGCCTCATAGGCGACGAAAAAATGCAGGCGGTCGCGGATCAGCGGGCCCGAGAACGACGCCCCGTACTGCTCCTCCTTGGACTCCACCTTTTCACCGTCGCGCTCCTCGATCGGCGTGGCCTTGCGCCAGTCCGAGGACGTCCTGTCCCAGAAGAAGTTGCCCTGGAACTCGTTGGTTCCCGAGCGGGTCGCGGCCACGATCGCGGCGCTGCTGATCTGGTCGAACTCCGCCTTGTAGTTCTGGGTGATGACCTTGTACTCGCCGATCGCGGACTGCGGGAACGGATTGCCGCGGCTGGAATCCTGCCCCGCCACCCCGCCGGGCAGGGTGTAGCTCTTCTGTCCCACGCCGTCGATGAACACGTTGACGTTGCTCGCCCCCTGCGCGCCCGAACGCAGCCGGGTATTGCCACCGGCGTCCTGGATGAATTGCACGCCCGGCACGGTGTCGGCGAACGCGAGGAAGTTGCGCGTGCCCTGCGGCAGCGATTCGATCTGCTGCTGCGACACGTAGGTGGCGATCTCTGAGGTACGGGTCTCCACCAGCCGGTCGGCGGTGACGACCACCGCGTCCATCTCGGTGGCGTCCCCGGCCACGGCGGCCACCGCGGCGTCCATGCCCAGATCCAGGCGGGCCGTCTGTCCGACCGCCAGGCTCACGGTTTCGCTGCCGGACTGGCCGTTGGCCACCACGTCCACCCGGTAGGTTCCCGGCGGCAGCCCCGCCAGCACATAGCTGCCGCCGGCAGTGGACTGGACGCTGCGGCTCAGCCCGGTATCGACATTGGTCGCGGTGACGCTGGCGCCGGGCGCGGGCGCCTCGTCAACCAGCACCTGGCCGCGCAGCGAGGCACCGGTGGCCTGGGCCATCGCATCCGGGGCGCCAAGCAGCAGGACACCGGCCAGGGCGCAGCCGAGCACGGAACGGGAAAAGGGCCTGGAACGGGGGAAAGCAATGGCCATCCTGTACGCCTTGGGGGAAGAAGCGGCGTGCACATGACGAGGGCAACGCGATCAAGAGCGCGTGAAGCGGGTTACGGCAGGACGGGGCGGAACGGCCTCACATCGACCCGCGCATAGACGCCTGCCGCCACGTACGGATCGGCGTCCGCCCACTCGCGGGCGGCTTCCAGGGACTCGAACCGGGCCACCACCGCGCTGCCGGTGAAGCCGGCCGGGCCGGGGTCGTCGGCGTCGATCGCCGGGCACGGCCCGGCCAGCAGCAGCCTTCCGGCATCGCGCAGCGCCACCAGGCGCTGGAGATGGTCGGCACGCGCCCGCAGCCGCGCTTCCAGCACATCCGGGCCGTCATGGCCTTCGATCAGGTACCACATGTGTTTTCCCGCTCCCCGCTGCGCTGCCGGTGGGATGAATTGTAGCCCTGCCCCGCCGCGCGGGGTGCTGGACAGCCGCGGGGCCAGCCCTTACCCTGAGCCGGTGTTCCTGGCCGGCAAGCAGCGGCCGTCGCCCCGCGACGCGGGTATCGCTGCCCACCACCGGCCCTGTCCGCGCCTTCGCAAGCCCCGCTGTCGCCGCCGCCGCGACCGCCGGTTCGCGCCGCGCCGCGGACAGTTCCACCGCAGCTCTGCCGGGCCCGGCCCTGCCGGTTCCGCACGCCGCGGAAACGGGATCGACCCGCGCACTGATGCCGCAACCGCTTTCACCGCCGGCCCGAGGGGGCCGCAATCGATGACACAACCCGGATCCGACGCTCCCGGCACCATCGGGAACGCACAGCCCTTGAATGCACCCCCGCAGCAGCAGGAAATGCCGCTGGCGGTGGTGCACGGGCAGCCGGTGCTGCAGATCCCGCAGGATCTGTACATCCCGCCGGACGCGCTGGAAGTGATCCTGGAGGCCTTTGAAGGCCCGCTCGACCTGCTGCTGTACCTGATCCGGCGCCAGAACCTGGACATCCTCGACATCCCGGTGGCCGAGATCACCCGCCAGTACGTGGAATACATCGGGGTGATGCAGGAGCTGCGCTTTGAGCTGGCCGCCGAGTACCTGGTGATGGCCGCGATCCTGGCCGAGGTCAAGTCGCGGATGCTGCTGCCGCGCCCGGTCAGCGAAGACGGCGAGGAAGACGACCCGCGCGCCGACCTGGTACGCCGGCTGCAGGAGTACGAGCGCTTCAAGCAGGCCGCCGAGGACATCGACGCCCTGCCCCGCATGGATCGCGACACCAGCCCGGTCTCGGCCCACGTGCCCGACCGCGCCGCGATCCGGCAGCCGCCGCAGGTGGAGCTGCGCGAGATGCTGCTGGCCCTGCACGACGTGCTCAAGCGCGCCGAGCTGTTCACCGGCCACGCCATCAAGCGCGACGCGCTCAGCGTGCGCCAGCGCATGGGCGAGGTGCTGACCCGGCTCGACGACGGGGCGTTCCACCGCTTCGAGACCCTGTTCGAGCCGCGCGAAGGCAAGCTGGGCATCGTGGTGACCCTGCTGGCGATGCTGGAACTGGCCAAGGAACGCCTGCTGGACATCGTCCAGGAACAGCCCGAAGACGCCGACCCGGGCCAGCCGCCGGCACCGATCTACATCAAGTCGCTGGCCACCCGCGACGGCGACGCCCCGCTGGAACTGTCCAGCGAGTTCGACGACGCGCCCCCGGCCAACGACCAGTGACGGCCGGCGCGCCACGGCGCCCGCACCCGTCCCCGCCAACCACCACCCAACACGACTGCCGATGGACCAGACACTGATCAACCGCATCGTCGAGGCCGCCCTGCTCGCCACCAGCCAGCCGCTCACGGTGGCGCAGCTGCGCGGGCTGTTCACCCTCGACGAGCCGGTGCCCGACGACGGCATCGAGAAGGCGCTGGAGGCGCTGCAGGCCGACTGCGCCGAACGCGGCATCGAGCTTGTGCAGGTCGCGTCCGGCTGGCGCTACCAGGTCAGGGCCGAGGTGCACCCGTGGGTGGCCCGGCTGTGGACCGAGCGCCAGACCCGCTACACCCGCGCCACCCTGGAAACCCTGGCCCTGATCGCCTACCGCCAGCCGATCACCCGCGGCGAGATCGAGCAGGTGCGCGGCGTGGCGGTCAACAGCAACATCATCAAGGCGCTGGAGGAGCGCGAGTGGATCCGCGTGGTCGGCCACCGCGACGTGCCCGGCCGCCCCGAGCTGCTGGGCACCACCCGGGGCTTCCTCGACTACTTCGGGCTCAAGCGCCTGGACGAGCTGCCGCCGCTGTCCGAGCTCAAGGAGTTCGGCGAGCTGGAACCGCAGCTTGACCTGGGCGACAAGGGCAGCAGCGACGGCCAGGACGACGTCGACGACGAAAACCCGGCGGACCAGGCGATGCCGGTCGGCGACGTGCCGCTGGAGGCTGGATCCGAAGAACAGGCCGTCGCGGACGCCGACCCGAACGATGACGACGCGACACCCGAACCCGCGGAGGCCCCGGACGGAGTCTCCACCACCCCACAGCAACAAGACAACGAAACCGCCCTCGCCGCGGACGGCGACAGCAACCGGAGCACCCGATGAACGAACGCAACACCCCCGCCGAAAAAGGCACCCGCAAGCTCACCCTCAAGCGCGACGGCGACAGCGCCGCCCCGCGGCTGGAGGAGCGCCTGCACAAGGTCCTGGCCCAGGCCGGGCTGGGCTCTCGGCGCGCGCTTGAACAGCGCATCGCCGACGGCCTGGTCAAGGTCAACGGCGAGACCGCCCAGGTCGGCATGAGCGTGGGCGGCGGCGACCGCATCGAACTGGACGGCAAGACCTTCGTCGCCAGCGCGCTGACCGAACCGGCCCGCGTGCTCATCTACAACAAGCCCGAGGGCGAGGTCACCACCCGCGAGGATCCCGAGGGCCGCCCGACGATCTTCGACGCCCTGCCCGCGCTCAAGGGCGCGCGCTGGATCGCCATCGGACGCCTGGACATCAACACCACCGGCCTGCTGCTGCTGACCACCGACGGCGAGCTGGCCAACGCGATGATGCACCCGTCCTACGAGGTCGAGCGCGAGTACGTCTGCCGCGTGCGTGCTCCCGAGGGCGAGGACATCGTGTCGGAGAAGGTCGTCGACCGCCTGCGCCGCGGCGTGGCGCTGGAGGACGGCCCGGCCAAGTTCGACGAGATTGAACGTATCGGCGGCACCGACTCGCATGACTGGTTCCGCGTGGTCGTGTCCGAGGGCCGCAACCGCGAGGTGCGCCGGCTGTGGGAATCACAGGGCTGCCAGGTCAGCCGCCTCAAGCGGGTGCGCTACGGCACCGTGTCGCTACCGCAGCCGCTGCTGCGCGGCCAGTCGCAGGAGCTGCCGGCCGCGCAGGTGGAGGCCATGCGCCGCGAGCTCAAGCTGGAGGAAGGCCCGCCGCCGGCGCTGACCCTGCAGCCGGTAATCGGCCAGCGCAAGGCCGCCAAGTCGACCCTGCACGTGGGCGGGCAGCACCGCTCCAACGGCTACGTGGGCGGCCACAGCACCGCCGACGAGGGCCGCGAGCTGCGCCGCTTCGACAACGTGCGTGAAGACCGCGGCCGCCGCGGCCAGCGCAAGCCCCACGGTGGCCTGACCGTCAGCGGCGAGACCGCGGCCAAGCAGTCGCAGAAGCCGTTCAAGCAGCGCAAGGACAAGGGTTCACGCGCCCTGCCCGAGGGCAACCCGGCCGCGTTCCGCAGCTGGTACGTGCCCGACGGCGTGGACACCGGCCCCAGCGGCCACCGCAACGCCGACGGCCGCGGCCCGAAGAAGCCGCGCGGCGGCAAGCCGGGGCAGCCCGGCCGCCCGCAGCAGGGCAAGGGCCCCGGCGGCAGGGGTGCCGGCCCGGCGAAGAAGCGCAGCGGCGGCCGGCCCTACGGCCACCCGGACAGTGCGCCCAGCTTCCCCTCCGACCACGCCACCCCGGGCGCACGCCCGTCCGGCCCGCGTGGCCCGCGTCCGGGCGGCAACCGCCGCCCTGCCCCGCGCGGCCCGCGCGGCGGCGGTGGCGGCGGCCAGCGCGGCGGCAACCGCTGACCCCGCCGCACCGGCAACGGCTGCCGGTGCCGGCTAATCCGGACGGCGGTCGAGCAGTTTGTTGGTCAGTGATTCAACCAGGTCGATCGGCAGCGGGAACACGATGGTCGAACTCTTGTCGCCCGCGATCTCGGTCAGCGTGGACAGGTAGCGCAGCTGGATCGCGCGCGGATCCTGGCCCATCAGCTTGGCCGCTTCCACCAGCTTCTCGGCGGCCTGCTGCTCGCCCTCGGCGTGGATGATCTTGGCCCGGCGCTGGCGCTCGGCCTCGGCCTGGCGGGCGATGGCCCGCACCATGGTCTCGTTGATGTCCACGTCCTTGATCTCGACGTTGGCGACCTTGATGCCCCAGGCGTCGGTCTGCTCGTCGAGGATGGCGCGGATCTCGCCGTTGAGCTTGTCGCGCTCGGCCAGCATCTCGTCCAGGTCGTGCTGGCCCAGCACCGAGCGCAGCGTGGTCTGGGCGAGCTGGCTGGTGGCCTCGTAGTAGCGCTCGACGTTGATGATCGCCTTCTGCGGATCCACCACGCGGAAGTACACCACCGCGTTGACCTTCACCGAGACGTTGTCGCGCGAGATCAGATCCTGCGGCGGGATGTCCATGACGATGGTGCGCATGTCCACCCGCTCCATGGTCTGCAGCACCGGCACCAGCAGCATCAGGCCCGGCCCCTTGACCTTCCAGAAGCGGCCGAGCTGGAACACCACCGCGCGCTCGTACTCGCGCAGGATCTTGATCGCACTGAAGACCGCCAGCGCGGCCGCGATCAGGATCGGCAGGGAAAACACGGTAAAGCTCATGGGCTTGCCTCCGGGGAATGGTTGATTGCTTCGGGGAGCTGGCCGGGCAGCGGCTCCACGCGCAGCAGCAGGCCCTCGCGCGAGACCACCCGCACCCGCTGGCCCGCCTGCAGCAGCTGGTCGGATTCGGCCTGCCAGAGTTCGCCACGGATGCGCACCTGGGCGTGGCCGCCGTCGACCCGCGCCACCACGGCCTCGCGGCCGGGCATGTCCTCGGCACCGCCGCCCACCGGCCTTCGCCGTGCGCGCAGCGCCAGCCAGATGGCGAACGTGAACAGCGCGGCGCAGGCCACGCCAATGCCGGCGATCAGCCAGCTGGACACGCCGAAGCCCGGCACGTCCTCGAACAGCATCACCGAGCCGAACACCAGCGCCACCAGCCCGCCGATGCCGAGCACGCCGAAGGTGGGCGTACTCAGCTCCACCGCCATCAGGATGATGCCCAGCACGATCAGCGCCAGCCCGGCGTAGTTCACCGGCAGCACCTGCAGGGCGTACAGCCCCAGCAGCAGGCAGATCGCGCCGACCACGCCGGGCAGGATCGCGCCCGGGCTGTAGCCTTCCAGCAGCAGTCCGTACATGCCCACTATCAGCAGGATGTAGGCGAAGGACGGGTTGGTCAGCACCGACAGCAGGGCCACGCGCCAGCCGGGTTCCACCTCGGTCACCGCCTGGCCGGCCACGTCCAGGGTGGAGGTGGTGCCGGCGATCACGACTTCGCGGCCGTCGACCTGTTCAAGCAGCGATTCAAGGCTGGCGGCGACCACTTCCACCACCCCGCGCTCGAGCGCCTCGCTGGCGGTCAGGGTAGCCGCCTCGCGTACTGCTTCCTCGGCGAATACCGGGTCGCGATCGCGCAGGCTGGCGAGGCTTCGCAGGTAGGCGACCGAGTCGTTGACCGCCTTGCGCTCGGAGGCGCTGCCGCCGCCGCGCTGGGCGGGTTCTTCTTCATCGGCACCTTCTTCGGCATCACCGTTGCCGGTGTCTTCCTCGGCCTGCTCGCCGCCGCCGGGCGCTCCGCCGCCGATCGATACCGGGGTGGCCGCGCCGAGCGAGGTGGCCGGCGCCATCGCGGCAACGTGGCTGGCGTAGACGATGTAGGTGCCGGCGCTGGCCGCGCGGGCGCCGTTGGGCGCTACCCAGGCGATCACCGGCACCGGCGAGGCCAGGATGTCCTGGTTGATGTCGCGGGTGGCGGCGTCCAGGCCGCCCGGGGTGTCGATGCGCAGCACGAGGGCGCGGGCGCCGTCGCGGTCGGCCTGGCGGATGCCGCTGCGCACGTGGTCGCGGGTGGCGGGGCCGATCCCGCCCTTGATGTCGACCAGCAGCACGCCGCCGCCGGCCGGCGCCTGGGCCTGGCCCTGCCACCCGTGCGCCGCCGGCAGCGCCAGCGCGAGCCCCAGCGTGCACAGCAGCAGCCAAGCGATCGTCCTGGATGTCATTGCCATGGCAATTCCCCGGCGAGCCGATCGGTCATGGAACCAGTAAACACCCCCGACCGTAAAGGAGGCGGCAACGCATGCGTGATGCCGGTGCGTGTTTTCAGCGCAGTTCGAAGCGGTCGCCGTCCAGCATCGCGGGGAAGCGCTCGCGGTGGGCGGCCAGCTCGGCGCCGAGCAGGGTGGTGGTGGTCACGACTTCCTCGCCCCCGGATTCGCTGGCGGGATTGCCGAGGAAGTCGATGACGGCGCTGTCGCCGGAGTAGTCGATGTCGTTACCGTCGGTGCCGACGCGGTTGAGGCCGGCGACGTAGCAGAGGTTTTCGATGGCGCGGGCGCGCAGCAGGGTCTTCCAGGCGTGGGCGCGTGCGGCGGGCCAGTTGGCGACGAAGATCTGCAGGTCGAAGTCGAGCGCATCGGGGCGTTCGACGTCGTAGCGGTTGCGGCAGAAGACGGGGAAGCGCAGGTCGTAACAGACCAGCGGGCAGATGCGCCAGCCTTTCCATTCCACGGTGAGGCGGTCGCGGCCGGGGGCGTAGCGTTTGTGTTCGTTGGCGTAGCGGAACAGGTGGCGCTTGTCGTAGTGCTGGACGCTGCCGTCGGGGGTCACCCAGAACATGCGGTTGAAGACGTTGTCGCCTTCGCGAACCTGGACGCTGCCGGTGATGGCGGCGTCGATGGCGGCGGCGTGTTCGCGCATCCAGGCCAGGGTCGGGCCGTCCATGGTTTCGGCGTCTTCGATGGCGTCGTTGGAGAAGCCGCTGGTGAAGGTTTCGGGGAGGATGACGAGGTCGGTGAGGCCGCGCAGGGGCGAGACGAGTTCGCCGTAGTAGTCGCGGTTGCCGGCGGGGTCGTGCCAGCGGGTCTCTCCCTGGATCAGGGAAATGCGCAGATTGTTCATGCGCTCAATGCTACCCGGTTCGGTGTGGGGGTGGATTGGCTGTCTTGCGGGGGTGCGGGGTTGTCGGCTTTGGGGTTGGTTCGCGGGCTTCGGGGCGCGGCTCGCTGCTGTCTGGGGGTTCTGCCGCTTCGTTGGTTGGGGGGAATCTAGAGGTTTTTCAGGCGATCTATTGCGGCGTCCAGGGTTGCGGGGTTCTTTGCGAAGCACAGGCGGGCCAGGCGCTGGCCGGCTGGCGGGGATTCGTAGAAGGGCGACAGCGGGATCGCGGCCACGCCGTGCTCTGCGGTGAGCCAGCGGCAGAATGCCGCGTCGTCTAGGTCGCTGACGGCGGAGTAGTCGACCAGTTGGAAGTAGCCGCCGGGGACATCCAGCGGGACCAGCCGGGTTTCCAGCAGCTGCTCGCGGAAGCGGTCGCGCTTTTCCTGGTAGAAGGCGCCGAGCTGTTCGTCGTGTTCGGGTTCGGCCTGGAGCATTTCAGCGAAGGCGTGCTGGGCGGGGCCGAAGGTGCAGAAGACGTTGTACTGGTGGACCTTGCGCAGTTCGGCCGAGAGCGCCGGTGGGGCGATGCAGTAGCCGACCTTCCAGCCGGTGCAGTGGTAGGTCTTGCCGAAGCTGGAGACGACGAAGGCGCGCTCGCGCAGCGCCGGGTAGCGCAGCGCGGTCTCGTGGCGGGCGCCGTCGAAGACGATGTGTTCGTACACCTCGTCCGAGAGCAGCCAGATGCCGGTGCCTTCGAGCAGGTCCTCCAACTGGCGCATGTCGTGCGCTGAAAGCATGGCCCCGGAGGGGTTGTGCGGGGTGTTGGTGATCAGCATCCGGGTGCGCGGCGTGACCGCGGCGCGGATCAGGTCCCAGTCCGGCGCGAAGCTGCGCGGATCCAGGGGGACGTGGACGGCGCGGGCGCCGGCCAGGGCGATGGCGGGGTCGTAGCAGTCGTAGGCGGGGTCGAGGACGATGACTTCCTCGCCTTCGCGCACGACCGCGTGGATGGCGTTGAAGATGGCTTCGGTGGCGCCGCTGGTCACGGTCACCTCGGCATCCGGATCCACCCCGGCGCCGTAGACGCGCTGCGCCTTGTCGGCGATGGCCTGGCGCAGGGCCGGGATGCCTGTCATTGGCGCGTACTGGTTGTGGCCGTCGCGCATGGCGCGATCCAGGGCGTCCACCAGCCGCGGCGGGACGTCGAAGTCGGGGAACCCCTGGCCCAGGTTGACGGCGCCGTGTTCGGCGGCCAGCTGGGACATGACGGTGAAGATGGTGGTGCCGACCCGCGGCAGCTTGGTTTCAGGCTTCATCGGGCGAGTGTAACCCCGCCATCGGACGCGGCCGACTGGATACAATATGCGGATCCCTCCGCTGGCCCATCCATGGGCGCGCCAGGACCCGGATGCCCGACCAGCCAACCCGTACGCCCCTGCTTCGCGCACGCGGCCTGCGCTTCACGCGCAACGACAACCCGGTCTTCGGCCCGCTCGACTTCCAGGTCGACGGCGGCGAGGCGCTGCTGGTGCGCGGCGGCAACGGCTCGGGCAAGACCACGCTGCTGCGGGTGCTGGCGGGGCTGCTGCGGGCGGACGTGGGCGAAATCGAGATCGATGGCGTGCCGGCGCGTCCGCAGCTGCGCGCGCAGGCGATGGCCTACCTGGGCCACCTGCCTGGACTGAAGGCCGATCTGTCGGTGCTGGAGAACCTGGAGTTCCTGTGCGGGCTGCACGGCCGCAAGCGCGGCCAGGCGCCGGAGGCGGCGCTGGCGCTGGTCGGGCTGGCCGGCTACGAGGACACCCCGGTGCGGCAGCTGTCGGCCGGGCAGAAGAAGCGCCTGTCGCTGGCCCGGACGTGGCTTTCACCGGTGCCGCTGTGGCTGCTGGACGAACCCTACGCCAACCTGGACCTGGGCGGGATCGAGCTGGTCAACCGGCTCGTCCAGGCCCACCTGCGCGAGGGCGGTGCGGCGCTGGTCACAACCCACGGCGCCTACGCCGCGCCGCCGGTGCGCACCCGCGAGCTGCTGCTGGGCGGCGCGGTCGAACCGGTGCCGGCGCCATGACCCGGCCCGGGCTGCTCCAGGCCGGCGGCGCGCTGGCCCTGCGCGACCTGCGGCTGCTGTGGCGCCGCCGCGGCGATGCGCTGCAGCCGGCGTTGTTCGCGGTGCTGGTGGTGGTGCTGTTCTCACTGGCGCTGGGCGGCGAGGCCGCGCTGCTGGCCCGGGTCGCGGCGGCGGTGATGTGGGTGGCGGTGCTGCTGTCGGGCCTGCTGGCGCTGGACACCCTGTTCCGCGGCGACGCCGAGGACGGCTCGCTGGAGCAGTGGATGCTGGCCCCGGTGCCGCTGGCGTGGCTGGTGCTGGTGCGCACCGCGCTGCACTGGGCCACCACCGCCCTGCCGCTGCTGGTGGCCGCGCCGCTGCTGGCTGAACTCCTGGCCCTGCCGCGGGTCGAACTGCCGGTGCTGATGGCCGCGCTGGCGCTGGGCACCCCGCTGCTGAGCCTGATCGGCGCGGTGGTGGCGGCACTGACCGTCGGCATGCGCCGCTCCGGTATCCTGTTGGCCCTGCTGGCGCTGCCGCTGTACGTACCGGTACTGGTGTTCGGCGCGGGCAGCGTGGCGCTGGCGTCCCAGGGGCTGGATCCGTCGGGCGGCCTGCTGCTGCTGGCGGCCGGGCTGGTGGTGGCGCTGGTGCTGGCACCGGTCGTGGCCGCCACCGCGATCCGGATCGCACTCAACTGACCTTGCAGCCTGAACAATGAATCCCCTCATCCGCTGGTTCCACCAACTCGGCTCGCCCCCCTACTTCGACCGCTTCGCCGCCCGCTGGGCGCCGTGGTGCTACGCGGCGGGCGTGCTGGTGATGGGCGCGGGCGTGTACCTGGCGCTGTTCTCGGTGCCGGCCGACTACCAGCAGGGCGACAGCTTCCGGATCCTCTACATCCACGTGCCGGCGGCCTGGATGAGCCTGCTGGTGTACGCGCTGATGGCGCTGTACGCGGCGATCGCGCTGATCTGGCGGATCAAGCTGTGCGAGATCCTGGCCATGGCCTGCGCCCCGATCGGGGCCGCTTTCACCCTGATCACCCTGGCCACCGGCAGCATCTGGGGCAAGCCGATGTGGGGCACCTGGTGGGACTGGGATCCGCGCCTGACCACCCAGCTGATCCTGCTGTTCATGTACCTGGGCGTGATCGGCCTGTACCACGCCATAGACGACCGCCGGGCCGCCGCACGGGTGGCCTCGCTGCTGGCGATCGTGGGCGTGGCCCTGCTGCCGGTGATCCGCTACTCGGTGGTGTGGTGGAACTCGCTGCACCAGGGCCAGACCATCCGCGTGTTCGGCGAATCCACCATGGATCCGAGCATGCTGCCGCCGCTGGTGTGGATGGTGATCGGCACCAAGTTCTGGTTCGCCGGCTCGCTGCTGGCGCGCGCGCGCGCCGACAACCTGTACCGCGAGGCCGGCAAGGACTGGGTGCGCAAGCTCGCGGCGCCCACGCCACCAGCCGGAACCGCATGATCCTGATCAAGAAGCCGGGCGCGGAACCTGCGAAAATGGGGGCATGTCCGAGATGACCTACGCCGGCTACGTCCTGGCCGCCTACCTGGTGTTCGTGGTGGTGCTGCTGTGGGACTTCGTTGCCCCGCGCATCCGCACCCGCCAGATCCTGCGCGCCGCCCGCCTGCTGGCCGCGCGCCGCGCCGCCGCCCAAACGGAGCATCCCCCGCAATGAACCCGATCCGACGCCGCCGCCTGTGGTTCGTGCTGGCCCTGGTGGCCGCCGCCGCCCTGGCCACCGCCCTGGTGGCCATGGCCCTGCAGCGCAACGTGGCCTACCTGTACACCCCGGCCGAGATCCTCGACGGCCGCGCCGGCGAGGCCGCGGCCTCCGGCGAGGCGCGCTTCCGCCTGGGCGGCATGGTCGCCAAGGGCACGTTCGAGCGCGCCACCGGCTCGATGGACGCCCACTTCATGGTCACCGACGGCGACGCCCAGCTGCCGGTCGTCTACACCGGCATCCTCCCGGATCTGTTCCGCGAGGATCAAGCCATCGTGGCCACCGGCCGCATGCAGGACGGCACCTTCGTTGCCGAGCAGGTGCTGGCCCGCCATGACGAAACCTACGTGCCCAAGGAGGTCGCCGACAAGATGGGCCTGGCGCACGAGAAGTACGGCGTGGACACCCCCGCCGACGAGGCCATCCGGCAGTGACGGGATCCGGCCTGGACACAACCGCTGACGGGGCCCGCCGCGATGCTGCCTGAACTTGGACAGGTCGCCCTGCTGCTGGCGCTGGTCGCGGCGCTGGTGCAAACGGTGATGCCGCTGGCCGGCGCCCATCGCGACAGCACGGCGTGGATGTCGCTGGCCCGCCCCACCGCATGGCTGCAGCTGGGGCTGATCGCGCTGGCCTACGCGCTGCTGACATGGGCCTTCATCCAGGCCGATTTCTCGGTGCGCTACGTGGCCGAGAACTCCAATTCGCTGCTGCCGCTGATCTATCGCATCACCGCGGTCTGGGGCGGGCACGAGGGCTCGCTGCTGCTGTGGGTGCTGATCATCGCGGTGTGGAACGCCGCCGTGGCGCACTGGTCGCAGTCGCTGCCGCCGAAGGTGACAGCGCGGGTGCTGGGGGTGATGGGCGCGGTGGCGCTGGGCTTCCTGGCGTTCATGATCTTCACCAGCAATCCGTTCGACCGGCTGCTGCCGGCGCCGCTGGAGGGCCGCGACCTCAACCCGCTGCTGCAGGATCCGGGCATGATCGTGCACCCGCCGCTGCTGTACGTGGGCTATGCGGGCTTCGTGGTGCCCTTCGCCTTCGCCATCGCCGCCCTGCTGGACGGCAAGGTGGATGCGCGCTGGCTGCGCTGGACGCGGCCGTGGACGAACGTGGCCTGGTCGTTCCTGACCCTGGGCATCATGCTCGGCTCGTGGTGGGCCTATTCCGAGCTGGGCTGGGGCGGCTGGTGGTTCTGGGATCCGGTGGAAAACGCCAGCTTCATGCCCTGGCTGGCCGGCGCGGCGCTGATCCACTCGCAGGCGGTCACCGAGAAACGCGGCAACTTCCACGGCTGGACCCTGCTGCTGGCGATCGCCACCTTCTCGCTGTCGCTGCTGGGCGCGTTCCTGGTGCGTTCGGGCGTGCTGACCAGCGTGCACACCTTTGCCGCCGATCCCTCGCGCGGCCTGTTCATCCTGCTGTTCCTGGGCATCGTGGTGGGCGCGTCGCTGCTGCTGTACGCGCTGCGGGCACCGGACAACGAGTCGGGCAAGCCGTTCGCCGGCGCCTCGCGCGAGACCCTGCTGCTGGTCAACAACCTGCTGCTGGTGGCGGCCACGGCGATGGTGCTGCTGGGCACGCTGTATCCGCTGCTGGCCGACGCCCTGGACATGGGCAAGATCTCGGTGGGGCCGCCCTACTTCGGGCTGCTGTTCATCATCCTGATGACGCCGCTGGTGATCCTGGTGCCGTTCGGCCCGCTGACCCGCTGGCAGCGCGAGGAGCCGTCCAGGCCACTGCGGATGCTGGCGCCCTGGGCGGTGCTGGCGCTGGTGGTCGGCACGTTTGCGTTCTTCACCGCGCCGCAGTCGCCGCTGAAGGTGGCCGCGGCCGTCGCCGCCGGGGTCTGGGTCGGGTTCGGCACGCTGCGCTTTGCATGGGCGCGGCTGCGCTCGCCCAGCGGGCGGATGAGCCCGGAGATGTGGGGGATGGTGCTGGGGCACGTGGGCATCGCCCTGTTCGTGGTCGGAGCGCTGGTGGTGTCGGCGCTGGACGTGGAGCGCGAGGTGGCGCTGGCACCGGGGCAGACGCTCGAGGTCGGCCGCCACCAGTTCCGCTTCGAAGGCGTGGAGCGGGTACAGGGGCCGAACTACCTGGCCGACCGCGGCAACGTGATGTACCTGCGCGACGGGCGCGAGATCCGCATGCTGCATCCGGAAAAGCGCCACTACGCCAGCGGCGGCCAGATCATGACCGACGCGGCCATCCATGCCAGCCCGCTGGTGGACGTCTACGCGGCGCTGGGCGAGCCGCTGGGCGAAGGCTCATGGGCGGTGCGCGCGCACATCAAGCCGTTCGTGCGCTGGATCTGGGCGGGCGCGATCCTCATGGCGCTGGGCGGGATCGTGGTCGCCTTCGATCGCCGCTTCCGCCGCCAGTCGCGGCCGCGCGATGACCGGCGGGAGGCCGCAGCGCCATGAACGATTCCGCCCGCAGTTCCCGCTGGCTGCCGCTGGCCGTGTTCGGGCTGATCGCCGCCCTGCTTGCGGTGGGCGTCTGGCTGAGCCGCAACCCCGACCGCGACGCCCTGCCCTCGCCGCTGATCGGCCTGCCCTCGCCGGAGTTCTCGCTGCCGGTGCTGCACTCGCCCGACTACACGGTCAGCGCGGCCGACCTGCGCGGGCAGCCCTACGTGCTCAACGTCTGGGGCAGCTGGTGCCCCGGCTGCCGCGACGAGCATCCGGTACTGACCGAGTTCGCCGAGACCCGCCGCGTGCGCATGGTCGGCTACAACTGGAAGGACGAGCCGGAAGATGCCCTGCGCTGGCTGGAGCAGTTCGGCAACCCCTACTGGCTGGTGCTGGCCGATTACGAGGGCCGCTACGCGATCGACTGGGGCATCTACGGCGCGCCGGAGACGTTCCTGGTCGACGGCGAGGGCGTGGTGCGCTGGAAGCACGTGGGCCCGATGACCGAAGACAGCCTGCGCACCGGCCTGATCCCGGCGCTGGAAGAGGTGGAAGGCGGATGAGGACGCTGCTGCTCGCCCTGCTGCTCGCCCTGGCGCCCGGCATCGCGCTGGGCCAGGCCGTCCAGGATCCGACCCCGCTGGTCTTCCACGACCAGGCCGAGGAGGCGCGTTTCCGCGCCCTGGTGGCCGAGCTGCGCTGCGTGATGTGCCAGAACCAGTCGCTGTCCGATTCGGACGCGCAGATCGCCCACGACCTGCGGCGCGAAGTGCTGGAGCTGATGCGCCGGGGCATGAGCGATGCCGAGGTCAAGGATTTCCTGGTGGCCCGCTACGGAGAGTTCGTGCTGTACCGGCCGCGGGTGTCGGCCAATACCTGGCTGCTGTGGTTCGGCCCCGGCCTGCTGCTGGTGGCCGGCGTGGTGGTGGTGGTGCGGATCGTGCGCCGCCGCGGCGGCGGCGGGAGCGAAGTGCCCGTCGACGATGGACAGGAGTGGTGATGGCGGTCTTCCTCATCCTTGCGACGCTGCTGACGCTGGCCGTTGCCGCGGTCATGGCCCGGCCGCTGCTGGCCCAGTCCCGGGGCACGGCGATCGGCATGGGCGTTGGCGTCATCGTGCTCACCGCGGGCCTGTACCTGGCGCTGGGCACGCCGCAGGGCCTCGACCCGGGCCAGCAACAGGCGCCGACCACGATCGAAGAGGCGGTGGCGCTGCTGGAGTCCGAGCTGGAACGCGACCCGCGCCAGGGCGAAGGCTGGCGCCTGCTGGGCCGCGCCTATGCCGAAATGGGCCGTACCGATGACGCACGCAATGCCTTCGAGCAGGCCGCGAAGCTGGATCCGGAGGATCTGTCGGCCCAGGTGGAGTACGCCGGCGCGCTGGCCGCCACCAGCCCGGGCAACCGCTTCGACGCCCAGGCCACTGCCATCCTGGAAGACGTGCTCGACCGCGATCCGCAGCACCAGCGCGCGCGCCTGCTGCTCGGCATCGCCCGGCGCCAAGCCGGCGAGCACGCCGCGGCCGCCGAGACCTGGGAGCCGCTGCTGTCCCAGCTGGGGCCGCAGGCCGCCGCCGGCCTGTTCGAACAGGTCAACGCCGCCCGCGTCGATGCGGGCCTGCAGCCGCTGGACGCGCTTCCCGAGGCCGAACGGCCGGCGGCCTCGCCCAACGCGGTGCAGGTGCGGGTGACCCTGGACGAGCAGTTCGCGGCCAACGTGCGGCTTGACCCGGACGCCGTCGTCTTCGTCATCGCCCGGGTGCCGGACGGCCCGCCGATGCCGGTGGCCGCCCAGCGCAAGCTGGTGCGCGAACTGCCGCTGACCCTGGTGCTGGACGACAGCAACGCAGTGATGCCGACCCAGGCGCTGTCCACGGTCACGGAAGTCGAAGTGGTGGCACGCATCTCCAGCGACGGCACGGCCACGGCGCAGCCCGGCGACGTCACCTCGCCGCCGGTGCGCATCACCCTGCCCCACGAGGGCCAGGTGGAACTGGTTCTCGGCGCGATCGACTAGCCCCGTTAAACTTGCGGGATGACCGAATTCATCCCGCCCGGCACGCGCTTCGTCGACCTTCCCGATCCATTCCCCATGAAGCGCGGCGGCGAGCTGCGCGGCGCCCGCGTGGCCTATGAAGCCTGGGGCACGCTGGATGCGGAGCGCGGCAACGCGATCCTGATCCTGCCGGGACTTTCGCCCAACGCGCACGCGGCGGCCAACGCGGCCAATCCGGAGCCGGGCTGGTGGGAGGAAATGGTCGGCCCGGGCAAGCCGATCGATACCGGCCGCTGGTTCGTCATCTGCGTCAATCCGCTGGGCAGCTGCAAGGGTTCGACCGGGCCCGCCTCGCCGCACCCGGACGACGGCCGGCCGTGGCGGCTGCGCTTCCCGGATCTGTCAATCGAGGACGTCGCGGACTCCGCGGTGCCGGTGGTGCGCGCGCTTGGCATCGACCAGCTGGCCTGCGTGGTGGGCAATTCGATGGGCGGGATGAGCGCGCTGGCGCTGCTGCAGCGGCATCCGGGCATCGCCCGCCACCACGTCAACATCTCCGGGGCGGCGCAGGCGCTGCCGTTCTCGATCGCGATCCGCTCGCTGCAACGCGAGGCGATCCGGCTCGATCCCGCGTGGAACGGCGGCAACTACGATGACAGCGGGCAGTATCCCGAAGCCGGGATGCGGATGGCGCGCAAGCTGGGCGTGATCACCTACCGCTCGGCGCTGGAGTGGGACGGACGCTTCGGGCGGGTGCGGCTGGATTCCGACCGGCGCGACGACGAGGATCCGTTCGGGATGGAGTTCGAAGTGGAGAGCTACCTGGAAGCGCACGCGCGCCGGTTCGTGCACCGCTTCGATCCCAACTGCTACCTGTATCTGGGCCGGAGCATGGACTGGTACGACATCGGCGACTGCGGCGGCGGGGATACGGACGCGGGGATCGCGTCGATCCGGGTGGAGACGGCGCTGGCGATCGGGGTGCACACGGACATCCTGTTCCCGCTTCAGCAGCAGCGGCAGATTGCCGACGGGCTGCGCGCCGGCGGTGCCGACGCGGGCTTCGTGCCGCTGGAGTCACCGCAGGGGCACGATGCGTTCCTGGTGGACTTCGAGCGCTTCGGGCCGGTGGTGAGGGACTTCCTCGACGGCCTGTAACGCCCGCCTGCCCCTCGGCGGGTCAGAGGATCTGGAACTGGATCCTGCGGTTGCGGGCGCGGCCTTCGTCGGTGGCGTTGTCGGCGACCGGCTCGTCGGGCCCCTTGCCCAGCACGCTCAGGTTCTCGCGGGGCACGCCCAGTCCGACGAGATGCTCGCGCACGGCTTCGGCGCGGGCATGGCTGAGGGCCAGGTTGGCCTGGCGGTTGCCGACGTCGTCGGTGTGGCCGACGACCTGGACGCGGGCCTCGCCGATCTCGATCATGCTTTCGGCCATTTCACCGAGGATGTATTCGCCAAGCTCGGTCAGGCGGGCGCTGCCGCTCTGGAACTCGATGATGCGGTCGCCCAGGGTGGCGTCGAGCAGGCCCTGGCCGGAGCCGCCGGTTTCCAGCGCGTTGGTGACGGTGTAGGTGCTGTTGCTGGCCAGGCTCAGCTCGCTGGCCACCTGCTGGCGCTGGGCCTCGTTGACCACCTGGCCGGTGACGCGCACGCTCTGGCCGTTGACCGCGAGCTCGCCGCCGGAGATGCGCTGCAGGCCGGGGCCGATCATGCCGGCCACGTAGGTGCCCCAGTTGGGCGGGGCCGGGATCGATTCGACCTGGATCCGATCCACCACCCGGTCGCTGCCGTAGACCTCGCGCAGGCGCTCGAGGATCTGCGCCTTGGTCGGCTGGTCGGGGACGACGCCCTCGGCGATCACCGGCTGCAGGTCGGACTGGGCGTAGGCCACCGGGGCGGCCAGCAGCAGGATGCCGGCAAAGATGGTTGCTCGCATGGTTCAGGCCCCCAGGAATGTTTCGCCGAAGATCGCGCGCGCGGACTTCAGTGACAGGTCGTCGCGGTCGACGTAGCTGGCCAGCTTGTTGAGCGCGTAGTCGGCGGCCAGCTGGTCTTCCACCCAGTCCGCGCCTTCGATGCGGATCAGGTGCTCGTCGGCGGCCATCGGGTCGATGGCCGCGCGCAGGGTCTCGTGGTCGGCGCCGTTGAAGCCCAGGATCATGCGCGGCGCCTGTTCGTCGCGGATCAGCGCCACCAGTTCGAAGTCGCCGCGGGCGAGGAAGCCGGACACGATGTCGAGCCAGAACGCGGCGGCCAGCGGCCGGTACAGCGGGTCGGCGGGCAACGGCAGCTCCAGCCCCTTGTCGATGGTGACGCCCGCGCCGGTCAGCACCGGGCGCAGCAGCAGGCCCAGCGCCGGCAGCGCATGGCGCAGCAGCAGGCGCGAGTGGCCCGACGCGTGCAGCAGCCTCTGCAGCGAGCCGATGGTCTGGGTTTCCATGAAGTCGTCGAAAGGCGCGGCGTAGGCGGCCGGATCCACGCTCAGCTCATGGCGCGCTTCGCTCAGCGCCCTGAGCGCTTCCCCGGCGTCCTCTGCGGCCGCGGCCTCGCGCGACAGGCGCGAGAGCCCGCTCCACACCCGGTTGAGCGCCATCGGGCTGCGGCCGATGAAGCCCAGCGGGTTGGCCACCTCGGTGCGGATGGCCGAAAGCAGCGGGAAGCGCCGCTGCGAAGCATCATGGCTGGGCAGCAGGTGACCGCCGACCACCAGCCGGCTGCGCGAGCCGAGGAAGGCGAAGTGCAGCGGCGGCGCCTGGTCGTAGAGCCGCTTCCAGTCGGGATTGCGGCTGAGCTGTTCGATGGTGCTGCCGGCCCAGCGGTCAAGCAGGGCCATCAGCTGCTGGTTGTCGGCGGTGCGCACGAAGTCGCCGCGCGACGGCACCTTGCCGAAATAGCCCACCGCCACCGTCATGGTCTGGGTCATGCCCCCTCCTCCGCTTCCTGCGTCTGTCGGCTTCCATCCCCTGCCACCGCCGCGGCCGGCGCCGGCTGCCCGGCCACCGTGGCCGGCAGCCGCAGCCCGCGCTGCCAGTCCCCGCCACCGCCGCTCTGGCCCTGGGTGCGCATCTCGATCGTGACCGACACGTTCTGCGCGCTCCAGGTCAGGGTGCTGCTGTCATCGCGCTGCTGTACCTGGGCCACCTGCATCATCCGCGCAAAGCCGTTCGCGCCCGGCGCATCCAGCACGTCCACGGTGCGTCCGTCGCTGGTCACCGCGGTGATCTTCGCCCCCGGCACGGCCCCGGGATTGGGCCACTGGAAGCTCTCCCACACCGGCGGGGTGTTGCGGTAACGCAGGGACTGCCCGTCGATGGCGATGGTGTATTCAACCGCACCGGTCGCCGGCTCGGGGCGGATCTGGAAGATGGTGATTTCCTCGCCACCCGCGCCGCCCGCCTGGCCGCTGACCCAGTCGCCGTAGCCGGCCACCAGCTCCGGGGACAGGGTGATGCCCAGGCCGGCCCAGCGGCGTGGCTCAAGCAGGTTGCCGCGCTGGATCACCAGCGATCCCAGCGCCTCCTTGCTGAAGCCGGCCACGGCCCCGGAAGGCCCGAAGATCCGGGCAATGTCGGCGGCCGCCGCGTCCACGTCGGCGCTCTGGTCGAACGGATAGCGCCGGCCGATGCCGGTGCTGTACGGCTCGAACACCTGCGCCGCCCAGGTGCGGTTGACCTCGGCTTCCGTCACCGGCACCAGTGCGGCGAAGGTTTCGGTCAGCGGTCGCAGCAGCAGGCTGCGCAGCGCGCTGCGCTGGCCGTCGTCCAGCCCCGACAGCAGCTGCTCGTCCACCAGCGCCAGCGCGGCGTTGAGCTCGGAGCCTTCATTGCTGAGCGTGGCCTGCATCAGCCGGCTCGCGCCCGGGCCGGGCTCGCCCTCGGTGCGGATCGCGTTGAGGCGGGTACGCAGGCCGCCCAGGGTCTGGAAATAGCTGTCGATCAGCGCCGGGTTGCCGTCGCGTTCGGCCACCAGCCGGGCAAAGCCCTCGAAGGCCTTGCCCACCGGCCCCATCGGCACGCGCCCGGGCTGGCCGGTGTCCGGATCCACCTGCGCCGCCGGCGAGGGCGAGCGCCGCAGGATGGTGCGCTGGAACCAGGCCACGAAGCCGGTCTTCGCGCCGGCCTGCGCCTGCAGCGCGGCCGGGTTGTCCCAGATGGTCTGCTCGTTCACCGCCTCCAGCAGCGCGCGCAGCGGCGAGTTCTGCGGGTCGCCGATGGCGTTCACCCGCGCGATCGCCTCCTCGAAGCTGGCGAACGACGCAACCCCCACGCCCTGCAGGAATTTCTGCCACTCCTGCGCGTATTCCTGCTTGTACAGCGCCTCCATCTCGCGGGCGATGTGCTCGGGGCTGCCCGCCAGCGACAGGTCGCTGCGCTCGGTGGTGTCGAGCACCCAGTCGGTGGTGCTCAGCTCGGTGTTGGCTGCCTCGTCGATGGCGCCCTGGATGTAGTCCTCCCAGGCCTTGCGGGTGAACGCGCCGGAGATCGCATAGCTGCCGGTGATCGCGTCCCTGTTGCGCTCCTCGCCCACCAGCGTGTTGACGGTGACGGTGGGGAAGCGCGTGGCCGCGCGCGCCTTGACCTGGGCATAGACGCGGTTGATCGCGGGCTCGCCACGGGTGGCCTGGGTGAGCACGGCGCGCGCGTCGGACACCAGCGACACCCGCGTATCCACCTGCGGCCAGCCCGGCTCGCCGGCGCGGGCGACGTGGAACGCCATCAGCCGCTCGGCCGCGCGGGCCACGTCCTCGCGCGACATCTGGCCGCGGTTGGCATCCAGCCAGCCGCGCCAGAAGCGGGTCAGCTGGTGGGCCAGGTGGGCCTGCTCCACGCGCGCGCTGTTGCCCAGCATCAGGTAGGCCTTGAGCGCGTTGTAAGCGTCATCGGCATCGGTCGGCGAGGCCTCCTGGTACAGGCCCGGCGCGTCCGCCCCGTCGGCCGGCGTGGCCTGGGCCAGCTGGTCGCCGCGGGCCACCACCTCGCCCAGGTAGGCCTCGATGCGCGCATTGGTCGGCGCCAGCATCACCTGGCGCATACCGTTGAAGTACTCGGCCTGCAGCTTGTCCTCGATCCGGTCGCCCTGGTACAGGCCCAGGCGGCTGGTGAGTCCGCGCTCGCGGCGGTGCCTGGCCAGCTGCTCCATCCGATCCTGCAGCAGCAGCAGGGCGTCGATGCGCGACTCCAGATCCACCCGATCCTCCTGCACGCGCACCGCCTGCTGCAGGTCGCGGGTGGCGTTGGCCACCAGCTGCCGGTTGGTGGTGTACGACCACGTCCACAGCCCGACCACCAGCGCCAGCGCCGCCACAGCGCCCAGGAACACCGCGTAGCGCAGCCGGGTGCGATACGGGCTGGAGTACTGGCGCACCAGGTCGCGGTCGGCGAACACCACCTTGCGGAACAGATCCTTGAGGAAGTGCGCGGTCTGCCCGGCCGGCTCGACGGCTTCGGCCTGCGGCGCGGCCTGCAGCGCGAACTCGCGCCCCACCCGCTCGGAGGCGTAGTGCACCGAGTGGCCTTCCTGCAGCGCGCTGGTGAAGTAGAAGCCGCGGAACACCGGCGGGTACTGGTAGGGATTGTCCTCGAACAGGGTGGCGATGAAGGTGCGCAGCGCCGGCTTGATGCCCACGAACTCCAGCGGCAGCGTCAGCAGCCCCGGCGACACCTCGCGCCCGCGCGACATCGCCATCTGCGCCAGGCTCATCTCGCGCAGGCCGTCGGCGAGCTCGTCGAAACGGGTGTCGAACGCGGACAGCGCGTCGGCCTTCTCCCCCTCCGGATCGAACGGCAGCGTCGCGCCCCACACGTTCTCGCGCTCGGACGGATCCATGCCGCGGAAGAACTCGGTGAAGCCGGCGATCAGGTCGGCCTTGGTGAATACCACGTAGACCGGCGCGAACACCTCCAGCCGCTCGGTGATCTCCTGCACCCGCTGGCGCAGGTTCTTGGCCAGCTCGATCGCGAACTCCGGCTTGCTGCCCGACAGCTCGGCGATGCTGGCGGCGATGATGATGCCGTTGACGGGCGCCCGCGGCCGGTTCTTCTTCAGCAGATCCAGGAAGGTCAGCCACTCCAGCCGATCCTCCACGCTCACCGAGTAGCGGCCGGCGGTGTCGAGCACGATGCCCTCGGTGGTGAAGTACCAGTCGCAGTTGCGGGTGCCGCCGATGCCCTGGATGACGTTGCTGCGGTTGTCCTGGAACGGGAACTTCAGCCCCGAATTGAGGATCGCCGAGCTCTTGCCCGCCGCCGGGTTGCCGATGATCACGTACCAGGGCAGTTCGTACAGTGCCGCCTTGCCCTTGAGCACGCCGATGCGCGAGGACTTGATCGCCTTGACCGCCTCCAGCATGCGCTCGCGCAGCGCCTCGGTGTCGGCACGCGCGGCCGGCCTGGCCGATTCCACTGCGCGGTCGGCGTCCTGCTCGACCATCTCGTCGAGCTTCTTCGCCGCGCGCCGGCCGCGGATCCTGCGCACCACCCACACCAGCGCCCAGATCGCCGCGATCAGCACGATCAGCGCGATCGCCCAGATGCCGATGGTGGCCAGGCCGTCGCTGCCGAAGGCCATCAGCGCGGCGGCGGAGACGACGCCCACCACCGCCAGCACGCGGTAGTCGGTGAGGTAGTACCTGAGTCTGTAGAACATCGAGAACATCGGTGGGGACTTCCGTATCAGGCGGCCAGGCCGGGCTTGGCGCCGGGTTCGTTTGCGGGGGATTGGGCGAGTGTTTCGGCGGCGGCGATGCGCAGCAGCGCCGCGGTGCGGGTGGTGGACGAGGCCAGCGACAGCGCCAGCAGCGGCTGGCCGGCCTCGCGCACGCGTTCGGCGGCAACGGCCAGCAGCGCCAGCGGCCCGACGTGGCCGAGCTGGCCGCTGGCCACGCCCAGCGCGGGGCAGTCGTTGACCGGGTCAAGCTCCGGACAGGCGGCGGACGCGGCCACCGCCGCCTCCACCGAACGGCTGGGCCGCTGGTCGGCGTCGCTGAGCACCAGGGCGATATCGTCACGGCCCACGCCGGCGCCTTCCATCGCCGCAGCCAGCAGCTCGCCGGTGGCGCGCGCCGCGTTGCGGGCGGACGCATCGGCTTGCAGCGGGCTGCTGCGCAGCGCAGCGAGCTCGGGCACGGGCCCATCCGCCTGCGGCCGCGCCGCGGTGGACGGCCGCAGCAGCAGGCCGGCGGCGCCCTCGCCCGGCACCAGCCCTTCGGCGTTGCCGGTGCGGGCCAGCCGGCCTGCGGACATCAGCGCGTGCAGCCCGCGCCCGCCGACCGACGACGCGGCGGCCAGCAGCAGCTGCCATCCGGCGTCCGCGGCCGGCGCCTGCTCAATCAGCCGGCCGATGCGCCGCCAGGTGCCTTCGGCATCCTGTTCGACCAGCACTTCAAACGTACTGCGGCGCCGATCCAGCCCGCAGTCGGCGGCCAGCCCGCGCAGCCAGCCCTCGCACTCGGCTCGCAGCGCGGGGGGCATGTCCTGCGGCAGCAGCGCCACCACGTGCACGCTGCCGCTCTCGTGCGGCGCGGCGGTCACGCTGCGGCGCAGCCCGGCCACCACCCGCTCCTCGACCGCCGGCGGCGCCGGCAGCAGCCGGGCCGCGGCGTCGAACAGCTCCAGGGCAACCGGCTCCAGCAGCGCCAGCGCGCGCAGGTGCTCTTCCGCGATCCGCTGCCCCGGGCGGGTGCCCAAGCGATCGGCCACGCCCGCGGCGTCCAGGTCGGCGCTGAACGCGGCCAGCACCGGCAGGCCGTCACGATCGCGCAGGTCAGGGTGCAATCCGGGCCGGGGCAGCCCGGCCGGCTCCCGGGCCAGCGCCCGGGCATCGCCACCACAGCCAAGGTTCGCGGCGGCGGCCAGGATGCCGGGCGGCCACTGCGGCGCGGCGGCGTCTGCGGGTGCCTGGGCCTCCCCGGCGGCGGCCGCTTCGGGTTCCTGCCCGGCGCCCGCCGCGCGCCGGCGGCGGATCCGCGCACCGATCCACAGCGCACACAGGATTCCCACCGGCACCACGACCAGCCACACCAGCATCCGGGTTGCACCGGGGGTTACCTCGCCCAGGCGCCACCAGGCGATCACGCACGCCCAGACCGCGGCGAATACCACCGCCACGATCAGACCCGCACGCCAGACCCCCGATACCCTCACGTCCCGCTCCCTGCGCCCGCCGCCTCTGCGGCTTTCCTTGCGTCGCGCCGAAGCGCGCAATCCATGGCATCCATCTTTGCCGTTGCCGGCCGCTTTGCGCAGCCGATCCGGAACGATAGCAGGACTGGCCTGCGAATTTCACCCGGCCCGCGCGCGGGCCCGTCGCGCGGCCCTGCACTGCTCCCCCATCTCCACGTGCACGAAGTCGCCCATGCGCCAGTTGCCGCCCCAGGTCAGCCCGGCCTCCTGCGCCAGCTCGCCGTAGAGGAAGTAGGCGCTGCGTGTCCACGGATCCTCCATGTCCCACTGCAGCCTGCCATCGCGCATCGGCGCGCTGTCCAGCGCCAGCCCGTACTGGTGGCAGCTCTGCCCCGCTCCGGCCCTGGTGGCGCGGCCTTCGCGGAACAGCTCCGCCTGCCGCTCGGGGCTGCGGTAGCCCTCCACCAGCACCATGCGGATGCCGTGCTGCTGCGCCATCACCCGGTAGATCGCCAGCACCCGCTGCTGCAGGTCGGGGTCGATCCGCTCCCAGCGGCGGTCGGCGGTCACGATTTCCGGCATCACCCGGCGCACCTCGGCGGAGGTGAACACCTCCGGCGGCGGCGGTGCCGGCGGCACCAGCCGCTCGCCGCGCAGCAGCACCGCGATGGTGGAGCGCGAGACCGACAGGTCCTGGCCGTCGAAGCGCTCCAGCACCACCGTCTGGCGCAGGCCCAGGATCACCAGCGGCGGCACGCACACCAGCAGCGCCGCGGCGGCGAGCACCACGCGGTGGCGCCGGATTGCCGCCGCCACGCCCTCTCCCCCGGCCCGCACCGCGCGCCCCGAGCCGGCCGCGCCGCGGGCGATGCGCCCGCCTCCGCGGGTCGCCCTGCCGAAGACCGCGGACAGGCTGGCGGCGATCCTTTCCAGCAGGCGCTCGCGCGCTTCCGGGAACACCAGCAGCCACGTCACCACGCACGCCACGACGAATCCGACGCCGACCCAGACCCCGATCATCCGCGCCACCCCCCGGGTTGCCCCGGCGTTGACGCTCCCACCGCCCCGGCTAGAATGCGGAAAAGGACTTCCTCCGGCAGCTGCCGGTCAAGAGCGGGATTGCACTTGAATATCGACGGATCGAATCGACCCAGCCTGGTCGCCGGGAGCGGCGCGGGCGCATCTTCAGCCCGGCCTTCCAGCCGGATCCTGGCCGACATGGAAAACCGCCGGCCCGCAGCG
The DNA here is from genome assembly GCF_049339425.1 of Luteimonas dalianensis. NCBI lineage: Bacteria > Pseudomonadati > Pseudomonadota > Gammaproteobacteria > Lysobacterales > Lysobacteraceae > Luteimonas > Luteimonas dalianensis. Next base: position 34,735 of record NZ_JBMPPO010000009.1, on the reverse strand, counting down.
GGCGAAGCGGCGGCCGCGCGCGGCACGCAGCGCATGCGCTGGCTCCTGCTGGCGGCTGGCGTGCTTGTCATCCTTCTCGTCCTTGTGGCCACCGCGCGCCTGCTGGCGCCCGGCGATGCCGATCCGTGGCGCGATCGCGGGGCGCAGACTGTCGGTCAATCCACCCCAGCGGCGCAAGCGCCGGCAGACGATAGCGCACCCGTCCAGCAGCCCGCCCGGATCATCGACGCACCCGCGGGCGACCCTGCGCCAGCCGTCCGCGCCAATCCGCTCGCGGTGATCCAGCCGGGATCCGGCGGCACCGGCAAAGACGCGGCCGGTGAATCGATCGCCGCACAGCCGCCAACAGCGACCGCAGCCCCGCCGGCCAGCCCGACGCCACGCAGAGCCAGCGCCGCCCCCGCCCGCACCGCGCCGCGCAGCGCGGCCGCCGAGGCCGACAACAACCTGATCTCCACCCTGTTGGGCATCATCCGCCAGGACGGCGGCGCCGAGGCCGCACCCAGCTCGATGGATTCGCTGGTGGCCCACATCCTGGCCGAGAACGAACGCACCCACAGCGAAACCAGCGCCGCCCTGGCCTCGCTGAGCCAGCCGCAGCCGGCCCAGGCGGAGGCCCCCGCCCTCACCCGCGCCCAGCGCGAACTGCAGGCCTGCCCGGCCGCCAACACCGTGCAGGGCATCAACTGCCGCGACCACGTCTGCGCCCGCTGGGCCGGCCGCGACCCGGCCTGCCCGGCGCGCTGAGGTCTACCGCGCGCCGGCTTCCTCCAGCGCCTGCGCCAGCCGTGCGAACGCCGGGCCGAGCTGGCGGCGGGCCTCTTCCGGCAGTCCATCGAGCACGGCCCCGGCATCGACGGATCCACCCGGCAGCGCGTCCTGCGTCCACGCAAACGCGACCCGGTTGCTCATCTTTGTTTCCTCCAGCACCACCATCCTGCCGCCGAAGCTCCGGCCGATCAGCTCCAGGTGCGCGGTGGAGCCGGCGCTGAACAGGTTCACCGACATCACCCCGCCCGGCGCCAGCGCGTCGCGGCAGTCGTCGTAGAACTGCTGCGTGGACAGCGCGGCCGGGATGCCGTGCTCGTCGTAGCCGTCCACCAGCAGCAGGTCGTAGCTGCCGCGCCTGGACTGCAGGAACTGCGCGCCATCCCCAAGGTGAACCTGCAGGCGTTCGTCATCGTCCGGAATCGCGAATCTGCGGCGCAGGGCAATCACGGCGGGGTTGTTCTCGACCACCTCGATCCGCGCCCGCGGCAGGTGCCGGTGGCAGAACTTGGCCTGCGAGCCGCCGCCCAGCCCGACCATGCCGATGCGTTCCGGGTCCGGCCGCAGCAGCAGCGCCGCCATCATGGTGCGGGTGTAGTCGATCAGCAGCACGTCCGGCTCGGCGGTGAGCATCCGGCTCTGGGTCTGCTTGCGACTGAACTGCAGCGAGGTGTAGCGGTCGTAGCGGCGCACGAACGGCTTCACCAGGCGCTGGCCGTTGGCGTCGCGGACCACGCCCAGCATCTGCGCCAGCCGCGCCGCCAGACCGGTGCCGTTGCTGTTTTCTGCTGCCATCCGCGCCGCGTCCCGCCCAGGTGAGCCGACCAGCGTAGCGCAGGCAGGCGCCTATCGCACGGTGGTTGGATGCGATGCCTTTGGACCCGTATCCGGTGGCGGGCTAAGCTGGCTGGTTCACACGTCCACATGGTGACCACATGCGCCTGCAGCTTTGCACCTGGCCGGAAGTGGAGGCCCGCCTGGCCCGCTCCACCGGCATCATCGTCCCCATCGGGTCCACCGAACAGCACGGCCCCAACGGCCTGCTGGGAACCGACGCGATCTGCCCCGAGGTGGTGGCCGAGGCGGCCGCCGAGCGCATCGACGCGCTGGTGGCACCGACCATTTCAATTGGCATGGCCCAGCACCACCTGGGCTTCCCGGGCACCATCTCGCTGCGCCCGGACACGCTGATCGCGGTGGTGCGCGACGTGGTGCAGTCGCTGGCCCGGCACGGGTTCCGCGAGATCTATTTCCTCAACGGCCACGGCGGCAACGTCGCCACGGTGCAGGCGGCGTTCGCGCAGTACAACGCCGAGGCCAGCTTCTCGGGCGTGGAAGGCCCTGGGCCCCGGCTGAAGATCGCCAACTGGTTTGCCGGCAAACGGGTTGGAGAGCTGTCGCAGGAGCTGTTCGGCGAGGGCGAAGGCAGCCACGCCACGCCGTCGGAGATCTCGCTGACCTGGCACGCTTACCCCGACTGCGCCCAGCCGATGGAGCTGGAGCCAAGGCGCGCGCCCAAGGGCCCGATCGGCGATGCCTTCGACTACCGCCGCCGCTTCCCGGACGGGCGCATCGGCTCGGATCCGTCGCTGGCCAGCGTGGAGGCCGGCACCCGGCTGTTCGAGGCCAGCGTGGAGGACACCGTCGAGGATTACCGCGCCTTCATCGCCGCCGGGTAGGCGTTCCGGGGCATACGCGCGCACTCCGGCATTGTTAAGGTGCGGACTCTCGCCGCGCCTGCGCGGCCGGCATCCAGCAAGGGGATCGCGTGATGGAGCAACTGCAAGCCGTACTCGACCAGATCAGCTCGTTTGTCTGGGGGCCGTTCCTGCTCATCCCCCTGCTGCTGCTCACCGGCCTGTACCTGACGGTACGCCTGGGCGGGCTGCAGTTCCGGATCATCGGCCACGCGCTGTGGCTGGCGCTGGTGCGGCGCAGGGAGAACTCCACCACCGGCGACGTTTCCCACTACCAGGCCCTGGCCACCGCCCTGGCCGCGACCATCGGCGTGGGCAACATCGCCGGCGTGGCTACCGCGATCGGCATCGGCGGGCCGGGCGCGCTGTTCTGGATGTGGGTGACCGGCCTGGTCGGCATGGCCACCAAGTATTCCGAAGGCCTGCTGGGCGTGAAGTACCGCCAGGTGGACGCCAAGGGCGAGCAGAGCGGCGGCCCGATGTACTACCTGACCAACGGCATCGGCGGGGCCTGGGGCAAGGCGCTGGGCGTGGCCTTCGCCCTGTTCGGCGCGATCGCCGCGTTCGGCATCGGCAACATGGTGCAGGCCAACACCGCCGCGGCCCAGCTCGAGGCCACCTGGAACATCTCCCCGACCTGGAGCGGGCTGGCCATGGCGGTGTGCGCGGCGGCGGTGATCCTGGGCGGGATCAAGAGCATCGCCCGGTTCGCGGCCAGCGTGGTGCCGCTGATGTGCGTGCTGTTCATCCTCGCCAACCTGCTGGTGCTGACGGTGTTCGCAGAACGCGTGCCCGATGCGCTGGCGACGGTGTTCACCGATGCGTTCAGCGGCACCTCGGCCGCCGGTGGCTTCGCCGGCTCGGCGGTGATCCTGGCGATCCAGATGGGCGTGGCCCGCGGCATCTTCTCCAACGAGTCAGGCCTGGGCACCGGCGCCATCGCCGCCGCCTCGGCCCTCACCGACCAGCCGGTGCGCCAGGCGATGGTATCGATGACCCAGACCTTCATCGACACGCTGATCATGGTGACCCTGACCGCGCTGGCGATCATCGTCACCGGGGCGTGGGCGCAGGAAGGCCTGGCCGGCGCGCCGATGACCGCCTGGGCGCTGGAGCAGGCCATGGGCGGCGGCTGGGGCAACGTGACCATCGCGGTGGGGGTGCTGGTGTTCTCCTTCACCACCCTGCTGGGCTGGTGCTACTACGGCGAGCGCTGCATCGAGATGCTGGTGGGGCGCCGCGGGGTGATGCCCTACCGGCTGGCGTTCTCGCTGGTGGTGTACGTGGGCGCGGTGCTGTCGCTGGAGATGGTGTGGACGTTCTCCGACATCGCCAACGGCCTGATGGCGCTGCCCAACCTGATCGGCCTGCTGCTGCTCTCGGGCGTGGTGGCGAACGAGACGCGCAAGTACTTCGCCAATCCGGACTGGCGCAAGGCGGAGTAGTTCGCGGGCGGCCGGGAGCATGGCCCCGGCCTGCCGCGACGGTCAGCGCAGCTGGCTGTCCTTGCTGCCGCGGCGGTTGTAGCCGCCGTCGGCGGCCTCCTCGGCGTCGCGCTGCTCCTGGCAGGCCACGCACAGGCGCACGCCGGGCACCGCCTTGCGCCGCGCCTCGGGAATCGAGGCGTCGCATTCCTCGCAGTGCGTCAGGCCGGGCCCCTGCCGGAGCCGGCTGCGCGCACGCTTGATGCCGTCCTTCACGGTGGCGTCGATCTGATCCTGAACCGCGCCGTCGCCCGCCCATCCGGTTGCCATTGCACTTGCCTCCAAAAACAGATGCCGCCGCGGCACTGTGCCGCGACATGACTGAATATCGGGACGATGGGCGGTGCGGACAAGTCCCCGCAACCGGGATCGGTTAGGCTTGCAGCGCGCGCCCGGGCCGGTCGCGCTTCCCCACTGCATCCGTCGGACACCCCCATGCTGCGACCCATCCTCACCTGCGCCCTGTTCATCCTCGCCGCCCCCGCCCTGGCGAGCAGCTTCGCCGGCACCACCGCCGGCTCCGCCGCCGGCGGCTCGTCGGCTTCGAGCGGCGCCACCTCGGGCTCGACGTCGGGCAACGACAAGGTGGTGCTGCAGGCGCGCGAGGACGCGGCCGGGTTCGTCGCCAGCGAAGGCCGCATCCGCGGCGCCCACCTGGAGGCGGCGCTGCGCCACCTGCGCGAAAACAGCGCCGACGACAAGGTGCGCGCGGCCAGCGACATGGCGCTGGCGAAGGCCATCCTGGCCCTGTGATGCCGCGCCGGCGGCGGTGGCCGGCGGTCGCGCTGGCGCTGCTGCTGTCCTGTGCCACAGGCGTATGCGCGGCCGCGCCCGCCTTCGAGCTGGACGACACCGGGCTGGACGCCCGCCAGCTGGACGCCAGCCGGCTGCTGCTGGAGGAGGCGGTTGCGCGCCTGCCGGCGTCGTGGACGCAGTCGCTGCCGCAGCGGATCCGGGTTCAGTGGCGCGACGACCTGCCGGCCGGCGTGCACGGGCGCGCGGTCGGCACGCGCATGCTGCTGCCAGGCCCGCTGCTCGATGACTGGATGGCGGACGCCGCTGCGGCGGACGACGACGGCAGCCCACCCGCCGCACTGGTGGCGGTGATCCACGAGCTGGCCCATTTCCACGACCGCAGCGACGCAGGCGGCCTGTCCGGCGACGACCGCCTGCTCGACCTGGCCGGCTGGCAGGTGCGGCCGTTCCGGCTGCTGCCGCGGCTGGGCACCAACGCCTTCAGCGAGCGCAGCCCCGACCGCTACGAGCTCCAGGAGCCGGCCGAGTTCGTAGCGGTGAACCTGGAACACTGGCTGCTGGATCCCGAATACGCCTGCCGCCGCCCCGCCCTGGCCGCCTATTTCGATGCGCATTTCGAACACGCACCCGGGCAGGCCGGCTGCGCGCCGGGCCTGCCCTTCCTGGATCCGGGCGCCGAGGCCGCCGACGCACTGCTGGAACTGGATCCGGAGCGGGTCTACGAGGTCGACTACCTGCTGGCCGAAGGCAACGAGCGCTTCATGAGCCGCTGGGGCCACAGCATGCTGCGGCTGGTGGTGTGCGCGCCCGGCCGCCCGCCCGGCCCGGACTGCCGCCTGGATCTGCCCCACCACCGCGTGCTCTCGTTCCGCGCCTTCGTCGGCGACGTGCAGATCTCGAACTGGCGCGGGCTCACCGGCTCCTATCCGTCGCGGCTGTTCGTGCTGCCGCTGGACCAGGTGGTGGAGGAATACGCCCGCGTCGAGCTGCGCGGGCTGGTCTCGCTGCCGCTGCGGCTCTCGCCCGACGAGGTCGCCAGCCTGCTGCAGCGCGCCGCGCGGGTGCACTGGAGCTACGACGGCAGCTACCGCTTCATCGGCAACAACTGCGCGGTGGAGACCTTCAAGCTGCTGCACGACGGCGTGCCGCGGCTGGCCACCGAAGACCTCGCCAGCATCACTCCCACGGGGCTGATGCGGCGGCTGCGGCAGCGCGACCTGGTCGATGATGCGGTGCTTGCCGATCACGCCGAAGCGGTTCGGCTGGGCTATCGCTTCGAGCCGCTGGATGCGTACTACGCCGAACTGTTCCAGAGCGCGCGCCAGTCGCTCGGTCTGCCGCAGGCGCGGGTGGAGGACTGGCTGCAGCTGGATCCCGGCCAGCGCACGCCCTGGCTGCAGCGCGCCGACCTGCGCTCCGGCGCGGCGCTGCTGCTGCTTGAACAGGCCGCCCTGCGCCGCCAGGAGCTGCTGGCGCGCGACGAACTCAAGCGCCGCTTCCTCGGCCGCGGCGCCGATGCCCCAACCGCCGGCGATGCGCTGGCCACCGCGCGCGAACTGCTCCAGCTCGAAGGCGCCCTGACCCGCCCGGCCTCGCTGCTCCCGGACGCTGGCTACGGCCTGCCCCAGCACGCTGAACGCGGCACGCTGCGCGAGCGCGCCGCCACGCACGTCGCCCGCTGGCAGCACGACGGCGAACAGCTTCAGCGCCTGGCCCGGCAGTGGCTGCCACCCGCGCGGCAGGCGACGCTTGAGGGTGGCGAGGCCAACCTCGCCTTGCTCGGCGAGCGCCTGCGCACGCTCCACCGCGAAGACGCCGGCCTGCAGCTGTGAGCCCGCGCGCCGCTGCCCCGCAGCGCCGGGCTGTGTAAGATTCGTTCCCCGACCCGACAACCGAGCACCCGCCATGCTGGAACTGGATGACCTGCTGGCCCCGATCTCCGACGACCGCCCCGCAGGCGAAGACCTGTCGTTCTCCGCCGAATTCGACGCGATCCAGGAAGCCCGTCGCGCCGACGACCCCACCCTCGACCAGGGCGAGTGGGTCACCGACATCAAGTACGCCGACTGGACGACGGCCGCCAGGCTGTGCGACGAGCTGCTGCGCACCCGCACCAAGGATCTGCGCGTGGGCGCCTGGCTCACCGAAGCCAACGCGCGGCTGCACGGCTTCCCCGGCCTGGCCGGCGGCTTCCGCACCCTGGCCGGCCTGTGCGACCGGCACTGGGATCAGGTGCACCCGCAGGATCAGGACACCGAGCACGAGGAGCGCATCGGCAACTTCGGCTGGCTGCTGGCCAACGCGGTGCAGTGGATCCGCGCGGTGCCGATCACCCAGGCACCGCAGGGCCGCTACGGGCTGGGCGATTTCGAAGCCGCGCACGCGCGCGGGAGCGAGGACAGCGGCAGCGACCAGCCCGGCCTGGACGTGCTGGAAGCCTCGCGCCGCGACACCCCGCACGGTTTCTACATGCAGCTGATGGCCGAGGTGCCCGACTGCCGCGCCGCGCTGGAGGAACTGCAGGCGGCGGTGGACGCGCGCCTGGGCACCGAAGGCCCCAGCTTCACCCCGGTGCTCGACCAGCTCGACCACCTGCAGCGCACCGTCACCCGCTTCGCCCGCGATGCCGGCGTGCTGGTGGACGGGCAAGCCGGCGATGCCGGGGCCGCGCCCGATTCGCCTGCCATGGTCGGTGAGGCGCCGGCCGGCAGCGGCGGCCCGATCACCTCGCGGCGCCAGGCACTGGCCCAGCTGCGCGAGGTGGCCGAATTTTTCCGCCGCACCGAGCCGCACAGCCCGGTCGCCTACCTGGCGGACAAGGCCGCCAGCTGGGGCGAGATGCCGCTGCACGTATGGCTCAAGCGGGTGATCAAGGACGACACCATCCTCTCGCAGATGGAGGAAATGCTGGACGTCGACGGCGGGCAGGAGCAGTTCAACGGCTGACCCGGCCGCATGTGGCGCTGCAGCAAGCGCCGCCGCAACCGCGACGTAGAATGCCGGACATGAGCCAAACCACCCTGCCCGACACCCCCTTCCAGGGCCGCGACCTGCTGGTCGCCGCGGTCGATGCGGCCCTGGCCGCGGGCGACGAGCACGCCGTGACGGCCGCGCTGCGCGAGGCCATGTGCAAGGTGATCCGCGACCCGGGCGTACGCCTGCCCGATTGCGTGCACCGGCCGATCGCCGACCACTACGCCCGGCGCGAGCTCTATCGCAGCCCGGTTCACGGCTACAGCATCGTGGCCATGACCTGGGGCCCCGGCCAGGGCACTCCCCTGCACGACCACTGCGGCCTGTGGTGCGTGGAAGGCGTCTGGGAGGGCGAACTGGAGATCACCCAGTACGAACTGCTGGAGCGCGACGGCGAGCGCCACCGCTTCCGCGCCGCCGGCGGCATGCGCGCCGGCCCCGGCAGCGCCGGCAGCCTGATCCCACCGCACGAGTACCACACCATCCGCAACGCCAGCCCCGACCGTATCGCCATCTCCCTGCACGTGTACAAGGGGCCGATGGAGCAATGCAGCAGGTTCGTGCCGGTGGACGACGCGTGGTTCGAGCGCACCAGTGCCGAACTCCGGGTTGACCGGGCCGCCTGAATCCCGTTCCTCGGCGCTTCCACGGCCGCTATACTGCCCACCCGCGCCGAAGTGGCGGAACCGGTAGACGCAGCGGACTCAAAATCCGCCGGTAGAAATACTGTGTGGGTTCGAGTCCCACCTTCGGCACCAGCGCCACGGTCATCGACAGCAGCTTGCGCATGGCCGAGACCGCCTACAGCGGCCGCATCGGATCGTGCAGCGGCGATCACACTGCCCAGCAACCCATCCCCTGGAAAACCGGCCCGGCCTCCAGGCCCCATCCGGTCAGCGCATGGATCTGTAAGCCTGCCGGCGTCGACAGCCCGCGCCGACGCACGTTCGGACGAACTCCAGCACAAGCGCGGCTCCGCAGGCATCGTCATGCCACCACCCGACCCGGCCCTCATCTTCACTACTTTTTTATGACTTTGCAGTTGTTTTTTATAACCAACTGCTACAAGATGTCCAGCACCGGGCACCGTCTGTGACCTGGCCCCACCCTCTGCAGGAGCATCCCATGACCTACGTACAAGGCCTCGTGGCCGCGGTTCCCTCCGCCAACCGGCAGGCCTATCTGGAGCATGCCCGCCTGGCGGCACAGCTGTTCAAGGAGTTTGGCACCACGCGTTCGGTCGAGGCCTGGGGCGACGACGTGCCCAGGGGCAAGCTCAACGACTTCCATGGTGCGGTCAAGGCTGGCGAAGACGAAACCGTGGTGTTCAGCTGGATGGAGTACCCGGACAAGGCCACCCGCGACGCGATGTTCGAGAAGATGATGAGCGACCCGCGGATGCAGGCGCTGCCGGAAATGCCGTTCGACGGCAAGCGGATGATCCTCGGCGGCTTCGATCCGTTCGTCGACGTGGGCAACGGGCGCGGCGGCTACTTCGACGGCTACCTGCTGCCCGTATCGGCCGGAGATCGCGAGGCCTATCGCGACCATGCGCAGAAGTGCGCCGGGATATTCCTCGAGTACGGCGCCCTGCGCGTGCTCGAAGCCTGGGGCGACGACGTGCCGGACGGCAAGGTCACCGATTTCAAGCGCGCGGTGCTGGCCGCAGACGGCGAGAGCATCGTGTTCTCGTGGATCGAATGGCCATCCAGGCAGGTACGCGACGCGGCCTGGCCGAAGCTGATGAAGGATGAGCGCATGATGCCGGACGGCGGGATGCCCTTCGACGGCAAGCGCATGGTGTATGGCGGCTTCGAACCCCTCCTGGACGACTGAGGAAACGACGATGACCGAGATGATCACCTGCCTGTGGTTCGACCACGGCCAGGCCCGCGAGGCGGCGGAATTCTATGCCGCGACCTTTCCCGACAGCCACGTCGGTGACTCCATGCATGCCCCTGCCGACTACCCCGGCGGCAAGCATGGCGACGAACTGACGGTCGAATTCACCGTCCTGGGGCGCCGCTTCCTGGGCCTGCATGGCGGTGCGCAGTTCAAGCCCAGCGAGGCCGTCAGCTTCATGGTGGTGACCGGCGACCAGGCCCAGACCGACCGCTACTGGCACGCCATCGTCGACAACGGCGGCAGCGAAAGTGAATGCGGCTGGTGCAAGGATCGCTGGGGATTTTCCTGGCAGATCACGCCGCAGGCATTGCTGGAGGCAACGACCGACCCCGACCGCGAAGCCGCCGCCCGCGCGATGCAGGCGATGATGACGATGAAAAAGATCGACATCGCCGCGATCGAGGCGGCGCGCCGGGGAGACCCCGGCCATGCGTAGGGTGATCGGCGGCGTTCTCATCTCCGTCGACGGGGTCATCCAGGCGCCCGGTGGCCCCGACGAGGATCCCACCGGGGGCTTCCGCTTCGGAGGTTGGGCGGCCCCGCACTTCGACGACACGCTGTCCGGCTTCCTCGGTGAAGTCATCGACACCCCCGAGTACGACCTGCTGCTCGGCCGCAGAACCTACGAGATTTTCGCGGCCCACTGGCCTTTTCAGACAGACGATCCGATCGGGCGGAAATTTGATCGCATCCGCAAATATGTGGTCACCAGGACGCCGGATCTGTTGACCTGGAAAGGCTCGCAGGCGCTGGTCGGGAACCCGGCAGAAACGGTCGCCGAACTCAAGCGCGGTGACGGCCCCGACCTGCTGATCCAGGGCAGCAGTGAACTGTACCCGGCCCTGCTCGGCGCTCGGCTGGTCGACCGCCTGTTCCTGATCACGCTACCGGTGATCCTGGGCCGCGGGAAACGGTTGTTCTCCGGTGCTGCGGCGCCGGCCGGGCTGACCCTGGTCGATCATCGCATCGCCTCGACGGGGGCAGTCATCACCGTCTACGAGCAGGCGGACGAGGTAGCGACCGGAAGTTTCGCCAGAGAAACGCCGAGCCCCGCCGAACTCGCAAGGCGCGACAGAATGAAGCGCGAGGCATGAGCCCATGACCTTCGAAACCCGGTCGATCCGGCAGCGCGACTGATAGAGTCGGGCCATGTGCCTGATCGCCCTGGCCTGGAAGGCCCATCCACGCTATCCGCTGGCGATGATCGCCAACCGCGACGAGCTGCACGCGCGCCCGACCGCGCCGGCCGGCTTTGATCCGCAGGCGCGACATGTCTATGGCGGCCGCGATCTGGTCGCCGGCGGCGGCTGGCTGCAGGCGTCCACCTTCGGGCGCCTGGCGGCGGTCACCAACGTGCGCAACGGGCTCTCGCCGGAAGAGGCGCCGCGATCACGCGGCTCGCTGGTGCGCGACTTCGTGCGCGCAGGCGACGGCGCGATGGAAGCGGTGCGCGCGCTCGAGGGCGAGTCGGCGCAGTTCGGCCCCTTCAACCTGCTGCTGTGGGACGGGCGCGAGCTCGCCTTCGCCAGCAACCAGCCGCGGGCGCAGCACGCGCCGGTGGCGCCGGGCATCCACGCCATGTCCAACGGCGCCTTCGACGCGCCCTGGCCCAAGAGCATGTTGGCCACCCGCGCGCTGGAGGCGTGGATCGAAGCGATTCCGGACACCGCGGCTGTCGCGGACAGCCCGCCGGACATCGAACCGCTGTTCACCGCCCTGGCCGACAGGGGCGTCGCCCCCGACGAGACCCTGCCCGATACCGGCGTGGGCATCGAACTGGAGCGCACGCTGTCGCCGCCGTTCATCCTGGATCCGCGCTACGGCACCCGCTGCAGCACGGTGGTGCTGGTGGGCGAAGGCGGCATCCTGTTTGCCGAACGCCGCTTTGACGCGGACGGCATGCCAACGGGCGAGTCCTCGACGGTACTGCCGACCGCTTGAAACGCCGCCGCCGCGGATCAGCGGTTGACGATCACGCAGGGGACGGTGGCATTGCCTTCCACCAGCTGCTCCCAGCCGCCGGGCACCCGGTTGACCACGGTGCCGTTGACGCACGCGGCCGGCGCGCCGTCGCGACGCGCGCTCATCGAGTCGGGAAGCTCCAGGACACCGTCGCGGCGGGAAGGCTCCCCTGCCCCGGCGGTGTCTCCAGCCGCCGAACCCGTGCGCGACGCAGCGGCCGGTGCCGGCTCAACTGGCGGGGCGGCAGGCGCCGGCTCGGCGTCATCTGTCGCATCTGCCGCATCCGCCGCGTCGTCGCCGCCGGCCTGGGCGGTCACCTCGCCACGATCGAACACGATGCCGATGGCATGGCGGATCGCGTCGGCCGCCAGCGCGCCCACGATCACGGCCAGGGTGACGGGGATGAAGAAGGACCACGGCGGGACATCATCGCGAACGCTCATCGTGCCGGCCTGCTGAACTGGGCTTCGAGCCTAACGCATCGCGCGCCGCCGGGCACCGCCGCGCGCCACAAAAACAGAAGGCCCAGTCTTCCGGGTTTGACCCCGGATGGCTGAGCCTTCCTTTGTCGAAGCTGTTGCGTTCCGGCTTTCGCCTTCCCGCTTTTTCTTCGACGGTTCCACCCTATCGAAGTCGTTGTTACCGGCGCGTAAAACCAGGCGACCGTTCGTCGGCAAACCGTCTTACGCCCACGGCCACCAGCCGCGGCCGGTCAGCGCGTAGCGGTCGGCCGCCCGCTCGAAGCGGTTGCGCACGCTGATCCCGCCGCACAGCAGGTACAGCGGCAGGAACAGCGGCCCCAGCACCATGTACTGGTAGACGTGCGCACGCTCATGGTCGCCCAGCCGCACCTGCGGCTGCACGCAGTGCCCGGCCCTGTGGGCGTAGGTCATGCAGGCGCGATCCAGCGACTGGCCGGTATGCACGATCACGTTGCCGAAGGTGATCGCCCCGCCCGGCCCCCAGGGCCATCGGCGGAACACCACCGCCAGCTCGCGCCGATCCAGCCGCATGCGTGCGCCGAGCGGAACCCCGGCAAGGCCCAGCACCAGCCCGAGCAGCGTATTCGGCAGCGTCCACAGCATCCCCAGGACGCGCAGCGCGATCATCCCGGGCCCTGCCGCCATCCCGTGCCCCTGCTCAGTCGCCTTCCGGCATCAGCAGCCACAGGATCAGGTAGACCAGGATGCCGGGGAACGCGGCCGAGAGCACCGAGCCCACCACGTACACCACCCGCAGCACGGTCGGGCTCCAGCCGAAGCGCCGGGCGATGCCGCCGACCACGCCGGCCAGCACGCGATCCTCGACCGTGCGCGAAAGCGTCGGCTTGCTCATCGTGTATCCCTCCCGCTCAAGAGCGCTCGGCCAGCCACTCGTGGATTGCCGTGGGCACCTGCTTCTGCGCCCGGCCGGACACGTAGATGCCGATGTGGCCGCCGCGGAAGGAAAGCTCGGAGTAGTCGTCGGTGCCGACCAGATCCTTCAGCGGCCTGGATGCGCTGGGCGGCACCAGATGGTCGTTCTCGGCATACACGTTGAGCACCGGCATCTCGACCAGCCCCAGGTGCACCTCCCGGCCGCCGATGTTGATGCCGCCCTGGACGAAGCCGTTGCCCTGGTAGAACTCCTTGACGAACTGCCGGAACGCCTCGCCGGCCTGGTCGGGCGAATCGAAGATCCACTTCTCCATCCGCAGGAAGTCCTCGACCGCCTTCCTGTCATCCAGGATGTCCACCAGCCCCACGTACTTCTGCACGAAGTTGCGCCACGGCTTCAGGGTCAGGTAGCAGTAATTCATCATGTCCGCCGGCACGTTGCCCAGCGTGTCCACAAACAGGTCGACGTCCATGCCGCGCGTCCAGTTCGAGAGCATGTTGTCTTCGGTGTGGAAGTCCACCGGGGTGACCATGGTCACCAGGTTGCGGATCTTGTCGGGATGCAGCGATGCGTAGCACAGTGAAAACGCGCCGCCCTGGCAGATGCCCAGCAGGTTGACCGCGTCCACGCCGTAGCTTTCGCGCAGGTGGTCGACCGCGCCGCCGATGAATCGCTCGATGTAGTCCTCCAGGGTGAGGAAGCGATCCGAGCGATCCGGGTAGCCCCAGTCGATGATGTACACGTCCTCGCCCAGCGCCAGCAGGCCCTTCACCAGCGAGCGATCCTCCTGCAGGTCGACCATGTAGGGGCGGTTGACCAGCGCGTAGCTGAGCAGCAGCGGCACCTTGGCGGTTGGCGCCTTCTCGCCGATGAAGCGGTACAGCACGGTTTTGCCGTCGCGCCAGACCTCCTGCCTGGCGGTTGCGCCATAGTCGAAGTTGCCCACTTCGCGCAGCGTCTGCAGGCCGGCGCCGAGCTTGCGCTGCACGTGGGCGGCCTCCTGGGCCACGCGGTCGATCCCGATGTTCAGCGGTCCGTACATGTATCAGCCCTCCCCGCGCGCGGCGGCTTTCTTCGCGGCGGCCTTTTTCGTCGCGGTCTTCGTGGTGGCTTTCTTCGCGGCTTTCTTCACTGCCTTCTTCGCCGCCTTCTTCACGGCTTTTTTCGCAGCCTGCTTCGTCGCCGCCCCGGTTGCCTTCTTCGCCGCCCGGCGAGCCGGTGCGGCGGATGCCTGCGCCGGTGCGGCCTGCGCCGCCTGGATCGCATCGCCCAGCCGGCGCACGGTGCGCTCGAGCTGCACGATCTTGCGGTGCGCGCCGTCCAGCTCGGTGCGGGTGGGCATGTCGAACATCGCGCAGGCCTGCTCGACCTGGGCCTGGATGCCCGCACGCACGCGCATCTGCGCGTCCACGAGGTCGCCGTAGACGGTGCGGAACTCCGGCGACAGGGCGATTTCGGCGTACGCCTCCTCGGCCGCGTCCACCCACAGGTCGAACAGCGCCCGCGGCGACTCGATCTGCCGGCCCGGCTCCTCGCGCTCGGCCAGCTTCTCCTCGAAGATCTCGAAGGCCGACTGCCCGGCCTTGAGCATCAGCCCGTTGTAGGCGCTGTTGGCTTCCTGGTATTCCACGTGCGCCAGGGCCAGCGCCTGCGCGCGCTCCTGGTGTTCGCGGGCCAGGCCGAAGGCCGGCATGCCGAGCCAGCCCCGGCCCTCCCTGAGCATCGCGTCCAGGTAGGGCGAGGCATCCTCGACCCACTGATCCAGCCCCTGCAGGCCGTGCCCGCGCATGGCCCGGAACATCTCGGGGAACGGGTTCTCGCCGCTGGCACCCATCGCCTCGCGCCAGGCCGCGGCGATGTCGCGGGCGCTGCTGTCGCGGCCGGCGAAACGGGTGGCGACCTGCTGCATCTGCCCCAGCCAGTCGCGCGCCTGGGTGTTGAAACGCTCCATGGTATCGTTCACGCCGAGCCGGTTGCCGTGGGCCTGGCGGCTCCACCAGTCCACCGCGTCATGCCAGGCCTGCATCCCGGCCCGGGCCCCGGCCTGGCCGGCCGCGCCGGCGGCCGCATCGCGCATGCTCTCGCTCCACGCGCCCCAGTAGCGCTGCGCCAGCTGCTCGAAATCCGGCGAGCCCCACGGGCCCTGCCTGTCGTTGTCCGCCATCATGCTCTCCCGCGATCGTTGGCCCGATCATAGCAACCGCCCGCGTCGCCGGCGTTGCGGTTTTTCAGGGCTTGGGAATGCGCAGGGTGCGGCTGATCATCAGGGTTCCGGACAGCGCGTACACCAGGCTCAGCGGGTGCAGCTGCCACGGCCCCAGCTGCCAGGCGCCCAGCCACAGCGCGTCGCCGACCAGGCCCTGCCAGGCCAGCGCCGCCAGGCCCAGCACGATGAACATGCTGGTCGGGATCGGGGTGCCTTCGAAGTGGGTCACCTTGCCCTCGTCACCGGCCAGCTGCTCGGCGGTGACGTTGTACCGGGCCAGCCTGCTCACCCCGCAGGCGACGAAGTAGCCCAGGATCAGCCAGTCCCAGCCGCCCTGCATGCCGCAGGCGTAGCCGATCGCCGCCGGCGCCACGCCGAACGAGATCACGTCGGCCAGCGAATCCAGCTCGCGGCCCAGGGTGGAGGCCACCTTGCGCCAGCGGGCGACGCGCCCGTCCAGGGCGTCGAACACGAATGCCAGCGGGATCAGCGACATCCCCAGCATCAGGTCGACGGGATTGCCGTGATCCAGGTAGCGCATGGCCGCCAGCACCGCCCAGGTGCCGCACAGCGCATTGGCCAGGGTGAACCAGTCGGCCAGATGGAAGCCGCGCAGCATGGAGAAGTGGCGGCCGCGCGGCGGCTTCGATTCGTTCGTCGTCATCCGCAGATCGTGCCAGAAAACGGCTCGCTGCAGCGTGGCGAGCGCGTGATCTAGGGGATGGCGAGCTGTGCCGGCGTGGGCGCGGCGTTGCCGTCGCGGGGCAAGGGCGTGATCACTGCATCGGCCGGCAGCGGCCCTTCGCCGTCCAGGTGGGCGACGACCCGGTCAAGCGCCGCGTGCACGTAGGGAATCAGCGGCACGTAGCGGCTCGCATAGTCCGGCAGCACCAGGAAGCCGTCGAAGTGCTGGGCCTGGTTCACCCGCCAGAGCGACACCTCACGGCCCGCCTCGCGCGCCCAGGCCGCGTACGGATCGCTGGTGAAGGCGATCGGGATCAGGCCGTCGTCGACGCCGTGCACCAGCACCACCGGCAGACCCTCGCGCGGCAGGCCGGCGCGGGTGGCCTGGACTCCGGCCTGTACGCGCCGGGCGTCCCCGCCCTGCTCCACGGCCAGCGCGCGCAGGCACTGCAGGCCGGCCCAGGCCAGATCCGGCGCGGCCAGCTTCGGGTCGATGATCCCCACCCCGCTGCCCGGCGGGATCCCGCCGGCATCGCTCCACCACGCCGCGCGCTCGGCGGCGGTCGCCGGGCGCGGGCTGAAATCGGCGTTCTGCGCCGAGAAGCCGACGCCGCAGGGATGCTCGCCGGCGCGGTAGCGGCCATAGGCCGAAGCGTAGGTGACGGCGACCGAGCGCCACAGGTCGAAGTCCACCGACAGCGCGCCGGCGCGCAGGGCCTGTTCGCTCCAGCCGGCGTCCAGCAGGCGCTGCCACGCGGAGTCCGCCTGCGCCGCCATGTCCGCGCCTTCCACCAGCCCCGCCTCAGCCAGCGACGCGCAGCGGGCGGCCTTGAGCGGATCGGCCGCGGGCGTCAGCGGCGACACCGGGAGGTCGTCACGGCCGGCCAGCGCGCACGGCATCAGCAGCGCCGCCTCGGTGGTGTAGTCGTACAGGCTGCGCGAACCGGCGCCGCCCGAGTACACGCTCGGCTCGCCGGCGACCACCGCGTCCAGCCAGTTGCCTTCCAGCTCGGCCGCGCGCAGCACCGCGCCGCCGCCGTTGGAAATGCCGACCGCGATGATGCGGGTATTGTCATGGTTGAACGGCGCCGACGCCGGCAGCGCCTGGTTGAGCTGCTCCAGCGCGAAGTCCGCGGCCTGGCGCACGTGGCGGCCCCAGTCGGCCTCCGGGTTGTCCTGCGAATGCCCGTGGGCGAATGCGACGCCCGTTGCCCCGTCCGCCGCATCGGGCGTGAACACCGCGTCCGGCCCCGCGGCACCCGCGTTGCCCGCCGCATCAATGCCGAGGCCTGCGTCGAGATCGAAGTAGTCGCTGCCCGCGCCCTTGTCGGTATAGGCCACCGCGCAGCCGCGCGGCAGGCCCCAGGCACCGGCGACCGAGATCGAGCCGTAGATCCCGCGCGAACCGGACGACGCGGTCACCACCACGCAGGGCCTGTCCGCATCGAACGCGTCGGGCAGCTGCAGCATCACCCGGTGCGGATGGTTCGCCCCCGGCACCCGCGCCAGCGCATGGAACTCGCGGCCCGGCACCGGCTCCAGGCTGCCGTAGCCCTCGCCCAGGCCGCCCGGCCGCAGGTCGGCGATGCCGCGCCAGCTTGTCCACAGCGCGCGCCGGCGCAGTTCCGCCACGCTCGGCCGCTCGGGGTCGGCAAACGCCGGCGCAACCGGGGCCCGCAGCCCGGCCAGCCCAAGCCCGCCGCTGAGCAGGTCGTCTGCGCCGCGGTGCTCGCTGCTGCGCTGGTCGCTGAAGCTCATGGCCTGCCCCACTTCCGGCTGGCCGCCCGAGGCGCAGGCCGCCAGCAGCAGCGCCGCAAGCGCGGGCGCGGCGGCACGGAGCGGGGGGCGGAGGGAGTACGCATGACGGGATTGTGCCTTCATGCGGCGACGATAGCAGCGACCTCCCGTGCCGGCATCGTACTTTGGTACCAGCATGCCGCCGCGGGGCACCGCCTACAATCGCGCCATGCCCACGCTGCTGATCGCCGACGACCATCCGCTGTTCCGCGCCGCGCTGCGCGGGGCCGCGCTGGAGGCCGCGCCCGACACCGTCGCCTGCGAGGCAGCCGAGTTCGACGGCGTGATCGGGCTGCTGGAAACGCGCCCGGACATCGACCTGGTGCTGCTCGACCTGCACATGCCCGGCAACCACGGCCTGGCCGGCCTGGCCGCGATCCGCGCCCAGTTCCCGGCGGTGGCGGTGGTGCTGGTCTCGGCCAACGAGGATCCGCAGGTGATCCGCCGCGCGCTCGACCACGGCGCCGCCGGCTACATCCCCAAGAGCGCCGGCCTGGACGAAATGCGCGAAGCCATCCGCACCGTGCTGGCCTGCGAGCAGTGGCTGCCGCCCGCGCTGCGCGGGCCGGTGGATCGCGCCGACTCCCTGCCGCGCGACGCCGACCTGGCCGCGCGCCTGGCCAGCCTCACCCCGCAGCAGTTCCGGGTGCTGACCCTGGTGGCCGAGGGCCTGCTCAACAAGCAGATCGCCGACCGCCTGGACGTGCAGGAGCGCACGGTGAAGGCGCACCTGTCGGCGATCTTCGAAAAGCTCGGCGTGCGCAACCGCACCCATGCCGGCGTGGTATTGCGCGAGCTGGAAATCGGCGACCCGGCGCGCCAGGTGCAGGACTGAACCCGGGCGCGGCTCAGACCCGCGAGTAGTTCCAGGACTGCATGCGCCCGTCGCGATACGGCATCACGCCGTGGAAGGCGCGCGGGTCATCGTCGAACACCAGCGGCAGGAAGTTGCGGTCGCCCTCCCACAGCGGGAGCTCGGGGATCCTGTCCAGCGGCACCCACTCCAGGCTGCCCTCCGGATTGGAGGTGAACGGCGTGCCGCTCCAGCGGTCGATCACGAACACGAAGGCCAGCCAGTCCTCGCCGGCCTTGCCGAAGCCGGGCCAGCTGATCGTGCCCCGCAGGCGCATCGCCTCGCACGCGATGCCGGCCTCCTCCAGGATCTCGCGGCGCATGCCCGCCACCACGTCCTCGTCCGCCTCGAGCTTGCCGCCCAGCCCGTTGTACTTGCCCAGGTGCTGGTCGTCGCTGCGGGCGTTGCGGTGAACAAGCAGCGCCTCGCGTCCATCGGGAGACAGCACGTAGCCGAGCGTGGCGACAATAGGCGTGTAAGGCATCCGCCCATTGTATCCAGCCGCGCCTACGCCTGGGCGGCGAGCATGCGGTCGAGGACGGACTTGAGCGCCAGCGGGCGCACCGGCTTGGACAGCAGCGACAGGCCGTTGTCGAGCACGTCGCGACGCACCTCCACGCCGTCATCGGCGCTGAGGATCAGCGTCGGCCGCTGGCCGAACCGCTGCGACAGCCGCGCGTGCAGGGCCACGCCGGTATCGCCGTCATCCAGGTGGTAGTCGAACAGCCACAGCCCGCACGGCTGCGCTTCCAGCACCTGTTCCGCCGCCCCGCCGCCGGCCACAGCTTCCACCTCGCAGCCCCAGCCGCGCAGCACGCCGGCCAGCGCCTGGAGCGCGACCGGGTCGTTGTCGACCACCAGGATCCGCGCATCCGCCAGCTTGGCCCGCGTCGGGCCGGCGCCGGCCCCGCGCACCCCGGCCACCCGTTCCAGCGAGAGCGAAAACACCGTGCCCTGCCCGACCCGGCTGCGCACCCGCAAGGGCGCGTCCAGCAGCCGCGCAATGCGCTCTGAAATCGCCAGTCCCAGGCCCAGCCCCTGCCCGGCGGCGCCGTCACCGCGCCGGAACTCCTCGAAGATCGATTCCAGCTGCGCCTCGGCGATGCCCGGGCCGGTGTCGTGCACCTCCACCCGCAGGCCGGACCCCTCCACCCGCACCCCCAGCAGCACCCGGCCGCTGGCCGTGTAGCGCACGGCATTGGCGAGGAAGTTCTGCAGCACCCGCCGCAGCAGCTGCGGGTCGCTGTTCGTCCAGGCCGAACTGGGCCGGTAGCGGAAGCCCAGCCCGCGCGCCGCGGCCAGCGCGCCGAACTCCGAGGCCAGCGGATCGAGCACTTCCGACAGCGGGAACCGCCGCGGCTGCGGCACCAGCCCGCCCGCCTCCAGCCGCGACATGTCGAACAGCCCGGTCAGCAGGTCGCTGGTGGAATCCAGCGCGCCGCGGATCTGCCCGAGCTGCTCGCGCCGTGGCGCATCCTCCAGCTGCCGCGCCAGCGAATCGGTGAACAGCTGCGCCGCGTGCAGCGGCTGCAGCAGGTCGTGGCCGACCGCGGTCAGGAACCGGCTCTTGGCATCGTTGGCGCGCTCGGCCTCGCGCCGCGCCTGATCCAGGCTGGCGGTGCGCTCGGCCACGCGCTGCTCCAGGGTTTCGTTGACCTGGCGCAGCGCGTCCTCGCTGCGCCGGAACGCGGTCACGTCGGTGAAGGTGGCCACGAAGCCGCCGCCGGGCATCGGATTGCCGCGGATCTCGATGATCGCCCCGCCCGGGAACCGCCGCTCGGTCACGTACGGGGTGCCGGCGCGCATGTGCTCCAGCCGCTTCTCCACTTCGGCATCCATCCGCCCATCGCCGGCCAGCCCGCGGCGGGCGTTGTGGCGCACCAGCTCGGCCACCGGCACCCCGACCCGCAGCAGCTCGGGCGGATATCCGAACAGGACGGCGTAAGGCGTGTTCCAGGCCACCAGCCGCAGCTCGGCGTCGACCACGCTGATGCCCTGGCTCATGTTCTCAAGCGCCGCCTCCAGCACCCGCTGGTTGAAGCGCAGATCCTGCGAGGCCTCGCCGACGATCGCCGCCACCGTCTCCAGATCCGGCCCCGCCTCGCGCCGCGCCGCGTCCAGCAGCAGCCGCGCCGAGGCGCTGCCCAGCACCGCCGACAGCTCGCGCTCCAGGCGCGATGCGATCTCCACCGGCACCGGCCCGGCCGCCGGGGCACCGGCCAGCAGCCGCTCCACCTGTCCGCGCGGCAGGAACCGGAGCCCGGCGCTGCGCAGGGTCTGGCGATCGGCCGTGCCGGATCCTCCGGAGCGCTCGCGGCGGTCGGCCATGCCCACCAGCACCGTCACCAGCGTGCCCGCGAACAGGCTGGTACCCACGGCGCGGCCGAGCCGGCTCCACCCGGTCAGCCCGAACAGCCCGTCCGGCGACAGCCATCCCAGCCCCAGCGGGCCGCTGGCCAGCCACTGCGCGTCGCCGCCCCCGGCAAACGCCGGCACCAGCATCACCCAGGCCCACACCGCGAACGCCGCGACGACCCCCGCAGTCGCCGCCCGCGGCGGCGTGCCCGGCCGCCACACCGCGAACGCCAGCGCCGGCGCCAGCGTGGCCAGCGCCGAGAATGACACCGCGCCGATGTCGGCCAGCACGTCGCTGTCGCCGACCAGCCGCCCGTAGCCCCACGCCAGCAGCATGATCGCCACGATCCCCACCCGCCGCAGCAGCAGCAGCCCGCCGCGGTGGTCGCGCTCGGCGGCACCCGGCCGCGCCCACGCGCCGCGCAGCAGTCCCGGCGCGAACCAGTGGTTGCCGATCATCAGGCTCAGCGTCAGCGTGCTCACGATCACCATGCCGGTGGCCGCGCTCAGCCCGCCCAGGAACGCCAGCAGCGCCACCCCTTCGCCGCCCTGCGACAGCGGCACCGCCAGCACGTACATGTCCGAGGGCACGCTGTCACCCAGCAGCGCGGTGCCGGCCCGCGCCAGCGGCAGCACCGGGATCGCGATCAGCAGCAGGTACAACGGGAACTGCCAGCGCGCGGTGCGCACGTGGCGCTCGTCGCGGCACTCCACCACCGCCACGTGGAACTGGTGCGGCATGATGAACATCGCCAGCGCGCCCAGCAGCACCAGCGGCATGAACCCGCCGCCGGCCACTGGCGGCGGGGGCGGCCCCTCGGGCAGCGGCCCCAGCGCGAACAGCACGAACGCGCCCAGCGCCAGCATCGCCCCGAGCTTGAACAGCGACTCGAACGCCATCGCCAGCACCAGCCCGCGGTTGTGCTCGGCGGCGCTGACCCGGCGGGTGCCGAACAGCATGGTGAACAGCGCCATCGCCAGCGCCACGTACAGCGCGCTGTCGCTCCACGCCGGCACCTGGGCCACGTCGACCACCGCGGTGCCGGTCAGGGTGCCGAAGCTCATCGTCACCGCCTTGAGCTGCAGCGCGATATAGGGAATCAGGCCCAGCGCGGCCACCAGCGTGACCGTGGCCGCCAGCCACGGATCCTTGCCCAGGCGGGTGGCGATCAGGTCGGCCAGCGAAGTGGCGTTGCTCTCGCGCGCAAGCCGCACCAGCCGCAGCATGAAGGCGAAGGCGACCGCGTAGAAGATGATCGCGCCCAGGAACGTGGGCGGCAGCGGCCAGCCGTGGCGGGCGGCCTGGGTGATGGTTCCGTAGAACGTCCACGAGGTGCAGTGCACCGCCAGCGACAGCGCGTACACGTGGCGCCACTGCCCGGCCAGCAGTTTGGGATGGCGCTCGCCGTACAGCGCCGCCGCGAACAGCACCCCCAGCCACAGCAGCGCCGCCACCACCACCACCGCCACGCTCAGCATGCCCGCCTGCCTTTCCGATCCGGTTGCTGCCCCATGCCGCTGCGTCACCTCCCATGCGACGCAGGCGAGGATAGCGCAGCGCGCCCACGCCGGCCGCGGACTGGCTAGAATCGGGGGCAACGGCAGCAACGCGGAGGCAGGCATGGGTCGGGCCATCGCCCTCACCACCCGCCACGGCACCATCGATGGCTGGCGCGCGGATCCGCTGGACGGGGCGCAGCGGGGCGCGCTGGTGGTGGTGCAGGAAATCTTCGGCGTCAACGAGCACATGCGCACCGTGGTCGAGCGCTACGCCGCCGAAGGCTACGTGGCCGTGGCGCCTGACATGTTCGCGCCGGTGCAGCCCCACGTGGAACTGGATTACGGCGAGGACGGCTTTGCCCAGGGACGCGCCCTGGCGGCGGAGCTGGGACTGGAGCGCGCGGTGGACATCGTTGCCGCCGCCGCGGCGCAGCTGCGCGCGGAGAGCTTCGCCACCGCCGTGGTCGGCTTCTGCTGGGGCGGCAGCGTGGCCTGGCTGGCCAACACCCGCCTGGGCCTGCCGGCGGTGAGCTATTACGGCGCGCGCACGGTGCCGCTGCTCGGTGAAAAGCCGCGCGCGCCGATGCTGTTCCACTTCGGCGCCGATGACGAAGCGATTCCCGAGGCCGACATCCAGGCCCACCGCGAGCGCCAGCCCGAGGCCACCGTCCATGTCTACGAAGGGGCCGGCCACGCCTTCAACCGCGACGTCGACCCGCGCCACCACCATCCGGCCAGCGCCACCCTGGCCCATCGGCGTACCCTCATGTTCCTCGAGGGCGCGCTGGCCTGAACCACGGAGAACGGCCCATGGCACGAAACTCCACCCCCGACGCCTACAGCCTGGATCCGCGCCTGGCCGCGGACTCGCATCCGCTGCACGCCCTGCCGCTGAGCGAACTGCGGCTGATGGACGACGCCAACTACCCGTGGCTGGTGCTGGTGCCGCGGGTCGCCGGCGCGCAGGAGCTGATCGACCTGGATCCGGCGCAGCGCCGGGCATTGAGCGACGAGATTGACCTCGCCCTGCACCTGCTGCGCGACTGCTTCCGCCCGCACAAGCTCAACGTCGCCGCGCTGGGCAACCTGGTGCCGCAGCTCCACGTGCACGTGATCGCCCGCTTCGAGCACGACCCGGCGTGGCCGGCGCCGGTGTGGGGCCGGGTCGCGGCGCGGCCCTACTCGCCCGAGGCGCTGGTCGAGCGCATTTCGATGCTGCAGGCCGCGTTGCCGCAGCGGTGAGCGGGCTGCGGATCGAGCACCTCGGGGAGGACGCGCTGCTGCTGCGCCTGGGCGAACGGATCGACCCGGCGCTCAACGCCCGCGTGCACGCGCTGGCCGCCGCCATCGACGCCCGGCGGCCAGGCTGGCTGCGCGACATCGTGCCGGCGCACGCGAGCCTGGCCCTGTTCGTCGACGTCGACATGCTCGATGCCGACGACCCGCACATGGAGCAGACGCCGCTGGCCCGGGCCGAAGACTGGCTGCGCGCGCAGGGGTTGAGTGTGGACGCCGGCAACGCGGTACCGGGCGAACCGGAGCCGGCCGTGATTCCGATCCGCTACGGCGGCGCGTTCGGCCCGGATCTGGAGGCGCTGGCCGCCGCGGCCGGGCTGGACACGGAGGCCGCGATCGCCCTGCACGCCGGCGGCGAATACCGGGTGGCGATGCTGGGCTTCGCCCCGGGGTTTCCCTACCTGGGCGGACTGGATCCGCGCCTGGCCGCGCCGCGCCGGGCGACGCCGCGGGTGCGGGTGGCCGCGGGCAGCGTCGGCATCGGCGGCACCCAGACCGGCATCTATCCGCGCCAGGGCCCGGGCGGCTGGAACATCATCGGACGCACGCCGCTGCGGCTGTTCGATCCGACGCGCGACGCGGCCTGCCTGCTGGCACCCGGGCAGCGGGTGCGCTTCCGCGCCATCGACGACGCCGGGTTCGAACGGCTGGAGGCCGCCACGTGAGCATCCGCGTGCTTGCACCCGGACTGGCCACCGCGATCCAGGCGGGGCCGCGCAGCGGCCAGCGCCACCTCGGCGTCGCCGGCGCCGGCGCGCTGGATCCGTACTCGCATGCGGTCGCCAACCTGCTGGTGGGCAACGCGCCGCAGGCACCGGTGCTGGAGATCACCCTGTCCGGCCCGACGCTGCGCTTCGAACACGCCGCGCGCATTGCCCTGTGCGGGGCGGAGATCGACGCCGGGGCCGGCGGCGGCGCGCTGCCCGGCTGGCGGCCGCTGCTGCTGCCCGCCGGCGCGGAGCTGGCGCTGGGCCGCTGCCGGGCCGGCGCCCGCGCCTACCTGGCCGTGGCCGGCGGATTCGAAGTCGCCGACGTGCTGGGCAGCGGCAGCACCGACCTGGCCACCGGC
Source organism: Luteimonas dalianensis (assembly GCF_049339425.1). Lineage (NCBI taxonomy): Bacteria > Pseudomonadati > Pseudomonadota > Gammaproteobacteria > Lysobacterales > Lysobacteraceae > Luteimonas > Luteimonas dalianensis. Next base: position 10,053 of record NZ_JBMPPO010000009.1, on the reverse strand, counting down.
TTCGGCGGATTCTCCGGTCGCTGCCTGCGCGAAGGCGACGTGCTCGCCGCGGGTCGGGACGACGCGAACGACACCGGCGACATCCACGCCCCGGGCTGGTGGGTCGACCCCAGCCCCGAGCTGGACTTCGAAGCCTCGCCGCAGCCGGTGCGGATCCTGCCCGGCGGCGACGCCGCGCGGCCGCCGCCGAAGCTGCTGGATGCCCAATGGCGGGTGCTGGCCGCCAGCGACCGCCAGGGCCTGCGCCTGCGCGGCCCGGCGCTGGATCCCGGCCCCGGCGACCTGCGGCCGTCCGAGCCGGTGACCCCCGGCACCGTCCAGCTTCCGCCCGACGGCCAGCCGATCGTGCTGCTGGCCGACGCCCAGACCCACGGCGGCTATCCGCGCGTCGGCCACGTGATCCGGGCCGACCGGCCGCGGCTGGCGCAGCTGCGGCCCGGCGACGCGCTGCGCTTCGTGGCCTGCACGCCCGCGCAGGCCCACCAGGCCCTGCGCGAACAGCGCCAGCGCTTGCAGCGGATCGCGCTGGCCATCCACGCCAGGAGCCAGGCGCATGCGTAGGCGGATCGACTTCAACTGCGACCTGGGCGAAGGCTGCGGCGACGACGCCGCGATCGCGCCGTGGATCTCGTCGGCCAGCATCGCCTGCGGCGGCCACACCGGCGACGCGGCCAGCATGCGCCGCGCGGTCGCGCTGTGCCTGGAGCACGGCGTCGCCATCGGCGCCCACCCCGCGTTCGAGGATCGCGCCCATTTCGGGCGGCGGGAGCTCACGGTCACCCCCGAGGGCACGCACCTGCTGATGCGGCGGCAGGTCGAGGCCCTGGCTGAAAGCTGCGCGCGCGCCGGCGCCGTCCTGCACCACGTCAAGCCGCACGGCGCGCTCTACAACCTGGCGGCCCGCGACGACGCGCTCGCCCAGGCCGTTGCCGATGCGGTGCGCAGCGTCGACGCCTCGCTGTGGCTGTACGCGCTGGCCGGCTCGCGCCTGGTCAGCGCCGGCCGCGCCGCCGGCCTCCGGGTCGCGTCGGAGGCCTTCGCCGAACGCCGCTATGCGGCCAACGGGCAGCTGGCTCCGCGCGGCGAGGACGGCGCGGTGATCGAAGGGCTGGCCCCCGCGCTGGCCCAGGTTCGAACCATGCTTCGCGAAGGCGCGGTGCCCGCCATCGACGGCAGCCGCGTACGCATTGATGCCGATACCCTGTGCCTGCACGGCGACCGTGAAAACGCGGCCGGGTTCGCCCGGGCCCTGCGCGCCGCGCTCGAAGCCGAAGGCGTGAGCGTGGGTACGCCCGGGGGGACGCCAGGTTCGTGAGTGGCGGCGGCGGCCATGGGCGCGAAGCCGCGAGACGCCTCCCCCCGGCAATCCTCAGGTGCGCGGCAGGGTCACCCCGGTCTGCCCCTGGTACTTGCCGCCGCGATCCTTGTAGGAGGTCTCGCAGACGTCATCCGCATCGGCCTGGAAGAACAGCATCTGGGCCACGCCCTCGTTGGCGTAGATGCGTGCCGGCAGCGGGGTGGTATTGCTGAACTCCAGGGTCACGTGGCCCTCCCACTCGGGCTCGAGCGGGGTCACGTTGACGATGATCCCGCAGCGCGCGTAGGTGCTCTTGCCCAGGCACACCACCAGCACGTCGCGCGGGATCCGGAAGTATTCCACCGTGCGCGCCAGCGCGAATGAATTCGGCGGGATGATGCAGACATCGTCGACCACGTCGACGAAGCTCTTGGGATCGAACTCCTTCGGGTCGACGATCGTCGAGTTGATGTTGGTGAACACCTTGAACTCGCGCGAGCAGCGCACGTCGTAGCCGTAGCTGGAGGTGCCGTAGCTGACGATCCGGTTGCCGTCCACGTGCTTCACCTGGCCCGGCTCGTAGGGCTCGATCATGCCGCCGGCGGGCTCGGACATGCGCCGGATCCAGCGGTCGCTCTTGATGCTCATGCTCTAGTGCCCCTCACGCGGCCAGAAGTCCAGCCGCGCATTCTATCCCCGCCGCTCCGTGGAGCGGGCCTGCCGTGACGCTGCCCCCTCAGAGCAGCGACGCGGAAATCGGCATCTTCGCCCGCGGCCGCTTTGCCAGCTCTTCCAGCAGCCGCCCGGCCAGGTCGCGGTAGGCCTGCGCGGCCGGCGAATCCGGCTGGGCGGCCACCAGCGGGAAGCCGACGTCGCCCTGCTCGCGGATGCGGCTCTCCAGCGGCAGCGAGCCCAGCAGCGGCACGCCGTAGCGGCTGGCCATCTGCTGCGCCCCGCCCTGGCCGAACAGGTGCTCCACGTGCCCGCAGTTGCTGCACACGTGCTGGGCCATGTTCTCGACCAGCCCGAGGGTGGCGATGTCGACCTTCTCGAACATCTTCAGCGCCTTGCGCGCGTCCAGGGTGGCCACTTCCTGCGGCGTGGTCACGATCACCGCGCCCGCCACCGGGATCTTCTGGGCCAGGGTCAGCTGGATGTCGCCGGTGCCCGGCGGCAGGTCGACGATCAGGTAGTCCAGGCCCTGCTCGCCGCCCCAGCGGGTGTCGCCCAGCAGCTGGGTCAGCGCCGAGGTGGCCATCGGGCCGCGCCAGATCATCGGCGTGTCCTGCTCCACCAGCAGCCCGATCGACATCGCCTCGATGCCGTGCGCGCGCAGCGGGATGATCGACTTGTTGTCCGGGCTCTGGGGGCGTTCGGTCAGCCCGAGCATGGTCGGGATGCTGGGCCCGTACACGTCGGCGTCGAGGATCCCGACCCTGGCGCCGGTGCCCGCCAGGGCCAGCGCGAGGTTGACGGACGTGGTCGATTTGCCGACCCCGCCCTTGCCGGAGCCGACGGCGATGATGTTGCGGACGTTGGGGAGTGGCTTCAGCTCTCCCTGGACCGCGCGCGGATGTACCGGGGTGCTGCTGTTGTCTGTCTGCATGGCGCCATTCTACCGATCCCCGCTGCCGGGTTCCTGACCTGGGGCAAGGACTTGCCGGCCGATCGGGTATAACAGGGCCACACGGGCCGGGCGTTCCCTTCCGGCCTCCCGGATCAGGAGAAACAGCAATGCGCATTCGAACTTTCCTCGCCGGCCTGGCCCTGCTGCCGCTCGCCGCCGTCGCCCAGTCCGGCCCCGAGGGCCGCTGGAAGACCATCGACGACGACACCGGCAACGCCAAGTCCATCGTCGAGATCAGCCGCGCCGCCGACGGCACCCTGCAGGGCACGGTGGTGGAGATCCTGCAGTCCGACAAGGGTCCCGATCCGGTCTGCGACAAGTGCTCGGGCGAGCGCAAGGATCAGCCCATCCAGGGCATGACGATCCTCTGGGGGATGACCCCGAAGGACGGGGACTGGGCCGGCGGCACCATCCTGGATCCGGCCAACGGCCGCAGCTACCGCGCCAAGATGGAACTGCACGCCGACGACAGGCTGGGGGTGTCCGGCTGCGTGACGTTCATCTGCCGCGAACAGATCTGGCAGCGCGAGTAGGCCGGCACCCCCGGCAATGCCTCGCGGCCCGGCTCCTGCCGGGCCGGCTGCTGTGCGCGAACCGCACCGGGCCGGCCCCGGCAGCGGCCGCATGCGATAATCGCCTGCCTTTCCAGCGCCCCACGCCATGTCCCGCACCGCATACGTCAGCACCGCCCTGCCCTACGCCAACGGCCACCTGCACCTGGGCCACCTGGTCGGCTACATCCAGACCGACATCTGGGTGCGGGCGCGGCGCATGGCCGGCGGCACCGCCTGGTACGTGTGCGCCGACGACACCCACGGCACCCCGATCATGCTCGCCGCCGAGAAGGTGGGCACCACGCCGGAGGACTTCATCGCCGGCATCCAGGCCTCACACGAGCGCGACTTCGCCGACTTCAGCGTGGCCTTCGACCACTACGGCTCGACCCATTCGGACCGCAACCGGGCGATGACCGAGGCGATCTACGCCCGCCTGGACGCCGCCGGCCACATCGCCCGGCGCACGGTGGAGCAGTTCTACGATCCGGCCAAGGGCATGTTCCTGCCCGACCGCTACATCAAGGGCACCTGCCCGCGCTGCGGCACGCCCGACCAGTACGGCGACAACTGCGAGCACTGCGGCGCCACCTATGCGCCGACCGACCTGAAGGAGCCCAGGTCGGTGCTGTCGGGCACCACGCCGGAGCTGCGCGAGTCGGAGCACTTCTTCTTCGAACTGGGCAATTTCGAAGGCTTCCTGCGCGAGTGGCTGGCCGCCGACGTGGCCGTGCCCGGGGTCAAGGCCAAGCTGCAGGAGTGGCTGGAGGGCGAAGGCGGGCTGCGCGCCTGGGACATCTCCCGCGACGCGCCCTACTTCGGCTTCCAGATCCCCGGCCACCCGGGCAAGTTCTTCTACGTCTGGCTGGACGCGCCGATCGGCTACCTGTCCGGGTTCCAGGCCCTGTGCGAGCGCGAGGGGCTGGACTTCGAGTCCGAGTTCGCGCCCGGCAGCGATGCCGAGCTGCACCATTTCCTGGGCAAGGACATCATCAACTTCCACGGCCTGTTCTGGCCGGCGGTGCTCAAGGGCGCCGGGCTGCGCGTGCCCACGCGCCTGCACGTCAACGGCTACCTGACCGTGGACGGGGCCAAGATGTCCAAGTCGCGCGGCACCTTCATCATGGCCCGCACATACCTGGACAGCGGCCTGCACCCGGAGGCGCTGCGCTACTACTTCGCCGCCAAGTCGTCGGGCGGCGTCGACGACCTGGATCTGAACCTGTCGGACTTCGTGACCCGGGTGAACTCGGATCTGGTGGGCAAGTTCGTCAACCTGGCCAGCCGCTGCGCCGGCTTCATCAACAAGCGCTTCGACGGCCGGCTCGCGGACGCGCTGCCCGATCCCGCCATGTACGCGCGATTCGTCGACGGCCTGGGCCCGATCCGCGCGGCCTACGAGCGCAACGAACCGGCCACGGTGCTGCGCCTGACCATGGCCCTGGCCGACGAGGCCAACCGCTACATCGACGACAACAAGCCGTGGGTGATCGCCAAGCAGGAAGGCGCCGATGCCGAACTGCAGGCGGTCTGCAGCCAGGGCCTGAACCTGTTCAGGGTGCTGGCCGCGGCGCTGCGGCCGGTGCTGCCGGGCATCGCCGCCCGGGTGGAAACCTTCCTCGCCGCGCCGCTGGCCGCCTGGGGCGACCTGGACGCGCCGCTGCTGGGCCACCGCATCAACGCCTACGAGCCGCTGTTCACCCGCCTGGATCCCAAGCAGGTCGACGCCATGGTCGAGGCCAGCCGCGACACCCTGGCCGGCCCCGCCCCCGAGGCCGCGGCGGCGAAAACGAAGGCGAAGGACGGCAAGAAGGCCGCGCCCGCGAAAGCCGAGCCCGAGGCGCCCGGCGTCATCGGCATCGCCGACTTCGCCAGGCTCGACCTGCGCATCGGCAGGGTCGTGGCCTGCGAGCTGGTGGAGGGCTCGGACAAGCTGCTGCGCTTCGAGCTCGACGCCGGGGAGCTGGGCAAGCGCCAGATCTTCTCCGGCATCCGCGCCAGCTACGGCGAGCCGGAGAAGCTGGTGGGCCGCAGCGTGGTGTTCATCGCCAACCTGGCGCCGCGCAAGATGCGCTTCGGCCTGAGCGAAGGGATGATCCTGTCCGCCGGCTTCGACGACGGCCCGCTGGCCCTGCTGGACGCCGACGACGGCGCGCAGCCGGGCATGCCGGTACGCTGACCCGGTGATGGCGGATGGCCAGCGGAGCTGACCCGCTTGATCTGGTCGAACGCATCGACCGGATCCTGCCGCAGACCCAGTGCCGCCAGTGCGGCTTCGACGGCTGCCGGCCCTACGCCGAAGCGCTCGCCCGCGCGGAGGCGGACATCGACCGCTGCCCGCCCGGCGGCGACGCCGGCGCGCGGGCCCTGGCCCGGCTGCTGGGCCTGCCCGCCAAACCCTACGACCGCGCCCGCGGCAGCCACAAGCCGCCGCAGGTCGCGCTGGTGGTGGAAGCCGACTGCATCGGCTGCACCAAGTGCATCGTCGCCTGCCCGGTGGACGCGATCGCCGGGGGCAGCAAGCTGATGCACGCGATCATCGAACCGCTGTGCACCGGCTGCGAGCTGTGCGTGCCCGCCTGCCCCGTCGACTGCATCGTGATGGTGCCTTACTCCGCGCAGGCCGTGCAGATGCGCTCGACCTCGTAGCCCTTCGCCTCGAGCTTCTCGACCACGCCGTCCTCGCCGACCAGGTGCAGGCCGCCGACCACCACCAAGGTGTTGCCGCTGCCTTCCGGCGCCAGCATGGCTTCCAGCTGCGGCAGCCACGCATCGTTGCGGTCGACGTTGATGCGCTGGTACACGGCCGGGAACTCGTTGCGCATTTCCACCGCCATCTCGTCCCAGAGGAACTGCGCGTCGCCGTTGCGCCAGGCGTCGTGCAGGCGGGCGATCTCGGCGCGACCCTCCTCGCCAGTGCTCTCCAGCGACGACTGCAGGAACTGCACCTGCTCTTCCGGGGTCATCCCGGTGAACAGCGCGATCTGCTGCTCCGAGGTCTCCAGCCCCGAGGTCGGCTTGTCCGCCTCGGCCGCGCGGCCGGCCATGTGGTTGTCCAGCCCGAGTTCGGGATCCAGGCCGTACTTGCCCATCTCGGTGACGGTGACCATCAGCGAGACGAACCACGGGTGGAACATCTGCAGCACCTGCGGCGGCAGCTGCATCTGCTGCAGGGCCTCGGCGTTCTCCTCCGTCCAGGCCTTCAGCGCGGCGGCGGTTTCCTCCGGCAGCGCGCTGTCCAGCGGGGTGCCGTCGGTGCGCATGGCCGCCTGGCCCATCTTCATGCCCAGCTCCGGCGACTGCAGCTCGGCCGGCGGGATTTCAAAGACCACCGCGTCGGAATCGGCGAACGCCGCGTCCACGTCCGGCGACAGCGGGTAGTCCTCCGGCTTGAGCAGGTGGAACGAACCCAGCAGGTACACCGAGCGCTCGCCCGCGCTGGCCTTCCACAGCAGCGGCACCGGCGGCTCGGCGGCGGCTGCGGGAGCCTGGGCAGTCGCCTGCTGCGGCTGTTCGGCCAGCACGGCGCCGCTGAAGGCGAACGCGGACAGCGTCAGCAGCAGGGAGGGGACGAGATGGCGTCGGGTGAGGCGTCCTTTCAGCATTTCCTTGATCTCCAGTGGTGTCGGGTCGGTCAGCCGGCAGGCGGGGCATGCGCCTTTTCGCCGGCGGTAATGGCCAGATCGAGGCGGTTTTCCGGCGGCGGCAGCGGACAGGTCGCGTAGTTGGTGAACGCGCAGGGCGGATTGTAGGCACGGTTGAAGTCAAGCACCACGCGGCCGTCCGCATCCGGCGCCGCGGCGTCCAGATAGCGTCCGGCACCGTAGCTGCCCTGCCCCGACGTGCGATCAGCCAGGATCAGAAGCAGCCCGCCTTCACCATCGTCCAGCGCCTGCAGGCTGAAGGCCTGGCCGTCGCGCCCGAACTCGACCACGCCCGGATTGGCCATCGCCTCGGTGCCGCCGATGATCGACGCGATGTCGAGCGTCGTTCCCGGCGGATGGGCAACGAAGCGGCCCTCGATGCGCCACGCCGGATCCGCCGGCCAGACCTCGATGCCGGTGAACCCGGAGCGCGTGGCCGCTTCGAGATGGCGCACGCGCACCGCCTGGCGGCCGGCGCGGCGGATGATGCCCAGCTGGCCCAGGCCTTCGTCGAAGTCGACCAGGGTCGGCTCGGGGCTGCGGTCGTCATGCAGTTCGATCCGGCCGGTCACCGGCGCGCCGCCGACGCTGAGCGCCACGCCGCGCTCGGGGGTCAGGTACAGCCGCCCGCCGGTTCGCTGCAGCAGGCCCAGCCGGGGCGGCCCTTTCGCCAGCCGCATGCCGCTGTCGCTGCCCAGGTAATGGGCGTCGAGGTCGATCCAGTGCAGGCCCACCAGCCCCGTCCATCCGTCTGCTGCCAGCAGCTGCTCGTGGCGTTCGTCACGCCAGGCGTCGTGCGCGGCAATGAACGCCGCATCGGCCGCCGCCTTCGCCGCCGCGGCCGGGCCGTCTTCGCCGCCGTTGCTCCCTGCATCACAGCCGCCCAGCGCCAGCAGCAACAGCGCCGCCGCCAGCATTTCCCGTCCCCTTGTCATTCCCATCGGCTACCGCCCCCTCATGAACCAGCGATCGATCTCTGCAAGGCTGAAGCGCGCCCAGGTCGGCCGGCCGTGGTTGCACTGGCCGGAGCGCTCGGTTTCCTCCATCTGCCTGAGCAGCGCGTTCATCTCCGGCAGCGTCAGCCGCCGGTTGGCGCGCACCGAGCCGTGGCAGGCCATGGTGGACAGCAGCTCGTCACGGGCGCCGGCCACGCGCCGGCTGGCGCCGTGCTCGCGCAGGTCTGCCAGCACGTCGCGCAGCAGCGCCTCGGTATCCCCTTCGGCCAGCAGCGCGGGCACCCCGCGCAGCAGCAGCGCGCCCGGCCCGCTGCGCGAGACTTCAAAACCCAGCTCGGCCAGCGTCGCCGCCTCGCGCTCGGCCACCTCGGCCTCGCGCTCGGACACCGCCACCGGCTGCGGCACCAGCAGCGGCTGCACGCGCAGGCCCTCGCTGTCGTGCGCGCGCTTGAGCTTCTCGTAGCCGATGCGCTCGTGGGCGGCGTGCATGTCCACCACGATCAGGCCGTCCGCGCACTGGCTGAGGATGTAGATCCCGTGCAGCTGGGCCAGCGCATAGCCCAGCGGCGGCGCCGCGGTGTCGTCGGCCGCGGGCATCGACGTGGACGCGGCCTCGGGCTGCCAGGGTGCCGCCTGCACCGGCGGCGCAGCGCCTGCGTACAGCGCGGCGTAGCCCGCGCGCGCCTCGTCGGTGCGCAGCGCCAGGCCCGACTGCGCATGGGCCTGGAACGGCTGCGGCCCGCGCCCCGGCGCCCCGGCGCCACCGAACGCACCGCCATCCGCGGATTCCGCCGCCGCGGCCTGCTGGCCGGCGCGGGTATCGGCCAGCGCCTGCTGCAGCGTGCGGTAGACGAAGTCGTGCACCAGGCGCGAATCGCGGAAGCGCACCTCGTGCTTGGCCGGATGCACGTTCACGTCCACCCGCGCCGGATCCAGTTCCAGGAACAGCACGTAGGCCGGCTGCCGGCCGTGGTACATCACGTCCGAATAGGCCTGCTTGACCGCATGGGCCACGCTGCGATCGCGCACGCTGCGGCCGTTGACGTACAGGTACTGCTGGTCGGCGCTGGCGCGCGAATACGCCGGCAGCGCGATCCAGCCGTGCAGCCGCAGCCCGGCGCCCTCGTGCTCGACCCGCAGCGCGTGGCGGGCGAACTCCGCGCCCAGGGTTTCATGCAGGCGCTCGTCGGAGAACAGCTCGCCGCCACCCTTGTAGCGGCGCGACGGCTTGCCGTTGTGCGAGACCCGCAGCTCGACGTCCGGCCGCGCCAGCGCCAGCGAGCGCAGCCATTCCTCGATATGCCCCAGCTCGGTACGCTCGGCGCGCAGGAAGCGCCGCCGCGCGGGCACGTTGTAGAACAGCTCGCGCACTTCCACCGTGGTGCCGGGCGGATGCTGGCGCGGGCCAACCTCGCCCACCACGCCGCCTTCCACCGGCAGCGCCATGCCGTGCGCGTCGCCAGCCTGCCGCGAGGCGATCAGGAAGCGGCTGACCGACGCGATGGAAGGCAGCGCCTCGCCGCGGAAGCCGAGCGTGGCCACCATCTCCAGGTCGTCGAGCGAGGCGATCTTGCTGGTGGCGTGGCGGGAGACGGCCAGCGGCAGCTGTTCGGCCGGGATCCCGCCGCCGTCATCGCGCACGCGGATCAGCCGCGCGCCGCCTTCTTCAAGCTCGATATCGACCCGGGTGGCACCGGCGTCAAGGGCGTTTTCCACCAGCTCCTTGACCACCGAAGCGGGCCGTTCAACGACCTCTCCGGCGGCAATCTGGTTGATCAGGACATCGGGCAGCGGCTGGATATTCACCCGGCGATGATAGAGGGAGCACGCCATGGGCGCGAAGCTTCGTGGCATTTGGCAAGGAACGAGCTCGCGGGCGGCCCGGGTCTCCGCATGCCCTTGGCGGGACACGCCGTGAACCCATCCATGGGGGCTTGTCTGCGCCGTCCATGGCGCAGACAGTCCCGCCAAGGGC
>NZ_JBMPPO010000008.1:0-243847 GCF_049339425.1 Luteimonas dalianensis | reverse complement strand
CCTGGGCCTGCTTGAGCACGGCGATGATCTGGCTGTCGGTGAAACGGGACTTCTTCATGGAACCTCCTCGGGAAAGGGTACGAGAAAATTCCACTTCTGGCGTCAGCTAACCTGTGGGGGGATTACCAGTAGACGTGGGACCTGGTACATCCGCACGCCTCGGCCATCGACACGTTGCTTCCGACGCCGCCGGAGCGCGTGCACATGCTGCTCGGCTCCAAGGCCAACTGGGTACAGGTGCCTGACGGCGCCTTGAACAAGTTGCATAGCCAGACCGCGCATTCGCCGCCGCCCACCTCACCGGATGGGATCCCGGGCCAGGTGCCCAACCCGGGCAAAGACCCCATACCCGACCAGCCGGTTGACCCGATACCCGATCAACCGGCCGACCCGACGATTCCACCAATCCGCGACCCGGTTCCGGGCGAAGCTCCCGACGAGCCTCCCATCCGCGACCCCGATCCGCACCCACGGGACCCGCCTCGCCGCTGATGCCTGACCGGGTACCGCTGGCGAAGATGCCCGTGGGCACCTGCCGCTACCTGCCGGGGGTGAGTGAGCGATTCCGAGAGGGCTCAGTCCAGGACTTCTTCCAGATCCTGCCCATTCACCCTGAGCAATTGCTCGCGCGGCCCCCGGCTGCCGTGGTGGATCCACACGCCGTCCCCCAGCGAAAAATACGCGCGCTCATTGGGCCGGGCATCACGTCCCGTGGCACCGCCCAGGTACCGGTGTCGACGGAGTGGTGGCACCGGCTCGCCGGCAGGCTCCACGCCATCCCTGGAAACCCTGTAGACGAACCCTTGCTCCCGCTCCCCGTAGCATCCCTTGTAGCTCGTCCAGAAGCCCGGCAGGCAACCGTGCATTTTCACGTAGACATCGTTCCCCTGCCACCCCAGCACCCAAGCACTGAACGAATGCATGCTCCCCCTCCCGGGCGTGTCGATGGCATGCCTGTACAGGATCTTCTTCGATGCCAGGTCCACGACATACACATCCACGGCCTGGTCGGTGACCTTTATCAAACCCCCAGTCGGAAACGCCGCAATCCCGGTGGGCCTCTGCCACACATAGCGCTCCGCTGCGATCGCCAACTTCGAGCCGTCGTCGGCGACGGCATGTTCAAGTTCAAGTGCCCTTTTTGGTTCCCCGTACGTGCACGAGGCCAGGGCAAGAACTGCCGCGGCCGCCGTTGCCATTGCCGCTCTCAAGTGCGTGCCTCCCTGATGGTCGAGCAGTCGCGCCATGAGTCGCATGTTGGACCATGGTGGCTCCATGCGCCAACTGCCCCGGATTCCAGAGGACCTCAATAGTCCAGCTCCCGGATCAGCTCGACCTTGCCGTCGGGCTGTCGGCGCGTCAGCACGAACATGCGTGTGGCACGGTAGCTGCCACCAATGGCGGCATCGGACGAGCTGAGCAGCATGTCCTCGATGCCGTCGCCATCGAAGTCACCCCGCGCCAACAGCCGCATCCACTGCTCTGCGCCAGGATCGGCATACCTCCCACAGTGCGTGCCGCAGGACGAAAATTCGGTCAGCGGACCAAAGAGCGCCTGCCTCCACGTGGCATCGGGACGCTCATCCGCAATCCGCTGCGCTTCGGAGCTCGACACGATCATGGCCACCTGCCACGGAAGGCGATCCGGCAGGCCCTCATCGAACGCGAACGGACGCAGGTACGAGATCGCGGCCGGCTGCGCGGCCAAGGTCAGCGTCACGGCCTGGCAGTACACGGCCCGCCCCTGGAAGATCGCAAATGTGTTCCCGCTTTCGATGGGACGCACCCGCGAATCCGCCAAAGCCAGATAGTCGTTGCAGGATTCGAGCGTGGTGGGCATGCGGTCCGCGTCCGTAGCCGCCGGCTGGACGTCAACGGCATCGGGCCAGGGCTGGGAGAGCTCCTGTTCGAGGGCAGCACGCGTCGCTGGCGCCGCTTCGGTGGTATCGAACCATTCGACGTCGTAGCGGGCGCCAGAGGCACCCGACGTACCACAGGCGCTTGCCAGAATCAGCAGCGCGATGCCGAGCACGAGACCCTCGACCGACCCGCTCCATGGTCCCTCCCCGGCCGTGTCGAAGTCCTTGCGCGCCATTCCGTCGTCTCCTGCCTGGGTCTCGTGTAGCGAGGATAGCGCTACGCTCCCTCGCACCCCGACACCTCCGGTATCGTGCGTCACGGCCCACCCCGGAAAACCCGCATGCAAAGTATCGAAGGCAAGATCGTCCTCATCACCGGCGCCGCCATCGGCATGGGCCGGCTGTACGCACGGCACGCGGTGGCCGAGCGCGCCGCCGCGGTGGTGCTTTGGGACCTGGACGCGGACGCGCTGGAAGCCACCCGCGCGGAACTGTCGGCGCACGGCGCCAGGGTCATTGCCCACGTCGTCGATGTCTCCTCGCCCGAGGCCGTTGACGCGGCCGCCGCGCGGGTGCGCGCCGAAGCCGGCGACCCGGACATCGTCATCAACAACGCCGGCGTGGTCCGCAGCAAGCCGTTCTGGGAGCACGACCCGCTGGCGGACACCGAGTTCGTCATCCGCGTCAACACGCTGGGCCCGATGCACGTCGCCCGCGCCTTCCTGCCGGCGATGATCGCCTCCGGACGCGACGCCCGCATCCTAAACGTGGCCTCCGCATCCGGTCAGCTCTCGGTGCCGAGGATGAGCGTCTACACCGCATCGAAATGGGCGGTGATCGGCTGGAGCGATTCCCTGCGGCTGGAACTGGAGCGCGCCGGCCACCGGCACGTGCGCGTCACCACCCTGATCCCCAGCTACATCGACACCGGCATGTTCGCCGGCGCGCGGGCGCCGCTGCTCACCCCGATCCTCAAGCCCGCCTACGTCGTCGACAGGGCCTGGGCCGCGATGAAGGCCGGCAAGCCGCGGCTGACGCTGCCCTGGACCGTCGCCCTGAGCCGTGCCCTGGGCGGACTGCTGCCGCTGCCGCTGTGGGACTGGGTGGCCGGGCGCGTGTTCGGCGTGTACTCGTCGATGGACGCGTTCACCGGGCGCGGGTGATGGCGACGAACGGTCCCGCCCTCATCGGCCACCCCGGCGTTGACGGTGACCGGCGCGGCGGAAGGTCGCCGCCATCGGGAGAACGTCAGTCCCCGGCATCCTCGATGGTCCGCTGGATGTGCCCGATGATCGCGGCACGTTCCTGCTCCGGGGGTGGGAAATGCGCGTGCAGGACCGTGTCGAGCCACTGGCCGCGCGCCGCCGGATCTGGATGCGCCCGCGCCCAGGCGGCGAGGTCCCCGAGGTCGTGGCAGCGCCCGCAGCGCTGTTCGAAATGCACGGCGCCCTCCCCGGCCAGGGCCGGCCCCGGGTCCCCGGCCACCGCTGGGCTTTCAGCGGTGAAGAAAACCCCGGCACCCGCGAACGCGATGGCGGCCACGACGAACACCGCGGCGATGGCCAGCGTTGCATGGGCGAGCCTTTGATGGCGCATGCAGTCCTCCCTCTCAGCTGTAGGTGAAGCGCTCCGAGACGATGTTGCGATCGGGCACGCCCAGGTCCGAAAGCGCAGTCTCCACCGCGTCCATCATCGGCAGCGGGCCGCAGACGAAGTGGAGCGCCTCCGTATGCAGGCGACCGTCGCGCGCGAGCAGGCAGGCCTGGATCACCTCGCGGTCCAGCACGCCTGTACCGCCGGTCCAGCCGGCCGGCGGCTCCGACAGGACCAGGTGCAGGCGCATGTCGAGCGCGTCGGCGATCGCCTCCAGCTCGTCGCGGTAAAGGATCTGGCCGGCCACGCGGTTGCCGTAGATCACATCGACCGGGTGCGGCCAGCGTTGCGCCCGCAGCCAGCGCAGGATGCCGATGACCGGCGCGAAGCCCACCCCGCCCCCGATCAGCACCAGCCGCGTCGCATCGCGACCGGCCAGCGTGAAGGCACCGTGCGGCCCGTCCAGCCAGGCGATGGTGCCGATGGGCACCTCGCCGATGCGGTCGGTGAAGTCGCCGCCCTGCTTGATCGTGAACTCGACCCGGGGCCGGTCCCCGGGCGCCGACGAGATCGAGAACGGGTGCTCCACCAGGCTGAAGGGCGAATGCCCCAGGTTGAGCCAGGCGAACTGGCCGGCGTGGAAGTCTGGCCCGCGGCCGTCCACGGGCTCGACCGTCACCCGCCACATCTGCTCGGCCACCTGTTCGTTGCCCGTCACCCGCCACGGCGCACGCCGCTTCAGCAACGGCTTGACCAGATACACGTACGCCAGCGAAGCCAGCGCGATCGCGGCCAATACCAGCCAGAACCCGGCCAGCACCGGGTCGGCCGCATGGCTGCCCACGCCCAGCGTGTGATGCGCGCCAAGCACGGCGATCAATGCGGCGCCGACCCCGTGGGACAGGCGCCAGGCCTCGTAGCGTAGCGGCAGCCGGTCGCGCCACGCCGCCATCGCCATCAGCAGGACCAGCACCCACCACGCGACCACCCCGGACCGCAGCCCGGGCGAGGAGAACATCCCCGACAGGCGCGCCAGCGCGGCGCCGGGGCCATCACCCAGGGCGGACAGCGCATAGAGGGCGGGATGGACCAGCAGGAAGGCGAGCGCAGCCCACGCCGCGAGCTGGTGGAAGCGCATCGTCACGTCGATGCCGACCCGCCCCGAGACCCGCCGGAAGCGGCCGGACAGCAGGAACTGCGCCAGCAGCATCGCGAAGCCGATCATCGCCAGGCCGGATGAAAGCGCCCACCAGAAACCACCGCCCGCGCGGCCCTGCAGCACGGCAATCAGCAGCGGCGCGAGGCCAAGGATCGTATAGAGCAGCAGCAGTACCGGCGCCGATGGACCCGGCGGGTCGAGGAACCCGTGCTTCAGCACGTCGCCGGGATCGCTGTTTGGCAGGGTCTTCTTCATCGGAACGCTTTCAGGGCTCCGTGGTAATCGACGTCCGTTATATAACGCAATGCGTCAAGGGCCCAGGTCCCGGCCGATTGAACGAGGATCGACTTCACCGAGCGGGTGTCAGCGCTGTTCGAGGTTTCGCGTTGATTCCAAAGATGGCGATCGCGCCATGTTCGCCGCTCATTCCCGGGAGAAACCGACATGCACCGATCCATGACCGCGGGCCTGGCGGCCCTGCTGACGCTTGCGCTGGCCGGGGGATGCACCCCGGCGGATGATGCCGAGCGCCCTGCCACGGCCGAAAGCCGGCCCGCCACCGGCGCCAGCGCCGGAGACGACACGCAGCCCGCCGTCCTCACCGACGCCAACCTGGAGGCCTACGCCCGCGCGCTCGGGAAACAGGCCGAGATCATCCGCCGCCCCGGCCGTGGCACCCATTACGGGGTCTCCATGAGTGTCCATGGCAGCGATGGGGAATCCGAAGAAGTGCTGGAAGCGGCAGGCATGACCATCGAGGAATACAGGATGGTGGATCGCATGGTGGACCCGGTGTTCACCACCCTCAACTTCAAGGGCGAGATCGGACCGCCGCGCTCGATCAACCTGGAGCTGGCCCCCGAATGGAAAGAGAAGCTGGAGGGCGACCCCTTCGACACCCTGCCGCCCGAATCGGCCGCCGTCCTGCGCAGGCACATGGACACCCTGGTGCCGCTGTGGAGCGACGTGGTCGGGCTGACGGCCCAGCACGGACAGTAGACGCGGGCCGCGGGTGAGCCGTACCAGCGCGTTCCACGGCGTACCGTGGTATTGCGCCCTTCCAGGAAGCTGGCGTTGGCGAAATCGAGGATGGGAACGAGGGTCCTCATTGCTCAAGGCTCCTCGCGCTTGAGCAGCGATTGCAGGCCGGCGAACGGGCTGGATTTGGCCGAAGCAATTTTGTCTTCCGCTTCCAGCGCGCTGACCCCGGTGTAATCGCCCTGGCGGGTGTGCTCGTTGTCGTGGCAATACACGCACAGCAGTTCCCAGTTGCTGCCGTCGGCCGGGTTGTCGTCGTGGTTGTGGTTGCGATGGTGGACCGTCAGTTCCTGCAGGTTGGCGCGGGTGAACTCACGCGCGCAGCGGCCGCAGACCCACGGGTACATCTTCAGCGCCCGCTCGCGGTAACCCTTGGCGCGCTCGTCGGAACTGCGCCGGGCTTCGGCAACAATACGGTCGAGCCTGGCGCGGTCGGGGCTGCTCATGACGGAATGCCCATGGCGGAAAGTGTAGCGGGCTCAGCCTTCCGGCTGATGCCGCCCTTCCGCGAATTCCTCCACGATCTTGCGGCAGAACGCCGGCAGGTCGTCGGGCTTGCGGCTGGAGACCAGGCCGTTGTCGGTCACCACCTCCTCGTCCACCACCTCGGCGCCGGCATTGCGCAGGTCGGTGCGCACGCTGGGCCAGGAGGTCATGCGGCGGCCGCGCACCACGTCGGCCTCAATCAGTACCCACGGGCCGTGGCAGATCACGCCCACCGGCTTGCCGCTGTTGACGAAGTCGCGCACGAAGGCCACCGCCTTTGCGTCCATGCGCAGGGTGTCGGGGTTCTGCACGCCGCCGGGCAGGATCAGGGCGTGGTACTCGTCGACGCTGGCCTCGGCCACCAGCCCGTCCACCTTGAGCTTGTCGCCGGGCTTGTCGTGGTGCATGCCCTGGATCTCGCCCTCCTTGATCGACAGCAGCCGCACGGTCGCGCCGGCCTCTTCCACCGCCTTGCGCGGCTCGGTCAGCTCCACTTGCTCCACGCCGTCGGTGGCGAGGATGGCGAAGGTCCTGTTTTCAAGCGTCTTGGCCATGGGATCTCCTGTGGCGTTGCGCGGCGCCCGGCCGCGTGGGGCGTTACAGGATGCGGCCCCGGCCATTGTGGCCGCGTGATCGGGCCACCCACCCGCGCGATGGTCTCAGAGCAGGAAATTGCATGGCCGGGTGGCAAGGGTGGTCACGCCGCAAGGTTGAATAACGCAGGCTGTTGTTTAACTCTATCCGAATAGAGTTAAATAAACCCCTCTCTTGTTCAACCCTGCGAAACCCCCATGCGCAGATCCGACGTCGCCCGGAAGCTCCACCCCCATCTGGTCAGGTGCGACGAATATCCGCACTGCCACGCGCTGGTTGCCCCGCCTGCCCCGCGCGGACTACCTGACGGTGCGGCTGTCGGGCGCGAGCTTTCCGATGCGATGCTGGCGCTGGAGCGCCTGAAGGCCACCGCGCGCCATCTGCCCAACCTGGACATGATCACCCGCACCCTCGCGCGCCGCGAAGCGGTGCAGAGTTCACAGATCGAAGGTACGCGGACCCGGCTCCCCGAACTGTTCGAATACGAAGCCACGCACTCGGCGGATGGCTTGCCGGACGACGCCGCCGTCACCGAACGCTATGTGCAGGCGCTGGAGGTCGGACTGTCGGCTGTCCGTGCGGCCGACTCCCGCCGCGCACTGGACCTGGACCTGGTGCGGGCGATGCATCGCACATTGATGCAGGGCGCGCCCGCCGCAATGCGCCCTGGCCGGTTCCGGGACGTCCAGGCCTGGATCGGCAGCGGGCGGATCGAGGACGCCACGTTCGTACCTGCGCCACCCTCAAGGGTCGCCGCGTGCATGGAGGAGCTGGAAGCGTCAATGCTCCAATACGCGCCGCGGGAGGATGAACAGTGGACGCTCTCGCCGGTGGCCCAAATCGCCATTGCCCACGCCCAGTTCGAAACCATCCACCCCTTCGTGGACGGCAACGGCCGCGTCGGACGCCTGCTCATGCCAATCATCCTCGCCGCAGAAGGCTACCCGCCGGTGTACCTGTCCGGCACCCTGCTGCGTCACCGGCGCGCCTACTACGATGCCTTGGCGGACATCCAGCTGCGCTGGGATTGGAGCCCCTGGGTCAGGATGCTCGGACGCGCCGTAATCGAGTCCTGCGACAGCGCGGTCGCGCTGGCCAACGACCTGGAGCGCATCCGCGACGAATGGGCCGGTCGGCTGGCAGGGCTGAGGTCAGATGCCACGGCACACCGCTTGCCGGCGTACCTGTTGGGGCATCCAGTCGTCACGGTGAACCAGGTGGCCAATGCCCATGGCATCTCGTTCGTGGCCGCCAGCCGGGCCATCAACCAGCTTGTCGAAAGGAAGATCCTGACCGAACCGAAGCGACGCAGGAACCGCGTATTCCATGCCGCGGAAATCCTCGCGCGGCTGGAGCGCGATTGATACCGGGTGCTACTGCTGTGCGGTGGCGACAAGCGAACCCAGCAACGAGACATCGAGACCGCATATGAGTACTGGCAAGACTACAAAGCCCGTCGAAGCGAGCAGGGCGTTCAAGGCAAGCGCGTACCTGCGCGACGAAACCGACATCGCCGCCTATCTTGAATCCGTCCTGGAAGACGGCGACATGCGGGCGGTACCCGTCGCCCTGCGTACCGTTGCCGAAGCGATGGGCGGAATGACCGCCTTGGCGGCACGCACCGGCCTGAGCCGGGAAACCCTCTATCGCACGCTTTCCGAGAAGGGCAATCCGCGCCTCGACACGCTGACGGCGATCCTCACCGCATTTGGACTCCGGCTGGCGGTAGCGCCTGCCAACCTGAACCATGACACTGGAACGCGAGCCGCAGCGGCGGCCGAAAGAAGCTCCTAGCCCCTCTAAGGCCGGACACCGGCCGCTGAGGCATGATCAAGGGCATGCCCCGCCCATCCATCACCGTCACCTGGCCCGGCTTCCGCCCGGATGGCGGCCTGCTGCTGCCGCTCCCCGTCGGGAAGTTCCTCACTGGCCTCCCGCCCTCGCTCGCCTGGCAAGGCCCCACCCTGGAGCGCAAGGACGAATGCCACGTCACGGTGCTGAACCGGGCCTGCGGAAGCGCGGCGCGCGATGCACTTGGCGATGCCGGCGTGCGGCGCCTCTTCCAGGACCAGGAGTGGATCCTCCACCGCACCGGTGATGCACGAGTCCTGCGCAAGCCAGGCACGCCCGACGCGTTCTCCCTCATCGAGGACGTGGACCTGCCTTCCTTGAACGCGTTCCGGCAGGCGGTGTCCCTCGCGATGTCGGCCGACCTGCCAGCGGTCCCACCGCACGTCACCCTGTATACCGCACGCAAACCGGAAGGAATCGGCGTGCCCGACCAGCAAACTTTGGCGCGGCTGGAGATCGCGCGCCTGCGGCTCCCGGGCATCGCCAACCGCCATCCGCCCGCACTGTCATCCGCCTTGCAGCAGGCCTACCGCGCCACCCGCTACAGCGTGGCGGCTGGATCAGGCCTGGACATCCATATCGGCGAGCACTCCCCGGCGGCCGACGCCCTGCTGGACGCGCACCACGCCCGCCGGGCGCTGCTCCTGTCGGCCTGCAATCCCTTCAGCGAGGCGGGCAGCGAAACCGCGAACCAGTTGCGCCACGGCATGCTGGAGAACGCGGTGCAGTCCCTCGGCCTTCCCGCACTCCCTGCCGAAGGACGCGACCCAACCGGGGAATGGGCGCCGGAAGCCAGCCTGCTGCTCATCGGCACAACGCCCGGGCAGGAACTCCAGCTCCTCCGCGATTACGAACAGCACGCCGCCGTCCTGCTGCGACACGGGCGCCCGGCCGAGCTGGTTTATCACCCGGACGCGCGCCTTCAGCGTTGAGATTTGGAAGAGCGCCTACGGCCCAGGGAGCAGAAGCGCCGCTGATGCTCCGCTGGGCCCCTGCGACAGCAGGGACCCAGCACCCTGTTCAGGCCACCCCTCAGCGCGAGTCGATGTCCTTCAACATCTGCTCTGTGATCGCTTCCACCTGCTTCGACGTCATGGCAGAGAAGACGCCCTGCCAGGCGGTGGACGACGTGGCGTACTTCCGCGAGCCAGCCTTCTGCATCTCCGGCACCACGAAGAACTCCGCGTCGGCGTCGATATAGGCGTTCCCCGTCATCACCCCGAAGCCGTAGCGCGCACCGGCGGAGAGGTAGCGGTAGTCATTCACGTCCACCGTGACGAACGTGCCCGGCTCGTCGAAGACGGCAGGCATCGCATCAAGATGGACAAAGTTCCGCCCCGCCGCTGATGCAACCCTCGCCATCGCTGTGCGCCATTCGGCGCGGAACAACTCCCAATCTTCGGACTGGTCGTGCCCCTGGTCGGACTTCACCAGCAGGTAGATGGTTGATGTTGCGGAAGCGGGAATCGCGAGTGCGTCGGCGGGCGCATTGGGCCGCTTGACCGTCGCTGCACACCCCACCATCAACGCACACGACACCAGCACGAAAGCAATCAGTAACCTTTTCATTTCAACCCCCTGTTGAATGGAGCATTGCGCTCCCTGATCGGTCGCCGAAGCGGCACCGAGCCCTCTTGGGCCGAAGTGACTCTACAGGGCTGAGGTCTCAAATCCCGGGATCGGTTGACCGCTCCCGAGCCTGCCAGCTGGGCTATGCTCCGAAAAGGGAATGGGGGACAAGCACGATGGACGCAGCGAACAGCGAAGCGGCGGCATCCGGGGATCTGGCATGAGCACGCAGCGCGATGAGCCCACGCTCGGCTCGATCGACCTGAGCGAAGTCGAATTTCGCCGGCCACGGCCAGGAAGCACGCGGCCGGTCAGCGAGCACCCCTATGCCGGCCTCTGGTGGCGAATTGCCTTGGGCGTGTTCGCCGCCATGATGGCGCACAGCATCGTGACCGGCCTCTACGTCCGTTGGGAAATTTACACTGGGATCAAGGCGCTTGGCGTGGCGTTGGACGAGTTTGAAAAGGAGGTCCGGAGCGAAATAGCCGCCCCGCCACCCGCGCCTCGGCGGACCAGCACAAGGGCTGCGCCGGCCCGTCCGGCCATGCGACCGCTGGCGCCCGGTGAACGCTGCGTCGGCGGCAAGCGCTTCCGGCGGGTCGAGAACGGCTGGGTCCAGGTCATGGAGGCCTGTCGATAAAGGTCCCCCGACCGAATCCGGAGCGGTCCTTCCTGAGCAACGCGCTGGGAATCCTCCCGCATCCGCCCGCACCTGCCTGTCTCTATCTGTGAGATACGCACGCGGCAGCATGACAACCGTGTCTCCGACCAACTGAATAGGAGGTTTGGCTATGCCGCGGTATTACGTCAACAATCGTCCGCAACCCGAGAGCGGCGATCATGAGGTCCACGCCACAGGTTGCTACTGGCTGCAACTGGCTGAAAGCACTACCGATCTTGGCGATCACTACACCTGCAGCACCGCCGTTGCCGCCGCGCGGGTGCTGTACCCAACCGCGGACGGCTGCGTGCATTGCTCTCCGTCCTGCCACCGGGGCTAGCTTCGGACCCTGACTTTGGAGGCGCCCGCCGGGCGCTTCTTTTTTGCCTCTTCCCCCACGGGACGTTTACGGACAGAATGTCCCCATCTCTCCCGGAGTCATCAATGGACGTTTACGAGCTTCTCGACCGGGCATTGGCCCAATTCAGCCCACGGGAGGTCGGCCTCGCGCTCGGCGTGACCCCCAAGACGGTCCGCCGATGGCAAACCCGGGAGACGGAACCCAAGCCTTACATCGCCGACGCCATCCGGCAGCGGCTTCTGCCGCTCGGGGAGCCGTGTTCGGAGCCTGGGAAGTTCACCTTCATCGACCTGTTCGCCGGCATCGGTGGCATCCGCACGCCGTTTGAGAAGCTAGGCGGCCGCTGCGTGTTCACCAGCGAATGGGATGAGTATGCGCGCAAAACCTACGCGGCTAATTTCCACGATGGCCCGGGCCATGTCTTCGCTGGCGATATCACCCAAGTCGATGAGGAAGACGTGCCTGACCATGACGTCCTGCTTGGCGGGTTCCCCTGTCAGCCATTCTCCATCGCCGGCGTATCGAAAAAGAATGCGCTGGGCCGCCCTCATGGCTTCGCCGACATGACGCAGGGCACACTGTTTTTTGATGTGGCCCGCATCATCAACGCGAAGCGACCGAAAGCCTTTCTTCTTGAGAACGTGAAGAACCTGCTGGGCCACGACAAGGGACGCACGTTCTCCACGATCGTCGATGTTCTGTCCAACGAACTGGGCTACCAGGTCTTCCATCGCGTGATCAACGCCAAGCACTTTGTGCCGCAGCATCGGGAGCGGGTGATCATCGTGGGCTTCCGCGATCCGGTGGATTTTTCCTGGGACGAGCTGTGTCTGCCGTCTTTCGACAAAGGCCCAAAAATGTCGAGCGTCCTGCACCGGAAGGGTGGCAATGATCCCGACGAGGGCCGATACACCAACGCGCCCGCGGGAGATGCGAGCGACAAGTACACGCTCTCCGACAAGCTCTGGAACTATCTGCAGGAGTACGCTGCCAAGCATCGCGAAAAAGGCAACGGCTTCGGCTTCGGTCTGGTGACGCCGGACGATACGGCGCGAACACTGTCAGCACGCTACTACAAGGATGGATCGGAGATCCTTGTGAGTCAGGGGTCAGGAAAAAATCCCCGCCGCCTGACTCCCCGCGAGTGCGCACGGTTGATGGGCTTCGACGAGGACTTCCGTATTCCGGTCTCTGACACCCGCGCATACCAGCAGTTCGGAAATTCAGTGGTAGTTCCGGTGATCGAAGAAGTTGCCCGCCTGATGGCGCCGTACCTGCTGAAGGAGCAGGCGGCCACACGGCGTCGCAAGGCTGCCTGATGGCAGATATCATCAGCCCGGAGCGTCGCTCCGCGTTGATGTCGCGGATCAGGGGGAAGAACACAGGCATTGAACTCGAAGTCCGGCACGGACTGCACGCACTTGGCTTTCGCTACCGTCTTGGCGGTGCCGGCCTCCCCGGGAGGCCGGACATTGTGCTTCCGAAGCACCGCACCGTGGTTTTTGTTCACGGATGCTTCTGGCACCGACATGACTGCCATCTATTCAGATGGCCCAAATCGCGCCCCGAATTCTGGAAGGAGAAAATCACTGCCAACTACGAACGCGATCAGAGAGCAGTGGAATCGCTAAAGGATCTAGGGTGGCACGTTGAAACAGTGTGGGAGTGTGAACTGAGGGATCACACTCCTACCCATAGAGCCGAGGTGATCCTGGCCTTGGCAGAACGCATTCGGAAAGGAGGTTCGGATGACGGAACAACGAACGCTTGAATTCGCAGAAACGAACCGCATCGCCGAGGAGGCTGCGGACGGCTCTCCGCTCTGGTGGAAGATCCAAGCACTGGTAGACGAAAGTGACCAGCTCCTCGTGAAGAAGCTGTCGCGCAACGACACTTCGTGGGCGGACGATTCCGGAAAACATCAAGCCGGCTTCTACATCCCAGCTGCGATACGGGAGTCCGGATTCTTCCCGCCGCTGGAGGCAATTAATCCGGCGAAGCCGCATATCTTCTTCGCTGAGTTGCAGGTGCTCTGGCCGCAGACAGGCGAATCAACGCTGTCCAACATGCGCCACTACAGCAACAAGGGATCTGAAACCCATTTCACCCGGCTTCCCAAGGCGCTGTTCCAGGACCTGACTCCCGCATCATTGCTGCTGGCAGGCCGGTTCTCCCGGCCCGTAGCCGGATGCGGCTGGTGGATAGTGATTCTCGACTCAGCGGGAGAAGAGGCCGAATTGCTTGAAACGGTGCTGGATATTCCAGTGGACTTCCACCACGGAATTTTCCCCGCCCAGGACTTTAAAAGTGGTCAGCGTGCAGATCAGGACGAACTTGAACAACTGATCGAGCAGTTTCGTGAAGCAATCCAGACCGGCACTATGGCGGATCTGGCCGCACGATATGGAACTATTCCCGACCCCGCGACCATTGCCCGTCAGGCCCGCGAACAATGGCTCCAAATCGAAGGCTTCGCGTCTTTTGATCCTTGGGCAATTGCCGAGCCGGGCGACGCAATCATGAAGATCAGCCGGGAGATCGAATACCGCATCTATCGTGGTCATGAACTCAGGCGGCGAGCTTCGGAACTGCTCTCCATCCTGTCTGGGGGCTCCGACCTGGCAACCACAGTGGTGAGGAAGTACCCGGAAATTGACGCTGTACTGCTCAGTGCCAGTCAGCAGCGAAAAACCCGCGCGGGCCGCTCCTTCGAACATCACATTGCCGCAGCTCTGAAATCCGGCAATATCCTCTACCAGGAGCAGGCAGTAACCGGCGGGCGACGTCCGGACTTCGTGATGCCGGACCTCCTTACCCTTTCCAGCAAAACGAGGAGCCACTCGGACGCACTTGTGCTTGCAGCCAAGACCACATTGCGTGAGCGATGGAAGCAGGTCTCCAGCGAGCGACTGAACTGTGATGTGTACTTGGCGACGGTAGACGACCGCGTGGCGAAAACATCAATCCATGAGATGGCCAGCGCAGGGATCCAGCTTGTGGTGCCCGAATCACTGAAGGAAAGTAGCGAGGCACACTACAAGGGTGAGTCCAATGTACTTACATTCAGGGAGTTTTTTGACGAGGCAATCCGTATAGAACGCCCTTCACTGATTAGAAGGCCATCCTGCTGAGCGGTGCGAGGAAGCCCATGAATTCCAGGGAACGAGTTTAGGGAACTAGAGGCTATGGGGATTCCGCCTCTGAAAAGGATTTAATCCGCCCGACCTTTGCGTTTATAGAACCTTTATGGGAATCCGGGAATCGGCAAGAGAGCAGCCGCATCTAGTTGCTTTCCACAAAATAACCCGTAGATCAAACAACATCCAATACCCGTTTGCGCGATTTATTCCGCAAATAAACAACTAGACCCGGGAACACAGGCGACCTATTTGTACCAGTTGCCCGACAACTCCTCCCCTCCCACAATATAGCCAAAACTCAGCCCCACCGCGACCAGAGCCTCCTTCGCACCCTGATTCTTCAGGAGCGCCTCTTCTACGGCTTTCGCCTTTTCGCCGATCTTGAAATCTTTGTGCCAGACAGGGTGGTCGACCAACGTGTCAATTGCCTGAGCTACCTTGGACCATTGCTCCTCAGTAAAGCTAGCTTCCATCAATGAGGTATCTGCCTCCTTATGGCAAATATTGCCAATTACTTTGGGAAGCATTTCTCCCACAAACCTCAGGCTCGCTTGATAGGAGAACCTACGACGGGTCTCTAGCTGCGCTTCGTCCAAGGGGACACCTTCCCCGTTCGGCTCGAACACTCTAGTGGCAAAGTGATTCAGTACCTTGGTAATATTTTCTGCCTCACGCGTACGGAGCAGCTCACCCTCCGCACCTTCAACCGCGAGCGGCTTTTGGCTAACGAGTTCTTTCAACAACTTAGACTTAAAGGCGGCTTCCGGTATCAGTCCGTCCGGCGACGTTACGCCACCACGTTTAATGAACCGCAGAAGCGCGAATTCCTCTCTATCTAGAATTCTCTGGATCCTCGCCTCTTCGAAGGCTTGCTTGCCCCGCCTCCGGTCGTTGGGGTTAAGCCAGTCGATGAAACCCTTCTCGGATACTCGCTCGGAACCGACCTCTGCCTCGTATTCCTCGAACTGCCCACGCCACTCATCGGCGAGTTTCGCGGCAATCTCAAACGGAGACAGGGGAAGTTTCTTTATTTTGGCTTGGACGGAGTTTACGAGACGGATGGTTTGGTGCAACGAGATATCAAGATAGAGCTTTACAACGATATTCTGTTGACCTGACATCCAAGACGCAACTGTTTTGTGCTGACCATCGAACATTGCGATCCGCCACTTTTTCCCTTCCTGAATAAGCCGACAACCTGGCGGCTCGTGTAGCGGATTCTTCTGGAGGTCGACGTAGATCGCCCAGACTTGTGCAAGCTTAATGTTTCGCGGCTGGCACTCGTCATCATTGAACAAAGCGTTACGTGGGACCTGCACGAAACAGTATCTAAACCGCCCGTCTGCATTGACCATCGAATAAACTGGTGACTCGGTTATTGTCCCGTCAGGAAGCTCTACTTTGACACCCTCCGATCCAATGAAGGTCACCACAGACGCCTTCGGCTCGATACCAAAGTGTGCAACACACTCGCCGTACCTTACGGAACCCTCGTTCTTCCTAATGAATGCCTGAAGGTGCAGATACGGCTTGACATTTATGGTGGGATTGTTTCGTTTTGCAGAGTTACAAGCCTTGTGCACTAGATTGAGGTTTTCGATGGTGGTGCCGCCACCCTCAATTTCGGCCTGATCGTGATCCGCGAGAATTTCATCTTTCGCCCGGTTGAGCGGCTCTCCACAGAGGAAGCACTTCCCACCCGATTGATCCCAGAGTCGCTCTTCCACATCCTCCCTCTGGTTTTCTGGCAATTTGCCCTTGAGAACTTTTGATATTTTGATCCCAGTCACAAATTTTCAGTCCTTTTAGTTGACCATCGAAATTAATGCATCAGGAGTCGCGACGATATGCAGATAATTCCCAAGCGCTGTCTCTACTCGCGATATGAATCAATTATCTTGGCGATGAGTGGCTAAACATACACTTGCCGCGCCCACTCAATCTTTCGGGATAGTTACGCTCGGATTGATTAAGGATGGACACATTCAATTCAATCGGTGGCGGCTTGTTCGCAGCGCAAGTTACATATTCCGCCGATACTCCCCCCCCACGTCATAAAGCGCATGGCTGATCTGCCCCAGAGAGTGGGTCTTCACCGCCTCCACCAGCGCCTCGAACACATTGCGCCTCTCCCGCGCAGTCTTCTGAAGGTACCCCAACCCATGCCCGTTGCCACGCT
The DNA here is from genome assembly GCF_049339425.1 of Luteimonas dalianensis. Classification (NCBI taxonomy): domain Bacteria; kingdom Pseudomonadati; phylum Pseudomonadota; class Gammaproteobacteria; order Lysobacterales; family Lysobacteraceae; genus Luteimonas; species Luteimonas dalianensis. The sequence continues at coordinate 227,357 of NZ_JBMPPO010000008.1, read as the reverse complement.
CGGTGGCAGCGGCCGCGTCATCTTCCACCACGTGGGCGTGGTCGGTCTCCCCTTCCGGCGCCAGCGGATTCCGGTTCTCCTGCCACAGCCCCACGTTCTCGATCTGCTGCCCCTTCTCGCCTTCCGTTGAGCGGATCAGCTCGATCTCGGTGGCCACTTCGCTTTCGCCGTCCTTGCCCAGGAAGGTGTTCACGCCCACCAGCGGCAGGCTGCCGTCGTGCTTCTTGTGTTCGTAGTACAGGCTCTCTTCCTGGATCTTGCCGCGCTGATACATGGTGTCCATGGCGCCGAGCACGCCGCCGCGCTCGCTGATGGCTTCGAACTCCTTGTAGACGGCCTCTTCCACCAGGTCGGTCAGGTAGTCGACGGCGAAGCTGCCCTGCCAGGGGTTCTCGATGAAGTTCAGCCCCAGCTCCTTGTTGATGATCATCTGGATGGCCACGGCGCGGCGCACGCTCTCTTCGGTGGGCGTGGTGATGGCCTCGTCGTAGGCGTTGGTGTGCAGGGAGTTGGCGTTGTCGAACAGGGCGTACAGGGCCTGCAGGGTGGTGCGGATGTCGTTGAACTGGATCTCCTGCGCGTGCAGTGAGCGGCCGCTGGTCTGGATGTGGTACTTCATCATCTGGCTGCGCTGGTTGGCGCCGTAGCGCTCGCGCATGGCGCGGGCCCAGATGCGGCGGGCCACGCGGCCGATGACGGTGTACTCCGGGTCCATGCCGTTGGAGAAGAAGAAGCTCAGATTGGGCGCGAAGTCGTCGATGTCCATGCCGCGCGCCAGGTAGTACTCCACGATGGTGAAGCCGTTGGAGAGGGTGAAGGCGAGCTGGCTGATCGGGTTCGCCCCGGCTTCGGCGATGTGGTAGCCGGAGATGGAGACCGAGTAGAAGTTGCGGACCCTGTTGTCCACGAAGTACTGCTGGATGTCGCCCATCATGCGCAGGGCGAACTCGGTGCTGAAGATGCAGGTGTTCTGGGCCTGGTCCTCCTTGAGGATGTCGGCCTGCACGGTGCCGCGCACGGTGGCGAGGGTCTCGGCCTTGATCCGGGCGTAGGTCTCGGCGTCCACCAGCTGGTCGCCGGTCATGCCGAGGAAGGCCAGGCCGAGGCCATCGTTGCTGGGCGGCAGGTCGCCGTTGTACTGCGGGCGGTCGCGGCCTTCGAAGAACTGGTCGATCTTCTTTTGCGCTTCGGTCCAGCGGGCGTCGTCTTCCTTCAGGTACTTCTCCACCTGCTGGTCGATGGCGCAGTTCATGAACATGGCCAGGATGATCGGCGCCGGGCCGTTGATGGTCATGGAGACGCTGGTGGTGGGCGCGCACAGGTCGAAGCCGGAGTACAGCTTCTTCATGTCGTCCAGGGTGGGCACGTTGACGCCGGAGTTGCCGATCTTGCCGTAGATGTCCGGGCGCGGGGCCGGGTCTTCGCCGTACAGGGTGACGGAGTCGAACGCGGTGGACAGGCGCGCGGCGGGCAGGCCGACGGACAGGTAGTGGAAGCGGCGGTTGGTGCGCTCGGGCGTGCCCTCGCCGGCGAACATGCGGATGGGGTCTTCGCCGGTGCGGCGGTAGGGGTAGACGCCGCCGGTGTAGGGGTAGGCGCCGGGCAGGTTTTCCTTGCCGAGGAAGGTCAGCAGTTCGCCCCAGCTCTTGTAGGTGGGGGCGGCGATCTTGGGGATGGGCTGGTGGCTGAGGGATTCGCGGTAGTTCTCCACCTTGATGGCGCGGTTGCGCACCTGGTACTCGGTGGTCTCGTCGGTGATGGACTTCAGCCGCTGCGGCCAGTCGCGCAGGTTGCGCAGGTTGTCCGCGGTGAGCGACTGCACGGCGTCGTTGTAGCGCTGGCGCAGGGTCAGGAGAGAGCGGTCTACTGCCATGCCGTCATTCCCGCGAACGCGGGAATCCAGAGCCTTCTCGGTGTCGCCAGCAGGAAGACGCTGGGTTCCCGCGTTCGCGGGAACGACGTCGTCGCCGTCGTAGAGGTCGAGCTGCTTCGGCAGCTTTTCATCTTCGAGTTCGCTCAGGGACTGCCAGAAGGACTGGGCGCGGTCGGCGGCTTCGGCCTGTTTTTCGATGGAGGCGTTGATCGCCCTGCCCTGCTCGGCGATCTCGGCCAGGTAGCGCACGCGCTTGCCGGGGATCAGCACCGTCGCACGTGGCTCCTTGAGGCTGGTGTCGATGTCGGGCTGGTAGTCGCAGTTTTCGGAGGCGGCGGTCTTTTCCGGCAGCTTCTCGCGCAGCAGGCGGCACAGGTTGGCGAACATCCAGCTGATGCCGGGGTCGTTGAACTGGCTGGCGATGGTCGGGTAGACCGGCACGTCCTCGTCGGCGATCTTGAACGCCACGCGGTTGCGCTTCCACTGCTTGCGCACGTCGCGCAGGGCGTCCTCGGCGCCGCGCTTGTCGTATTTGTTGAGGGCGATCAGTTCGGCGAAGTCCAGCATGTCGATCTTCTCGAGCTGGCTGGCGGCGCCGTAGTCGCTGGTCATGACGTACATGGGGAAGTCGACCAGGTCGACGATCTCCGAGTCGCTCTGGCCGATGCCGGCGGTCTCCACGATCACCAGGTCGTAGGCCAGGCCCTTGAGGAAGCTGATGCAGTCCTTGAGCACGGCGTTGGTGGCCACGTGCTGGCGGCGGGTGGCCATGGAGCGCATGTACACGCGGTGGCTGCGCAGCGAGTTCATGCGGATGCGGTCGCCCAGCAGCGCGCCGCCGGTGCGGCGGCGGGTGGGGTCGACGGAGATCACGGCGATGCGCATCTGCGGGAAGCTGGCGAGGAAACGGTTGAGCAGTTCGTCGGTAACGCTGGATTTGCCGGCGCCGCCGGTGCCGGTGATGCCGATCACCGGGGCGTGCGAATCCTGGGCGGCCCACTGCTTGCGCAGCATGGCCAGCTCGGCCTCGGAGTGCACGCCGTCCTCGAGCGCGCTGAGCACGCGGCCGATGGCGATCTCGTCGTCCATGGCGGGTCTGGTGCTGGCGGGGGCGCGGGCTTCGTCGGCGCGCTCATCGCGGGCCCTCGCCACGCGCCGCACCACGTCCTCGATCATCTCCACCAGGCCCAGCTTCATGCCGTCATTGGGGTGGTAGATGCGCTCCACGCCGTAGCCTTCCAGCTCGCGGATCTCCTCGGGCGTGATGGTGCCGCCGCCGCCGGCGACCACACGGATATGGCCGGCGCCGCGCTCGCGCAGCATGTCGACCATGTACTTCATGTATTCCACGTGCCCGCCCTGGTAGCTGGAGAGCGCGATGGCGTCGGCATCTTCCTGCAGCGCGGCGCGGACCACGTCTTCCACCGAGCGGTTGTGGCCCAGGTGGATGACTTCCGCGCCCTGGGCCTGGATCAGCCGCCGCATGATGTTGATGGCGGCGTCGTGGCCGTCAAACAGGCTGGCGGCGGTGACGAAGCGCAGCGGGGTGGAGTCGGCGCGGCTGTCCGGGAGGGCCTGGGAGGCGGGAACACTCATGGCGGGGTCCAGAAAAATCGGGAATCTCCCGATTGTAGCCCGCAGGCGCCCATTCACCCCCGGGGAACCGGGGCCAGGCCTACTCCGCGCCCTTGACCACCTGCCCGTCCTTCACGATCACGGTGAAGTTCCGCTCCGGGTCGGCCAGCACCTCAAGATCGGCGAGCGGGTCGCCCTCGACCAGCAGCAGGTCCGCCAGCGCGCCCTCCTCCACCACGCCCAGCCGCCCCTGGTAGGGGCTGCGCAGGCCGGACAGGGCCAGCAGCTCGGCGTTGTCGTGGGTCACCATCTTCAGGATCTCCGCGGGTGTGAACCACTCGCGCAGGGCCAGGATGTAGGCGCCCTGCTCGACGTTGCCCGCGGGATCGAACAGGAAGTCGGTGCCCCAGGCGATGCGCACGCCGGCGCGCTTCGCTGCGGCGATGGCCCGCGCCTGGCCTTCGATCACCGGCCGGCGCTTTTCGCGCCACAGCGGGTCCATGGCCTCGGTGCTCGGGCTCAAAATCTGGGTGGAAAGCCAGATCCCGCGCTCGGCCATGAGCTCCAGCGTGTCGTCGTCGAGCAGCTGGCCGTGCTCGATGCACTTCACGCCGGCCTCGATGGCCCGCCGCACCGCCCGCGAGGTGTAGGCGTGCACGGTGACATAGGTACCCCAGTCCTCGGCCGCCTCCACCGCCGCGCGCATTTCGTCCAGGGTGTACTGGGTGACGTCAACCGGGTCGTAGGCCGAGGCGGTGCCGCCGCCGGCCATCACCTTGATCTGGCTGGCGCCCATGCGCAGGTTCTCGCGCACGGCGGTCAGGACTTCGGCGCGGCCGTCGGCGATGAAGGTGATGCCCCTTTCCTCGGCCACGGAGGCCTGGCCGAAGAAGCGCCGCGAGCGCTCGTGCGGCAGCCGGATGTCGCCGTGGCCCGCGGTCTGGCCGACGAAGGCGCCCGAGGGCCAGATGCGCGGGCCCTGCACCTGGCCGGCATCGATGGCGGCCTTGAGTTCGAACACCGGCCCGCCGGCGTCGCGCACGCTGGTGAATCCGCGCAGCAGCGTGCGCTGCGACTCCGCGGCGACGGCAGCGTCGATGGTCTCCGGGTTCGCGTCCGGCGCCAGCAGGTCCGGGATCGTCACGGCGGTGAAGGTGCTGTGCCAGTGCACGTCGATCAGGCCCGGCATCAGGGTACGGCTGCGGCCTTCGATCACGTGGACGTCCGGCCCCGCTCCGGACCGCGCCCCGTCGCCGATGGCGGCGATGCGGTTGCCCCGGACAAGTACGTCGGTGGGTTCGCCCAGTACCCCGTGCTCGACGTCAAGCACGCGGACCTGCTGGAACAACAGTTCAGCCGCGTCCTCGCCCGCGGGCACCTGTGCAAAGGCGGCCGTGGCCGGCAGCAGAACCAGCGCCAGGAACCATCGCTGCGCGAGTTGCATGATCATCGTGCCGCCCTTCCCTTGTCCGCGCGCTCCCGCACTGGAGCGCCAGTTCAGGCTACACCCTTGGGGTGATGTCCGCCTCGTGTTTCCAGTAGCCGGTGGCGCGGATCCAGTCCTTGGGGACGCCGCGCTCCTCGCCGAGGAACTTGCGCATGCCGCGGGCGCGGCGGGATTCGCAGGCGATCCACCAGAAGGCGTCGCCTTCGGGAGCCACCTTCGCCAGGGCTTCCTCCAGCAGGCCGGGCTGGTCGGCGGGAGCGCCGTTGCGCGGCAGCCAGGTGATGCTGGCGTCGGCACGGGTGGCGATTTCCTGCCGCCCGCCCTCTTCCGGGATCTCGATGAGGGCGGTGGCGCGGGTGCCGGCGGGCAGCTCCTCCAGCCAGCGGGCGATCGCGGGCAGCGCGGTCTCGTCGCCGGCCATCACGTAGTGGTCGAAGTCGTCCGCGGCCACGAAGGAGCCGCGCGGGCCGCCAAAGGCGAAGTCGTCGCCGGGCTTCGCCCCCTCGGCCCAGTTGCTGGCCGGGCCGTCGCCGTGGATCACGAAGTCGATCGCCAGTGTGCCGGCGGCAGGGTCGTGGCGGCGCGGGGTGTAGTCACGCGCCGGCGACGGCGTCTGGCCGGCGGGGAACACCGGGCCGTCCGGGCCGGGCACCGGGGTGACGTATTCGCCTTCGGGATTGGGGAAGAACACCTTGACGTGGTCGTCCGGCGCACCGCTGTGGAAACCTTCCAGCTCCGGCCCGCCAACGACGATCCGGCGCATGCGGGGCGTGAGGTCGAGGACCTCGCGCACCTGGACGCGGCGGAAGGCCAGGGCGGTGCCGCACCATGCGGCTTTCATGCTGGGTCACAGGCTAGATCCATGTTCAAAAAGGGCCCTGCCATTGTAGGAGCCGGGGATCAGGCAATCCCCGACGCAATGGGGACGGAGCGTTCCTATCTGGAAATCTTCTTGAACGCGGTGAAGCCCAGGATGAAGAGCACGACGGCGATGATGATCGCGGCCCAGAACAGGAACTGGGCGATGCCCATGGCCGCCCCGGCCATGCCGGTGAAGCCGAGCGCGCCGGCGATCAGGCCGATGATGGCGAAGATGATGGCCCACTTGATCATGCAACCCTCCTTTGATGCCCCCGCGGGCGCGGGGAGTTGGGTGCAGTCTCGCGGCCGCGGCGTGCGGCGAATGTGAATCGGGGCGGGTGGCGGGTGGATCTGCCGGCGGCTCGGCCGCGGCTCAGGCCGGGCTGGTACCAGCCGAACGCCGTGCCCAGCAGCAGGATCACCACGAGGCCGGCGATCCACAGGTTGCGCAGGCGCTGGGAGTGCTCCGAGTCCAGGGCCTCGCGGCGCTGTTCGTCCTGCAGGCGCAGGAACTCGCGCTCGCGCTCGGTGTCCTGCAGGCGGGCCTGCCCATGCGCAGGTAGTTCTGGCCGCGGTTGTACGCCAGCAAGGTGACCGGCCCGCCGGCCCGTGCGTCGGAGGCGAGATCTTATCCGCGAACATGCCGCTGCCGAGCGGCCGGGATCAGCCGTCCGATTCCGCTTCGGCCAGCGCCCCGAGCTCCCTCTCCAGCTGCAAGAGCAGGCCGTGCACGCGCTTGAGGCGGGGCCGCCCGGGCGCGGCGCCGTCGAGCAGTTCGGCCAGCCGCCGCAGGCGCGCCGCGTGCTCGCGTACTTCCAGCGCGGCGACGGGATCCTTGCGCAGCCGGGCCCGGGGACCCACGGCGTCGGCCCCGGCGCGCTCGAGCACCAGCTGCAGGCGCTGCGCCAGCTCCACGTCGCGCCGGGTCCACGGGCGTGCGCTGCCTTCCACCAGTTCCTCCCATTCGGCGAAGCTGGTGCGCGGGCCGATGCGGTTGCCGGCCGGGTCGATCTGGAACGGCTCGTCCGGGCGCCCTGCCCAGCGCACGGTCTGGCGCTGCTCGCGCCTGAACAGCAGCATCCAGCCATCCACGCCGCGGCCCTGCGGCACTGCCAGCAGGCCGCAGGCGTCGGTGGCCGGGGCGGTGGACCAGTCCTCGCAGCAGCTGGTGTGCGAAACGCCGGAGCGGCCGCGGGTGCGGGCCCAGCGCAGGGCGGCCTGGAGGGCGCCTTCGTCCGGCACGCTGCCGTGGGCATGGGTCGTCCCGTCCACGTGCAGAGCAATGCCGTCGGCCGGGACCGCCGCCAGCGCCTGCGGCAGCGCATCGCGCAGCGCGCGCAGTGGATTGGTGGCGCGGTGCAGCTGAATTTCCATCGCGTCGCGCTGCGCGCGCATGGCCTCTTCGCGCTGGACCACCTCGCGCAGGGCGGAGGCATCCAGGATCATCGAGGCATGGCGACCGAGCAGGTCGAGCGCCTGGCGGGTGCGCGCGGACACCGGCCGCGGCTCGTGGTGGTGGCACGCCACCAGTCCCCAGAGCTTGCCGTCGACCACCAGCGAAACCGACATCGATGCCGCCACGCCCATGTTGCGCAAATACTCCAGGTGCACCGGCGAGACAGTGCGCAGGACGTCGAAGCTCATGTCCAGCGGCTCGGCCAGGTCCGGGTGCTGGTGCACCGGCACCGGCACGTGGCGGGAATCGGCAATCGCGCGCACCCGGTTGCGCAGGTACAGCGCGCGTGCCTGCGGCGGGATGTCCGAGGCCGGGTAGCGCAGGCCGAAGTAGGACGGCAGATCGCCGTCAAGCGCTTCGGCAACCACCTCCCCCGCGCCGTCGTGCAGGAATTTGTACACCATGACCCGGGAATAGCCGGACACCGCCTGTACCTGCGCCGCCAGCGATTCCAGCAGCTCCTCGCGCGGGCTGCTGTCCAGCACCAGCGCGGCCTGGCTCTCGTCCGGATCCGCATCGTCACCGCACGGCTCCAGTTCAACGTGCACCAGCTCGCCGGAGACATGGGCGCTGACGTGGTGCAATGCGCCGAACGCGCCGATGTTGGCCACGCCGGCCAGGCGCGAGGGCCCGGGCTCGGCGCTGGCCACCGCTTCGGAAACGAGCCGCAGCACCACCGGATCCAGCAATGGGTGCACCGGCTGGCCGAGGATGTCGCCAATGCCCCCCGCTTCGAACAGCTCCACCGCATTGGCCGAAGCGGCCACGACCTGCTTGGTGCCGCGCGCGTAGACCAGCAGCACGCCGGGAGGCTGGATGCCACCGATGATGTGGATCGGCTCGGTGGCGCAGGTTTCCAGCGCGCGGCGGTAAGCGTCTTTGTTCATGCGGCGGCCTCCATGGCATCCAGTTGGTGTTCCACAATTCCAAAGCCACGCAGTGCGCCGCGCATGGCGGCCGCGGCGTGGTGATCGGGAAGCGAATCGAGCACGTGCCTGAAGCGCGCCCAGCGGCGCGGATCGCCGACGAGCGAATCGATGAAGCTGCGGGCGCCGGCGATCAGCGGCTGGGAGGACTGCAGGCGGTCGAGGTCGCGCGCCAGCAGCCGCGCGCCCATGGCCGAGCCTTCCAGCACGTAGCTGCCGCCGAGCCATTCGGCGGCGGAGGCTGCGGTGTTTGGACTTGATCCCCGAACAGGTGAGGCGCCGAGGTGGGAAAGGTCCGCCTCCAGGTGCCGCACGCGCGCCGCCTCATGCCAGCCGGCGAGGCCGGGCCATGCCGGGCGCCAGGAATCGTGCAGCCACTGCGCGAGCGGCAGGATCGCTGTGAGGTAACGGACGTAGGCGGCGTGGCTGTCCAGCCCGTTCGGGAAAGTGCCATCCACGTGATCGTGCGCCCGGCGGGTGGCGGCGCGCAGCTGCGATGTCAGTCCGGTCGCCGGCCCCGGGGCGGACGGTTTCATTCCGTGCCTCCCCTTGGCGCGAATTGCGAAAGGCCATATAAGCACCCGCGCCATGCCAGGTAAACCCCGCGGCCGCTCTCAAGCTGAACGGGACAGCCTGGCCTTGCCGGCAAGCGGAGATGCACCCTACGACTTTTGGCGCTGGCGGACGGCTTCGAAGAGGGCGATGCCGGTGGCGACGGAGACATTGAGGCTTTCGAACTCGCCGGGCATGGGGATGCGGGCCAGGTGGTCGCAGTATTCGCGGGTGAGCCGACGCAGGCCGTCGGCCTCGCCGCCCATCACCAGGGCGACGTTGCCGGTGAGGTCCAGGCTGTAGAGCGTGGCGTCGGCGTCGCCTGCCAGGCCATGGATCCACACGCCCTGCTTCTGCAGCTCGCGCAGGGTGCGCGCAAGGTTGGTGGCGCGCACGACGGGGATGGTGTCCGCGGCGCCGGCCGAGGTCTTGCGCACGGTGGCGGTGACCTGCACCGCCTTGTCCTTGGGGATGACCACGGCGGTGGCGCCGGCGGCGGCGGCGCTGCGCAGGCAGGCGCCGAGGTTGTGCGGGTCCTGCACGCCGTCGAGCACCAGCACCAGGGCCTGGCCGTTGGCGGCTTCGACCAGTTCGGCCAGGTCCTTCTCGTCCCAGGTCTTCGCCGCCACGTAGCGGGCGGCCACGCCCTGGTGACGCAGGCCGCCGGCCACGCCGTCCAGCGCCTGCTGGGTGACCCGGCGCACGTCGATGTCCTTGCGCCGGGCCTCGGTTTCGATGTCGGCGATGCGCGGGTTCTTCGCGCCCGCCTCCACCAGCACCTCGCGCACGTTGTCGGCGTCGTGCTCAAGCGCGGCCGCCACGGCGTTGATGCCGGCGATCCAGGGGGACTGCTTTGTCATGTCAGTACGGCTTCTTTTTTCGCTTGGCGGGTTTGCCGCGTTCGGTCAGGTCCCTGGGGGGCTTCGGCTCTTTCTTCGAGGACTTCTTGCCCTGCGGCTCGCCCTCCTCCACCAGGCCGAAGTCGATCTTGCGCTCCTCCAGGCTGGCCTTGAGAACGCGCACGCGGGCGCGGTCGCCGAGGCGGTATTCGCGGCCGCGGCGGTCGCCGGTGAGGGTGCGGCGGATGGGGTCGAAGTGGTAGAAATCGTGCGGCAGCTGGGTCACGTGCACCAGGCCGTTGACCTTGGATTCGTCCAGTTCGATGAACAGCCCGAAGCTGGTGACGCCGCTGATCACGCCGTCGAACTCGCCGCCCACGTGCTCCTCCATCCACGCCGCACGGTAGCGGTCGTCGACCTCGCGCGAGGCCTCGTCGGCGCGCCGGCCCTTCTCCGAGCTCTGCAGCGCCAGCCCCACCATCTCGCGGTTGGAGTATTTGAAGCTGGACGACTTCTTCCCGGACAGCGCGTGCTTGATGGCCCGGTGCACCAGCAGATCCGGGTAGCGGCGGATGGGCGAGGTGAAGTGCGCGTAGTGATCCAGCGCCAGGCCGAAGTGGCCGATGTTGTCCACCGAGTACACCGCCAGGCTCTGGCTGCGCAGCAGCACGGACTCGATCAGCGGGCCGTCGGCGCGATCACGCACGCGGTTGAGCAGGCTGGTGAAATCCTTCGGCCGCACCCTGCCCCAGGCCGGCATCCGCAGCTGGAACTCCTTTAGGAACTCCAGCAGGTCCAGGTACTTGGACTCGGGCGGCTTGTCGTGGATGCGGTACGGCGCCGGGAGGTCGGTGTCGAGCAGGAACTTCGCCGCCTCCACGTTGGCTGCGATCATGCACTCCTCGATCAGCTTGTGGGCGTCGTTGCGCACCAGCATGCCGGCGCGCACCACCTCGCCGGTGTTGTCCAGCTCGAAGCGCACCTCGGAGGTCTCGAACTCGATCGCCCCGCGCTTGCTGCGCGCCCGCGCCAGCGTCTTGTACAGCTTGTGCAGGTCGCGGATCTGCGGCATCAGCTTGCCGATGTCCTTCTTCGCCTGCTCATCGTCCTCGCCGATGGCCTCCCACACCTGGGTGTAGGTCAGGCGTGCGTGCGAGTGCATCACCGCCTCGTAGAACTCCGACTCGTGCACGGTGCCGTCGCGGCCCACGCGCATGTCGCACACGAAGCACAGCCGGTCGACCTTCGGCTTGAGCGAGCAGATGCCGTTGGACAGCGTCTCGGGCAGCATCGGGATGACGAAGCCGGGGAAGTACACGCTGGTCGCGCGCAGCTGGGCCTCGTCGTCCAGCGGCTGCTCCGGGCGCACGTAGTGGGACACGTCGGCGATCGCCACCACCAGGCGGAAGCCGTCGCGGTCGGCCTCGCAGTACACGGCGTCGTCGAAGTCCTTGGCGTCCTCGCCGTCGATGGTGACCAGCGGCATGTCGCGCAGGTCGCGGCGGCCGCGGATCTCCTTCTGCGTGACTTCCACCGGTACCGCGGCGGCCTCGTCCAGCGCTTCCTGCGGGAATTCGTACGGCAGGCCGTGGCCGTGGATGGCGGCCTCCACCACCAGCGACGGCTTGAGCACGTCGCCCAGCACCGACAGCACGCGGCCGATCGGCGGACGGTGGGTGTCGGGCGCGTGGACGATCTCGCACACCACCAGCTGGCCGTGCTCGGCGCCCTCGCGGGCGTCGTGCGGGATCTGCACGTTGCGCAGGATCCGGCGGTCGTCCGGCACCACGAAGCTGATGCCCGATTCCACGTTGAAGCGTCCCAGCAGGCGGGTGGAGCGACGCTCGAGCACTTCGGCGATCACGCCCTCGCGGCGGCCGCGGGCATCCACGCCGGACACGCTGGCCATGACCCGGTCGCCGTGCATGGCCTTGCGCATTTCATACGGCGGCAGGAACAGGTCGTCGCCCGCGCCGCTGTCCGGGCGCAGGAAGCCGAAGCCGTCGGGGTTGGCGATGACGGTGCCGGAAATCAGCTCCACCTCGCCGGCCGGCACGTGGCCGCCGCGGCGATTGCGCAGCAGCTGGCCGTCGCGAACCATCGCGCCCAGGCGCTTTTCCAGCGCCTCGAAGCGATCCGGCGCGGTCAGGCCGAGCAGCGCTGCGATCTCCTCGGACTTCTGCGGGCCCTCGGCTTCCGACAGCGCTGCCAGGATCGCCTCGCGGCTGGGAATCGGGTTCTCGTAGCGGCCGGCCTCGCGCTCGGCGTGCGGATCAATCAGGCGCCCCTTGGTGTCGCGCCTGGGCGTGTCGGCGGCCTTCGGCGTCTTGCCGCGGCCGCCGGAGCCGGGGCGTGCGGGCTTTGCATCGCGCCCGCCGGGGGCAGCGCTGACGGCCGGATCGGGCATCCAGGGCGGCAGTTTCTTCGCTTTCGCGGGGCGCTTGCCTGCAGGTCTGGAGCGCGTGGATTGCCCGGACTTGCCGGAGGTCTTCGAAGTGCGCGATCCGCCGCGCTTGCTTGGGGGTTTGGCCATCGGGCGGATGTTACACGGCACCTGTTCAGGCGGGCGTGATCGGTCGAAGCGCCGAACCGTTGACTTCGCCCAGGGAGATCAGCAAAATACACGGCTTGACCCGCCCAGGTGGCGGAATTGGTAGACGCACTAGCTTCAGGTGCTAGCGGGGGCAACCCTGTGGAGGTTCGAGTCCTCTCCTGGGCACCAATCGGGTCAACAGACATCAAACCCCGCGCAAGCGGGGTTTTTTGTTGTTCGGAGCTGCGGCCTAGAACCGCAGGGTGGCCCGGACATAGATGTCGTCATCGCGCCGCGTGCCCGCGGCCCCGGTGGGCACGTCGATTTCCTCCCGGCGGCGTACGCGCGCGTCCAGTTGCCAGGCGGGCGAGGCCTGCCAGACCCAGCGCACCTCGGTCAGCCTGTCGTTGGGCCGGAAGTCACTCGACACCAGCCAGCCATCGGCCACCCGGCCATGGACGATGCCCAGGTCGTGGTTGGGCAGCACATCAATGAAATTGAGCGAGGCCTGCCATGAGAACGCGTCGGCATCGCCGGTTCCGCTGCCCATCGCTTCGCGCCGGGGCGTGTTCGGGGCGTATCCCAGTTCACCCCCCAGCCGCAGCTGCGTGCCGCCCTCGCCCAGCGACCATTGCGCGGTGGCCTTGCCGGTGATGGCCACGTAATCCTCGCTGTGCGGATCAGCGGCACCATGCGGGTGCAACGCCGAGGGCAGCCAATTGAGCGTGATCACGCGCTGGATCAGCGGCCCCACCGGCGTCTTCGACTCGACGACCGCGAGGGCGCCGATCCGCGCTTCACCGTCACTGAATCCCAGCGGTGGGCGCAAGGTTCCCGTAGGCCCGCGGCGGTCGTTGTGGCGCACGATCAGGTGGGTGGTCCAATCATCACCGGGCCGCCACTGCAGCCACGCGCCGTCGGTCCAGGTGATGTCGAAGTTCGGGCTGTCGTTCTGGTCAAGCGACTTCTTCATCACGTCGTCCAGGCCCCATGCCGCCTGGAAGCGGCCCACGCGCAGGCTCCACGGCGCGTCGGCGGCGCGGTATTCCAGATACGCCTCATCGACCGTGGCCTGCCCGTTCCTGAGCCCCGCCGGGCCCGGGGCGTAGGTGCGCAGCCAGAACTCCTCGTCGCCCTGGTCGGTGTCGAGCCGGGCGGCAACCCGGCCGCTGAAGTGCCAGCCGCCGCCCAGGTCCCCGCGCAGGCGCAGGCGCAAGCGGGCTCGCAGGCTGTCGGCATCGGTCTCGGCGCCGCTGCGTGCGCGCGTCTCGGAGGCGACGTAGCCGACCCGCATGTCGCCGCTGGCCGTCCAGGCGTCGCTGGCGTGGGCGAAGCCCGCGGCCAGCGCCAGCGCGGTGGCCAACGCGATTCGCGGGCACGATCTTGATGCGGATCCGGCAGCTCTGGCGGATCGGGGAGTGCATTGGGTACGCATGGCGGCCTCCGGGCGTGGCGCCGCGGCCCACCGCATCCGATGGCCACGGATCGTGCCGGAAAGCGTGCGCCTTGCATGCCGCGGAGACATTGACCTGGATCAACCGCCCCACAGTCGGAGGCCGGCGCGTACCCCGGGCGGGCGCGAGGGTCGCGTGCATGGCCCCCGGTTTGCAACCCCCGGCGAGCCGCCGTGAACGGTTCAGGAGCCCGTGGTTGCGCGGCGTCGTGCCTTCACGCGGGCTGGAGATCTGGCGGGCGCATGATCGCGCCGGGAAGGGCGTGATCAGACAACCCAACCGAGGACACCACCATGGCTCCGCAGAAGTCGAACCCGAAGAAGGAAGCAGGCGGCGGCAGCAACAAGCAGTCCAAGTCGGCTGACAGGAAGCAGGGATCCGAGCACCAGCGCGACGAGCGCAAGGGCCGCGACGGCAACCGCTGACCGCAGGACGCGGAGGGCGCGATCCGCTAGAGCCCGGCCAGCTCGCGCAGGCGTGGCGGATCGCGCAGTTCTATATGGTGGGGGTGCTCGAAATAGAGCACCCCTTCCTGTTTCAGGCGGCTGAAGGTGCGGCTGACGGTCTCGATGGTCAGGCCAAGGTGGTCGCCGATGTCGGCCCGGGTCATCGGCAGATCCACCTGGTTCAGCGCGCCGCCGCGCAGGTGCTGGCGCTTGCTCAGATCCACCAGGAACGCGGCCAGGCGCTCGACCGGGGTCATCCGCGCCAGCGCCATCAGGAAATTGTCGGCCACGTCGAGCTCGCCGCAGGCCTGGGAGAACAGGTTGCTCTCGAAGTCCGGATAGCGCTCGCACAGGCTGCGCAGGCTGTCGACGCTGAAGCTGCACAGGGTGGATTCGGTGACCGCTTCGAGGGTGTACCGGTACTGATCCGAGCTGGTGAATCCGATGAACTCGCCCGGCAGCACGAAGGCGTGCACGAAGCGCCGGCCGTCGGGCAGCAGGCGGCTCCTGCGCATCATCCCGGAGGTCACCGTGTGCACCTCGCGGCGCGGATCGCCTTCGCGGGCCAGCACGTTGCCGGCCGGGAGCCTGACCTGGCCGCCCAGCTGCTCCAGGGCGTGGATTTCCTCCGGCGGGATCACCGTGCACGGCGCCAGCCCACGCACCAGGCAGCCTTCACAGTGGCCGTGCAGGCGCCTGCGCTGTGCGCAATCGGCCTGCCGACTGCGGGGAACCTGTTCCTCTTGTGGCTGGCCGCTGGTCGGCTGGCTGGGCGTCATGGCGTGCGCTCCTTGAGATCCCATCATAACCGCGCCCGCGGCCGTCCGGGCCTCCGCTTTTGGTCGGACGGCCCCCGTTTCCGTCCGGGCCACATTCTTTTGGTAGGAGCGCGCCATGCGCGCTCCTACTAGAATTGGCTTCCCCGATTTCTGCAGTCCCGATGACCGACACCATCCGCACCTCCTTCCACGGCTTCGAGCAGATCCCGCTGCGCGAGTACGCCGAGCGCGCCTACCTCGACTACTCCATGTACGTGGTGCTCGACCGCGCCCTGCCCTTCATCGGCGACGGCCTCAAGCCGGTGCAGCGGCGGATCATCTACGCCATGAGCGAGCTGGGCCTGGGCGCCAGCGCCAAGCCCAAGAAATCCGCCCGCACCATCGGCGACGTGATCGGCAAGTACCACCCGCACGGCGACAGCGCCGCCTACGAGGCGATGGTGCTGATGGCGCAGCCGTTCTCGTACCGCTACCCGCTGATCGACGGCCAGGGCAACTTCGGCTCCTCCGACGACCCCAAGTCGTTCGCGGCCATGCGCTACACCGAATCGCGCCTGACCCCGATCGCCGAGGTGCTGCTCAGCGAACTGGGCCAGGGCACGGTCGACTGGACGCCGAACTTCGACGGCACCCTGCAGGAGCCGGGCTGGATGCCGGCGCGGCTACCGCACCTGCTGCTCAACGGCACCACCGGCATCGCCGTGGGCATGGCCACCGACGTGCCGCCGCACAACCTGCGCGAGGTGGTCTCGGCCTGCATCCACCTGCTGGACGAGCCCAAGGCGACGGTGCGCGAGCTGTGCGAGCACGTGCGCGGGCCGGACTACCCGACCCAGGCCGAGATCATCACCCCGGCCGCCGACCTGCTCACGCTGTATGAAACCGGCTATGGCGCCATCCGCGCCCGCGCCACGTTCAAGCGCGAGGGCCAGAACATCGTGGTCGACGCGCTGCCGCACCAGGTCTCGCCGAGCAAGGTGATCGAGCAGATCGCCACCCAGATGCGGGCCAAAAAGCTGCCGTGGCTGGAGGACATCCGCGACGAGTCCGACCACGCCAACCCGACCCGGGTGGTGCTGGTGCCGCGCTCCAGCCGGGTGGATGCCGAACAGCTGATGGGCCACCTGTTCGCCACCACCGACCTTGAGCGCAGCTACCGCGCCAACTTCAACGTGATCGGCCTGGACGGCCGCCCGCAGGTGAAGAACCTCAAGGCGCTGCTGGCCGAATGGCTGGAGTTCCGCACCGCCACCGTCACCCGGCGGCTGGAGCACCGGCTGGAGAAGGTGGAGCGCCGCCTGCACCTGCTGGAAGGCCTGCTGGTGGCGTTCCTGAACCTGGACGAGGTGATCCGGATCATCCGTACCGAGGACGAGCCCAAAGCGGTGCTGAAGGCGCGCTTCGAGCTCAGCGACGACCAGGTCGACTACATCCTGGAAACAAAGCTGCGCCAGCTGGCCCGCCTGGAGGAGATGAAGATCCGCGGCGAGCAGGACGAGCTGGACAGCGAGCGCGACCGCCTGATCGCCACCCTGGGCAGCAAGGCGAAGCTGAAGCGGCTGATCCGCACCGAGCTGCTGGCCGACGCCGACAAGCACGGCGACGAGCGCCGCTCGCCGCTGGTGGAGCGCGGCGCCGCCCAGGCGCTGGCCGACACCGACCTGGTGCCCAGCGAGCCGGTCACCGTGGTGCTGAGCAAAAAGGGCTGGGTGCGCGCGGCCAAGGGCCACGACGTGGATCCGGCCGGCCTGTCCTACCGCGAGGGCGACAGCCTGCTGGCGTACGCGCGCGGGCGCAGCAACCAGCCGGTGGCATTCCTGGACTCCAACGGCCGCAGCTATTCGACCATTGCCCACAGCCTGCCGTCTGCGCGCGGCAACGGCGAGCCGCTGACCGGGCGGTTCTCGCCGGCGGCGGGGGCGTCGTTCCTGGGCGTGGCCAGCGGCGAGCCGGAGGCGCGGTTCGTGCTGGCCTCCTCGCTGGGCTACGGCTTCGTCACCCGCTTCTCCAACCTGGTGGGCCGGCAGAAGGCCGGCAAGACCATGCTCAGCGTGCCGGCCGGCTCGGGCGTGCTGCAGCCGGCGCCGGTGGGCGACGTGGAGGCCGACCGCATCGTGGCGGTGACCAGCGCCGGGCACCTGCTGGCCTTCCCCGTGGCCGAGCTGCCGGAACTGGAGAAGGGCAAGGGCAACAAGCTCATCGAGATCCCCAAGGCCAAGCGCGGCACCGAGAAGGTGGTGGCGGTGGCTTCGGTGCCGCCCGGCGGCACCCTGCAGGTGCACTCGCGCGGGCGGGTGATGAGCCTGTCGTTCAAGGACCTGGAGACCTACCTGGGCGCCCGCGCCTCGCGCGGCGGCCTGCTGCCGCGCGGCTGGCAGAAGGTCGAAGGGCTGTCGGTCGAATAGATGGAGCCCGATTTCTGGCACCAGCGCTGGCAGGCGGGGCGGATCGGTTTCCACCAGGATCGGCCACTGCCGCTGCTGTGCAAGCACTGGCCGGCGCTGGATGTGCCGGCCGATACCACGGTCTTCGTACCGCTGTGCGGCAAGTCGCTGGACATGGCCTGGCTGGCCGGACAGGGGCATCGCATCCTCGGCGTCGAGCTGTCGGAGCTGGCGGTCCGGCAGTTCTTCGACGAGCGCGGCCTGGAGCCCCGGGTCCGCGAAACCCGCTACGGCCGGCATTACGCCGCCGGCCCGTACGAACTGATCGCCGGCGACGCGTTCGCGCTTGATGCCGACGCGCTGGCGGGCTGCGCCGCGGTATACGACCGCGCCGCCCTGATCGCCCTGCCCCCGGAGCTGCGCCGGCGCTACGCGGCCACCGCCCTGCGCCACCTGCCGGCCGGCTGCGCGGGACTGCTGGTGACGTTGGAATATCCGCAGGACGAGAAGGACGGGCCGCCGTTTGCCGTGGGCGAGGCCGAGGTACGGGATCTGCTGGAAGCGGGCCGGACGGACGGCCCGGGCGATTCAGGATCCGCGCCGCGTGCCTGGGACGTCACCCTGCTCGAGCGCCGCGACATCCTGGCCGGCGAGGACCGCTTCCGCGAGGCCGGCGTCACCGCCCTCAACACCGCCGTCTACCGCCTCCACCACCGGTAGGAGCGCGCCATGCGCGCTCCTACGTTATTCGGGCGGGGTCAGGCTTCGCTGCCCATCCGCGCCTGCTGGTAGTTCTCCAAGCCGATCATTTCGATCAGGCGGAGCTGCTTCTCCAGCCAGTACGTGTGGTCTTCCTCGGTATCGGCCTGCTGCTTGACCAGCATCTCGCGGGTCACGTAGTCGTTGTGCTTCTCGGCCAGGGCGATGCCCTTGGCGAGGTTGGCGCGCACGCTGTACTCCAGATCCAGATCCTTGCGCAGCATCTCCTCGACCGTACCGCCGGGATCGATCGGATCCGGGCGCATGTCCGGGTTGCCTTCCAGGAACAGGATCCGGCGCAGGATCGCGTCCGCGTGCTCGGTCTCCTCTTCCATCTCGTGGTTGATGCGCTCGTACAGCTCCTGCAGGCCCAGATCCTCGTAGCGGCGCGAATGCAGGAAATACTGGTCGCGGGCGGCAAGCTCGCCACGCAGCAGGAAATTGAGGTAATCGACGACTTCGGCGTTGCCCTTCATCGCGGGTCTCCTTGTTGGGGGTGAGCGCCTGGCACCCGGGCCTGTTGGACACAGTATGCCGGGACAGCCGTTGCGATGACGGGATGAGAACCACTCGTCTTCGCGTTCTCGACTCCGGCGTTCAGCCCGCCATCACGCCCACGATCACCGCGTTGGCAATGTCGATGAAGAAGCCGCACACCAGCGGCACGATCACGAATGCGCGCGGGGCGGCGCCGTACTCGCGGCTGACCGCAGTCATGTTGGCCATGGCGGTAGCGGTGGAGCCCAGGGCGATGCCGCCGAACGCCGAGCTGACCACCGCCGACTCGTAGTCCCCGCCCATCGCCTTGAACACCACGAACACCGAGAACAGCACCACCAACGTGACCTGCACCAGCATCGCCACCGACAGGAAGCCCAGCAGCGGCTCCAGCACCCACAGCTGCAGGCCCATCAGCGCCATCACCAGGAACAGGCCCAGGCTGATGTCGGAGATCAGCGCGATGCCCGGCTGCATGGCGTCCGGCCGCCACATGCGCCGGCCGTTGGGCGCGAACAGATCCCCCAGCAGCCGCAGCAGGATGCCCGCCACCAGCGCACCGACGAACTCCGGCAGCAGCAGCCCGGCCTCGCCGATGAGGTGGCTGATGCCGTGGCCGAGCATCAGCGCGATGTTGAGCCAGAACAGCGCCAGAAGCACGCCGGTGTAGTCCAGGGTGGCGCGCGACTCGTCGCCGTACAGGGTGCCGACCTCGAGCTCGGCGTCGGCCGAGGGCATCACCGGATGGCGCTTGATCAGCCAGCCGGCGATGGGGCCGCCGACCACGCAGGCGGCGATCATGCCGACCATGTTCGCGGCCAGGCCGATTTCACCGGCGTTGGCGATGCCCAGCTCGTCCACGAAGTGCGGCGTCCAGGCGATGGTGGTGCCCACCCCGCCGGTCAGCGAGACCGAGCCGACCATCAGCCCGGCCCTGGGATCCATGCCCCACGCACCGGCCAGGCCCATGCCGACCAGGTTCTGGAACACGATGTAGAAGCCGGCCAGCGCCAGCAGCACCACCAGCTTCCAGCCGCCCCTGGCCAGCGCGGCCACCCTGGAGTTCAGCCCCAGCGCGGCGAAGAAGTAGAGCAGGAACATGTCGCGCGCGCCCAGCTCGAAATCCACCTGCATGCCCATGCCGTAATACAGCGCGCACACCACCGCCGCGCACAGCACGCCGCCCACCACGGGCTCGGGGATGCTGTAGCGGCGCAGGGTGGCGATGCGCGCCGACAGGCCCTTGCCGACGAACAGCAGCAGGATCGCCAGGGTCAGCGCGGGCAGCGCCTCGACGGTGGTGACCTCCGGCAGCCCGTTGATGCCGGGCAGCCGGGCCACGGCGGTCTCGATCATGGAATCTCCGTTGTCTCACCCGAAAGCACGGCCTGCGGCCCGGCGGTTGCCACCGCCCCGTGCAGGAGGAACCCGGCGACTTTAACCGGCGCAGCCTTTGCGTGCCGGACGTTGTAAGGTGCGCGCACCCAGGCCAACGGTTTCCAGCATGCGCAAGTGGTTGCCCCGTGTCGTCCTTTTGATCGCCGCCCTGCTCCTGCTGGCGCTGCTGGCGGCATGGCTGCTGCTGCGCGCCAGCCTGCCAGCGCTGGATGGCGAGCACGCGCTGGCCGGCCTCGGCGCGCCCGTGCAGGTGGAGCGCGACGCGCTGGGCGTGGCCACCATCAGCGCGGCCAGCGCGGCCGACGCCGCGCGCGCGCTCGGCTACGTGCACGCGCAGGAGCGCTGGTTCGAGATGGATCTGATGCGGCGCAGCTCGGCCGGCGAGCTGGCGGCGCTGTTCGGCGAGCTGGCCCTGGACGCCGACCGCGAGCGGCGTCGGCACCGGCTGCGGGCGCGGATCCGCGAGCGCCTGCCGGAGATCGCCGGCGAGCGCATGGGCGAGCTGGCGGCCTATGCCGAAGGCGCCAACGCCGGGCTCGCGGCGCTGGGCAGCCGGCCCTGGGCCTACCAGCTGCTGCGCGCGCAGCCCGAGCCGTGGACGCCGGAGGATTCGATCCTGGCCGCGTACGCGATGTACTTCGACCTGCAGGGCGGGCGCAACGAACACGAGCTGCGGCGGTGGAAGGCCGCCGCGCACCTGCCGCCCGCGCTGCGCGACCTGCTGGCCCACGACGGCAGCGACTGGGACGCGCCGCTGATGGGCGAAGCGCGCGGCGACGCGGTGCTGCCCGGGCCCGAGGCAGTCGATCTGCGCAGGCTGCCGTTCCCCGGCACCGATGCGCCGGTCGCGCTCTCGGATACCGGCACCCCGGGCAGCAACAACTTCGCCGTCGCCGGGGCGCTGACCGCCGACGGGCGCGCGATCGTGGCCAACGACATGCACCTGGGGCTGCGCGCGCCCAACGTCTGGTTCCGGGCGCGGCTGCGCTACTCCGAGGCCGGCGCGCCCGGCGGCCGGGTGGACGTGTCCGGCTTCACCCTGCCCGGCGTGCCGGCGGTGATCGTGGGCAGCAACGGGCACGTCGCCTGGGGCTTCACCAACAGCTACGGCGACTACATGGACTGGCGTATCGAGACACCCTGCGCGGATGGCGTGGCCGCCGACGGCTGCGAGCCGGCGATCCGCCACGTCGAGCACATCGAAGTAGCCGGCGGCGAAGACATCGCGTTCGAGATCCTGGAGACCGGCTGGGGGCCGGTGGTGGAGTGGCTGGACGACGGCCGCGCCCTGGCCCTGCGCTGGGTGGCGCACCTGCCCGGCTCGCTGAACCTCGAGCTGGCCGGGCTGGCCGCGGCCGGTGACCTGGACGAGGCATTGGCCGCCGCCGACCGCACCGCGGTACCGACCCAGAACCTGATGACCGGCGACCGCCACGGCCGCATCGCCTGGCGGCTGCTGGGGCCGCTGGCCGAGCGCGACCCCGGCTGCCACCAGCTGCCGGTGGCTGGGATGGAACCGGCTGCGGACGGTCTTGGGGAACGCGATTGCAGCCCCTGGACGATCGCCACCGACCGATCGCCGATCGTGGTCGACCCCGCCGAAGATCGGCTCTGGACAGCGAATTCACGGGTGGTTGGCAGTGCGGCCGAAGCGCTGGTCGGCGACGGCGGCTACGCCTTCGGCGCGCGCCAGCAGCAGATCCGCGACCTGCTGTTCGCAAGCGACAGCTTCACCGAGCAGGATCTGCTTGATCTCCAGTTGGACGCACGCGCCGTGCTGTTGGATCGCTGGTGGCACCTGCTGGACGGCCTTCCGCCGCGCGACGATGCGCCGGCGCTGCTGGAGCTGGCGGCCGCCGCATCGGACTGGAGCGGGCGCGCCGATACCGGTTCGGTGGGCTACCGCATCGTCCGTGCCTGGCGGCTGGCCGTGCACGCACGCATCGCCGACGGCCTGACCGGGCCGGCGCAGGTGGCGCTGGGCGATGACTTCGCCATGCCCGACCTGCCGCAGCTGGAAGGCGTGGCCTGGCCGCTGGTGACCCGGCAGCCGGCGCACCTGCTGTCGCCGCGCTTCGACGATTGGCACGGGCTGTTCGAGGATGCCGCGCGCGAGGTGCGCGACGCGCTGGCGGCCAGCGGGCCGCTGGCCGAACGCAGCTGGGGCGAGCGCAACACGACGCGGATCTGCCATCCGCTTGCCGATGCGGTGCCGCTGCTCGGGCGGCGGCTGTGCATGCCGGCCGAGCCGCTGCCCGGCGACGGCATGATGCCGCGGGTGCAGGGGCCCTCGTTCGGCGCTTCGCAGCGGATGGTGGTGGCGCCCGGGCACGAGGCCGACGGCATCGCCCACATGCCCGGCGGCCAGAGCGGCCACCCGCTGTCGCCGTTCTGGGGCGCCGGCCACGCCGACTGGGCCCGCGGCGACGCCTCCCCGTTCCTGCCCGGCCCGGCGGAATACCGGATGACCCTGATCAGCCCCCCACCCCCGTAGGAGCACGATCAGCCGGGGGCGGGTTGGTACGCGGCGGCGTGGACGCCGGCGACGGCGCGGCCTGACGGGTCGGCCGAGGCATCGAAGGCGGCGTCCCACGCGATCGCGGTGGCGGTGGAACAGGCGATGGACTTGCCGCCGGGCACCGTCTCCGCCGCGGCGCGGCTGGGGAAGCACTGCTCGAACAGGGTGCGGTACCAGTACGCCTCCTTGCTCGCCGGCGGGTTCACCGGGAAGCGCCGGTGCGCGGCCGCCAGCTCTCGGTCGCTCACCTGGGCCTCGGCGTACGCCTTGAGCCCGTCGATCCAGCCGTAGCCGACGCCGTCGCTGAACTGCTCCTTCTGCCGCCACAGGATCTCCGGCGGCAGGTAGCCCTCGAACGCCTGCCGCAGGATCCCCTTCTCCATCCGCTGCGGCCCGCTGGACTGGCGGTGCACCATCTTCTGCGCCGCGTCCATGCGCATGGCCACGTCCAGGAACTCCACGTCCAGGAACGGCACCCGCGCCTCCACGCCCCAGGCCATCATCGACTTGTTGGCGCGCAGGCAGTCGTAGTTGTGCAGGGCGTCGAGCTTGCGCACGGTTTCCTCGTGGAACTGGCGCGCGTCCGGGGCCTTGTGGAAATACAGGTACCCGCCGAAGGTCTCGTCGCTGCCTTCGCCGGAGAGCACCATCTTCACCCCCATCGCCTTGATCCGCCGCGCCAGCAGGTACATGGGCGTGGAGGCGCGGATGCTGGTGACGTCGTAGGTTTCGATGTGGCGGATCACGTCGGGCAGCGCGTCCAGGCCTTCCTGGAAGGTGTATTCGAAGCCGTGGTGCACGGTGTCCAGCGACTTCGCAGCCACCTCGGCCGCGGCCAGGTCGGGCGAGCCTTCCAGCCCGATGGCAAACGAATGCAGGCGCGGCCACCAGGCCTCGGAGTTGTCGTTGTCCTCGATCCGGCGGCGGGCGAAGCGGGCGGCCACCGCCGCCACCAGCGAGGAATCCAGCCCGCCGGACAGCAGCACCCCGTAGGGCACGTCGCTCATCAGCTGCCGGTGCACGGCGGCCTCGAAAGCCTCGCGCAGCTCGTCCGGCGCCACGTGCGTGCCCTGCACGGCATCGTAGTCGCGCCAGGGGCGGTCGTAGTAGCGGCGCAGCTCGCCGGTCGCGCTGTCGTACCAGTGCCCGGGCGGGAACTGGGCGACATCGGCGCAGGTGTCCACCAACGCCTTCATCTCCGAGGCCACGCGCAGCCGGCCCTCGCGGTCGTGGCCCCAGTACAGCGGCACCACGCCGATCGCATCGCGGGCGATGATCGCGCGGCCGCGCTCGCTGTCCCACAGGGCGAAGGCGAAGATGCCGTTGAGGCGGTCGAGGAAGGCACCGGGCTCGCTTTCGCGGTACAGCGCGTTGATCACCTCGCAGTCCGAACCGGTCTGGAACGCGTAGTCCTTGCGCAGCTCGCCCTTGAGCTCGCGGTGGTTGTAGATCTCGCCGTTGACGGCGAGTACCAGGCGGCCGTCTTCGGACTTCAGTGGCTGCGAGCCGCCGGCCGGATCGACGATGGCCAGGCGCTCGTGCACCAGGATCGCGCCTTCGCCCACGTGCACCCCGCTCCAGTCGGGGCCGCGGTGGCGCTGGCGCGCCGAGCATTCCAGCGCGTGGCGGCGCAGCGCGGCGACGTCGTCGCCCGGCTGCAGGTCGAAGATGGAGAAGATGGAGCACATGGGGGAGTTTCCTCGGCTATGGGGATAACGCACGGGCTTCCCGGCTCAGGACAGGCTGCGGACGCTTGGCGGGCAAGAAAAAACCCGCATCGGCGGCCGATGCGGGTTTCCTGGTGTCCGGGCGTTCTTGTTTCGGTGCTACGCCTGTCCGCCACCCCGCATCGGCCGCGCGCGATTATTCGCCCGCGCGTTGTTGCGCGGATTGTTATTCACGGCGGCGGCGTGGAGCTGCGACATGGCTGCATCCTGCGCCGTTTCCGGGGGGCATGCAACCACCGCCCGGGCGTGACGATGGCAATCGCTGTAGGAGCGCGCCATGCGCGCGCCTACCCCAAGGGCAGGGAGATGCATTGCAGGCCTTACAGGAGGCGCTGGATCAGGGCCTGGTAGAGATCCGGCAATGCCTCGAGGTCGGCGACGCGGATGTTCTCGTCGACCTGGTGGATGCTGGCGTTGACCGGGCCGATCTCGATGCAGTGGGCGCCGAGCGGGGCGATGAAGCGGGCGTCGGAGGTGCCGCCGCCGGTGCTTTCCTCGGGCGCGGCGCCGGCGAACCGGGTCAGCACCTCGCGGGCGGCATCGCGCAGCGGGCCTTCGGGAGTGAAGAACGGTTCGCCGCTGCGGTGCCAGCGCAGGTCGTGGTCGAGCCCGTGGCGTTCGAGCAGCGCGGCCACTTCCGCCTCCAGCCGCGGCGCGTCCCAGTTGGGGTTGTAGCGCAGGTTGAAGGTGGCCTTCAGCTCGCCGGGAATGACGTTGTCGGCGCCGGTGCCGGCGTGCACGTCGCTGACCTGCAGGCTGGTGGGCGGAAAGGTCTCGTAGCCGTCGTCCCACTTGCGCGCGGCAAGCTCGGCCAGCGCCGGGGCGGCCTGGTGGATGGGATTGCGGGCCTTGTCCGGATAGGCGACGTGGCCCTGCACGCCGCGCACGGTGAGATGGCCGGTGAGCGAGCCGCGGCGGCCGACGCGCAGCAGGTCGCCCAGCGTCTCCTGCGAGGACGGCTCGCCGGTGATGCACCAGTCGATGCGCTGGCCGCGCTCGCGGAAGGTCTGGGCGACGCGGCGCACGCCGTCGATGGCGTCGCCCTCCTCGTCCGAGGTCAGCAGCAGCGCGAGGGTTCCGGGGTGACCCGGGTTGGCGGCCACGAAGCGCTCGGCGGCGACCACGAACGCGGCCACCCCGCTCTTCATGTCCGCGGCACCGCGGCCGTACAGCACGCCGTCGCGGATCTCCGGCCTGAACGGGTCGCTGGCCCAGGCTTCGCGCGGCCCCGGCGGCACCACATCGGTGTGGCCCAGCAGCACCAGCACCGGCCCGTCGCCGCTGCCATGCGTGGCCCAGAGGTTGTCGACTTCCCCGTATCGCAGGTGCTCGCAGGCGAAGCCGGCGCGGCCCAGGCGTTCGGCGATCAGCGCCTGGCAGCCGGCGTCGTCCGGCGTGACCGAGGCGCGCGAGATGAGCTCCTGCAGCAGTTCCAGGACGTCGGACATGGCGTCAGCTGATGCCGAAGCGCTGCTTGAAGCCGTTGTCGGAGAAGCCCTGGGTGACGGCGCCGTCTGCGGTGACGACCACCGGCCGGCGGATGAGCTGCGGATGTTCGCGCAGCAGCAGCTTCCACTCGGCGTCGCTGGCGGCGGCCTTGCGGTTGTCGGGGAGCTGGCGCCAGGTGGTCGATGACTTGTTGACCATCTTCTCGAAGCCGCCGAGCTTGCCGGCCCATTCAACCAGGGTCTCGGGCGCCGGCTTGTCGTCGCGGTAGTCGACGAACTCGTGCTCGACGCCGAAGCGATCCAGCCACTTGCGCGCCTTGCGGCAGGTATCGCAGTTCTTCAATCCGTAGAGGGCAGTCATGTCAGGCGAGTCCTCGCAGCAGTTCGTTGACGGAGGTCTTGGCGCGGGTGCGCTCGTCGACCTGCTTGACGATCACCGCGCAGTACAGCGAATGGCTGCCGTCGGCGGCGGGCAGCGAGCCGGCCACCACCACGCTGCCGGGCGGGACGTAGCCGTAGCCGGTCTCGCCGGTCATGCGGTTGTAGATGCGCGTGCTCTGGCCCAGGAACACGCCCATGCCGATCACGCTGTGGTGGCCGACCACCACGCCCTCCACCACTTCCGAGCGCGCGCCGATGAAGCAATGATCCTCGATGATGGTGGGCGTGGCCTGCAGCGGTTCCAGCACGCCGCCGATGCCGGCGCCGCCGGAGATGTGGCAGTGGCTGCCGACCTGGGCGCAGGAGCCGATGGTGGCCCAGGTATCCACCATGCTGCCCTCGCCCACGTGGGCG
Source organism: Luteimonas dalianensis (assembly GCF_049339425.1). NCBI lineage: Bacteria > Pseudomonadati > Pseudomonadota > Gammaproteobacteria > Lysobacterales > Lysobacteraceae > Luteimonas > Luteimonas dalianensis. The sequence continues at coordinate 201,089 of NZ_JBMPPO010000008.1, read as the reverse complement.
CCGATGTTGACGAAGCTGGGCATCAGCACCACGTCGCGGCCCATGTGGCTGCCGCGGCGGGCGATGGCGCCGGGCACCACGCGCACGCCCAGCGCGCGGAAGGCGGCCTCGTCGTAGCCTTCGAAGCGCGCCTCGATCTTGTCCCAGAACGGCGCCGGATCGGCCTCCACCAGCGCCATCTCGTTGAGGCGGAAATACAGCAGCACGGCCTTCTTCAGCCACTCGTTGACCTGCCAGCCGTGCTCACCTTCGCCGGGCTCGGCAACGCGCAGGTGGCCGGACTCCAGGCCATCCAGCGCTTGTTCCACCGCCGGGCGCACGCTGCCCTCGATCTCTTCGAGGATGAGCGCGCTGCGCCGGGCAAAGGCGGATTCGATGGTGTGGCGCAGGCCGGCGATGCTGTCGGGGTCGGCGTTGAATTCGGTGTCGGTCATGGGGATGGGTTCCGGGGGAGTGGGCTGTCGGTCGATACGGTCACCCTCGCGGGAGCGGGGGTCCAGCATCTTCGGACAATGATGGCGAAGGCGCCGGGTTCCCGCCTGCGCGGGAACGACGACGCGGCAATGGATCAACATCATCGGGCAACGTCTAATCCGCTCCTTCGCCGTCCAGGCTGGCCAGCAGCGCTTCGCGCAGCGCCTCGCGCCGCGCATCGTCCAGCGGGCGGTTGTTTTCGTCGGTCAGGCGGAACACGTCCTCCACCCGCTCGCCGAAGGTCGCAATGCGCGCATCGTGCACCCGCAGCCGCTGCTCGCGCAGCACGTGGGCCACGCCGGCCAGCAGCCCGGGACGGTCGGTGCAGACCAGGCTGAAGATGGTCTGGCCGCCGTCGGCGGTATCGTCGAAGGCGATCTGCGGGACGATGCGGAAGTGGCGCAGGTGGCGCGGCTGGTTGCGGCGCGCCGGGCGCACGTCCAGGTTGCCGGCCAGCACGGTGGCCAGCTTGCGCTCAATCGCCGCCGGCTCGGGCATGTAGCGTGCATCGGTGGGCAGCACCTGGAAGGTGTCGAAGATGGTGCCGTGCGGGCCGTCCAGCGCGCGTGCCTGCTGGATCGCCAGGCCGCTGCGATCCAGGGTGATGGCGATGGCGGTGAACAGGCCGTCGCGGTCGGGCGAGTGCACGAACACCTCCAGCGCCTGCGCCCCCTCCGCCAGCCGCCGCACCTTCACCACGGTGTCGCCGGGATCGGTGCCGCGCAGCGCCATCGCCTGCCAGGCCACCTGGTCGGGACGGCTGCGCAGGAACACCGCCCCGGGCATGCGCCGGAACAACGCATCGGCCTCGTCATCGTCCACCGCATGCGCCGACATCAGTCCGCGCGCGCGCTCGCGGGTGTCGGCCACCCGCTCCACCATCGCCACCGGGTTCTCCAGCCCGCGGCGCAGCGCCAGCCGGGTGGCGGTGCGCAGGTCGGTCAGCAGCCGATCCTTCCACGCGTTCCACAGCCGCGGCGAGGTGCCGGCGATGTCGGCGCAGGTCAGCAGGTACAGGTAATCCAGCCGCTCGCGATCCGCCACTTCGGTGGCGAAGGCGTGGATCACCCCGGGATCGGAGATATCCAGCTTCTGTGCCGTGGTCGACATCAGCAGGTGCCGGCGCACCAGCCACTCCACCAGCGAGGCATCGGCATCGCCCAGCCCGTGGCCCAGGCAAAACTCGCGCGCATCCACCGCGCCCAGTTCGGAATGATCGCCGCCGCGGCCCTTGGCGATGTCGTGGAACAGCCCCGCCAGCAGCAGCAGCTCCGGTTTGCGCAGCTGCGGCCATATCTCGTGGGCGGCGCTGAAGCGCGCGTCCGGCTCGGCGGCGGCGAAACCGGCGATGTTGCGCAGCACCGCCAGCGTGTGCTGATCCACCGTGTACATGTGGAACAGGTCGAACTGCATGCGCCCGGTGACCTGCGCGTACTCGGGGATCCACGTGCCCAGCACCCCCAGCCGCGACATCCGCTCCAGCGTGCGCACCGGCGTGGGCCCGCGCAGCAGCGCCATGAAACGCGCGCGTTCGGCAGGCTCGGCATCGCGCCAGGACGGCAGCGCGTGCAGCGATTCGGCCAGCGCGCGCTCGGTCTGCGAATGCAGCCCGCGCACCTGCGGGTTGGCCGCCCAGCAGGCGAACAGGTCGAACACGCGCTCCACGTCGCCGCCGGGCCAGACCTCGTCGCTGGCCGCCAGGTAGCCGCGGCGGGTGGCGAACTCGCCGTCCAGCGGCCGCTCCTCGCCCTCCCCCTCCAGGTGCTCCTCGAAACGCTGCACCAGGCGCTCGCTGATCCGCAGCACCACCGCCGCGCTGCGGTAGAACGCCTGCATCATCGTCTCGACCAGCGCGTTGCCGGCCTCCTCCACGTGCTCCAGCCGCGCCGCCAGCGCCTTCTGGTGGTCGAAGCGCAGCCGCTCCTCGGCCTTGCCGGCCACCAGGTGGAGGCCGAAGCGCAGCGTGGACAGGGTGCGCCGTTCGCGCTCCAGGGTGGCGTGCTCATCGATGCCGAGCAGCCCGAGGTTGATCAGCGGCTCCATTCCATGGGTGCCCAGCACCCGCCGCGCCAGCCAGCGCAGGGTCTGCACGTCGCGCAGCCCGCCCGGGCCGTCCTTGATGTTGGGCTCCAGGTTGTCGGCGGTATCGCCGAAGCGGGCGTGGCGGCGGCGCTGCTCGTCCAGCTTGGCGGCGTAGTACTCCGCTGGCGGCCAGGTGCGCCCGACCGAGATCGCCTCGTTGAGCATGCGCACCTCGGCCAGGTTGGCCAGCAGCGGACGCGCCTCCTGCAGCGAGGTCTGCACGGTGATGTCTTCGGCGGCAATGCGGGTGCATTCCGCCGCGCTGCGCACCGCGTGGCCCACCGGCAGCCCGGCGTCCCACAGCAGCGCGAACAGCCGCGCCAACTCGTCCCGGTAGTCCGCCTGCGAGCCCTCGCCGGCCAGCGCCAGCAGGTCGATGTCCGAGTACGGGAACAGCTCGCCGCGGCCGTAGCCGCCCACCGCGAACAGCGCCAGCGGCGCATCGGAGGGAATGCAGCGGGCCCAGGCCTGGCGCACGTGGGCATCCACGGCGTTGACCCGTTCGGCCAGCAGGCGGTCGATGTCCTCGCCGTCGTCGAAGCGCGCGGCCAGCTCGGCGTCGTGTTCGGCCAGCGATGCCCTGGCCTCGGCGGCCCAGGCGGCATCGTCCACCTGCCTGCCGCCGTTACCCGCCTGCGGGGGCACGGCCGTGGCCACGGTCAGAGGAAGGCTTCGTTGTCGTCGCCGGGGATCATGGTCAGCACGTCCACCCCGTCGGCGGTCACCGCCACCATGTGCTCCCACTGCGCCGAGAGCCTGCGATCCTTGGTCACCACCGTCCAGCCGTCCGGGAGCAGCCGGGTGTGGCGCTTGCCCTCGTTGATCATCGGCTCGATGGTGAAGGTCATGCCCTCCTGCAGCACCAGACCCTCGCCCGGATTGCCGTAGTGCAGCACCTGCGGCTCGTCGTGGTAGACCTTGCCGATGCCGTGGCCGCAGTACTCGCGCACCACGGAAAAGCGCTCGGCTTCGGCAAATTTCTGGATCGCGTGGCCGATGTCGCCCAGGGTCGCGCCCGGCTTCACCGCGCGGATGCCCTCGAACATCGCCTTGCGGGTGGTCTCCACCAGCCTGCGCGCCATCACCGATGGCTCGCCCACGTAGTACATGCGGCTGGTGTCGCCGTGCCAGCCGTCCTTGATCACGGTGACGTCGATGTTGATGATGTCGCCGTCCCTGAGCACCTTCTCGCCCGGGATCCCGTGGCAGATCACGTTGTTGGCCGAGATGCAGGTGGCCTTGGGGTAGCCGCGGTAGCCGACGTTGGCCGGCGTGGTGCCCTGCACGTTGACGATATGCTCGTGGCAGATGCGATCCAGCTCCTCGGTGGTCACGCCGGGCTTCACGTGCGGCGCCACCACCTGCAGCACCTCGGCCGCCAGGCGGCCGGCCACGCGCATCTTCTCGATCTCTTCGGGGGTCTTGAGGTTGATAGCCATCCGGACATTATCGCCGATCGGCCCGGGCGCGGCAGGAAGATTGCGCCGAAAGGTGCACAAACCGTATAATCGGCCGGTTGCAGCCCCGGGCCCGCCCGGCGCAGCCGCCCACGCCGGGCGTCACCGGCGAATACACACCCGTCGCCACAGCCCGTGCCGGGGTGCCTCCTTCGGGAGGTTCGGTCACGGAAGCGACGGGGAGGCCCAACCCCGGAACCCATCGCCCGCCCCCGTGCAGGCAGACCGCCCCTACCCTTTCCGGCGGCCGGGTTCCATATCCAGGAGTCATAGCAATGCCCCAGATCACCATGCGCCAGATGCTGGAGGCCGGCGTTCACTTCGGCCACCAGACCCGCTACTGGAACCCCAAGATGGGCCCGTACATCTTCGGCGCCCGCGGCAAGATCCACATCATCAACCTCGAAAAGACCATGCCGCTGTTCAGCGACGCGATGAACTTCATGTCGTCGATCGCCCAGAAGCGCGGCATCGTGCTGTTCGTGGGCACCAAGCGCAGCGCGCGCGAGGCCGTGAAGGAAGAGGCCGAGCGCTGCGGCATGCCGTTCATGACCCAGCGCTGGCTGGGTGGCACCCTGACCAACTTCGTCACCGTGAAGAAGTCGGTCGCCCGCCTGAAGGAGCTGGAAGCCGCCGAGACCGACGGCACCTTCGACAAGCTGGTCAAGCACGAAGTGCTGGGCCTGCGCCGCGAGCGCGAGAAGCTGGAGGCCTCGCTGGGTGGCATCAAGGAAATGCCGCGCCTGCCGGACGCGCTGTTCGTGATCGACATCGGCCATGAAGACATCGCCGTGAAGGAAGCCAAGAAGCTGGGCATCCCGGTCATCGCCGTGGTCGACACCAACTACGACCCGTCGCTGGTGGACTACCCCATCCCGGGCAACGACGACGCCATCCGCGCCGTGCAGCTGTACGCCCGCGCCGCCGCCGACGCGGTGCTGGAAGGCAAGGCCGCCGCCCCGTCCGCCGCCAGCGTGCGCGAGGAAGAGTTCGCCGAGGGCGGCGACAAGCCCGCCCGCAAGGCTCCGGCCAAAAAGGCCCCGGCGAAGAAGGCCGCCGAGGCCGCCGCAAAGGAAGAGGCCCCCGCCGAGGCTGCTCCCGAGGCGCCCGCCGACGACAAGGCCGCCGCGGCCGAGTAACCGCCGTGCAACCCCGCCGCGCCATGCTGCGCGGCAAGCGGGGTGCGCATCCGATCCGAAGGCGGGCCACGGCCCGCCCTACATCCGTATTCGAGGTTCAACATGGCTGAAATCACCGCATCGATGGTCAAGGAACTGCGCGAACGCACCGGCGCAGGGATGATGGAGTGCAAGAAGGCACTCACCGAGAGCAACGGCGACATCGACGCCGCCGCCGAAGCCCTGCGCAAGTCGGGCCTGGCCAAGGCCGACAAGAAGGCCAGCCGCGTCACCGCCGAAGGCCGCGTGGCCACCGCCCAGAGCGGCGGCAAGGCGGTGCTGGTCGAGATCAACTCGGAAACCGACTTCGTGGCCAAGGACGACAACTTCGTCGCCTTCACCAACGCCGTGGCCGAGGCCGCGCTGACGGTTGACGGCACCGAGGTCGAGTCGCTCAAGGACGCCAAGCTGGCTTCCGGCGACACCGTCGAGGATGGCCGCGCCGCGCTGATCTCCAAGATCGGCGAGAACATCCAGATCCGCCGCATCGCCCGCGTGGACAGCGCCAACAACGTGGCTTCCTACGTCCACGGCGGCCGCATCGGCGTGCTGGTCGAGGTCAAGGGCGGCGACGAGGAGCTGGCCCGCGGCCTGGCGATGCACATCGCCGCCATGAACCCGCCGCACAACAAGGCCGAAGACGTGCCGGCCGAGTTCATCGCCAAGGAGAAGGAGATCGAGCTGGCCAAGATGTCCGAGAAGGATCGCTCCAAGCCGGCCGAGATCCTGGAAAAGATCATCAGCGGCAAGCTCAACAAGATCGTCAACGAGGTCACCCTCTACGGCCAGCCCTACGTGCTGGACACCAACCAGACCGTCGAGCAGGCCCTGAAGGCCGCCGGCGCGGACGTGGTCGGCTTCCAGCGCCTGGAAGTGGGCGAAGGCATCGAGAAGGTGGTCGAGGACTACGCCGCCGAAGTGATGAAGCAGGCCGGCCTGGCCTGATCGCAGGCTTCACGCAGTACCCGAAGGGCCGCGGACATCCGCGGCCCTTTTTTTCTCCGCAAGCCGCGCCCCGCCGCGAACAAGAAAGGAACCGCGACCACCGGCCCCCCATCGGCTAGAATTCCCGCGTTTGCCTGCCCCCGGAGCCCCCATGTCGAACCTCGCCTACCGCCGCGTCCTGCTCAAACTTTCCGGCGAGGCCCTGATGGGGGATGAGGACTACGGCATCGACCCCAAGATCATCACCCGCCTCGCCCGCGAAGTCATGGAAGCCCAGCAGGCCGGCGCCGAGATCGCCCTGGTGATCGGCGGCGGCAACATCTTCCGCGGCGCCGGCCTGGCCGCCGGCGGCATGGATCGCGTCACCGGCGACCAGATGGGCATGCTGGCCACCGTCATCAACGCCCTGGCGATGCAGGACGCGCTGGAAAAGCTCGGCGGCAAGGTGCGCGTGATGAGCGCGCTCAAGATCAACGACGTCTGCGAGGACTACATCCGCCGCCGCGCCATCCGCCACCTGGAAAAGGGCCGGATCGCCATTTTCGCCGCCGGCACCGGCAACCCCTTCTTCACCACCGACTCGGGCGCCGCCCTGCGCGCCATCGAGATCGGCGCCGACCTGCTGCTCAAGGCCACCAAGGTCGACGGCGTCTACGACGCCGACCCGGCCAAGAACCCCGACGCCACCCGCTTCGACACCCTCACCTACGACGAAGCCCTCAACCGCGACCTGCAGGTGATGGACACCGCCGCCTTCGCCCTGGCCCGCGACAGCGACCTGCCGCTGCGCATCTTCGACATGGGCCAGCCCGGCCAGCTGCTGCGCATCCTGCAGGGCGAACAGATCGGAACCCTGGTCAAGGGCCGCGGCTAACGCCCGGTGAAGCCGGCTGCCGCTATAATCCGGCGGTTAACCGCACAGACCGGAGCCGTCGATGCTCAAGGAAATCCAGAAAGACGCACAGACCCGCATGAACAAGAGCATCGAGTCGCTCCGGCACGACCTGACCAAGGTTCGTACCGGCCGCGCCTCGACCGCCCTGGTCGACCACCTGAAGGTCAACTACTACGGCTCGGACATGCCCCTGTCGCAGGTGGCCACCATCGCCGTCAGCGACGCCCGCACCCTGACCATCACCCCCTGGGAGAAGCAGATGGTCGGCCCGGTGGAGAAGGCCATCCTGGCCTCGGACCTGGGCCTGACCCCGAACACCGCCGGCACCACCATCCGCATCAACATGCCCGCCCTGACCGAGGAGCGGCGCAAGGAGCTGACCAAGGTGGTGCACCAGGAGGGCGAGAACGCCAAGATCGCCATCCGCAACATCCGCCGCGACGCCAACCAGCAGGCCAAGGATCTGCTCAAGGAAAAGGAAATCAGCGAGGACGAGGAGCGCCGCAGCGAGGACGAGATCCAGAAGCTGACCGATCAGGCCATCAAGGGCGTGGACGAGGTGGTCAAGGCCAAGGAAGAGGAGCTGATGGCGGTTTGAGCGTGCCCAGGCACGTCGCGATCATCATGGACGGCAACGGTCGCTGGGCGGCGCGGCGCAAGCGGCCGCGCATGATCGGCCATCGCGCCGGCGCCCGCGCCGTCAACGTCTGCATCGACTTCTGCCTGGAGCACGGCATCGAGGCACTGACCCTGTTCGCGTTCTCGTCGGAGAACTGGGGCCGGCCGGAGGAAGAGGTCGGCGCGCTGATGAAGCTGTTCCTCAACGCCCTGGAGCGCGAGGTGGTGGAGCTGGAGCGCCGCGGCGTGCGGGTGCGTTTCATCGGCGAGCGCGAGCGCTTCAACGCCGCGATCCGCGAGCGCATGGCCGAGGCCGAGGCGCGCACCGCCGGCAACGACCGCCTGCACCTGAACGTGGCCGCCAGCTACGGCGGCCGCCAGGACATCGCCGCCGCCGCCCGCTCGCTGGCCGAGGACGTGGCCGCCGGCCGCCTGCGCCCCGACCAGGTCGACGAGCAGGCAATGGCCGCGCGCATGGCGCTGGCCGACCTGCCCGCACCCGACCTGTTCATCCGCACCGGCGGCGAGCTGCGGGTGAGCAACTTCCTGCTCTGGCAGCTGGCCTACACCGAGATGTGGTTCACCGATACCCTGTGGCCCGAATTCGACGCCGCCACCCTGCAGCGCGCGATTGACGACTACGCCGCGCGCGAGCGCCGCTTCGGCCTGACCGCCGCGCAGCTGGCCGCACCCGCGCAGGACACCAAGGAACACCGCCCCGCATGACCAGGACCCGAGTACTCGCCGCCCTCGTGATGGCGCCCGTGGCAATCGCCGCGGTACTGCTGCTGCCCACGCCCTGGCTGGTGGCCGCGGCGATGGTGCTGTTCCTGGGCGGACTGTGGGAGTGGCTGCGCCTGGCCGGGCTGGAGGACGGGCTGGCCCGCAGCGCGCTGCTGGTGGCCAACCTGCTGCTGATCCTGGCGCTGGTGTGGGCCTCGGCCAGCGATCCCAACGCCTCGCTGGTGCTGCTCAAGCTGTTCAGCGTGGCCGCGGTGGTCGGCTGGCTGCTGGTGGCGATGTGGCTGCGATACCCCTCGTTCGGCGCCGACAACGGCCCGCGCGCGCGCACCATCAAGCTGGCCGCCGGCACCCTGGTGATCGTGCCGGCGTGGTGCGCGCTGGCGCTGATCCACGCCGGCGAGCCGTACGGCAACCGCTGGCTGCTGGTGGCGCTGTTCATCGTCTGGGCCGCCGATACCGGCGCCTACTTCACCGGCAAGCGCTTCGGCGGCAGGTGGTTCAAGGGCCAACGGCTGGCGCCGGCGATCAGCCCCAACAAGACCATCGAGGGCCTGCTGGGCGGACTGGTGCTGGCGGTGGTGGTCGGGGTGGTCGGCGGGCACCTGGCCGGCGCCTCGGCGGCGGAGCTGCCGCTGGTCGCGCTGGTGGCGTTCCTGGCGGCGATGTTCTCGGTCATCGGCGACCTGTTCGAAAGCCTGATGAAGCGCCATGCCGGGGTCAAGGACTCGGGCAACCTGATTCCCGGCCACGGTGGCCTGCTCGACCGGATCGACGGCGTCGTGGCGGCCCTGCCGGTATTCGCCGTGGGCCGGATCTGGCTCGGTTTCTGAGGCCGGACGCGTCATGGACACACCCCGCCCCGTTGCCGTGCTCGGCGCCACCGGATCCATCGGCGCCTCCGCGCTGGACGTGATCGCCCGCCATCCGGATCGGATGCGGGCCTCGGTGCTGGCGGCCGGCGGCAACGTGCAGGCGCTGCTGGCGCTGTGCCGCGAGCACAGCCCCGAGCATGCCGCGATCGCCGATCCCGAGCGCTTCGGCGAGCTGCGCGACGGCCTGCGGGCGGCCGGATTGGATACGCAGGCCCACGCGGGCCCGGAAGCCATCGCCGCGCTGGCCGCGCACGGGTGCTGCGACACCGTGGTGGCGGCGATCGTCGGCGCCGCCGGGCTGGACTCCACCCTGGCCGCCGCCCGCGCCGGCAAGCGCCTGCTGCTGGCCAACAAGGAATCGCTGGTGCTGGCCGGCGAGCTGGTGATGGCCGCCGCCCGCGACGCCGGCGCCACCGTGGTGCCGATCGACAGCGAGCACAGCGCGATCTTCCAGTGCCTGCCCGACGGCAGGCCGGGCGCGGGGCTGCGCAAAATCACCCTCACCGCCTCGGGCGGGCCGTTCCGCGGCCGCAGCCGTGCCGAACTGGCCGCCGTCACCCCCGAGCAGGCCGTTGCCCACCCCAAGTGGTCGATGGGGCCGAAGATCTCGGTCGATTCGGCCACCCTGATGAACAAGGGCCTGGAGGTGATCGAGGCCCACCACCTGTTCGGCCTGCCCGCCGGGCGGATCGACGTGCTGGTGCACCCGCAGAGCCTGGTGCACGCGCTGGTGGAGTTCCAGGACGGCTCCACCCTGGCCCAGATGGGCCTGCCGGACATGCGCACCGCGCTGGCGGTGGGCCTGGGCTGGCCGGAGCGGATCGATTCGGGCGTAGGCGGCCTGGATCTGCTGGAACACGGGCGGCTGGAGTTCGAAGCGCCCGACGTGGAGACCTTCCCCTGCCTGTCGCTGGCACGCCAGGCGATGGAAGCGGGCGGAACCGCGCCGGCCACCCTGAATGCGGCCAACGAGGTCGCGGTGGAGGCGTTCCTTAACCGCCGGATCGGCTTCCTCGACATCCCTGCGGTGGTCACGGACGCGCTGGAGGCGCTGCCGGCCACGGCGGCCGGCTCGCTGGAGGCCCTGCGCGAGGCCGACGCCGCGGCCCGCAGGCTCGCACACGCCGCCCTGCCCCGGTACGCTGCACCGTGATGGCGTTCCCCCGGCCCGTTTCACCCATGAGCCTGCCCGCATGAGCACCTTCATCGGATCGGTGTGGTGGCTGATCGTCAGCCTGGGCGTGCTGGTGACCTTCCACGAGTTTGGCCACTACTGGGTGGCCCGGCGCAACGGGGTCAAGGTGCTGCGCTTCTCGATCGGCTTCGGCCGCGCGCTGTGGTCGCGCCGCGGCCGCGACGGCACCGAGTACGTGGTCGCGGCGATCCCGCTGGGCGGCTACGTGAAGATGCTCGACGAGCGCGAGGCGCCGGTCGAGGCCGAAGAGGTCTCCCAGGCCTTCAACCGCAAGACGGTGTGGCAGCGGATCGCCATCGTCGTCGCCGGCCCGGCCGCCAACCTGATCCTGTGCGTGGCCCTGCTGTGGGCGATGTTCGTGATCGGCCGCCCGGACTATGCGCCGGTGGTCGGCGTCTCCCAGGCCGTGGCCGCCGAGGCGGGCCTGCAGCGCGGCGACACCATCAACGCGGTGGGCGAGCGCGCGACCCCGACCTGGAACGAAGTGCAGCTGGCGCTGCTGCCGGCGGCGCTGGATCGCAGCGACGTGCGGCTGGAGGTCACCGACGGCCACGGCAACCGCACCACCCGCACCCTGCCGCTGTCACGACTGCCGGCCGAGCTGGACGACCGCATGCTGCTGCCGTCGATCGGCCTGCTGCCGCGGCACCTGCTGGCCCCGCCGGTGATCGGCACCGTGCGCGAGGACACTCCGGCGGCGGGCGTGCTGGAGGCCGGCGACCGCATCACCGCGGTGGACGGCCAGCCGGTGGAGACGTTCGAGCAGATCGGCCCGCTGGTACAGGCCCTGGGCGAGGCCGGGGGCCACGGGATGGTCGAAGTCGAGCGCGATGGCGAGCGGCTGGCGCTGGAGATCGTGCCCGAGCTCGTCCAGGATCCGGCCCGCGGCGAGTTCTGGATGCTGGGCATCGAGTCCGACCGCGGCCAGGCCCCGCCCAAGGACGCGATGCAGCGCTACGGGCCGGTGGCGGCGGTGCCGGCGGCCCTGCGCGAGACCGCGCACCTGACCGGCCAGCTGTTCGGGATGATCGGCCGCGCGTTCAGCGGCCGGGTCGCGATCGAGAACACCGTGGCCGGCCCGATCACCATCGCCCGGGCGGCGAATGCCTACGCCAACCAGGGCGCGGCGTGGTACCTCACCATCCTCGCCCTGCTCTCGCTGAGCCTTGCGATCCTCAACCTGCTGCCGATCCCGCTCTTGGATGGCGGCCACCTCCTGTATTACCTTATCGAGTTGGTCAAGGGCAGCCCGTTAAGCGAGCGTGCCATGGTCGCCGGGCAGTATGTCGGCCTTGCGCTGCTTGCCAGCCTCATGGGACTGGCGTTCTACAACGACATCCTGCAACTGATCCAACGCTAACCACCCCACGTACCCGCCTCCGCCCCAGCCCAGCGCTGCAGCGGCGGCGGAACCGAGACGGACGCAATAGATGACGCGATATCCCAGCCGCCACCTGCTCGCCCTTGCCCTCGCGGCGGCGCTCATCTCCCCGGCGATGGCCCAGAACCAGGGCGCGCCGCTGCCGGTCGCGCCCCCGCAGGCGCCCGCCCGCGCCCCCGCCGCCGACGCCTTCACCGTCAGCGACATCCGCGTGGACGGCCTGCAGCGCATCGGCGCCGGCACCGTGTTCACCTACCTGCCGATCGAGCGCGGCGACCGCGTCGACCAGGGCCGGGTGAGCGAAGGCATCCGCGCCCTGTACCGCACCGGCTTCTTCGAGGACGTGCGCATGGGCCGCCAGGGCGACATCCTGGTGGTGAGCGTGACCGAGCGCCCGGCGATCAACCGCCTGACCCTGGTCGGCAACAAGGACATCAAGACCGAAGACCTGCTGGGCGGCCTGGCCGAGATCGGCCTGGCCGAAGGCGAGACCTTTGACCGGCTGGCCCTGGACCGGGTCACCCAGGAGCTGACCCGGCAGTACAACAACCGCGGCAAGTACAGCGTCCAGATCACCCCGACGGTGTCCAACCTGGATCGCAACCGGGTCGACGTCACCATCAACGTGGACGAGGGCGATGCCGCGCGGATCCGCCACATCAACATCGTCGGCAACGAACTCTACGACGAGGACGACCTGCGCGCGGGCTGGGAGTCGGCCACCAGCAACTGGCTCAGCTGGTACCGCCGCGACGACCAGTACTCGCGCGAGAAACTGGAGGGCGACCGCGAGAAGCTGCACAACTTCTACCTCGACCGCGGCCACCTGGACTTCACCGAGGACAGCATCCAGGTCGCGATCAGCCCCGACCGCCAGGACATGTACATCACCGCCGGCATCACCGAGGGCGAGATCTACACCCTGTCCGGGGTGGAGATCAGCGGCGACACCGTGCTGCCGGAAGAAGACATCCGCTCGCGGCTGTTCATCCGCGAGGGCCAGACGTTCTCGCGCGCGCTGCTCGAGCTCAGCTCGGACTCGATTATCGCCACGCTCAGCAACATCGGCTACGCGTTCGCCCAGGTCAATCCGATCCCCGAGGTCAACCGCGAAGACCGCACCGTCAGCATCAACATGCAGGTGGTCCCCGGCCCGCGGGTGAACGTGCGCCGGGTGGTGTTCCGCGGCAATACCCGCACCGCTGACGAGGTGCTGCGCCGCGAGATGCGCCAGTTCGAAGGCGCCTGGTACTCGCAGGCGGCGATCGACCGCTCGCGGGTGCGCCTGCAGCGGCTGGGCTTCTTCGAATCGGGCAGCGTGAGCGTGGAGACCGAGCCGGTGCCCGGCACGCCGGACCAGGTGGACGTGGTGTTCAACCTGACCGAGACCGCCTCGGGCAGCTTCGTGTTCGGCCTGGGCTATTCGCAGCTGGCCGGCGTGACCACGTCGATCCAGCTGTCGCAGGACAACTTCCTGGGCCGCGGCAACCGGGTCTCGATCGAGGCCAGCCGCAACCTGTACCTGCAGCGCTACGCGTTCTCCTATCACAACCCCTATTTCACCGACGACGGGCTGTCGATGGGCTACAACCTGTGGTGGCGCGAATTCGACAACTCCGAGTTCAATACCGCCCAGTACTCGTCCACCAGCGCCGCCGGACAGGTGTACTTCGGCGTGCCGATCAGCGAGCACGACAGCTTCTCGCTGCTGTTCGGCATCGACAGCAACCAGATCTTCGCCTGGCCGGGGGCCACGCCGCAGACCATCGTCGACTACATCGACGCCTTCGGCTCGCGCACCTTCCACGCCTGGCGCTCGGAGATCGGCTGGGCCCGCGATACCCGCAACGACTTTCTGCAGCCCACCCGCGGCACCTATCAGCGGGTGTCGGCGGAAGTCACCCTGCCCGGCTCCACGGCCGAGTACTTCAAGCTCAACTACGAGTTCTCCAAGTACTGGCAGCTCAACCGCGCGCTGGTGCTCAACACCCGTGCCGAGATCGGCTACGGCGACAGCTACGGCGACGACGTGACCCGCGACCTGTGCTACATCCCGCCGCCGCCGCCGACCGAGGACAATCCCTGGCCGCAGCCGCCGCCGGCGAGCGACCCCTGCACCCCGGACGCCGATGACTACGTGAAGACGGTCACCGCCAGCGGGCTGCCGTTCTACGAGAACTTCTACGCCGGTGGCGCGCGCTCGGTGCGCGGTTTCCGCGACAACACCCTGGGCCCGCGCGAGTCTGTGGCCGGCAGCAACTACCTGCAGCCGCTGGGCGGTGCACTGAAGACGGTGGGCTCGCTGGAGATGTACTTCCCGACCCTGCTCGATTCGCCGGCGGCGCGGATCTCGGCGTTCGTCGACTTCGGCACCGTGTTTGCCGATGCCGATGCCTTCGACGCCAAGGACTTCCGCGCTTCGGCCGGCATCGCGCTGATGTGGCGCGCACCGGTGGGACCGATCTCGATCAGCTATGCCTACCCGATCCGCAAGAAGGACGACGTGTTCGGCGGCGCGGGCGACCTGATCCGCCGCGGCGACGAGGTCGAGCGCCTGCAGTTCACCTTCGGCGGCGCGTTCTGACGGCGCGTCGCACGGGCGCGGGAGCAAGCATGGACAACACCTTCACCGCCGGGCAGATCGCGGAACGGCTCGGCCTGGAGCTGCGTGGCGACGGCGGCACGCGCATCGACGGGGTGGCAAGCCTGGCCGCCGCCGGGCCGGACCAGCTCACGTTCCTGGCCAACCCGCGCTATCGCGAGCAGCTGGCGACCAGCCGCGCGGGCGTGGTGATCCTCAGGCCCGCCGACGCCGACGGCCACGCAGGCACGGTGCTGCTGGCCCCCGACCCGTACGTGGCCTACGCCCGCGCAGCAGCGCTGTTCGAAGTCCGCGAGGCCATCGCGCCCGGCATCCACCCCAGCGCGGTGGTCGACCCGGCGGCCGAAGTGGATCCGGGCGCGCACGTGGGCCCGCTGGCTACCGTCGGCCCGCGCACGAAGATCGCGCGCGGCGCGGTGATCGGCCCGGGCTGCACCATCGGCGAGGACTGCGAGATCGGCGAAGGCACCGAACTGGTCGCCCGCGTCAGCCTGGTGCGCCGGGTGCGCATCGGCGCGCGCACCGTGATCCACCCGGGTGCGGTGATCGGCGCCGACGGCTTCGGCCTGGCAATGGACGCCGGCCAGTGGATCAAGGTGCCGCAGCTGGGCGGGGTGCGGATCGGCGACGACTGCGAGATCGGCGCCAACACCACCATCGACCGCGGCGCCATCGACGACACCGTGCTCGAGGACAACGTGCGCCTGGACAACCTGATCCAGATCGCCCACAACGTGCACGTGGGCGCGCACACGGCCATGGCCGGCTGCGTCGGCATCGCCGGCAGCACCCGCATCGGCCGCTACTGCATGTTCGCCGGGCAGGCGGGCGCGGCCGGGCACCTGGACATCTGCGACCACGTCACCGTGATGGCCCAGAGCATGGTCTCGCACTCGATCACCGAGCCGGGCGAGTATGCTTCGGGCATCCCGGCGACGCCGGCGCGCGACTGGCGCCGCAACGCGGTGCGCATCCGCCAGCTCGACACGCTCGCGCGGCGCATCAGCGCCCTGGAAAAGGAAGGGGAATGAGCAACACGACACCATCGATGCCGATGGACATCAACGCGATCAAGGCGCTGCTGCCGCACCGCTATCCGTTCCTGCTGATCGACCGCGTGCTCGAGCTGGAGCCGGGCAAGCGGGTGCTCTGCTACAAGAACGTCAGCGCCAACGAGCCCTTCTTCCAGGGCCATTTCCCGAGCCGCCCGGTGATGCCGGGGGTGCTGGTGATCGAATCGCTGGCCCAGGCCGGCGGCGTGCTCAGCTACCTGAGCACCGGCGAGTACACGCCCGGGCGCACCTCCTACCTGGTCAAGGTCGACAAGGCCCGGTTCTCGAGCATGGTGGTGCCCGGCGACCGGCTCGACCTGGAGGTGGAGATCCGCCGCGTGATCCGCAACATGACCCTGTATGCCGGCACCGCGAGCGTGGACGGCAAGGAGGTCGCCAGCGCCGAGATCCTGTGCGCGGAGGCCACCTCCTGACATGGACGCGGCCGGCCAGGTGCACCCCACCGCCGTCGTCGACCCGTCGGCGCGGCTGGGCAGCGGGGTCGAAGTCGGCGCGTTCACGCTGATCGGGGCCGGGGTCGAGATCGGCGAAGGCACCCGCATCGGCCCGCACTCCAGCATCCACGGCCCGACCCGCATCGGCCGTGACAACGTGGTGCACGGCCACGCCGCGATCGGCGGCGACCCGCAGGACAAGAAATACGCCGGCGAAGCGGTTCGCCTGGAGATCGGCGAGCGCAACGTCATCCGCGAGTTCACCACCATCAACCGCGGCACCGGCGGCGGCGGCAGGGTGACCCGCATCGGCGACGACAACTGGCTGCTGGCCTACACGCACATCGCCCACGACTGCATCGTCGGCAACCACTGCGTGTTCTCCAACAACGCCACCCTGGCCGGCCACGTCGAGGTCGGCGACCACGTGATCCTCAGCGGCTTCGCCGGCATCCACCAGTTCTGCCGCATCGGCATGCACGCCTTCATCGGCATGGGCGCGTTCGTCAACGGCGACGTGCCGCCGTTCGTGATGGTCGCCCAGGACGGCTACGGCCGCCCGCGCGGCATCAACAGCGAAGGCCTCAAGCGGCGCGGCTTCGATAGCGAACGCACGGCCGCGATCAAGCGCGCCTACCGCGCCCTGTACATGTCCGGCACCGACCTGGCGCAGGCGCGCGAGCGCCTGGCCGAGATCGCGGACAGCAGCGAGGATGTGCGCGCGATGCTCGAATTCATCGACGCCGGCCAGCGCGCCCTGCTCCGATGAGCCCCGCCACGGCCCGTCCGCCCCGTTTCGCACTGGTGGCCGGCGAGGCGTCCGGGGATCAGCTGGGCGCAGGCCTGGTCAGCGAGCTTTCCCGGCGTTTCCCCGGCGCGCTGTTCGCCGGGGTCGGCGGCGCCGCGATGCGCCAGGCCGGGCTGGACGCCTGGCACGATGCCTCCGAGCTGGCAGTGATGGGGCTGAGCGAGGTGCTCTCGCACCTGCCGCGCCTGCTCGCCCTGCGATCGAAGCTGCGCCGGCGCCTGCTGGAGTGGCAGCCGGACGCCTTCATCGGCATCGACGCGCCCGATTTCAACCTCGGCCTGGAGCGCCAGCTCAAGCACCACGGCGTGCGCACGGTGCATTACGTCAGCCCCTCGGTGTGGGCCTGGCGCAGCGGGCGCGCGCGCACCATCGGCCGCAGCGCCGACCGGGTGCTGTGCCTGTTCCCGATGGAGCCGGAGATCTACGCCGCCCACGGCGTGGACGCGCGCTTTGTCGGCCATCCGATGGCCGACGAGATGCCGCTCAACCCCGACCGCAGGGCCGCACGCCAGCAGCTGGGGCTGCCGCGCGAGGGCACGGTGCTGGCGGTGCTGCCGGGCTCTCGGCTGGGCGAGATCGGCCGGCTGGGCGAACCCTTCCTGCAGGCCGCCCGCGAGGTGGCGGCCCAGGTTCCGGGGCTGCGCGTGGTGGTGCCTGCCGCCAACCCGGGCTGCCGTGAGGCGATCGACGCGCTGGCCGCCGGCGCCGGCTTCAAGGCCGATGCGCTGACGGTGCTCGACGGCCGCGCGCGCGAAGCCATGGTGGCCAGCGACGTGGTGCTGCTGGCGTCGGGCACCGCAACCCTGGAGGCGCTGCTGGCCAAACGGCCGATGGTGGTCGGCTACAAGGTTGCACGCGGCACCCAGGTGCTGGTGCGGGCCACCGGGCTGCTGCGCACGGATCGCTACTCGCTGCCCAACGTGCTGGCCGGCGAGCGGCTGGTGCCGGAACTGATCCAGGAAGACTGCACGCCGGAGCAGCTGGCCGCCGCGGTGCTGGGCTGGCTGCGCGACCCCGCGGCGGCGGCGGCGCTGGAGCCGCGCTTTCGCGAAATCCACATGGATCTGCGCCGCGACGCCTCCGCGCGCGCGGCGGACGTGGTCGAGGCCCTGGTGGCGCGCCGGTGAGCCTGCTGGTGGCCGGCGTGGACGAAGCCGGTCGCGGCCCGCTGGCCGGGCCGGTGGTGGTGGCCGCGGTCATCCTGCGCCCCGATCATGGCGTGGACGGCCTGGACGACTCCAAGCGCCTGACCGAGGCCAGGCGCGAGGCACTGTACCCGCGGATCCTGGCCGGGGCGCTGGCGTGGCGGGTGGAGTTCGTGGAGTGTGCCGAGATCGACACGCTGAACATTCTCCAGGCAACCCTGGCCGGCATGGGCCGCGCCCTGCGCGGGCTCACGCCCGCTGCCCAGCTGGCGCGCATCGACGGCAACCAGCTCCCGCGCGACCTGCCCTGCCCGGCCGAAGCCGTAGTCGGCGGCGACGCGCTGGAGCCGGCCATCATGGCCGCCTCGATCCTGGCCAAGGTCTCGCGCGACCGCGCCATGCGCGCCCTGCACCTGGAATACCCGCAGTACGGCTTCGACCGCCACAAGGGCTACCCCAGCCCCGCGCACCTGGCCGCGCTGCGGGCGCACGGCCCCTGCCCGCATCACCGGCGCAGCTTCCGGCCCGTGCAGCAGGGCCTGCCGCTGGCGGTGGCCGAAGACTGAGCGCGGCACGCCCGCCTGGGCGCGCCGATGTCAAGCCTTGTCCGGGCCCGCCGTGGCACCTACGCTGCACGGGCCGTGTCCGCCCGCTTCGTCCACCTCCACCTGCACAGCGAGTACTCGCTGGTCGATTCGACGATCCGCATCCCGGGGCTCGTCGATCGCTGCGCTGCGCTGGGCCAGCCGGCGGTGGCGGTGACCGACCGCAACAACCTGTTTGCGTTGGTGGAGTTCCATGCCAAGGCCGAGGCCGCGGGGGTCAAGCCGTTGGCCGGTGCCGACGTGATGGTCGCCAGCGGCAGCGAGCCTGCCTTCCCGGTGACCCTGCTGTGCCGCAACCACGCGGGCTACCTCAACCTGTCGCGGCTGCTCAGCCGGGGCTGGCTGGAAGGCCACCGTACCGACGGCGTGGCAGTGCGCCCGGAGTGGCTGCTGGAACAGCCCGGCGACCTGTTCGCCCTGCTCGGCCGGCATACCGAAGCAGGCCGCCTGGCCGCCGCCGGCAAGCACGAGCTGGCGCTGCAGTGGCTGGGCGACTGGCAGCGCGCGTTCGGCGACCGCCTGCACCTGGAGCTGACCCGCACCAGCCGCGACGGCGAGGCCCAGTTCAACGACTTCGCCCTGCACGCGGCCAGCGAGCGCGGGATCCCGATCGTCGCCAGCAACGACGTGCGGTTCCTGGAGCGCGAGGGCTTCGACGCCCACGAGGCCCGCGCCTGCATCGCCACCGGCCGGGTGCTGGACGACCCGCGCCGGCCGCGCGACTACAGCCCCGAGCAGTACCTGAAGTCGGCCGATGAAATGGCCGGGCTGTTCGCCGACCTGCCCGACGCGCTCGACAACACCGTGGCCCTGGCGCAGCGCTGCAACTTCGAGCTGAGCCTGGGCAAGTACTACCTGCCGGCGTTCCCGGTGCCCGACGACCACACCCTGGACAGCTGGATCCGCAGCGAGGCGCGCGACGGCCTGGAGCGGCGGCTGGAAGACGCGCCGCTGGCCGAAGGCCATACCCGCGAAAGCTACTTCGAACGCCTGGACGTGGAGCTGGAAGTCATCATCAAGATGGGCTTCCCCGGCTACTTCCTGATCGTGGCCGACTTCATCAACTGGGCCAAGGAACAGGGCATCCCGGTGGGGCCGGGGCGCGGCTCGGGCGCCGGCTCGCTGGTCGCCTGGGCGCTGGGCATCACCGACCTGGATCCGCTGCCCTACGACCTGCTGTTCGAGCGCTTCCTGAATCCCGAACGCGTGTCGATGCCCGACTTCGACATCGACTTCTGCATGGACCGGCGCGACGAGGTGATCGAGTACGTCGCCCGCAAGTACGGCCGCGACCGGGTCAGCCAGATCATCACCTACGGCACCATGGCCGCCAAGGCGGTGGTGCGCGACGTCGGCCGCGTGCTCGGCTATCCCTACGGCATGGTGGACGGCATCGCCAAGCTGGTGCCGATGACCCTGGGCGTGTCGCTGTCGGACGCGCTGGGGCGCACCGACAAGGGCCGCAAGGACGAGAACTGGCGTTCGGACGAGCTGATCGCGCGCTACCACGACGAGGAGGACGTGCGCGACCTGCTCGACCTGGCGCTGCAGCTGGAGAACCTCACCCGCAACGCCGGCAAGCACGCCGGCGGCGTGGTGATCGCGCCCAGGCCGCTGAGCGATTTTTGCCCGCTGTTCGCCGAACACGACGGCGAGGGCCGCGGGCGCAACCCGGTGACCCAGTTCGACAAGGATGACGTGGAAGCGGTGGGCCTGGTGAAGTTCGACTTCCTCGGCCTGCGCACGCTGACCATCATCGACTGGGCGGTGAAGGCGATCAACAGGCGCCGCAAGGCCGCCGGCGAGGAGCCGCTGGATATCTCCGCGCTCGAGCTCGACGACCCGAAGACCTACGAGCTGTTCGCCCGCGGCGACACCGTGGCAGTGTTCCAGTTCGAATCACGCGGCATGCGCGAGCTGCTCAAGCGGGCCAAGCCGGACACCTTCGAGGACATCATCGCGCTGGCGGCGCTGTTCCGCCCCGGCCCGCTGAACTCGGGGATGGACAGGGACTGGGTGGATCGCAAGCACGGCAACGCCGAGGTCACCTATCCGCACCCGAAGCTGGAGGCGGTGCTGGCGCCGACCTACGGCGTGATCGTGTACCAGGAACAGGTGATGCAGATCGCCCAGGTGCTGGCCGGCTATTCGCTGGGCGGCGCCGACCTGCTGCGCCGGGCGATGGGCAAGAAGAAGCCCGAGGAGATGGCCAAGGAGCGCGCCAAGTTCGAGGCCGGCGCGGCCGAGAACGGGGTCGATCCGAAGGTCGCCACCTCGATCTTCGACCTGATGGAACAGTTCGCCGAGTACGGCTTCAACAAGTCGCACTCGGCGGCCTACGCGCTGGTGGCCTACCAGACCGCGTGGCTGAAGGTGCACTATCCGGCCGAGTTCATGGCCGCGGTGCTGTCGTCGGACATGGACAACACCGACAAGGTGGTCGGCTTCCTGGAGGAGGCGCGCACGATCGGGCTCACCGTGCTGCCGCCGGACGTGAACGCGTCGGGCTTCATGTTCGAGGCGATGGATGGCGCTGTCGAAGCCGATGCGCAGGCGCACCGGGGAACGATCCGCTACGGCCTGGGCGCGGTGAAGGGCGTGGGCCGCGGTGCCTGCGAGGCGATTTCATCCGAGCGCACCGAAGGCGGGCCCTTCGAGGGCCTGCTGGACTTCTGCAACCGGGTCGATGCCGGGCGCATGAACCGCCGCACGATGGAGGCACTCACGCTGTCGGGCGCGCTGGACGCGCTGGGCAGCAACCGCGCCTCGCTGATGCTGCAGCTGCCCGAGGCGATGAAGGCCACCGAGCAGCTGGCGCGCGAGCGCAGCGCGGGCCAGGTGTCGCTGTTCGGTGGCGGCGGGGACGCAGCGCCGGCGCTGGCGATCGAGCTGCCCGAAACCGCGCCGTGGCCGCTGGCACAGACCTTGGCCGGCGAACGCGACACCCTGGGCCACTACCTCAGCGGCCATCCGATCGACCCCTACCGCCAGGATCTGGAAGCGCTGGTCGGCACCGACCTGGGCCGGCTGGACGCACTGTGGGCCTCGGCCTCGACCGGCGAGTCCCGCGGTGGCTGGCGCCAGGAGGCCAAGGTGGTGATCGCCGGGCTGGTGACCGCCATGCGCCGGCGCGGCGACTCGCAGGCGTTCGTGCAGATCGAAGACGGCCGCGGCCGCATCGAGTGCGCCTTCTTTTCCGAAGCCTTCCAGGAATACGCACCGCTGCTGACCCGCGACCGGATCCTGATCGTCGAGGGCGGCCTGCGCGAGGACGAGTTCAGCGGCGGATTCTCGCTGCGCGCCCGCCGCTGCTGGGATTTCCAGCAGGTCTGCCCGGAGCTGGCACGGGGCATGAGACTGCGCCTGGATCTGCGGGATCCCGGCGGGCTGGATCGCGTTGAACAGCTGCTCGAAGCCCGCCGGCCGGGCACCACGCCGCTGCGCTACGAACTGCTGCTGGCCTCCGGCGCCCGCGGTGCGGTGGACGTCAACGGCCAGTCCGGCGTGCGCGTGGACGCCGACCTGCCCGGCCTGCTGCGTGCCGATCCCGCCGTGCGCGAGGTGGCGCTGCAGCTGGAAAGGCCCTGGGCCGGCAGCTGACGCACGCGGGACAGCCGCACCGGCGCCGCCCTCACGACCCGTTCCGATGCCCTTCAAGCACCGGCTGCACCCGCTCGTTCCAGAACCCGCGCACCGCCCCGGCCAGCGCCTCGCGCCCGGAATCGTTGACGATGACCTCGTCGGCGATTTCCCGGCGCTCGGGGTCCGTGGCCTGGGCATCCACCCGTTCCCACGCCTCCTGCCTGGACATGCCGCGCACGTTCATCAGCCGGTCGATCCGCACCTCGATGGGCGCCTCCACCACCAGGACCAGGTCGAGCCCGGCCCGCGGCGCGTCGGTCTCGGCCAGCAGCGGCACGTCGGCCACGACCACCGCGTCCGGGCCGGCCTGTGCGGCACGGCGCGCGATCTCGGCGCGCACCCTCGGATGGATGATCCGGTTGAGCCTGCGCCGCGCGGTGTCGTTGCCCGACACGAGCCCGGCCAGGGCGGAGCGGATCAGCTCACCGTTTTCGCCAATCACTTCCTCGCCGAACAGCTCCCTGATTTCCCGGAGCGCCCCGGTGCCGGGCATGACCACCCGGCGGACCAGCTCATCGGCGCTGATCACCACCGCCCCGAGTTCGCGGAAATCCTCGGCCGCAAGCGTCCGCCCCGAGCCGATGCCGCCGGTCAACCCGATGGTCAGCAGGGCCCCGCGGTCGTCGCCATTGCGCCGGATGGCCGGCGGATGGGTGTCGTATTCGGGCTCGGTTCCGGGCTCGTATTCGGGCCGGATCACGTACTCGGCCATGTCGTGCTCATCCTCGCGCGCCCGCCGCCGGTATTCTTCCACCGGCAGCACCTGCTTCCACTGCCGCGTGCGCATCGGCCTGGCCGTTCCCGCGTCCTCCCGCAGCGCCTGCAGCAGCAGCAGGCACAGCCCCACCACCATCAGCATCACCGGGGCTCCAACGACGATGATGACCTCCTGCAGGGCCGCGAGCCCGTGCTCGCCCGAGGTCACCAGGATCACCGCGCAGACCAGCCCCACCGACAGCCCCCAGAGCACGCGCTGCCGCCTGGGCCCCACGTCCTCGTGCCCGGACGCCAGGTTGTCGAGCACCAGTGCGCCCGAGTCGAGCGATGTGACGAAGAAAATGGTGATCACGATCAGCGCCAGCACCGCCGTGAACCCGTAGAGCGGAAAGGACTGGAGGAACTGGAACAGCGCGGCCTCCACGTTTCCGTTGGTCACGATGGTTTCGGTCAGGCTGCCGGCCGTCTCCGCCGCCCGGTCGATGCGGAAGGCGCTGAAGCCGAAGGTGCCCATCCAGATGACGACGAAGGCCGTCGGCAGGCCGATGGAGGCGGTGACGAAGGCCCGGATCGACCGGCCACGCGAGATGCGGGCGATGAACAGGCCGACGAAGGGCGACCAGGTGACCGTCCACGCGTAGTAGAAGACCGTCCAGTCCCCCGACCACCTGCCGCCGCCAAAGGAGTCGTTGAAGAACGACAGCACCGGCAGATGCGACACATAGGCCCCCGCCGACTCCACGATGCCGCGGATCGTGTCCATGCTGGCGCCCCACATGAGCACGAACACCATCAGTGCGACCGTCAGGACGATGTTCAGGTAGGACAGCCGCTTGATGCCCTGGTCCAGGCCCGCCAGCGCCGAGGCCAGCGCGAGGGCGGTGATCACGGCGATGATGCCGGCCTGCAGCGAGCCGTTCATGGGCACGCCCATGACGTAGTTCATGCCGGAGTTGATCTGCATCGCGCCCAGCCCGACCGACACGGCCAGTCCGAACACGGTCGCCACCACGCAGGTGATGTCCACCGCCCGGCCCCAGGGGCCGTGGATGCGCTCTCCGAGCAGCGGCTGCAGCGCCGAAGACACGCGCGGCGGCAGCCGGCGCTTGTAGGTGAAGTAGCCGAAGCACAGCCCCGGGATCACCAGCAGCGCCCACATGTGGATGCCGAAATGGAAGTTGGCGATGGCCAGGGCCTGCATGGCCGCCAGGTCGGTGCCCGGCCCGGTTCCGTAGAGCGGCGGGTTGGCATAGTGGTTCACCGGCTCGGCCACGCCCCAGAACATCAGCACCGCGCCCACGCCCGCCGCGAACAGCATGCCGAACCACGCCACCCCCGAAAACTCCGGCTCGGCATCGTCGTCACCGAGCTTCACCCGTCCGTAGCGGCTGGCCGCCAGCCCGAAGGCGAAGATCACCAGCGCGGTCGTCCCCAGGGTGTACAGCCAGCCCAGTTCGTAGCGCAGGTAGCGCGCCACCACGCCGAATGCGGCCTGGACAGGCCCCGGAAAGAGCGCCATGGCCACGGAGAATGCCAGGATGATCGCCATGGAGACGAAGAACGTCACCGGGCCGGTTCGAAGGCCGAGCAGGTCGTGCAACCGGGTCAGCATGAAGCCCCCATCGGTTCTGAGACCCTGCATATGGTGTCATGCCCGCGTGATGGCGCCGTACCCGGCCCCTGCGCACCGTTCGCGCCAGCGCGCGACAAACGCCGCGGTACGGTGCCGCGGCGGGTGGTCGGATAGACTGTGCGGATCGTTTTCGGCCCCCGTATCCGATGAATCCGAACTACCTCGATTTCGAACAGCCCATCGCCGACCTTGAGGCGAAGATCCAGGATCTGCGCCAGGCCAGCACCGGGCCGGCGGTCAACATCGACGCCGAGCTGCGCACGCTGCAGGACAAGCTGCGCCGGCGCACGGCCCAGATCTTCCGCGACCTGACACCGTGGCAGGTGTCGCAGCTGGCGCGGCATCCGGCGCGCCCGTACACCAGCGACTACATCCGGGTGATGTGCGAGGAGTTCGAGGAGCTCGCCGGCGACCGCGCCTATGCGGACGATCCGGCGATCATCGGCGGGCTGGGCCGCATCGACGGGCGCGCGGTGATGATCATCGGCCACGAGAAGGGCCGCGACACCAAGTCCAAGGTGCGCCGCAACTTCGGCATGCCGCGGCCGGAGGGCTACCGCAAGGCGCTGCGGCTGATGAAGATGGCCGAGCGCTTCGGCCTGCCGCTGCTGACCTTCATCGATACCCCCGGCGCCTACCCGGGCATCGGCGCGGAGGAGCGCGGGCAGTCGGAAGCGATCGCCCGCAACCTGATGGAGATGGCCGAGCTGAAGATCCCGATCCTGTGCACGGTGATCGGCGAAGGCGGCTCCGGCGGCGCGCTGGCGATCGGCGTGGGTGACCGCACGCTCATGCTCGAATACAGCACCTATTCGGTGATCTCGCCGGAAGGCTGCGCTTCGATCCTGTGGAAGGACGCGGACAAGAAGCGCGATGCCGCCGAACAGCTGGGCCTGACCGCCAGCCGCCTGCACGGGCTGGGCCTGGTCGACAAGCTGGTGCGCGAACCCATCGGCGGCGCCCACCGCAACCCCGGCCAGACCGCAGTCCGGCTCAAGGCGGTGCTGCTCAACCAGCTCGACCAGCTCGAATCCATGCCGACACCGGCGCTGGTGGAACAGCGCTACCAGCGCCTGCGCAGCTACGGCGCCTACGAAGCCGGCTGAGGCCGCGGCCGGTGCGATGATGACGCCGCCGACCCTGCCGCAGCCGCCGGCCCCGGGGCCGGTGCTGGTGGGCTTCAGCGGCGGCCTGGACTCAACCGTGCTGCTGCACCTGCTGGCCGCCGACGTCGAAGTGCGCGACCGCGGGCTGCGCGCCGTCCACGTCCACCACGGGCTGGCCGCGCAGGCCGACGACTGGGCCGCGCACTGCCAGCGCCGCTGCGACGCACTCACCGTGCCGCTGCAGGTGGCGCGCGTGGACGTCGACCGCGATACCGGCCTGGGCCTGGAGGCCGCGGCCCGGCAGGCCCGCTACCGCGCGTTCGACCAGGTGCTTGGCGCCGGCGAACTCCTCGCCCTCGCCCACCACCGCGACGACCAGGCCGAGACCTTCCTGCTGCGGGCCCTGCGCGGCTCCGGCGTGGACGGCCTGCGCGCGATGCCGGCCTGGCGCCCGCTGGGGCGCGGCTGGCTGTGGCGGCCGCTGCTGGAACAGCCACGCGATGCGCTGCTCGCATACGCCCGCGGCACCGGCCTGGACTGGGTGGAAGACCCGGCCAACACGGCAGGCGACCACGACCGCAACCACCTGCGCCTGCACGTGATGCCGCTGCTGCGCCAGCGCTGGCCGCACGCCGGCGCGATGCTTGCGCGCAGCGCCGGGCTGGCCGCCGAAGCCGCCAGCCTGCTGGCCGACGGGGACGCGGCGGCACTGGCCGGCGCGTCCACCACCCAGCCGCAGGTGCTCGACGTCGCTCGCCTGCTGCAGCTCCCCCGCGAACGCCGCGCACGGGTGCTGCGGCTCTGGCTGGAACGCCTCGGCCTGCCGCCGCTGCCCGGCGAGGGCGTGGCGCGCATCGAGGCCGGACTGCTCGGCCCCGCCGGAGACAGGATCCCGGAATTCGCCTGGGCCGGCGCCGTCGTGCGGCGCTGGCGCGACCTGCTGCACGCATCGCATGCTTCGCCCGCGCTGCCGCCGGCCTACCAGGCGCAGTGGGACGGCTGCGCGCCGCTGCTGCTGCCCACCGGCGACATCCTGGAACTTGAGGGCCTGCCGGCCGCCGCCGCGCCCCCCGGAAAGCCCTTCCCGCTCACGATTCGCGCCCGCCAGGGCGGCGAGCGCATCACCCTGCCCGGGCGCAGCCATTCGCACGCGCTCAGGAACCTGCTGCAGGAAATGGACGTGCCGCCGTGGGTGCGCGAGCGCCTGCCGCTGCTGTGCGCAGCCGATGGCAGCGTGCTGGCCGCCGGCGACATGGTGCTGGCGGACGGGTTCGAGCGCCACCTGGCCGGGCGCGGGCTCAGGCTGCGCTGGCGGTGTCCGGCCGCCGCCTGATTTACGTATGTACCAGACAAGGGGCCCAGAGAACGCCCCGGGCCTTCCACGCCGGAAGGCTGCAACCGAAAAGCCGCACGCGCAGTCCCCCACCGCGTGCATGGCCAGGATCGGCCGGATTGCCGCCGGTGCACCGGGTTCTCTCCAGCCCGGAGCACCGCGCGGTCGCACCTTCCCTGTTCGAGCAACCGGCCGTCCCGAATGAACAAGCGGCATCCGCCCCCGCCACACCCGCGACAACCGTTTGAGCGCCACTCTGATAACTTATCCGTACCCTCCGCAGGATCCGGGTTGCCAGTGGTTGACGCAGACGCACAAGATTCCGCGGCCGAAGTCCGCACCACCGCCCCACCTGCCATTGAACGCGCGCCCGTATCGGATCACGGCATCCGGATGATCGAGTTCGGACACCTGACTCACGTCGGGCTGCGCCGGGATCTCAACGAGGACACCTACTACGGCGACAGCGACCTGGGCCTGTGGCTGGTGGCCGACGGCATGGGCGGCCACGAATACGGCGAGGTCGCCAGCGCCCTGGCGCGCGAGACCATCGTGCGCGAAACCCGCCAGGGCACGCCGCTGGAGCAGGCGATCCGGATCGCCGACGAGGAAATCATCCGCGCCTCGCGCCAGCGCCACGACACCCTGCCGATGGGCACCACGGTGGTGGCCGCGCGGGTGGGCAACGACCGCTTCGAAGTGGCCTGGGTCGGCGACAGCCGGGTGTACCTGTGGCACGGCGGCCGCCTGACCCAGCTGTCCCAGGATCACAGCTATGTCCAGGAACTCATCAGCCAGGGCACCATCAGCGTCGACCAGGCGCGCAACCACCCGCACCGCAACGTGGTCACCCAGGCGCTGGGCATCACCGACCCCAAGGCGCTGAACGTGGAGACGATGACCGGCGAGCTGCTGCCCGGCATGCAGCTGCTGCTGTGCAGCGACGGACTGACCGAGGAAGTGGACGACGACAGCATCGCCCGGGTGCTGGCCCATACCGAATGCAGCGCGCAGGAATGCGTGGACGGGCTGGTCGCCGCGGCGCTGGACAACGGCGGCTCGGACAACGTGACCGTGGTGCTGGTGCGCCGCGCCTGAGCGGCGCGGCCCGCCTGGTCAGGCCGGCTCGACCTCGCGCTGCGGCGCTTCGGCCGCCACCTGCCACAGGTTGCGGCCGGCGCGGGCGCTGATCGCCTCCACGCGCGCGGCGTGCAGGGCCATCTCCTCGTCCGTGGCCACCACCCGCGGGCGCGGGCCGGCCGGCGGCGCGGATGCGAGGGGCGTGGCCGCGGCGGCGGCCGGCTCGAGCGCGTCGAAGCCGATCTCGCCCTGCCCCGCGGTCAGCGCCAGGTACACCTCGGCCAGCAGCTGGGCGTCCAGCAGCGCGCCGTGCAGCTGGCGGTGGGCGTTGTCCACGCCCAGCCTGCGGCACAGCGCGTCCAGTGAGTTGCGCTGGCCCGGATAGCGCTGGCGGGCCAGGTCCAGCGAGTCCAGCACCGAGGCGTGGTCGGTCATGCGGCCGCGGCCGGTGCCCAGCCTGTCCAGCTCGGAATCCAGGAAGCCGATGTCGAACGCGGCGTTGTGGATCACCAGCTCCGCGCCCTCCACGAAGGCCAGGAACTCGTCCACCACGTCTTCGAACAGCGGCTTGTCGGCCAGGAACTCCAGGGTCAGGCCGGTAACCTCCTGCGCCCCCGCCTCGAACTCGCGCTTCGGATTGAGGTAGCAGTGGTAGGTGCGGCCGGTGGGACGGCGCTCGACCAGCTCCACGCAGCCGATCTCGACCACCCGGTTGCCCTTCTTCCATTCCAGGCCGGTGGTTTCGGTATCCAGGACGATCTGTCGCATGCCGCTAGCCTATCGCATCGGCCGGGGCGGCCTTGATGCGCTCGGCCTCGTTGCGGGCGAGGTCGTCGACCCGCTCGTTGTCGGGATCGCCGGAATGGCCCTTGACCCAGCGCCAGTCCACCTCGTGGCGCTGCGCCGCGGCGTGCAGGCGCTGCCACAGATCCTGGTTCTTCACCGCAGCGCCGGCGGCGGTGCGCCAGTTGCGGCGCAGCCAGTTGGGCATCCATTCGGTGATGCCCTTGCGCACGTACTGCGAGTCGGTGTGCAGCACGACTTCGCACGGCTCGGTCAGCACTTCCAGCGCGCGGATGGCGGCCATCAGCTCCATGCGGTTGTTGGTGGTCTGCGCCTCGCCGCCCGCCAGCTCGCGCTCGCGCTGGCCGTAGCGCAGCAGCGCCGCCCAGCCGCCCGGCCCGGGATTGCCCAGGCAGGCGCCGTCGGTGTGGATCCGAACCTGCTTGCGCGCGCTCATCCGGCGCTCAGCCCGTGCTGCAGGCGGATGCGCCGGGCCTTGCCCGCGGCCGGGGTCAGCGGAACCACCCGCTTCTCGGCGCCCAGGACGTACGCGGCGGCCAGGCCCGGGCCGCTGCGCAGCTCCTCGCGGGCCCGGGGCTTCCAGACGGGGCCGACTCCCTGCGAAACCGGGTCGGGCTCCAGGCCCACGCGACGCAGGCGCCGGCGCCAGACCAGCGGCTCGCTCGCCGCCAGGCCGCTGCCGCGCCAGCGCATCCGATAGGGCGAGAGCGGGTTGAGCGCCAGCAGGTACAGCCGGCCGCCATCGATCAGCACCCGCGCGCACTCGTCCAGCAGCGCGTCCAGCGGGCCGGCCACCGCGGGCGCGTGCTGCAGCACCACGGTGGCCAGCGATCCGGTGGCGAAGGGCAGCGGCAGCCCGCAGCGCAGGGAGCCTTCCCAGCCGCCCTCGCCCGCCACCAGGCAGGCGCCGCGGCCGCAGTCTTCAGCCTCGACCTTGCACGGCGCAAACCACGCCCACGGCGGCGCCGGGCGGTCGCGCAGGGCGCGCTGGATCAGCGGGAATTCACTCCGGAGCAGGGCCTGGCCGGCCTCGGAAGCAAACCAGTTTCGGGCGGACGCGGGTTGACCGTTCGGGGAGAGCGCGGGCATGGTTCCATTCTACTGGGTTCGGGGAGCCGGCCGATGCAGCCCACGCCCCTGGCGGCGCTGTCCGACAACTACATCTGGACTCTCCCCGGCGACGGCGGGCGGTTGCTGGTGGTCGATCCCGGCGAAGCCGGGCCGGTGCTGGCCGCGGCGTCCGATGGCAGGGTGCCGGCGGCGATCCTGCTCACCCACCACCACGATGACCATGTCGGCGGCGTGCCGGCCCTGCTCGAGCGCTGGCCGGGACTGCCGGTCTACGCACCGCACGATGAGCGCATCCGCACCGCCACCGTGCGCGTGCGCGGCGGGGACGTGGTGGAAACCGGCCCCTGGCGGTTCGAGGTGATCGACGTGCCGGGCCACACGCGCAGCCACGTCGCCTTCCACGGCCACGGCGCGCTGTTCAGCGGCGACGCCTTGTTCAGCCTGGGTTGCGGGCGGCTGTTCGAGGGTACGCCGTTGCAGATGCTGGAGTCCCTGGATCGGCTGGCGGGATTGCCGCCCGAAACTCTGGTGTGCTGCGGACACGAATACACGCGCGGCAACGCCGCCT
This sequence comes from Luteimonas dalianensis, assembly GCF_049339425.1. Classification (NCBI taxonomy): domain Bacteria; kingdom Pseudomonadati; phylum Pseudomonadota; class Gammaproteobacteria; order Lysobacterales; family Lysobacteraceae; genus Luteimonas; species Luteimonas dalianensis. The sequence goes on along the minus strand of NZ_JBMPPO010000008.1, from coordinate 170,627 downwards.
TCGCCCTGGCCGTCGAGCCGGCGAACCGGGCGCTGCGCGAACGCAGTGAGGAGGTTGAACGCATGCTGGCGCAGGGCCAACCCACCGTGCCGTCCACCCTGGAAAGCGAACTGGCCTGCAATCCGTTCCTGCGGGTCGACGTTGCGCAGGTGCGCGACGCGCTGCGCGATCGGGTCGAGGGCGGCCGGGCCGACGACCGGACGGCCCTGTTCGCGGCGCTGCGCGCCTGGAAGGACGGCTTCACCGCATGAGGGCCGGTCTTGCGAGCGTCCGCGGGGCGTTGCTGGCCGCCGTGCTGGCTGCTGCCTGCCTGGCGACGGCAGCCGCGGCCACCCCGGCCACGGCGCTGCAGGCGACGCAGCTGCCGGCCATCGCCGGCGGTGCCGGCCAGACCACCCGGGCCCTGCAGCCGGTCACCCGCAGCGGGCGCGAGATCTATGCCGAGTTCCGCAGCGGGCTGTCGGATCAGGAGTGCGCGGTGGATGCAAGCGAGCGCTGGCGGCAGCACTTCGCCCACGTCCCGGGCGAGCTGGCCAACCGGCCCGAGCGGCTGCTGCCGCTGTTCGGCTACGTGGTCGAGGCGCTGCGTGAATACCACCTGCCCTCCGAGTACGCGCTGATCCCGTTCGTGGAAAGCGGCTACCGCCCCAACGCCCGCAGTCCCTCCGGCCCGGCCGGGCTGTGGCAGTTCATCGCCGTCACCGCGCGCAACCACGAGGTCACGATCCGGCCCGGCTATGACGGCCGGCTGTCGCCGGTGGAATCCACGACCGCCGCGGTGCGCTACCTGCGCACCCTGCACGGCATGTTCGCCGGCGACTGGCGGCTGGCGGTGATGGGCTACAACGCCGGCGAATACCGGATCTTCGGCGCGCTGCGCAACGCCGGCCAGCGGGCCATGGACGCCGAGCCGGAGAAGCTCGCCGTGCCCGGCATCACCCGCGCCTACGTGCGCAAGCTGCAGGCGCTGTCGTGCCTGCTGGTGGAGGCCGGCGAGGATCCGCAGTGGCTGGACGCGATCGACCGGCCGGTGCCGGTGCTGACCAGCACCCCGCTGCCGGCCGGCACCCGCCAGCTGGATCGCTGGGCCAGCCGCAACGGCCATGACCCGGCACTGGTGCGGCACTTCAATCCGGCTTTCGCCGAAGGCCGCGTGGGCCGCGGCGACCGGGGCGTGGAGGTGATGGTGCCCGCGCGCCCTCGCGACGCGCTGGCGGCCTTCCTGCAGCATGCCACCCGGCCCGGGAAGGCCGACGAGGTGCAGGCGCCCGTGTTCCTGGCGGATGCGAGCGACCTGGTTGCCGAAAGCGAAGCCGGTGCAGAACCCCGCACCCACGCCGTCACCCGCGGCGACTCGATCTGGCGGATCGCCCGTCGCTACGGAATCGGCACCGCCGAGCTGCTGCTGCGCAACGGCCTGGACGCCGGCAGCGTGCTGCAGCCCGGCATGCTGCTGCAGATCGACCCCGCCGAGCCCGGTGACGCGCCGCCCGTGGCAAACTAGGCCGTTGCTCAACCAAGAGACGGACACACATGGGTTTCCTGAAAGGCAAGCGCGCCCTGATCACGGGCATCGCCAGTCAGCGCTCGATCGCCAACGGCATCGCCGAGGCCATGCACCGCGAAGGTGCCGAACTGGCCTTCACCTACCAGAATGAAAAGCTCAAGTCGCGGGTCGAGGACGTCGCCTCGCGGCTGGGCGGCGGGCCGTCGTTCGCCCTGGACGTGACCGACGACGCGCAGATCGACGCGCTGTTCGCCGACGTGGGCAAGCACTGGCCGGACGGCTTCGACATCCTCATCCACGCCATCGCCTTCGCCCCGCGCGAGGCCATCGCCGGCCAGTTCCTGGACGGGCTGTCGCGCGAGTCGTTCGCCATCGCCCAGGACATCTCCGCCTACTCGCTGGCGGCGCTGGCCAAGGGCGCGCGGCCGCTGATGCAGGGTCGCAACGGCGCGGTCCTCACGCTGTCCTACCTGGGCGCGGTGCGCACCCTGCCCAGCTACAACGTGATGGGCGTGGCCAAGGCCAGCCTGGAAGCCACCATGCGCTACCTGGCCTACAACCTGGGCCCGGAAGGCATCCGCGTAAACGCGATCTCGGCCGGCCCGATCAAGACCCTGGCGGCTTCGGGCATCGGCGGCTTCCGCAAGATCCTGGGCCACGTGGAGTCCGAGGCGCCGCTGCGGCGCACGGTGAGCATCGAGGACGTAGGCAACGTGGCCGCGTTCCTGTGCTCGGACCTGGCCTCGGGCGTCACCGGCGAGGTGACCTACGTCGACGGCGGCTACAACATCGTCAGCATGACCGGCATCGAAGAGCCCGCGCAGTCGTAACAGCGCGCGGCTTCGCGCATGCGGCGCGCTCCCTGCGGGGCGCGCCGTGCACCGGGATCAGAGCTGGGATTCGATCACGGTGACCTTCATCCGCTCGCGCAGGGCGCGCAGCACGGTTTCGGCCGAGTCGTTGCTGGCCAGCACGGTCAGCTGCTGGCGCAGCATCCCGCGCTCCTGCTCGCTGGCATCGGACGGGTCACCCGGGTTCACCGCGGTGACGGCGAACACCACGATGCTGCCGTCTTCCAGCTGGACCTGGCCCGCGCTGGCGCTCCCCTCTTCCGGGACGTCGGCGGCGAAGTAGGCCTCCGCGGCCGCCGGATGGGGGATCGGCGCGCCGCGCGGCACGCCCGGCACGTCCTGCACCGCCAGCCCTTCGGCCTCGGCGATTTCCGACAGCGACGCGCCCTCTCCGATCCGCTCGACGATGGCCTCCGCTTCGGCCGCCAGGCGACGGGCGCTGCGGTCGGCACGGATCGCGGCAATGACCTCGTCACGCACCTGCTCCAGCGGGCGGGCCTGCTCGGGCGTGTGGTCGGTCACCCGGATCAGCACGCTGTGGTTGGTGCCCACCTCGATCGGATCGCTGACGGTGCGATCCTCGATCAGGCTCTCGGTGAACGCGGCGCGCTGCAGCGCCGGATGCGCGATCACGCCCTCGCCCTCACCGCGCGCGAACGGCCCCGCGCTCCTGACTTCGAAATCACCCACCGCAGCCGCAGGCTCGAGCGAGTTCGGATCACGGTAGGCCTGATCCACCACCTGCCCGACCAGCTCGCTGTAGGCACGCTCGCGGGTGCTTCCGGACAGCTCGCGCGCAAGCTCCTCACGCACGTCCTCGAACGGCACCGCGTCCTCGCCACCGCGCACCTCGCGCAGCTGCAGCACGTGCCAGCCGAAGTCCGTCCTGACCGGGTCGCTCACCTCGCCCGGCTGCATCGCGAACAGCGCCTGCTCGAACTCGGGCACCATCGTCCCCGGCTCGACCCAGTCCAGGTCGCCGCCGGCGTCGGCGGAGCCGAAGTCGTCGGAATGCTCGCGCGCGAGCTCGGCGAAGTCCGCGCCCTCGGCCTGGGCCTGCCGGGCCACGTCGGCGGCGCGGGCCCGGGCCTCCTGCGCGGCAGCCGCGCCCGCGTCGGCCGGCACCTCGATCAGGATGTGCGAAGCCAGGCGCTGCTCGTCACCGCCGAAGCGGGCGCGCTCGCTGGCGTAGTGCGCGCGCAGCTCCTCTTCGGTCGGCATGTCGTCCACTTCCACCATCGAGTCGTCCATCTCCAGGTACTCGATGGACACCGTCTCCGGGGCGCGGAAGTCGGCCTGGTTGGCGTCGTACCAGGCCTTGATCTCGTCTTCGCCGACCTCGCCTTCGTCGGGCCCGGGCGCCGGCATCATCACGAACTGCACGTCGCGGCGCTCGCCCAGCAGCACCATCACCCGGTCGAGCTGGGACGGCGTCACGAACGCCGACTCGGCGACCTGCACCGGGATCAGCGACTGCTCCAGGCTCTCGCGGATGGCCGCTTCGAACTGGCGCGGCGACTGCGGCGGCACCTGGGTCTGCAGCGCCAGCTGGTAGCGCTCCAGGTTGAACTGCCCGTCCACCTGGAACGCCGGGAACTGCTGGATCTGCCCGGCAACCTCGGCATCGCCCACCGCGATGCCGCGATTGCCCGCCGCCAGCCGCAGCACGGCCTGGTCAACCAGGCCTTCGAGCACGCGGCGCCGGTTCTCGATCGCTTCGAACGCGCGCGGATCGTAGTCATCGCCCATCTGGATGCGGGTCTGCTGCCGTTCCTGTTCGAACGCGCCGCGGAAATCCTCGACCGAGATCGTCTCGGTCTTCCAGACCAGCTTGCGCACCGGCCACAGATCGGGGGCGCCGCGCCACCACGACGGCGGGGCCTCCACCCTGGCGGCATAGTTGGCGCCGCCCTGGAACAGGTACTGTTCCATCCCGAAGAAGGCGAACGGGATCGCCAGCAGGATCACGATGCCGATCGCGATCCAGCCGGTCATCTTTTCTCGGAGTGCTTGCAGCATCGTGTTGGACTGGCCGTGGACGTAGCCGGCCATTCTAACCGGATTGGCCCGGCCAGCGGCCGAAGGCGGCGCGCACTTCCTGCCGAGGGCGCAAAAGAAAAACCCCCGCCGAGGCGGGGGTCTTCTTGTCTAGTGGCGGAGCGGACGGGACTCGAACCCGCGACCTCCGGCGTGACAGGCCAGCATTCTAACCAACTGAACTACCGCTCCGCACTTGAACCTTGAAACCTTGGCGTGGTGGGTGCTGAGGGTTTCGAACCCCCGACCCTCGCCTTGTAAGGGCGACGCTCTACCGCTGAGCTAAGCACCCGTATGCGAGCCGCTTAGTTTACAGCGTCCTTCAGTGCTTTGCCAGCCTTGAACGCAGGATTTTTTGCGGCCGGGATCTGGATCTCTTCGCCGGTGCGCGGATTGCGGCCGGTGCGGGCAGCGCGCTCGCGCACTTCGAAGGTGCCGAAGCCGGCGATCGCGACGCTGTCGCCACGGCCGAGCGAACCGCTGATGGTGTCGAAAACGGCATCCACGGCGCTGGTCGCGTCGGCGCGGGACAGACCGGCCTTGCCGGCCACGGCTTCGATGATGTCACTCTTCTTCGTCATGTTCTTTTTTACTCCTGTGCGACCCCGGTCGCGTTTGGTGTCGAACGGCGAGCCGGTCGACGCGGAGCGGCAAGCCCTCTCGGGGCGCCGCGAATGGCTCAAGTTATACCAGCGGGCGGCGCCGGGACGCAACCGAAAAATCGCACAACCGCGCCATTTTTCGCCTGCCTGCCACGGCGCCGCCATGTTCGTCAATGCTTGTTGGCAGCGGCCCGGTCGCCGGTTCCCCCACCCTTGCCGATCACCTCTTCGACCTCTTCGGCCGAGCGTTCGGGCAGCGGGTGCTCAAGCGCCACGTCCAGCACTTCCTCGATCCACTTGACCGGGATGATCTTGAGTCCCTCGGTCACGTTGCCGGGAATGTCGGCCAGATCCTTGCGGTTGTCCTCGGGGATGATCACGGTGCTGATGCCACCGCGCAGCGCGGCCAGCAGCTTCTCCTTCAGGCCGCCGATCTCGGTGACCTTGCCGCGCAGGGTGATCTCGCCGGTCATGGCCACGTCCGAGCGTACCGGGATCCGGCTGAGCATGGACACCAGCGCGGTGGTCATGGCGATGCCGGCGCTGGGGCCGTCCTTGGGGGTGGCGCCGTCGGGCACGTGCACGTGGATGTCGCGCTTCTGCAGCCAGTCCATGTCCAGGCCGATCTGGCCGCCCCGGGCGCGCACGATCGAGTGCGCTGCCGACGCCGACTCCTTCATCACGTCGCCCAGCTGGCCGGTCAGGATCAGGTTGCCCTTGCCCGGCATGTGGGTGGCCTCGATCTGCAGCAGGTCGCCGCCGACCTCCGTCCAGGCCAGGCCGGTGACCATGCCGATCTCGTTGTCCTGTTCGGCGCGGCCAAAGTCGTGGCGGCGCACGCCCAGGTACTTGTCGAGATTGCGCGAAGTGACGCTCACCGCCCTGGTCTTTGTAGCCTTGGTGGCCTTTGTAGCCTTGGCGGTCTTTGCTGCCTTGGCACCCTTCTTCACCGGCGCCGGCCCCGACAGGGCGAGCTCCTTCACCACCTTGCGGCAGATCTTGGCGATCTCGCGCTCCAGGTTGCGCACGCCGGACTCGCGCGTGTAGTAGCGCACGATGTCGCGGATCGCGCCCTCGGCGATCTTCAGCTCGTCGTCCTTCAGCCCGTTGGCCTTGAACTGCTTGGGCACCAGGTAGCGCATGGCGATGTTGATCTTCTCGTCCTCGGTGTAGCCGGGGATGCGGATGACCTCCATGCGATCCAGCAGCGGGCCGGGGATGTTGAGCGAGTTCGCGGTGGCGATGAACATCACCTCGCTCAGATCCAGGTCGACCTCAAGGTAGTGGTCGTTGAAGGCATCGTTCTGCTCCGGATCGAGCACTTCCAGCAATGCCGAGGACGGGTCGCCGCGGAAGTCCATCGACATCTTGTCGATCTCGTCGAGCACGAACAGCGGGTTCTTCGTGCCGGCCTTGTTGAGGTTCTGCACGATCCGGCCCGGCATCGAGCCGACGTAGGTGCGGCGGTGGCCGCGGATCTCGGCCTCGTCGCGAACGCCGCCCAGCGACATGCGCACGAACTTGCGGTTGGTGGCCTTGGCGATCGACTGGCCGAGCGAGGTCTTGCCCACGCCCGGCGGGCCGACCAGGCACAGGATCGCGCCCTTCATGTTGCGCACGCGGGTCTGCACGGCCAGGTATTCCAGGATCCGTTCCTTGACCTTCTCCAGCCCGTAGTGGTCGGCGTCCAGCACCTCCTCGGCGACGGCGAGGTCGCGGCGCACGCGGCTGCGCTTGCTCCACGGCACCCCCAGCAGCCACTCCAGGTAGTTGCGCACCACCGCGGCCTCGGCCGACATCGGCGACATCTGCTTGAGCTTGTTGAACTCGTTCTTCGCCTTGGCCTCGACCTCCTTGGGCATGCCGGCCTCGGCGATCTTGCGCGCGATCTCCTCCATGTCGTTGGGCGCGTCGTCCATGTCGCCCAGTTCCTTCTGGATCGCCTTCATCTGCTCGTTGAGGTAGTACTCGCGCTGCGACTTCTCCATCTGCGACTTCACGCGGCCGCGGATGCGCTTCTCCATCTGCTGCACGTCGATCTCGCCGTCGACCAGGCCCACCAGGGCCTCCAGCCGCTCACCGGTATCCACCGTCTCCAGCAGCTTCTGCTTGTCCGCCAGGCGCACGCCCAGGTGCGCGGCGATGGTGTCGGCCAGGCGGCTGGGCTCGTCGATGCCGGCCAGGGTCTGCAGCAGCTCCGGCGGCAGCTTGCGGCTGGTCTTCACGTACTGCTCGAACAGGCTCATCAGCGAACGCGCCACGGCCTCGATCTCGCGCTCCTCGCGGCCCTCGACCGACTCGATCACCCGGCCCTGGCCCACCAGGGCGCCGTCGCGCTCGGCGATGCCGGTGACGGCGGCGCGCTCCACGCCCTCCACCAGCACCTTGATGGTGCCGTCGGGGAGCTTGAGCAGCTGCAGGATCTGGGCAAGCGTGCCGGTTTCGTACAGGTCGCCGGCGCCGGGGTCATCGGTCTCGGCCGACTTCTGCGCCACCAGCAGGATCCGCTTGCCGCCCTCCATCGCCTGGTCCAGCGCGCGGATCGACTTGTCCCGGCCGACGAACAGCGGGATCACCATGTGCGGGAACACCACGACGTCGCGCAGCGGCAGCACCGGCAGGTCGAGGATTTCGGTGTTGGGAGTGGTCATCAAGGCTCCGGGAACTCAGGTACGGGGCCGGCAATCCGGCATGCCTCCCTTATGGGGCTGACCGGAGGGGGATGCAAGCGGCCAAACGGCCGGGCACCGCAGGCGGCTGCCAGAAAACCCGTTGAATCAAGGGCTTGGGAACATCTCTCCGGCAGCGCCAGAGGGGAACCTGAACAGATTTACCAGCGAACCCCTGTACCGCATGCCGCCCAGCCAGAAGCATCACTTCGACCACCTGCCTCGATCTGGTGAGACAGCAAGCCCTGTCCTGTTTCCAGCATGCAAAAGTGCGCGCTGTACCAGCGGGCGGTGAATCGCCCGCCAACTTTCACATCGGCAAGGATTGTCACGCTGTACGCCCGACCGGGCACGAGTTCGGGCGTCGGGTCAGGCTCGCCCTTCGCATAGGGGACGCAGTCACCCGGGGACAACACGAAGTCCCCCTGGTCAAGGAAGTCGGCTTCCCAGATGTTCCGGGCAACTCCGGCGACACGCTCGTCGACCCGGACGCTAGACAGTACCGCGGATGCGTCACCGCCCCCCGACGAGTAGCCGAGCGAAAAGCAGGGCTGGCCGTCGATGGTCGTGACACTGGCCTGTTGATATCGCTCTCCAGCCGTTCCACACGCGGAAACGAGTAGCGACGCGATGGAAACCCAAAGAAGAATCGTCTTCATGGTACTGGCTCACCGGGTTGTGATCGGAAGGTTCCTGGTGTCCCCAGGATCCTGCAGGAACCCGCGAATGGCCTTCTGAAGCAGCGCATCATAGGCAGCGTCGGTTCGGTACTCTCGCTGGCTGACCTGCCTTTGACTACCGCGGAAAGCAGTCAGGAAATAGTCTGCAAGGATGTTTCCTTGTGCCTCCATGTTGAAGTCGCGCAACTCTTTTGATCCATCCAGTTCGTAGTCATACCGCATGCGTGGGCGCGGAATCCGCACGCGCTTCACCGGATACCCGAGCTGGTATTGCCAGACATGCGTCATCTCATGGACGAACAGGTGCTGCATGTGCAAAGGCTCGACGGAATAGTCATCCCGGTAGAGCTCCCGCCCGAAATAGATCTCGCCGTTGGGAGCCATCGCTGTGTTCTTGGGTTGCAAGCCCAAGGTCATCCAGTACGCGTGGTCATGAACTTTTACCTGTTCGTAGGCGACCGCATCCCCAAACACCATCCGCGCCAAGTGAATCTCGCCGGACGTCAGTTCGCGCTCATGCCCTGAAGTCTTGACCTCAACCACTGATACGCCGATGTCGGCGCTGTGCGTAAGAACAGCATCCAGCTCGAAAACCGCCTCTTCAAAATCGGTCTCGGGATGCACCGCACAACAGGAAACTTCCAGTAGGGAAGGAGCGATAGTTGCGCGGACGATGGCCACAGGCGCCTGCGAACGTACCCGCCCGGTAACGCCATTCTCGTCGGTGACACCGCTGCACGTTTCACCATCGGCCAGATCCAGGGTGTAGTGCATGCCGGCCAGCGGCTCACCCGACTCACTGCAGAAGCGCAGGGCTTCGTCGTACTCGACGGGGGCGTCCCCAGCCGCGTCTTTCCCGGTAGCCGTGGCAATGGCCGAGGCAAGCGCCGTTCCCGCCGCGACTGCTGCGGCAACCTGTGCTCCACCGGTACCGCCGCCTGCCCCACCCCCGGCATCCACGAACACCCGCACCTGCTGCGCCGACAGCACCTTGCAGCCGCATGCCAGCGAGCTGCCGTGCAGGGCGACCGGCTGGCCGTCCACGATGAGTGTGCTGTCGCCGTCGACGATCGGGTAGGCGCCCTTGTGGCGCGGGCAGGTGGCCTGGTCGGTGACTCGGGCGACGGGGGTGCCGTCGATGTCGGTGAAGGGCGAGCCGCTGACGACCGAGCCGCCGCTGCTGGTCGGGTCGCCGATCACGATCCAGTTCCTTGCCATCATGCCTCCATGCACGATCGGCGGGCGCTGCCCGCCGCGGGTTGTTGCTGCCCTATTCGGCCGATGCCACCTTCTGGGCAGGCTGGTTCTGGTAGATGAGGTACGGCTCGGACTTGTGCTCGATCACCGACTCGTCCACCACCACCTTGCTCACGTTCTCCAGCGAGGGCAGCTCGTACATGGTGTCGAGCAGCACCGATTCGACGATGGTGCGCAGTCCGCGCGCGCCGGTCTTGCGCTTGATCGCCTTGCGCGCGATCGCGGCAAGCGCGTCGTCGCGGAACTCCAGCTCCGCGCCCTCCATCTCGAACAGCTTGCGGAACTGCTTGGTGATCGCGTTCTTGGGCTCGGTGAGGATCTTCACCAGCGCGGCCTCGTCCAGCTCCTCCAGGGTGGCGACCACCGGCAGGCGGCCGACGAATTCGGGGATCAGGCCGAACTTGATCAGGTCCTCCGGCTCCACCTCGGCCAGCACCTTGCCGGTGTCGGCCTTGCGCTCGCTGCTCTTGACCTTGGCCGAGAAGCCGATGCCGCCGGCATCCGAGCTACGCTGCTGGATGATCTTGTCCAGGCCGGCGAACGCGCCGCCGACGATGAACAGGATGTTGCTGGTGTCGACCTGCAGGAACTCCTGCTGCGGGTGCTTGCGCCCGCCCTGCGGCGGCACGCTGGCCATGGTGCCTTCGATCAGCTTGAGCAGCGCCTGCTGCACGCCCTCGCCGGACACGTCGCGGGTGATCGACGGGTTCTCGGACTTGCGCGAGATCTTGTCGATCTCGTCGATGTAGACGATGCCCTGCTGCGCCTTGTCGACGTCGTAGTCGCACTTCTGCAGCAGCTTCTGGATGATGTTCTCCACGTCCTCGCCCACGTAGCCGGCCTCGGTCAGCGTGGTGGCGTCGGCCATGGTGAACGGCACGTTGAGCATGCGCGCCAGGGTCTCGGCGAGCAGGGTCTTGCCCGAGCCGGTCGGGCCGACCAGCAGGATGTTGGACTTGGCGAGCTCGACGTCCTCGTTCTTCTGCCGGCTCTCGATCCGCTTGTAATGGTTGTAGACGGCCACCGCCAGGGTGCGCTTGGCGCGGTGCTGGCCGATCACGTACTCGTCCAGGACCTCGAGGATCTCCTTGGGCTTGGGCAGCGAGCTGCGCGCGCTCTGGGCCTTTTCCTCCAGCTCCTCGCGGATGATGTCGTTGCACAGTTCAACGCACTCATCGCAGATGAACACGCTGGGGCCCGCGATCAGCTTGCGAACCTCGTGCTGGCTCTTTCCGCAGAAGGAGCAGTACAGGATCTTGCTGCTGTCGCCGGAACGGCCCTGGGAGTCTTTGCTCATGCGTTGCTTACCCGATGGAGCGGCGCCACACGGCGCTGGATCGATTTGAGAATAGCATAGCGGCGGCACCGCGCCAGCCCGTGGCCGGGGCGCGGAAATCCGCCGTTTGCCAATGGGTTAAGCCGGTTCCGCCGCAGGCGGTCGGAACCGGGAAGGCGATGGTCACGCCGGCTGGATCGACTCTTCGGGACGGCGCTCGAGAACCTCGTCGACCAGGCCGTAGTCACGCGCGGCCTCGGCGCTCTTGAAGTTGTCGCGTTCGGTGTCTTCGGCGATCGTGTCCAGGCCCTGGCCGGTGTGGCGCGAGAGGATCTCGTTCAGGCGCTGCTTGAGCGCAAGGATCTCGCGGGCGTGGATCTCGATGTCGGTGGCCTGGCCCTGGAAGCCGCCCAGCGGCTGGTGGATCATGACCCGCGAATTGGGCAGCGCATAGCGCTTGCCCTTGGCACCGGCCGCCAGCAGCAGCGCGCCCATGCTGGCCGCCTGGCCGACGCAGATGGTGCTCACGTCGGGCTTGATGAACTGCATGGTGTCGTAGATCGCCATGCCGGCGGTGACGATGCCGCCGGGCGAGTTGATGTAGATGCTGATGTCCTTTTCCGGATTCTCCGCTTCCAGGAACAGCAGCTGGGCCACGATGACGTTGGCCATGTGGTCGTCGATCGGCCCGACCAGGAAGATCAGGCGCTCCTTGAGCAGGCGCGAATAGATGTCGTAGGCGCGCTCGCCGCGGCTAGTCTGTTCGACCACCATCGGGACGAGGTTGAGGGCCTTTGTTTCGTTGCTGCTCATGTGCACTCCGGTTCCTGCGGGTAGGCCACGGCGCCGGCCAGGTTACTGGCCGATCGCTTCCTGGAAGCTCAGCTGCTTGTCGGTGTGCTGGGCGCGCTCGGCGATCCAGTCGATCACCTGCTCCTCCATCACCCGGTTCTGCAGTCCAGACATGAGCTGGGGGTCGTTGCGGTACAACTCAATGACCTGGTCGGGCTCCTCGTAGGTGGAGGCGATCAGGCGCAGCGTTTCGTTCAGCCGCTTGGGGTCGAGCATCAGCTCGTTGGTGCGCGCGACCTCGCCGACCAGCAGGCCCATCAGCACCCGGCGCCTGGCCGGATCCATGAACTGCTTGTGGTCTTCGGGGCCCGGGTCGGGAACCTTGCGGCCCTGGCGGCGGGCCTGCTCGACCGCGTTGGCGGCCAGCGCGCGCGCCTCGTCCTCGACCAGGCGCGGCGGCAGCTCGACGTGCGACCAGGTCGCCACCAGCTGCTCGCCGACCTCGCGGCGCAGGCGGTTCATCAGCGCGCCCTTGAGCTCGCGCTCCAGGTTGGTGCGGATCTCGGTGCGGAACTGCTCCATCTCGCCCTTCTTGACGCCGAAGCTCCTGATGAAATCGGCGTCGACCTCGGGCAGCACTTCCTCGGACACCCGCTCCACCTTCAGGTGGGCCTGGGCCTTCCTGCCGGCCAGCTGCGGAACCCGCCAGTCGGCCGGGAACTCGACCTCCACGTCCTTCTCCCCGCCCTCGGACATGCCCACCAGCGCTTCTTCCAGCGCCGGCAGCATGGCGCCGGAGCCGAGCACCACGGTGCCCTTCTCCGCGCCTTCGGCCGGCAGCCGCTCGTCGCCCGACTGCGACCAGGTCTCGATGTCCAGCGCGTCGCCCTGCTGCGCCGGGCGGGTCACCGCGCTCCAGCTGCGGCGCTGCTGGCGCAGGTTGTCGATCATGCGGTCGATGTCCTCGTCGGCCACCTCGGCGGTGTGGCGGGTCACCTCCAGCCTGGACACGTCGACGTCACCGAAGTCCGGCACCACTTCGAAGGTGGCCACGTAGGCCAGCTGGTCGTCACCGGCGGGCTCGATGCGCGGCGAGCCGGCCAGGCGCAGCTCGTTTTCGCGCACGGCGTTGTCGAATTCCCGGCGCAGCAGCTGATCCAGGATCTCGGCGCGCACCTGCTCGCCGAAGCGCTGCTCGATCACCTTCGGCGGCACCTTCCCGGGGCGGAAGCCCTTGATGCGGGCGGTGCGCGCCATTTCGCGCAGCCGGCCGCCAACGCTGCTTTCAAGCTGCTCGGCGGGAACCTGGAAGGTCATCCGGCGCTCGAGGTCGCCGGTGGATTCGACGGAAACTTGCATAACCACTCCTGCACCACGGCCCTCGGCCGGGGATTTCGTCTTGTCTGGGATGTCGGGGCGCGGGCAGCGGACACGGGGCCCGGCGCCGGCGGAACGGGATATTGTGGCGGAATCGGGGGGCCAGCGCCACACATCATCAACGCGCCCGCGCCCTCCGGGCTGGTGCGAGAGGGGGGACTCGAACCCCCACGGGGACTACCCGCTGGAACCTAAATCCAGTGCGTCTACCAATTCCGCCACTCTCGCGATGCCGGCGATTCTACCCCCGCCACAACGAAGAACGCCCGGCAGTGCCGGGCGTCTTCGCGAACTGGTGGGCCGTCAAGGATTCGAACCTTGGACCTACTGATTAAGAGTCAGCTGCTCTACCAACTGAGCTAACGGCCCGGGAAAATCGGGGCGCGCAGTGTACCTGCGCTTGGCCCCGGTGGCAACGGCGAATCAGCCCGCCGTTGCACAAAGGTGGGGTGGCTGAGGGGATTCGAACCCCCGACCCCCGGAATCACAATCCAGTACTCTAACCAACTGAGCTACAGCCACCACTGTGTCGCACTTGCTCCGGCCTGCACGCCGCGGATGGCGCGCCCGGCAGGACTCGAACCTGCAACCACCGGCTTAGAAGGCCGGTGCTCTATCCGGTTGAGCTACGGGCGCCCGGGCCGGATTGTCGCATCGATCGCCGGCTGTGGGGCCGGTGGTCGGGGTAGAGGGATTCGAACCCCCGACATCCTGCTCCCAAAGCAGGCGCGCTACCAGACTGCGCTATACCCCGCCGATGCCGTACGGTCCGCCTCCCTTCCGCGCCGCTGACAGATGATGCCGTCGGCGCGGGGGACCGCATATTGTCCGCAGCGCCGCGGTGGCTGTCAACGAATGCGCGACGGCCACCCCCGCCGGGCGGGGGGGCCGTTCAGCCGTCCACTCCACCGTGTATCCTCGGCGGCAGTTCACCAAGACAACGAGGAATCCATGCGCAGCGGAAATCCCGCCCTCAAGGAATCGACCTTCCTGGACCTGGGCAGCGGCACGGTCGTCTCCCGCCCCGACCAGGTCATGACGCTCAACGGCACCGCCAACAAGACCGGCCTGCTGTTGCTGCTGGCCACCCTCACCGGCGCCTGGGCCTGGAGCCAGGCCCTGACCCCGACCGGCGAGCCCGCGCCCGGCTTCGGCCTGTACATGTGGGGCGGCATCATCGGCGGCCTGGTGCTGGCGCTGGTGACCGTGTTCAAGAAGGAATGGGCCCCGGTCACCGCGCCGATGTACGCGCTGGTCAAGGGCTTCGCCCTGGGCGCGATCTCGGCCATGTACAACTTCATGTTCGAGGGCATCGTGCTGCAGGCGGTGATGCTGACCTTCGGCACCCTGTTCGCCATGCTGTTCGCCTACCGCTCGGGCCTGATCAAGGCCACCGAGAACTTCAAGATGGGCGTGGTGGCGGCCACCGGCGGGATCATGCTGGTGTACCTGGCCACGATCGTGCTGGGGCTGTTCGGCATCAACATCCCGATGATCCACGAGTCGGGGCTGATCGGGATCGGCTTCAGCCTGTTCGTGGTGGTGATCGCGGCGCTGAACCTGGTGCTGGACTTCGACCTGATCGAGACCGGCGTGGAACAGGGCGCGCCCCGCTACATGGAGTGGTACGGCGCGTTCGCGCTGATGGTCACCCTGGTGTGGCTGTACATCGAGTTCCTGCGCCTGCTGTCCAAGCTGCAGTCGCGCTGAGCGGCAACGCCAGACTCGAACGGAAAAGGGCGCCCCCGCGGCGCCCTTTTTTCATCCCGCAGGCACGACGCTACGGCCGCGCCACCTCCGCATCCTTCCGCGGCCAGAGGATGAAGCCGACCGCCACGACCGCCAGGATCCAGCAGTAGTGGATGCTGCCGGCCAGGGCCAGCGGCGACACCGCCGCCAGCGACGAGGCCAGCAGGATCTGCGCCCCGTACGGCAGCACGCCCTGGATCACGCAGGCGAAGATATCCAGCAGGCTGGCCGAGCGGCGCGGACTGATGTCGTGCTTTTCGGCGATGTCCTTCGCCACGCTGCCGCTGATCAGGATGGCCACGGTGTTGTTAGCGGTGAACGCGTCGCTGGTGGCCGACAGCGCGGCGATGCTGAACTCGCCCGTGCGCCGCCCGCGGTGGCCGCGGGCAAAGCGCGAGATCGCCTGCGCCAGCCACTCCAGCCCGCCGGCGGCCTTCATCAGCGCCGCCAGGCCGCCGATCAGCAGTGACAGCAGCAGGATCTCGACCATGGACTCGAAGCCCATCCAGATGTCGCCCACGTAGCTGACCCCGTCATAGCCATCGCCGAACGCCAGCCCGAACCCCCCGGCCAGCACCAGACCGATGGCCAGCACCAGCAGCACCTCCATCCCCGCCAGCGCCAGCACCAGCACCACCAGGTAGGGCAGCGCCAGCCACGGCGAGGCCGCCGACGCGCTCTCCACCGGCGCCGAATCCCCCAGGTACAGCAGCACCGCCAGCGTCACCAGCGCGGCCGGCACCGCGATCTTGAAGTTCTCGCGGAACTTGTCGCGCATCTGCGCGCCCTGGGTGCGGGTGGCGGCGATGGTGGTATCGGAAATGATCGACAGGTTGTCGCCGAACATCGCCCCGCCGATCACCGCGCCGATCACCAGCGCGCGATCCAGGCCCGCCGCATCGGCCACTCCCAGCGCGATCGGCACCACCGCGGCGATCGTGCCCATCGAGGTGCCGATGGCCAGGGAGATGAAGCAGGCCAGCAGGAACAGCCCCGGCAGGATCAGCGCCGGCGGCAGCGCGCCCAGGCCCAGCGCGACCACCGCGTCCACCGCCCCGACCGCGCTGGACACATAGGCGAACGCGCCGGCCAGCAGGTAGATCAGGCACATCATCACGATGTTCGGGTCGCCCATGCCCTGCAGCATCACCTCCACCGCCTTGATCCCCTTGCGGTGCGCGAGCCAGCACGCCAGCGCCAGCGCCGGCAGGATCGCCACCGGCGCGCGCAGCTGGTAGAAGCCCATCGGCTCGCCCTGGAAGGTGAAATAGATGCCGGCGCCGAAGAACAGGGCCAGGAACAGCAGCAGCGGCGTGAGCGCCAGCGCGCTTGCGCGGGTGGTCATGGGCGGTGGTTCCCCGGGGCGAAAGCACCGATTGTGTCCGGGTTCGCCCCGCGCGTCACTGCCCGTGGCAGGACGACCGGATACGAAAAACGGGACGCCGGAGCGTCCCGTTTTCCCTGACCGTGCCGATGGCGGTGGATCAGAGCCGGCTGACGATTGCCTTGGCGTAGTCCATCGTGCTGCCGGTGCCGCCCAGGTCGGCGGTGAGCGAATCCTTGGCATCCAGCGTTGCCACGATCGCCTTGCGCAGGCGCTCGGCCTGGTCGGGCATGCCGATGTGGTCGAGCATCTGCGCCGCGCCCAGCAGCAGCGCGCCGGGGTTGGCCTTGCCCTGCCCTGCGATGTCCGGCGCGGTGCCGTGCACGGCCTCGAAGATTGCCACCTCGTGGCCGATGTTGGCGCCCGGGGTCAGCCCCAGGCCACCGATCAGGCCGGCGCACAGGTCGGAGATGATGTCGCCGAAGAGGTTGGTGGTGACGATCACGTCGAACTGCTCCGGCCGCATCACCAGCTGCATGCAGGTGTTGTCGACGATCATCTCGTTGCACTCGATGTCCGGGTACTCGGCGGCGACGTCGCGCGCCACCTTCAGGAACAGGCCCGAGGTGGTCTTGAGGATGTTGGCCTTGTGCACCACGGTGACCTTCTTGCGGCCGGTGCTGCGGGCCAGTTCGAAGGCGTAGCGGACGATGCGCTCGGAGCCCTTGCGGGTCACCTTCTGCATCAGGGTGGCGGTCTCGCCGTCCTCGGTGATCGCCTGGCCCTCGCCGATGTAGGCGCCCTCGGTGTTTTCGCGCACCGTGATCAGGTCGACCTCGCCGGGAAAGCGGGCCAGGGTGTTCGGGTAGGAACGGGCCGGGCGCACGTTGGCGTACAGGTCGAAGTGGCGGCGCAGGGCGACGTTGATGGAGCTGAAGCCTTCGCCGACCGGGGTGGTCAGCGGGCTCTTGAGCGCGACCTTGTTGCGGCTGATGGAGTCAAGCGTGGCCGCGGGCAGCAGCTCGCCGTGCTTTTCAAGCGCGACCAGGCCGGCGTCGGCGTATTCGTAGCTCAGGCCAAGATCCATGGCGTCGAGCACGTGGAGGGTGGCATCCATGATTTCCGGGCCGATGCCGTCGCCGCGGATCACGGTGATCGTCTGGGACATGTGGGGGGTTCCGTACGGGTGCGCCGCACGGTGCCGCGGCGCAGGGGCTCGAATCAGCCCGCAATTATGCCGGAAGGCCCGTCCCCCTGCAGGCTCGCGGGCTTCGACTTTGGGCCCGCCCCCCTGCGCCGGGTCAGTCGCCCGCGAGCAGCGGATCCAGCGAGCCGGCCCGGTGCAGCGCGATCATGTCGTCATAGCCGCCCACGTGGCGCTCGCCGATGAAGATCTGCGGCACGCTGGTGCGGCCGGTGCGCTCGACCATCCGCGCGCGTTCGTCCGGATCCAGGTCGATGCGCACCTCCGTCCACTCCAGCCCGCGGCCCTTGAGGAAGTTCTTGGCCGCCACGCAGTAGGCGCACACCGCGCTGGTGTACAGGGTGATCGGCGGCTGTGCGGGGGTCTGGGGGTCGTTCAAGGCGGGCTCCGGAAACTTGGCGCGCAGGGCGGTGTCCAAAGTGTGGGTATGCCGAACCGGTTTTTCCACCCCGGCCGCTACACTGCCCGAAACCGCCGGATTAACCCCGGATTCACGCCTCCCGGCCCGGCCGGCGTCATGCTCGACCCGATAACGCAGCCGTCCCAGACCAGACCCGATGCGATCCTTCCTGCTAGCCGCCGTCCTCACCCTGCTGTTCGCCGGCCCCCACGCCGCCGCGCAGGAAAACCGGCTGCCCGACATCGGCTCCTCCGCCGGCAGCGTGCTCAGCCCCTCCCAGCAGCGCGAATACGGCGAGATGCTGCTGGCCCAGCTGCGCCACTATGACCTGGTGCTCGAGGACCCGCTCGTCGACAGCTGGCTGCGCAGCACCGGCAACCGGCTGGCATCGGCCAGCGACCAGCCGGAGCAGTCGTTCACCTTCTTCATGATGCGCGACCGCTCCATCAACGCCTTCGCCACCCTGGGCGGCTACATCGGCGTCAACGTGGGGCTGGTGCTCACCGCCGAGGCAGAAGACGAAGTGGCCGGGGTGCTGGCACACGAAATCGTCCACGTCACCCAGAACCACGTGCTGCGCAGCGTTGAGCGGGCGCAGCGCGACAGCGTCCCGATGTTCCTGGCGATGCTGGGCGCGATCGCGCTGGCTTCGGCCTCCGACAGCAGTTCCTCCACCGACGCGGGCATGGCCGCGATCGCCTCGATCCAGGGCCTGGCGCTGCAGCGGCAGATCGACTACACCCGCTCCAACGAATCCGAGGCCGACCGGATCGGCATGCGGACCCTGGCGCGCAGCGGCTACGACGTGCACGCCATGGCCCTGATGTTCGAGCGCATGCAGGCGGTGTCGCGGGTCAACCAGGGCACCGAACGCGAACGCCTGCCCGACTACCTGCGCACCCACCCGGTCACCACCACCCGCATCGCCGAAGCGCGCACCCGCGCCGAACAGATCACCGGCAGCGACAGCGTGGTCGCCACCACCTCCACCCCCGACGCCGTGCTCAGCGAGCGGGTCGCGATCCCGGGCAGTTCCTCCGCCATCACCCTGCCCGGCCGCCTGAACAACCCGCTGCTGCCCGGCACCCTGGAGATGCCGGCCCTCGGCCAGCGCCACGCCAGCCTGGACAGCTTCGGCTGGGCCCGCGAGCGCATGCGGGTGCTGAGCGCCAACACCACCCGCGAAGCGATTGCCGAGTACGAGGGCATGGCGCGCACCGGCCCGCTGGACGACGCCCAGCAGTACGGCCTGGCCGTGGCCCGCATGCGCGCCGGCGACGCCGCACGCGCGGCGACCGGCTTTGCCGCGCTGCTGCAGGAATACCCGCGCGACCGCTGGCTGGAGCTGGGCCTGGCCGAGGCGCAGTCACGCGCGGGCCGGACGGCCGAGGCCGACGAACGCTTCGAGGCGCTGGTCAGGCGCCTGCCCAATGACCGCGCCGTGGTGCTGACCTATGCCAGCGTGCTGGCCGAGCGCAACACGCCCGAGTCCGGCCGCCGCGCCCAGGCGCTGCTGCGGCCGCTGCAGCGCGCGGCGGCCGACGACCCGGTGTTCCAGCGCACAATCGCACGGGCCCATGAGATCGCCGGCGACCCGGTGCGTGCCGGCGAAGCATGGGCGGAGGCCGCGTACCTGGGCGGCCGTCCCGAGCAGGCCCTGATCCAGCTCAACACCCTGCGCCAGCGCGACGACGTCGACTATTACGCGCGGGCCCGGATCGACGCCCGGATCGCGGCCATCACTCCAACCGTCCTGGAACTGCGCCGCCAGGGCATCCGCGACGAGGATCTGCGCCGGAACTGAGCGTCCGGGGCCATGTCACGGTATGGTCACAAATCTGTCGTCTAATGCCGTCAACGGCTGAACAGGCAGGTTTCGAACCCAATGCAAAAGCGGATCCTGATCGTGGATGACGAGCCCGCCATCCGGGAAATGGTGGCGTTCGCGCTGCGCAAGGGCGACTACGAGCCCGTGCATGCAGGCGATGCCCGCGAGGCGCAATCGGCAATCGCCGACAAGGTTCCCGACCTGATCCTGCTGGACTGGATGCTGCCCGGCACCAGCGGCCTGGAGTTGGCCCGGCGCTGGCGCCGCGAAGACCTCACCCGCGAAGTCCCGATCATCATGCTCACCGCGCGCGGCGAGGAGGACGACCGGGTCGGCGGCCTGGAGGCCGGGGTCGACGACTACGTGGTCAAGCCGTTCTCCGCGCGCGAGCTGCTGGCCCGCATCCGCGCGGTGATGCGGCGCTCGCGCGAGGACGACGAGGACGGCAGCGTCGCCCTGGGCGGGCTGCGCATCGACGGCGCCGCGCACCGCGTGTACGCCAACGAAGAGCCGATCAACATCGGGCCCACCGAGTTCCGCCTGCTGCACTTCTTCATGACCCATCCCGAGCGGGTGTACTCACGCTCGCAGCTGCTCGACCAGGTCTGGGGCGGCAGCGTGTACGTGGAGGAACGCACCGTGGACGTGCACATCCGCCGCCTGCGCAAGACCCTGGAGCCGACCGGCATGGACGGCATGGTCCAGACCGTGCGCGGCGCGGGCTACCGCTTCTCCATGGCCGTTTGACCCGGCCCGGGGGCTAGACTGGTGGCGATGTCCGTCCCCGCCAACACCCACTGGAACAGGCTCCTCGCGCGGCCCGCCGTCGTGCTGGCCGCCGCGCTGCTGGTCGGCCTGCTCGTCGGCCACCCGTGGCCGGCGCTGGCGATCGCGGCCATCGGGCTGCTGGTATGGCAGCAGCTGCGGCTGCGGCGCCTGGTCCAGCGCGTGGCATCACGCCAGCGCATCGCCCTGGACGGCGGCCACGACGCCTGGGCCGACCTGGGCCAGCTGCTGCACCGCAGCCAGGAGGAGACCCGCCACCGCGCCCAGCGACTGGTTGAAATGCTGCGCGCCTATCGCGCCGCCGCCGCCGCCCTGCCCGACGCGGTGGTGGTGCTGGAGCGCGACACCCAGCGGATCCAGTGGTTCAACGAGGCCGCCAGCGACCTGCTGGGGCTGCACTACCCGGAAGACAACCAGGCCCCCCTGGGCGACCGCCTGCGGCCGCTGCCGATCGCGCACTGGCTGGCCGGCGGGCGCAACGCCGAGCCGCTGCTGGACGCGCCCTCCCCGGTCGACCCGGGCATCCGCCTCAGCCTGCGCCTGATACCTTATTCCGACCGGCTCTGGCTGCTGGTGGCACGCGACGTGACCAAGCTGATGCACCTGGAGCACATCCGCCGCGATTTCGTGGCCAACGTCTCCCACGAGCTGCGCACGCCGCTGACCGTGATCCACGGCTACCTGGAAATGCTCGATCCGGAGGAGCAGCCCGACTGGGCGCCGATCCTGGTCGAGATGCGCCGCCAGTCCCAGCGCATGACCCAGCTGGTGGAAGACCTGCTGACCCTGTCGCGGCTGGAGTCACAGGACTCGATCAACGACGAAGTCGTGGCCATGGATTCGAGCCTGGCCACGCTGCGGCGAGAGGCCGAGGCGCTGAGCAAGGGGCGGCACGTGGTAACGGTGGAAGACCGGACGGACATCGACCTGGTGGGCTCGCCGCGCGAGTTGCACAGCGCGTTTTCCAACCTGGTGTCCAACGCCGTGCGCTACACCCCCGAGGGCGGCAGCATCGCCATCGTGTTCGACCGCGACGCGGACGGCGGGGCCGTGCTGTCGGTGCGCGATTCGGGCTATGGCATCCCCGAATCACATCTGCCGCGCCTGACCGAACGCTTCTACCGCGTGTCCACCAGCCGCTCGCGCGAGCTGGGCGGCACCGGGCTGGGCCTGGCCATCGTCAAGCACGTGCTGCAGCTGCACCAGGGACGGCTGGAGGTGACCAGCGCGGTGGGAGAAGGCAGCACCTTCAGCTGCCGCTTCCCGGCCGGGCGCAGCGTCGCACGGGTGGCCCAGCAGGAGGCCCCGGCATGAGCGGCCCGGCCCGCAAGACGACCACGCGCACCCGGCGCACCGCCAAGGCCGCCGAACCTCCGATGACGGAAAGCCTCCCGCTCGACCCGCTGGGCGACCCGTCGCTGTACCTCAACCGCGAGCTGTCCCAGCTCGAATTCAATTTCCGCGTCCTGGCCCAGGCCCAGGATCGCACCGTGCCGCTGCTGGAGCGGCTGCGGTTCCTGTGCATCTCCTGCACCAACCTGGACGAGTTCTTCGAGATCCGGGTGGCGACGGTGCGCCATGCGGTCGAATACGGCCTGCCGGCATCGCCGGACGGGATGGCGCCGGCCACCGCGCTGCCCGCGATCCACAAGCGCGCCTCCGAGCTGGTCGAAGGCCAGTACGAGTGCTGGAACCGCGAGCTGCGCCCCGCGCTGGCCGAGGCCGGGGTGCGGATCATCGGCCGCAGCAGCTGGAACGCGCGCCAGAAGCGCTGGCTCCGGGCCTACTTCCACAACGAGATCATGCCGGTGCTCTCGCCGGTCGGGCTCGACCCCGCGCACCCGTTCCCGCGCATCCTCAACAAGTCGCTCAACGTGGTGGTGGTGCTCAGGGGCCGGGACGCCTTCGGCCGGGTGGGCAACCTGGCGATCGTGCGCGCGCCACGCTCGCTGCCCAGGATCATCCAGGTGCCGCCGCACGTGTCCGGCGGCGAGCACGACTTCGTGTTCCTGTCCGCGGTGCTGTCGGAGTTCGTGCACGAGCTGTTCCCGGGGATGACGGTCAAGGGCGCCTACCAGTTCCGGGTGACCCGCAACTCCGAGCTGGTGATGGACGAGGACGAGGTCGAGAACCTCGCCACGGCCCTGAAGGACGAGCTGGCCGGACGCGGCTACCAGCGTCCGATCCGGCTGGAGATCGCCGCGGACTGCCCGCGCCCGATCGTGCGCACGCTGCTGCAGAACTTCGGCCTGCCCGACAACGCCGTGTACCGGATCGACGGGCCGGTGAACCTGAGCCGGGTGGTGCAGGTCTACGACTTCGTCCAGCGCCCGGATCTGAAGTACCCGGCGTTCCAGCCCAGGCAGCTGTCCGGCAGCGACGCCATGTTCGACCTGGTCTCGCACGGCGACGTGCTGCTGCACCACCCCTTTGACGCCTTCACCCCGGTGCTGGAGCTGGTCAGGCAGGCGGCCGAGGATCCGAACGTCCTGGCGATCAAGCAGACCCTGTACCGCACCGGCAAGGACTCGCCGCTGGTCGAGCACCTGATGCAGGCCGCGCGCAACGGCAAGGACGTCACCGTGGTGGTGGAGCTGCTGGCGCGTTTCGACGAGGAGGCCAACCTGGGCCTGGCCGGGCGCCTGCAGGAGGCCGGCGTGCAGGTGGTATACGGCGTGGTCGGCTTCAAGACCCACGCCAAGATGCTGCTGGTGGTGCGCCGCGAGGGCCGGCGCCTGCGCCGCTACGTGCACATGGGCACCGGCAACTACCACCCCGGCAACGCCCGCGCCTATACCGACGTCGGGCTCATCACCGCGCATCCGGGCATCGGCAGCGACGTGCACCAGGTGTTCATGCAGCTGTCGGGGCTGGCGCCGGCGATCGAGCTCAACCACCTGCTGCAGTCGCCGTTCACCCTGCACCCAGGCCTGATGGAGCGCATCGCGCGCGAGGCCGGGCACGCGCGCGCGGGCAAGCCGGCGCGCATCGTGGCCAAGATGAACGCGCTCAACGAGCCGCAGGTGATCCGCGCCCTGTACGCGGCCTCGCAGGCCGGGGTCCAGATCGACCTGATCGTGCGCAGCGCGTGCACGCTGCGCCCGCAGGTGCCGGGGGTGTCGGACAACATCCGCGTGCGCTCCATCGTCGGCCGGTTCCTGGAGCACCATCGCGTGTACCGGTTCGAGAACGACGGCCGGCCGGAACTGTTCTGCGCCAGCGCCGACTGGCTCGAGCGCAACCTGCTGCGCCGGGTCGAGACCGCGTTCCCCATCCTCGATCCCGCAGTGGCCCAGCGCGTGGGCGAAGAGACCCTGGACACCTACCTCGCCGACAACGTCGACGCCTGGGAACTGCAGGCCGACGGCAGCTACATCCAGCAGGTTCCGGGCGAAGGCGAGGAGCCGCACTCGGCGCAGCTGTGGCTGCTGACGAGGCTGTGCGGATGAAGCCCTCGCCCAAGTCCCTCACCCTGCCCGGCACGATCGCCGGCTCGATCCAGGAGGGCGACACCCTGGCCGCGATCGACCTGGGTTCCAACAGCTTCCACATGATCGTGGCGCGGGTGACCCTGGGCCAGCTGCGCATCGTCGACCGCCTGCGCGAGACGGTGCGGCTGGGCGAAGGCATCTACGGCAAGGGCCGGCTGGATGCCAAGGTGCGCGACCGCGCGCTGGCCTGCCTGTCGCGCTTCGGCCAGCGCATCCGCGGCCTGCCGGCGCGGCACGTGCGGGCGCTGGCCACCAACGCCGTGCGGCAGATGTCGTCGCCGCGCGAGTTCCTGATCGCCGCCGAGCAGGCGCTGGGGCATCCGATTGGCGTCATCGCCGGCCGCGAGGAGGCGCGCCTGGTCTACCAGGGCGTGGCCCACGTGCAGCCGCCCAAGCCCGGCCAGCGGCGGCTGGTGATCGACATCGGCGGCGGCTCGACCGAGTGCATCATCGGCACCGGCCTGGACACACTGCAGCGCGAGAGCCTGCAGGTGGGCTGCATCTCCAGCACCCGCCGCTTCTTTCCCAACGGCAAGCTGTCGCGCCGCAAGTGGGAGAACGCGTTCAACGAGGTCGCCGCCGAATACCAGCAGTTCGCCAGCGGCTACCGCAGCCTGGGCTGGCAGGAAACGCTGGGTTCGTCGGGCACCAACAAGGCCATCGGCGCCATCTGTGCGGCGATGGGGCTGACCAAGGGCGCGGTGACCGCCGAGGCGCTGCCGCAGGTGCGTGAGCGCATGATCGCCGCCGGCCGCATCGAGGACATCGACCTGCCCGGGCTCTCGGACGACCGCCGCCCGGTCATCGCCGGCGGCCTGCTGGCGCTGGAGGCGGCGTTCGCCGTGCTCGGCATCGAACGCATGGCGATCAGCAAGGCCGCCATGCGCGAGGGCGTGCTGTACGACATGCTGGGCCGCGGCAGCGAGCATGATCCGCGCGAGGCCGCGATCCAGGCGCTGACCCAGCGCTACGGCATCGACGAGGCCCAGGCCGGTCGCGTGCACGCCACGGCGCTGGAGCTGTTCGACCAGGTCGCCGGGGACTGGTCGCTGGACGACGACGACAGGCTGATGCTCGGCTGGGCCGCGCGCCTGCACGAGATCGGCCTGACCATCGCCCACAGCCAGCACCACGTCCACGGCGCGTACATCCTGGCCCACTCCGACATCCCCGGCTTCTCGGTGCAGGAGCAGCGCTTCCTCGCCGCGCTGGTGCGCACCCACCGGCGCAAGGTGCCCGGCGATGCCTTCGACGCCCTGCCCGAGCGGCTGCTGCAGTCCGCCAAGCGCCTGAGCGCGCTGCTGCGCCTGGCGGCGCTGCTCCACCACTCGGGCGAAGACCGCCCGATGCCGCTGCCCACGCTTGCCGCCCGCGGCAAGGTGCTGCGCCTGCGCATGGATCGCGAATGGCTCGACGCCCACCCGCTGCTGCGCGCGGATCTGGAGGGCGAGCCCGGGGACATCGGCGGGCTGGGGATCGAGCTGCGGATCGACTGACCCGATTCAGTCGTCGCCAGGCAGCCGGTAATCCAGCGGCGGGGCTTCCCGCTGCAGCAACGGGCGATAGGCGAAGCCCTCTCCCCTGCGCTCGCCCAGCTCCACCCGCGCATCGCGCAGCAACTCCGGCTGCGCATACAGCCGCGTGGCCGCCAGGGCCAGGGTGCGCGCAGCCAGCAGCGTTCCGCCATGGCCGATTGAATGGCCGGAGGCTGCAACGGCCTGCCAGGAGTGCGCCGCGGTACCGGGCACCCAGGTGGCGGTCGCGACGCCGGCGGTGGGCACGGCCCAGCTCACGTCACCCACGTCCGTTGAAGCCTGCGAGAATCCCTCATCGGAGTACTCGCCGACCTGCAGCGCCTGATCCAGCGGTGGCGCCCGTTCAAGATCCCGCTGCATGGCCTCGGCGAATACACGCTCGGCCGGCGAGTACCGCACGCCGCCGCCCTCGCGCAGGGCCGCATCAAGCACACGGCCCAGGGTGTCGTTGGGAAGCAGGCTGTACACGCCACCCAGCGGCTCGTAGTCCACCTGCGTACCGGTGCCGAGCGCGGCGCCCTGCGCGGCCTTCTCCAGCCGGCCGAATACTTCCTGCACCACCGCCGGATCCGGATGGCGGACGTAGTAGTAGACCGACGCACTGGCCGGCACCACGTTCGGGGCCCCACCGCCATCACTGATCGTGTAGTGGATCCGGGTCTGCTGCGGCACGTGTTCGCGCATCAGGTTGGCCATGTGGTTCAGGGCTTCCACACCGTCAAGCGCGGAGCGGCCGCGCTCAGGCGAGATCGATGCGTGGGCGGCAACGCCGGTGAAGCGGAAGCGCCCGCTGACGTTGGCCATCGAGCCCTGCTGGGCGGCGCTGTTGCGATCCGACGGATGCCAGTGGAGCACCGCATCGACATCGTCAAACAGGCCGGCCCGAACCATGTAGACCTTGCCCGAACCACCCTCCTCGGCCGGCGTGCCGTAGACGCGAACCTGGCCGGGCGTTCCGGTTGTCCGCAGCCAGGCACGGATCGCCCGGGCCGCCGCCACGGCCCCTGCTCCGAACAGGTTGTGCCCGCAGGCATGGCCGCCGGCCCCGCCCGCGAGGGCTTGCCGAACCGGCTCCGCTACCTGCGACATGCCCGGCAGCGCGTCCATCTCGGCCAGCAGGGCGATCACCGGCCCTCCTTCGCCCGCACGCGCCACGAAGGCGGTCGGCATCCCGGCCACGCCGCTTTCCACCTGGAAACCCGCTTCGCGCAGCTCATCCTGCAGCAGCGCGGAGCTGCGGGTTTCCAGATAGCCGAGCTCGGCCCAGTTCCACAGCTCGTCCGCGACGGTACCCATGCGCTGGGCATACGCATCCAGCTCCGCCTGCAATGCCGGCGGGGCCGGCCCTTCGCTGGCCGGCAACATTGGCGTGGCAAGCAGCAGGCAGGCCGCCAGCGCCCAGCCCGAATGGCGGCGCGTGGTCACAGCGTGGTACGCCATTCCACATACAGCAGCCGCCCGCGGCCATCGTGGACGTTCTCGAAGAATGCCCGGTCCTCGTCCGCCAGCGGCGGCGCACGGTCGAACAGGTTGGTGGCGCCCACGCGCAGGTAGCTCTCGGAATTTCCGATCAGGTTGCCCAGCCTGAATCCGACGTGTGCATTGACCGTGGTCCACGTCCCGACCCTGTAATTGCTGCCGTCATCGTTCCAGGGAGCACTGGTGTCGAAGAACGAGCCCACGTGGCTCGCCATCAGCGAGGCATCCACTGCGTTCAACCGCCACTGCACTCCGGCCACGCCGCGGATGCGCGGCATGCCGTTGATCCGCAGTGGCGACGTTGCGGGCGCCTCGTCGTCCACCTTCTCGTCGAAGGACTCCATGTAGGACGCATCCAGGCGCAGGTTGAACGAACCCAGCCGGGTATCCGGGATGCGGTAGACGAGGCTGGCGTCGTAACCGGAGATCTCCCGCGAGGCGATGTTGATGAAGGTGTCCATCACGTAATCAACCTGCCCTGCCGGAGCGCGCTGGTCACCGGGGTTGGCGGCGTTCCAGGCATCGAACGCAGCGCGGTCGGCGTCGGTCACCGGCAGGCGGATCACCGACGGATTGGAGCCGTCGCCGGCGCGCCGCAGCGCGGCATCCAGCGCAAGCTGCTGGGTCTCGCCATAGGTGTCGATCACGTCGCTCTGGCGGATCTTGAAGTAGTCCAGGCTCAATGAAAGCCCTTCGGCAAAGGTCGGCTGCAGTACGATGCCGATCGAGTGCTGCTTCGCTTCCTCCGGCCCCAGATCCTCATTGCCGCCGCGCACCACCTGCCGCGACTCGTCGCCAAGATCGGCCGGGTTGCCGACCACGTCGACGCGGTAGGGATCGGGCGTACCGGCGTTGCGGCGGATGATCTCGCCCACGAACACCTGGGCCAGGGTCGGCGCCCGGAAGCCTTCGCTGTAGGAGCTGCGCAGCAGCAACCAGTCGGTCGGCCCCCAGCTGAACCCGACCTTGGGCTTGGCCGCGGTGCCGAAGTCGCTGTAGTGCTCGGCGCGGCCGGCCAGCGACAGCTCCATGCGCTGGAAGCCCGGACGCGCGTTGAGATCACTGAAGATCGGCAGCGAGAACTCCACGAAGCCCGACTTCACGTTGCGGCTGCCGCTCGAATCACTGGTCTGGCTGAGCGCAATCACGTCGTCGGCGTTTGACACCGCATCGCGACGGTCATCGAAGGTTTCACGCCGGTACTCCACGCCCGTCGCCATCTGCAGGTACCCCGCGGGCAGCTCCATCAGCGATCCGGTCATCTTGAAATCCAGGATCCCGAGCGAGGCCTCGCCTTCGCGCCATGTTCCCAGGCGGATCGCATCCATCACCGCCTGGCTGTTGGCATCCGGCCCGCCGAACGGATTGAAGGCATCGGGGGTATCGAGCGCCAGCCGCTCGCGCAGCGCGCTCTCGCGCATCATGTTGCCGGCCTCATCCCGGGTCTTGCCGCTGCCGTAACTGGCGCCGGCCTCCCAGTCCCATTCACCCAGGTAGCCCCGCAGGCCGCCGCGCACCTGGTAGGCACGCGAGGTAACGTCGGCGGTGCGCGGCCCCAGCTCCAGCGGCCGGTAATTGTTGATCCGCACATCCATCGGCGCGATGTCGGGGTTGTCGGTCCCGGGCCCGTAGAATCGCGAGCCAAACGGATTGTAGTAGTTGCTGGCCGGCACGTAGATGCCGTTGTCCGAGTTCCCCGACATCGGCGAAGTGGCGTTGGAAGTCCAGGAGTCGGCGCGGTAGTAGAAGCCTTCCGCGAACGCTTCCATGCCGCTGTCAAAGCGGTGGTTGAGCGCCCCGAACACCTGGTAGCGGGTGGTCTCCGGCAGCAGGACGTATTCGGGCGTGTAGTCGTAGCGCAGGTCGCGCGGCAGCGAACCGCTGCCCAGGGTGACGCCGCCGCTGCCGTCGGGCGCGGCGTGGAAGGCGGCACCGTCCATGCCCGGTGCCGGAGCGGAGGTGAAGCTGCCGTCGGCATTCGCCGTACCGGCCAGGAAATTGCCGTACGGCCCGCTGATGGAGCGGTTGTCCCACAGCGTGCTGGTACTGCCGGCGCGCTCGCGCAGGTCGCCGGTGCGGCTGTACCACTTGTCGCGGGTAGGCAGCGCCTCGCGATCGTAGTAACCCACGAAGCCCATCACGTTGGTGCGGCCGTCATTGAAGTTGCGGCCACCGAGCAGGTTGACCGAGGTTTCCGACATGCTGCCTTCGTCGACCCAGCCGTAGCGCAGGTTCGCCTCGGCACCCTCGTAGTCGCGGCGCAGGATGGTATTGACCACCCCGGCCACCGCGTCTGACCCGTACAGCGCGGAAGCACCGTCGCGCAGCACCTCGACGCGCTCGATCGCGCCCAGCGGGATCTGGTTGATGTTCGCCGACAGCCGCGGCACCACGCCTTCGGAAATCGGATGGGGCGCGATACGCCGGCCATTGAGCAGGACCAGGGTGTTCCCCGAACCGATCCCGCGCAGGTTGATCGAGGCCGCGTCGCCGCGAGCCGCGTTGGGGCCGGTTGACGTCTCGGCGTTGTCGAAGCCCGCCGACTGCGGCAGGTAGGCAAGCGCATCGGAGAGCGTGCTTCCGCCGGTCATGTCCAGCTGCTCGCGCGAAAGCGTCGTCACCGGCAGCGCCGTCTCGGCATCGATCCGGCGGATGAAGCTGCCGGTCACGGTCACCGTTTCCAGGTCGCGTGCCTGCTGCGGCTGGCCGTCCGCCTGCACCTGTTCGCGCTCCACCTGCCCGGGCTCCACCTGTGTCTCCTCCACCGGCGTAGCGGCCGGCGGCGCCTGCTGATCCACGCCGACCGCGCCGACCGAGGCCAGCAGGGTTGTCTCGCCCGCCTCCAGGCCAAGTGCGATGGTCCTGCCATCGTCACTGGCCACGCGCAGGCCGGTGCCTGCGAGCAGCACGTCGAGCGCGGCACGCACGTCCATCGATCCGCGCAGGGCGCTGGTGCGCACTCCGTCCAGCTGGTCGGCCGGGGCCACGATCTGGATCTGCGCCTGGCGGGCAAAGTCAGGCAGCACCGCCGCCGCGTCGCTGGCCGGCAGGTCGAAGTCGCGGTGCTGGGCATCCGCGGGCGCGGCGGCCGCAAGCGCCATGGCAGCCGTCATGGCCAGGGCCGCATGGATGGCGCGGCTCAGGGGCGTGTTGGCGATGTTCATCGATGTCCTCTCCCGGTCGTTCGAGTTGTGTGTGCCGCCGTCCGTAGGGACGGCAACGGGTCAATGGCGCTCTACGGCGCCTGCCTCCGGTGTCACGGGCACCGGTATCTGTGGTTTGTGCAGATGGATACCCCGTTCGCTGCGCTCGACGCGCAGCCCCAGGCTGGCCGCGACCGCCGTCGCGAAGCCATCGGGGTCGGTCGCGGAGTACAGCCCGGCGACCCGCTTCTGCGCGACCTCCGGGTCATCGATGAGGATGCGGACATGGCTGTAGCGCGCGAACTGGGCGGCGGCCTGTGCCAGGGTGTCCCCCTCGAAGGCCAGCATGCCATCGCTCCAGGCCAGCCTGCGCCCGGTTTCCTCCAGCTGCAGCGGCTCGATCTGCACGTTCAGGCCGGATCGTGCCGAGGCCTTGAAGTTGGCGGTGACACGCACCGGTTGGGGATCACCACCGTCGACATCCACGATCCCCTCGCGGACGATCACCTCAAGATCCCCGCTCCGTCCGCGCTGCACGCTGAAAGCGGTCCCCACCGCTGTGACGCGGGTTTCGCCGGCGATGACCGAGAATGGCCGCCGCGGGTCGCTGGCCACCTCGAACAGCACTTCGCCCCGCACCAGGCGCACCTCGCGCTTGTCCCCGTCGAAGTCGATAGCGACCATCGAATTGGAATTGAGCACCAGCGAGGAGCCGTCCGGGAGGGGTACGCGCAGCACCTCGCCCAACCCCGTGGCGTGGTGTTCGGGCGCTTCGAACAGCAGCACCGCTGCCAGCACCAGCGCGCCCAGCCCCGCCGCCAGGGATGCCATCCACGGCAGCCGTCTCCTCGATCGCCGCGGCGCCGCGGCGTCCCGAAGCGGCGCAAAGCCCGGCCCCAGCGCCTGTGAGCGCTCCAGGCGTACGAATACCGCCCGCGCCCGGGCATAGGCTCCCAGGTGCCGGCCATCCGCCTGCAGCCAGGCATCGAGCGCAGCCG
Source organism: Luteimonas dalianensis (assembly GCF_049339425.1). Lineage (NCBI taxonomy): Bacteria > Pseudomonadati > Pseudomonadota > Gammaproteobacteria > Lysobacterales > Lysobacteraceae > Luteimonas > Luteimonas dalianensis. The sequence continues at coordinate 139,642 of NZ_JBMPPO010000008.1, read as the reverse complement.
CCTCGCCCGCATCCAGCGGGCCGCGGTCCTCGCGCGCCACCCAGGCTGCGGCCTGCTCGTCAATGGCGTTGGCTGGTCGCGTCGTTGTCATCGTCCTGCTGTCCTTGAATAGCTCCACCGCGCCCGCCACGGGAATGCACGGCACCGCGCCCCATCGCCTCCATCAGCAGCCTCAGGGCCTTGCCGATGTGCTTTTCCACGGTGTTCTCACTGATGCCCATCCGCGCGGCAATCTCGCGCTGTGGCAGTCCCTCCACCCGCCTGAGCACGAATGCTTCGCGACACTTGTGCGGCAGCGACGCGATCAGCTCGCCGGTTCTGCGCAGATCCTGTCCCGCCACCGCGCTTTCCTCGGGCGTGACCTCGTCGGTCAGGATGCCCAGGCGTTCGACCTCGGCCACTGCCACCATCGGCACGATCCGCGCGCGCCTGAGCTGCTGCAGCATCACCGAGCGCACAACGGTGAACAGATACGCGCGCGGCTCGAGGATGTGCGCCACGTCGTCCAGGCCCGCGAGCACCGCGTAGGCTTCCTGTACGACGTCATCCACCTCCATCGAGGCCGGCGCGCGGCCCTGCAGCCAGGAACGCAGCGCAGGCTCGTGCGGCAGGATTTCATCGGCCAGCCAGCGCGCGCGGGCCGCGGAAAGCCGCCCGCCACTCACAGTGCGTCCTCCGCGGCATCCACCGGAAGCTCCGCCATCAGGCTCCCGGCGGCGAAGGCCGCCAGTTCCGACAGCGTCGCCACATCCGTTTCGTCACCCACCTCGTAGGTCACGCTCGGCGCCCCGTACTCGCGGAACGCCCAGTTCTTGAACACGTTGCTGGTGGCAGCGCTCGGCCGTTCCTGGATGCGCCCGGGGAACCGGGCGTCCAGCGCATCCATCCAGCGCCGCAGCACGCCGCCGGGGCGGCGGGCCGGATCCTCGGTCACGGTGTAGAAGATGTCGTACCAGGTGGAATGGAAGTCCAGCGCGAATGCCAGCGTGCGCCCGCGTTCCGCCACGTGGCGCTGCAGCGCGCCGGCCACTGCCCGCGTTTCGGGCTGGGCGAAGATGCCCCAGTCGCGGTTGAGGTCGACGCCGTGGGCGTTGGTGCGCCAGTGTCCTTCCACCACTCCGTCCGGGTTGAGCTGTGGCGCCACCAGGATCCTGTAGCGCTTGCGGAAGGCGCGCGCCTGTGGCGTATCCGCGGCCAGCGCATCCACGAACGCCAACAGCGCGCGCAGGCCGGTCACCTCGGGCGGATGCTGGCGGCCCAGGATCAGTACCGCTTCGCGCGCATCCGGATTTCCGAACGCCAGCAGCCGCAGCGGCCGCCCCCGCACCGAGTGCCCGATCACCTCGACATCCCCGTCCACCCGCTGTGCAAGCGCATCGGCCCAGCGCTCCACTTCCGCAACGCGAACCGGCACCTGTGCGGACACCTCCACCACCTCGTCCGCCTGCAGCCTCAGGGACAGGCGGGCAACGCCGTCCTCGCCGACGGAGAACTCACCGTCGTCCGCCGCCACCCAGCTCCCGGCCTGGCCGTCACTGCTGCGGCGCAGCCAGGGCCGGTAACGGTGCTTGAAGTCGCCATGATCGAACACCATCGCAGCGCTGCCGACGCGCGAAGCAACGATGCGGAACGCATACCAGGGGCTGGGATTGATTGGAACCGTCTCCGGATTCACCACCACCCGGTACTGGCCCGGGCCCGTCCTCACCACCCCGGTCAGGCGCGCGCCTTCGAGCACGTTGTCGAACGCAATGCCATCCGCGTCGAACCGCCACTCGCCGCGCAGCTGCAGGGCAACCGCCTCCTGCTGGCCTCGCGCAGGCACATCCGCATGTGCCGCCGGCGCCAGCGCCACGGACAGCGCAAGCAACACTCCGGCCAGCCATGCTCCTGCGCCGCTGCAGCGCGGGTTCAACCATCCACCCATTTTGTACCTGTCTCTTCCCCTCTCTCCCTCATTAGATGCACGAAGCCGCGGCTTCCGCCATTGCCACCGATGTGGCGACTTCAGCTGACTGGCGGCCGTAGTATTCTCATCCCCATCCCGCACGCCCACATCCGAGGATCCCGCATGAAGCAATTCCGCCTTCTTGCCCTGGTCGCCGCTGCGCTGCTCGCGGCCTGCTCCACCGGCCCGGTGCGGCGCGTCTCCGAGCCCGCGGCGAGCATCCAGCAGCTGACGGTCGACGCACAGGGCAACTGGTCGGTGGAACTGCGGGTACAGAACTACAGCAGCATCGCGATGCGCTTTGACACCGTCGCCCTGGAGCTCTCGGTCGGCGGCACCGCCGCGGGCACCCTGCACGCCACCCCGGGGCTGCAGATCTCGCGCGAATCCCCGGACGTGCTGGAGATCCGCCTGGCGCCGTCGGCGCAGGCCCGGCTGCTGCTGGCCGATGCGCTGGCCGCCGGGCGCGGCACCAGCTACCGGCTCGAAGGCACCATCACCGCGGCGCCAGCCGACCGCGGCGGCTCGCGCGACTACCGCATCACCCGCGAAGGCGTGCTCAGCCCGATGCCCGGCCTGCCCGGCGTGCTGCGCTGATCCCGCGCACGCACCCTCTTTTCCCCTTGCAAACGGATTGCCATGTCCAGCTATAAAGCCCCCCTGACCGACATCCGCTTCGCGCTCCACGACGTCCTCGGCGTGGAGGCCCTGTTCCAGCAACTGGGCATGGACGATGCCAGCCGCGACGTCATCGACGCGATCCTCGAGGAAGGCGCGCGCTTCAACGAGACCGTGCTCGCCCCGCTCAACAGCGTCGGCGACGAGATCGGCTGCAGCTTCGACAAGGCCACCGGCGCGGTCACCACCCCGCCCGGCTTCCGCCAGGCCTACGAGCAGTACGTGGAAGGCGGCTGGCCGGCGCTCAACGCGCCGGAGGAGTTCGGCGGCCAGGGCCTGCCGCACACCATCGGCATGCCGCTCAAGGAAATGATCGACGCCGCCAACCTGGCCTGGGGCAACTTCCCCCTGCTCTCGCACGGCGCGGTGGAGGCGCTGCTGCACCATGGCAACGACTGGCAGCGCGAGGTGTTCCTCAAGCCGCTGGTGGACGGCCGCTGGACAGGCACCATGTGCCTGACCGAGCCGCACTGCGGCACCGACCTGGGCCTGCTCAAGACCCGCGCCACGCCGAACGGCGATGACAGCTACGCCATCAACGGCACCAAGATCTTCATCACCGCCGGCGAGCACGACCTCACCGACAACATCGTGCACCTGGTGCTGGCGCGGCTGCCGGACGCGCCCGAGGGCAGCCGCGGCATCTCGCTGTTCGTGGTGCCCAAGCTGCAGGTCGCCGAAGACGGCAGCACCGGCGAGCCGAACGGCGTGCGCTGCGGCGCCATCGAACACAAGATGGGCATCCACGGCTCGGCCACCTGCGTGCTCAACCTCGACGACGCCCACGGCTGGCTGGTGGGCGAGCCGCACCGCGGCCTGATGGCCATGTTCACCATGATGAACTCGGCGCGCGTGGCGGTCGGCATCCAGGGCCTGGGCCTGGCCGACCGCGCCTACCAGAACGCGCTGGCCTACTCGCGCGAGCGCCTGCAGATGCGCGCGCTGTCCGGGCCCAAGTTCCCCGACAAGGCCGCCGACCCGATCATCGTCCACCCCGACGTGCGCCGGATGCTGCTCACCTGCAAGGCGCTGACCGAAGGCGGGCGCGTGCTCGCCTGCTTCGCCGGCACCCTGGTGGACGCGGTCAGCCACGCCCCGGATGCGGCCGGGCGCGAGCAGGCCGACGCCCTGCTCGGCTTCCTGACCCCGATCGTCAAGGGCTGCCTCACCGAGTGGGGCGTGGAGTGCACCTACAACGCCCTGCAGTGCTTCGGCGGCCACGGCTACATCGCCGAACACGGCATGGAGCAGCTGGCGCGCGATGCCCGCATCACCACCCTCTACGAGGGCACCACCGGCATCCAGGCGCTGGATCTGATGGGCCGCAAGACCATGCAGCTCAAGGCCGCCGGGCTGAAGGCGTTCCTGGCCATGATCCAGTCGCTGTGCGCCGAGCACGCCGATGACGACGCGATGGCCGAGTTCATCGGCCCGCTGCGCGAGAAGGCCGCCGAGTGGGAGCAGCTCACCCGCGACATCGCCGCACGCGCCTCGTCGGATCCGGAAGAGGTCGGCGCCGCCTCCTGGGACTACCTGTTCTACTCCGGCTACGTGACCCTGGCCTACTGGTGGGCGCGCAGCGTCGCCGCGGCCCGCGCCGGGTCGCAGACGGAGCAGTTCAAGCAGGCCAAGCTGGAAACCGCCCGCTTCTACTTCGCCCGCATCCTGCCGCGCACCCGGGCGCACAAGGCCGCGATCGAATCCGGCACCGCCCCGCTGATGGCCCTGGACGCCGAACACTTCGACTGACCCGCCCCACCCCCGCCCCCCGTAGGAGCGCGCCATCCGCGCTCCTACACGGGCAGGGCGTCGGGACGGCGGGCGTACACACGCAGTCACAAATCGGGTATATGCTGTTCTCCCGATGAAGGACGACAGAGCGAAGCTTCGCCTGCTCCCCTCCGGAGAGTTGCCGCCGGCTCCGGGCGGCGCGGTCATCGGCCGGCTCCCGCTCCACGAGCACACCCTTTCGCGTCAGGTCAGGCTGGACAGCGTGCGCCTGCTGTCCCTGGACGCCCACGGCCGGGTGCTGGACTGGATCAGCTGGCAGGACGCCGCCTGCCTCTACGCCCGCGACGCCGTGACCTGGACCCTGGGCGAGCCCTGCCTGGCCGTGCATGGCGGCATCAACCGGATCACCGGCGAGCAGAGCGTGCTGGATCTGCACCCGATCATCGCCTCCCGCGGCCACGCCCGGGCCAAGGCGCTCAATCCCACGCCCGCGCTCACCAACGCCGCGCTGTTCGCCCGCGACCAGCACCTGTGCCTGTACTGCGGCAACAACGTCCCGCGCCAGCAGCTCACCCGCGACCACGTCATGCCGCTGTCCCAGGGCGGGCGCGACCTGTGGGAGAACGTGGTCAGCGCCTGCTACAGCTGCAATTCGCGCAAGGGCGGCCGCACCCCGGCCCAGGCCGTGATGCCGCTGCTGGCCGTCCCCTACCGGCCCAGCTGGATCGAGCACCTGATCCTGTCCAACCGCAACATCCTCGCCGACCAGATGGCGTTCCTGAAGTCGCAGCTGCCGCGCAACGCCCGCCAAACCTCCTGAGTCACCGGCGTTCCGGCTAGACTTGGGTTTTCGGCCACGGGCGATCACTGCAGCATGGCATTGACTCTCGGCTTCACCAGCATGGATCAGGCGACGGAAACCGCGCTGCGCGCGGCGTTTGCCGCCGCGAACGCGCAGCTGCGCGAGCACTTCACGCTGGAGCCCAGCGACGCTGCGGACTACGTCGTCATCGACATGGACAGCATGTACGGCCCGATGGGCTGGCTGCGCCTGCACGCCGCCGGCAAGCAGGTGATCGGGCTGACCAGCGCCGAGCGCACCCAGGCCGACTTCCGCATCGGCCGGCCGTTCGACACGGAGGCGATGGTCGAGCTGCTGCGGCAGATCGCGGCCGGCGCGGGCGTCGACCTTGGCGCCGCTCCTCCGGCACCCGCGCCAACGCCTGTGAAGCAGGCCGTGGCGGAGGCCGATGCGCCGGCAGCGGAGCCTCCCGCCGCCGAAGCGCCTGCGCAGGCAGAGCCGGAGCCGGAAGCCGCCCCACCGCCCGCGGACGAACCGGCGGACGATGCCATCGCCGAAGCCGCTGCCGAACCCGAGCCCGAACCGGAGCCCGAACCTCCCCCGCCGCCCCGCGACCCCGTCTTCGCCGACTGGATGCAGCCCGGCGCGCTCAAGGGGAGGTTCCGCTTCCGCCGCGGCAGCGGCCCGGAGCTGTGGATCGACGCTGACACGCGCCAGTACCACGGCCCGCAGCAGCTCAAGCCGCTGGCAGGCTATTTCGACGGCACCGTCGAACAGTCCGACTTTGAAACGGTGGAGGCGGACGCCTGGGCCACCGGCATCGCCGCCGCGGGCGATGCGCAGCCGCTCTCGCGCCTGCAGTGGCTGGGCGGCCTGCTGGCCGGCAACGGTGAACTGGTGCCCGGCAACGACCCGGACGGCCGCTACCGCCTGACCAAGTGGCCGCAGACCGAACGCGAGTACCCGCGCCACTTCCGCATCGCCACCGCGATGATGAAGGGGCCGGCCACGCTGGCGGAAATCGCCGAGGCCAGCGGCAGCCCGCTGGCGGAAGTGGCCGATTTCACCAACGCCAACCTCGCCACCGGCTTCGCCGAATTCGTGCCCGAACCCGAGCCCGAACCCGAGGCCCCACCCAAACCCACCGGCTTTTTCGGCCGCCTGCGCGGCAGATCCTGAACAGCCCGCCAGGCCCCTGCCCGGGCCTCGCCTTGCCCCCCGCGACGGCGGGGGCGAAAATGCAGCGATGATCGACCCCAAACGCTATCCGCGCCTGTCGCGGATCGACTCCCCGGCCGACCTGCGCGGCTTCGAGGAAGCCGAACTGCCGCAGATCGCGAACGAGCTGCGCGATTACCTCATCGAATCGGTTGGCCGCAGCGGCGGCCACTTCGGCGCCGGCCTGGGGGTGATCGAACTGACCACCGCCCTGCACTGGCTCTACGACACCCCCGACGACCGCATCGTCTGGGACGTCGGCCACCAGTGCTACCCGCACAAGATCCTCACCGGGCGGCGCGACTCGATCCAGACCGTCAAGCAGAAGGACGGCGTCGCGCCCTTCCCCAAGCGCGAGGAAAGCGAATTCGACACCTTCGGCGTCGGCCACTCCAGCACCTCGATCTCGGCCGCACTGGGCATGGCCATCGCCAACGCCCGCGCCGGCAATGACCGCAAGGTGGTGGCGGTGATCGGTGACGGCGCGATGACCGCGGGCATGGCCTACGAAGCGCTCAACCACGCCGGCGGCATGGACACCGACCCGGACATCCTGGTGGTGCTCAACGACAACCGCATGTCGATTTCCGAGGCCGTGGGCGGCCTGACCCGCATGCTCGGGCGGATGAGCGGCAGCAGCACCCTCAACGCGCTGCGCGAGGGCGGCAAGAAGCTGCTGGGCGACAAGAACAGCCCGCCGGCGCGCTTCGTCAAGCGCTGGGAAGGCCAGTGGAAGGGCATGTTCGTACCCTCCACCCTGTTCGAGGAAATGGGCTTCCACTACACCGGCCCGATCGACGGCCACGACATGAAGGCGCTGGTGGGCGCGCTGCGCACGCTCAAGGGGCTCAAAGGCCCGCAGCTGCTGCACGTGATCACCACCAAGGGCAAGGGCTTCGAGCTGGCCGAAGGCGACCAGATCGGCTACCACGCGGTGTCGCCGTTCGACCCGGCCAAGGGCGTGGTGCCCAAGGGCGGGCCGAAGAAGCCGACCTACACCGACGTGTTCGGCGACTGGCTGTGCGACATGGCCGCCGCCGACGACACGCTGCTGGGCATCACCCCCGCGATGCGCGAGGGCTCGGGCCTGGTGCGCTTCAGCAAGGAGTACCCGGAGCGCTACTTCGACGTCGCCATCGCCGAGCAGCACGCGGTGACCCTGGCCGCCGGCATGGCCACCGAGGGCGCCAAGCCGGTGGTGGCGATCTACTCCACCTTCCTGCAGCGCGGCTACGACCAGCTGGTGCACGACGTCGCCATCCAGGACCTGGACGTGCTGTTCGCGATCGACCGCGGCGGCGTGGTCGGCCCGGATGGCGCCACCCACGCCGGCAACCTGGACCTGAGCTACCTGCGCTGCGTGCCCAACATGGTGGTGATGGCGCCGGCCGACGAGGACGAGTGCCGGAAGATGCTGTCCACCGGCTTCCGCCACCGGGGCCCGGCCGCGGTGCGCTACCCGCGCGGCAGCGGCCCGGGCGTGGCGGTCGAGGCCGGCCTGGACACCCTGCCGATCGGCAAGGCGCAGCTGCGCAGCCGCGGCGCGCGCATCGCCCTGCTTGCCTTCGGCGCCATTGTCCCGGCAGCGGAGAAGGCCGCCGCCGCGCTGGGCCTGACCGTGGTCAACATGCGTTTCATCAAGCCGATCGACCGCGCGCTGCTGCTGGAGCTGGCGCGCGATCACGAGGGCTTCGTGACCCTGGAAGACAACGTGGTCATGGGCGGCGCCGGCTCGGCGGTGACCGAGCTTCTGCACGCCGAGGGCATCACCCTGCCGGTGCTGCAGCTGGGCCTGCCGGACGCCTTCCAGCGCCACGCCAGCCGCGAAGACCTGCTTGCCGAAGCCGGGCTGGACGAGGCCGGGATCCGCGCCGCCATCCTGGCCCGCTGGCCGGATCTGGCCAGCACGCCTACCCGGGCCGCCGCCGGCGGCTGATGCCGGGGGGATCCGGAGTTCACATCCGGATCCGCCATCGGCTTATCATTGGAGGATCAGGGGTCACACGCCATCGGGGGAGCGCGTGCTGAAACCACATCCGCCCGCGACCCGGGCGCCTTCGCAAGAACCCGCGCGGCCAACGGATCCGGCCCGCGCGCGCATGCGCTTTCCGCGACGGGTCTACCGCTTCCGCATCCTGGGCATGGGCCTGGGCATGCTGCCGGTGCTTGCCGTCCTGCATGAAACATCGGCACCGCCGGCGGCATGGGCGGCGACCATCTTCATCGGCCTGCTCTGGCCGCACCTGGCGTTCCAGCTGGCCCGGCGCAGCGCGGCGCCCGAGCCTGCCGAGATCCGCAACCTGCTCGTCGACTCCGCCCTGGCCGGGCTGCTGGTTCCGCTGATGCAGTTCAACCTGCTGCCCAGCGTGCTGCTCCTCACCCTGGCCACGGTGGACAAGATCAGCACCGGCGTGCCGCGCCTGTGGCTGCGGTCGCTGCCCGGGATGCTGGCGGGGGTCGTGGTGGGCGGGGCATTCACCGGCTTTGCGTTCCAGCCGGACACCAGCATGCCGGTGATCCTGGCCAGCCTGCCGGCACTGCTCATCCACACCATTGCCGTGAGCATGGCCGGCAACGCGCTGATCGCAAAGGTCAGGCACAAGAACCGCCAGCTGGACGAGCTCACCCGCATCGATGCCCTGACCGGCCTGGGCACCCGCCGCCACTGGCAGCAGCAGGCCGAATACGCGCTTGCGGCCCATCGCGAACACGACACGCCGGCAACGCTGATGATGCTCGACATCGACAACTTCAAGCGCGCCAACGACCAGCACGGCCACGCCACCGGCGACGAGGCGCTGCGCACGGTGGCTGGCGCCATCCAGCGGCGCATCGGCGCGCACGGCCGCGCCGGCCGCTACGGCGGCGACGAGTTCGCGGTGGTGCTGGCCGGCATCGGCGGCAGCGAAGCGCGCTTCATCGCCGAACAGATCCGGGCCGACGTGGAATCCGCCCGCCTGGTCGGCGCGCCCAAGGCGCGCTGCACGGTCAGCATCGGCATCGCCGAGGCGGCGCACACCACCCTGGAGCGCTGGCTGGAAGACGCCGACGAGTCGCTGTACCAGGCAAAGCGCGCGGGCCGCAACACGGTTGCGGGCATGGCGGCGGAGTAAACAAAAAAACCCCGCGGCTGCAGGGCTTTTCGTGAGTCCGGAGACTCCGGAACCGGTTTGGTCGGGGTGGCCGGATTCGAACCGACGACCACTTGTCCCCCAGACAAGTGCGCTACCAGGCTGCGCTACACCCCGATCAGGTGGCCCGCGCGGACGCGGCCGGCAATTGTATCCCGATTCGGGCCTGGCTAGTAGGGGCGATCAGCGCCGCAGCAGCACCAGGATCTCTTCCAGCTCGCTGCGCACCTGGCGCACGATCTGGGTGCTCATCACCGACTCCTGGCGGGCGTCGTCGCCCTCCAGGCGCAGGCGCGCGCCGCCGATGGTGTAGCCCTGCTCGTACAGCAGCGCGCGGATCTGGCGCACCATCAGCACGTCGTGGCGCTGGTAGTAGCGGCGGTTGCCGCGGCGCTTGACCGGCTTCAGGCCGGGGAACTCGGTTTCCCAGTAGCGCAACACGTGCGGCTTCACGTCGCACAGCTCGCTGACCTCGCCGATGGTGAAGTAGCGCTTGGCCGGGATCGGCGGAAGCTCGCGGTTGCTGCCCGGATCAAGCATGGCCGGCCTCCGGCGTATGGGCTTCCACCCGCTCCTTGAGCTTCTGGCCCGGGCGGAACGTGACCACGGTGCGCGCGGAGATCGGGATCTCCTCGCCGGTCTTGGGATTGCGGCCCGGGCGCTCGTTCTTGCGCCGCAGGTCGAAGTTGCCGAAGCCCGACAGCTTCACCTGGCGCCCCTGCTGCAGCGCGTCGCGCAGCACTTCGAAGAACGCGTCGACGAACTCCTTCGCCTCGCGCTTGTTCAGGCCGACTTCCTCGTAAAGCCGTTCGGCCATCTGGGCCTTCGTAAGTGCCATGCTCCCCTTGTTCCTCAGCTGCGGATGCGTGCGTCGTGGCTCTGCTGCAGCGCAGCGGTGACCCGCTCCACCACCTCTTCCACGTCGCGATCTGTCAGAGTGCGCGATTTGTCCTGCAGAATCAAGCCCATAGCAAGGCTCTTGAAACCGCTTTCGACCCCCTTGCCCTGGTACACGTCAAACAGGCCCAGTCCGACCAGCAGCGGGCCGGCGCTGGCGCGGATGGACGCCTCCAGCGCGGCCCAGGAAACCTCCTCGGCCACGACGAACGCCAGGTCGCGGCGCACCGAGGGGAACCTGCCCGGCAGCCCCACCCGCGGCAGCGCGCGCAGGCGCAGCGGCTCCAGGTCGACTTCGAAGCCGGTCACCGCGTGGTCGAGATCCAGCGCGCGCAGCAGGCGCGGGTGCAGCTCGCCGATCCAGCCGATGCGCTCGCCGTCGCGGTAGACATCCGCCGAGCGACCGGGATGGCCGTGCGCGGCCTTCGAAGGCCGGTACTCCAGCTCGGCGCCGGCGCAGGCCGCAAGGCTCTCCAGGTCTCCCTTGAGATCGTGGAAACCGACTTCGCGCTCCGGCGCGCCCCACTGCTCGGCGTGCGCCTGGCCGGTGGCGACGGCGGCGACGCGGGCGGTTTCAAGCGGGGCTTTGCCCTCACCCGCGGCCATGAACGTGCGCCCGACCTCGAACAGCCGCACCCGCGGCTGCTGACGCGCGGCGTTGCGGCCGAGCGCGTCGACCAGGCCCGGCAGCAGCGCGGTGCGCATCACGCCCAGCTCGGCGCTGAGCGGGTTGGCCAGCGGCACGCCGCCGTCCTGCAGCTGCCAGTGCGCCAGCAGCCCGGCGTCGACGAAGGCGAAGTTCACCGCTTCCAGGTAGTCGCGCGCGACCATCTGGCGGCGCAGGTCGGCCTCCTCGACGCGGCCCTCGGACGGTGCCGCGATCCGGGTCGCCCCGCCCGGCAGCGTGGTCGGCACGCGGTCGTAGCCGTGGATACGGGCGACCTCTTCGATCAGGTCTTCCTCGATCGCCAGGTCGAAGCGGCGGCTGGGCGGCGTGGCCTGCCAGCCGTCGGCGGTGTCTTCCACCTGCATGCCCAGCGCGCGCAGGATGCGGCCGACCTCGGCATCCTCCACGGCCACGCCCAGCACCCGCGCCAGGCGCTCGCGGCGCAGGACGATCGGCCGGGGCTGCGGCAGGTGTTCGGCCAGCACGGCCTCGGTGACCGGGCCGGGGCTGCCGCCGGCCACCTGCATGACCAGGCGGGTGGCGGCCTCGATGGCGGCGCGCGGGAGCTCGGGATCCACGCCGCGCTCGAAGCGGTGGCCGGCATCGGTATGCAGCCCCAGCCGCCGGCCGCGGCCGATGATGGCGGCCGGCGCGAAGTGCGCGGCCTCCAGGAACACGTTGCGGGTGGCATCGGAGACCCGGGTGTCGTCGCCGCCCATGACTCCGCCCAGCGCAACCACGCGGCCGGCGTCGGTGATGGCCAGGAACTCCCCGTCCAGATCCACCTGGCGGCCGTCCAGCAGCACCAGCTGCTCGCCGGCGCGGGCGCGGCGCACGCCGACCGGGCCCTTCAGCAGGTCGCGGTCAAAGGCGTGCATCGGCTGGCCCAGCTCCAGCATCACGTACTGGGTCACATCGACCAGGAAGCTCACCGGGCGGATGCCCGCGCGGCGCAGGCGCTCGGCCATCCACACCGGGGTGGGCGCGCTGGCATCCACGCCCTCGATCACCCGGCCGAGGTAGCGCGGCGCGTCGGCGCCGGCGTCCAGTTCCACCGGCAGCGCGGCGTCGGTCTGCGCCGGCACCGGTTCCGGATCGAACCCGGCCACTTCTCCACCAAAGGCCGCGGCCACGTCCCAGGCCAGCCCGCGCATGCCCAGGCAGTCGGCGCGGTTCGGGGTCAGGCCCAGCTCGATCACGTTGTCCGGCAGGCCGAGGTACTGTGCCAGCGGCGTACCCACCGGCGCATCATCCGGCAGCTCCATCAGCCCGGACGCGTCGGCGTCCACGCCCAGCTCTTTGGCCGAGCACAGCATGCCGCTGGACTCCACCCCGCGCAGCTTCGCCGTCTTGATCTTGATGTCGCCCAGCTTCGCGCCGACCATCGCCAGCGGCGCCACCAGGCCCGCGCGCGCGTTGGGCGCGCCGCACACGATCTGCAGCGGCTCGCCCTGCCCCGCATCCACCCGGCACACCTGCAGGCGGTCGGCCTCGGGGTGCTTCTCGCAGGACACGATCTTCGCCACCACCACGCCGTCCAGGCCGCCGCCGAGGCGCTCGACCCCTTCGACCTCCAGGCCGATCATCGTCAGCCGCCGCTCCAGCTCCTCGCTGGTGGCGTCGATGGCGACGTGCTCGCGCAGCCAGTTTTCGGAGAACTTCATGCGAACTGCCCCAGGAAACGCACATCGTTGTCGAAGAACGCGCGCAGGTCGGTGACCCCGTAGCGCAGCATCGCCAGCCGCTCCACGCCCATGCCGAAGGCGAAGCCGGTGTATTTCTCCGGGTCGATGCCCACGTTGCGCAGCACGTTCGGGTGCACCATCCCGCAGCCCAGCACCTCCAGCCAGCGGGTCGAGCCGTCCGCCTGCTGCCAGGCGATGTCGACCTCGGCCGAGGGCTCGGTGAAGGGGAAGTAGCTGGGCCGGAAGCGCATGTCGAAATCACGCTCGAAGAACGCGCGCACGAACTCGGCCAGGGTGCCCTTGAGGTCGGCGAAGTTGGCCCGCTCGTCCACCAGCAGGCCCTCGCACTGGTGGAACATCGGCGAATGGGTCTGGTCGGAATCGGAGCGGTACACCTTGCCCAGCGCGATCATCCGCAGCGGCGGCCTGTGCTCGCCCATGTAGCGCACCTGCACCCCGGAGGTGTGGGTGCGCAGCAGGCGGCCGTCGCCAAAATAGAAGGTGTCATGCATCGCCCGCGCGGGATGGTGCGGCGGAAAGTTGAGCGCTTCGAAGTTGTGCCAGTCGTCCTCGATCTCCGGGCCGTCGGCGCGCTCGTAGCCGAGCCGGCCGAAGATGTCGGCGATGCGCTCGATGGTGCGGCTGACCGGATGCAGGCCGCCGCGGCCGGGGTCGCGCCCCGGCAGGGTGACGTCGATGGTTTCCGAGGACAGTCGCGCATCCAGCGCCGCGTCCTCCAGCACCTGGCGGCGTTCGGACAGCGCCTTGCCCAGCGCGTCGCGCACCCGGTTGATGCCGGCACCGGCTTCCTTGCGCTCGGCCGGCGGCAGCGCGCCCAGGCCCTTGAGCAGCGCGGTCACGCTGCCCTGCTTGCCCAGCAGCGACACCCGCAGCGCCTCCAGCGCCTCGGGCGTGGACGCGGCGGCGATGTCCGCCAGCGCCTGCCGGTTGATCTGTTCGATATCAGCCATCGGGCCTTTCCCCAACCGCAGAAAAACAATGGGGAAGGACTTGCGCCCTTCCCCATGCGTGTACGTCGATGTCCGTACCGTTCGCACCCGCGGGCGCGCCCGGTGCCGGGACACACCTTACGCTGCGAGCGCGCCCTTCGCCTTCTCGGCCAGCGCGGCAAAACCGGCCGCGTCGTGCACGGCGATGTCCGCCAGCACCTTGCGGTCAAGGGTGATGCCGGCCTTGGACAGGCCGTTCATGAAGCGGCTGTAGCTCAGGCCGTTGATGCGGGCCGCGGCGTTGATGCGGGTGATCCACAGCGAGCGGAAATTGCGCTTCTTCTGCTTGCGGTGGATGTAGGCGTACTGCTGGGCCTTGATGACGGCCTGGTTGGCAACGCGGAACACCTTGCGGCGGGCGTTGTAGTAGCCCTTGGCCTGGCTCAGGACCTTCTTGTGACGGCGGCGCGCCTGCACGCCACGCTTGACTCGTGCCATGGTTCAGCCCTCCTCAGAGATACGGCAGCATGCGGTCGAGACGACCGGAGTCGCACGCCGGGATGTGGTTCGTCTGGCGGAGGTTGCGCTTCCGCTTGGTCGACATCTTGGTGAGGATGTGGCTGCGGTTGGCGTGGCCAGCCTTGTACTTGCCGGAAGCGGTCTTCCGGAAGCGCTTGGCCGCGCCCCGATGGGTCTTGATCTTGGGCATTTCGGTGTCCTTTGGTCTCTTCCGGCCAGGGCGGCGGCGGTGCCGCGCTTGATGCCCTGGCCTGCATAAGCCCCTGATTCCACAAGCGGAACCAGAGGCGGCTCACAGGATCGTGAATTCCCCGGCGAACCGGAGCCGGCCATTATGCCGCGAACCCGCCCCCCTTCGCAAGCAACCCCGTAGGAGCGCGGCTTTATTTCTTCTTGGGGGCGATCATCATGACCATCTGGCGGCCTTCAAGGCGCGGCCGGGACTCGATCACAATGTCGTCGCCCAGGTCGGCCTCGATCCGCTCCAGCATGGCCCGGCCGAGCTCCTGGTGGCTCATTTCGCGGCCACGGAACCGGATGTTGACCTTGATCTTGTCCCCGACTTCCAGGAACTCGCGCATCTTGCGCATCTTGATCGCGTAGTCGCCCGAGTCGGTGACCGGGCGGAACTTCACTTCCTTGATCTCGACCTGCTTCTGCTTCTTCTTGGCCGCGTTGGCCTTCTTCTGCGCGTCGAACTTGAATTTGCCGTAGTCCATGATCCGGCAGACCGGAGGATCGGCGTTCGGCTGGATCTCGACCAGGTCGAGCCCTTCTTCCTGGGCCTTTTCAAGGGCCTCGTCCCGCGAAAGGACGCCGATCATTTCGCCATCCGAACCGATCACGCGCACGCGCGGTACGCGGATGTCCAGGTTCCTGCGGTTCTGCTTGTCCGGGGTACTGATATTGCAATCTCCAAAATCGATGAAACCGGCCGCTCGTCAGCGTCCGGGACTGCCGGCGCGCGTCCGCGCCGGGTACAACACGTTCATGCTAGCGCAAGCTCGTCGCGAAGACGTGAGACGAAGCCGGAAACCGGCATGCTCCCCAGATCCTCCCCCGAGCGGGTGCGCACGGCCACTGCGCCATTCTCCTTCTCGCGATCCCCCACCACGATCAGGTACGGCACCCGCTGCAGCGTGTGCTCGCGGATCTTATAGCCGATTTTCTCGTTGCGCAAATCCGATTCCACCCGGAATCCTTGATCCGCAAGGCTTTTGCGCACCTCTTCCACGTAGTCGGCCTGGGCGTCGGTGATGTTCATGACCACCGCCTGCACCGGCGCCAGCCAGGCCGGGAACGCGCCGGCGTGGTGCTCGATCAGGATGCCGATGAAGCGCTCCATCGAACCCACGATGGCGCGGTGCAGCATCACCGGCGTGCGCTTCTGGCTGTGCTCGTCCACGTACTCGGCGCCCAGCCGGCCCGGCATCATGAAGTCCACCTGCACCGTGCCCAGCTGCCAGGTGCGGCCGATCGCGTCGCGCAGGTGGTATTCCACCTTGGGCCCGTAGAAGGCGCCCTCGCCCGGCAGCTCTTCCCACTCCACCCCGGCCGCCGACAGCGCCGAGCGCAGCGCGGCCTCGGCCTTGTCCCAGACCGCGTCGTCGCCCATCCGCGGCTCCGGGCGCAAGGCCAGCTTCACCAGCACGTCGTCGAAGCCGAAATCGGCGTAGACCTTCATCGCCTGGGCGTGGAAGTCGGTGACCTCCTGCTCGATCTGGGCCTCGGTGCAGAACACGTGGCCGTCGTCCTGGGTGAAGCCGCGCACGCGCAGGATGCCGTGCAGCGCGCCGGAAGGCTCGTCGCGGTGGCAGCTGCCGAACTCGCCGTAGCGGATCGGCAGGTCGCGGTAGCTGTGCAGGCCCTGGTTGAAGATCTGCACGTGGCCCGGGCAGTTCATGGGCTTCACCGCATACGTCCGCTTCTCGGACTCGGTGAAGAACATGTTCTCCTTGTAGTTGTCCCAGTGGCCGGACTTCTTCCACAGCTCCACGTCCAGGATCTGCGGGCAGCGCACCTCGCCGTAGCCGCTGTCGCGGTAGACCCGGCGCATGTACTGCTCCACCGCCTGCCATACCGCCCAGCCCTTCGGGTGCCAGAACACCAGGCCCGGGGCCTCCTCCTGCAGGTGGAACAGCTCCTGCTGCCTGCCGATGCGGCGGTGGTCGCGCTTCTCGGCCTCCTCGATGCGCTGCACGTACGCCTTGAGCTGCTTCTTGTCGGCCCAGGCGGTGCCGTAGATGCGCTGCAGCTGCTCGTTCTGCGAGTCGCCGCGCCAGTAGGCGCCGGAGATACGCAGCAGCTTGAAGGACTTGAGGAACCGGGTGTTGGGCACGTGCGGGCCGCGGCACATGTCCACGTATTCCTGGTGGTGGTACAGGCCCATGGCGGTGACCTCCGGGCCCATGTCCTCGACCAGCCGCAGCTTGTAGTCCTCGCCGCGCGACCTGAAGGTCTCGATGACCTCATCGCGCGGGGTCATGCGCTTGATCACGTCGTACTCGGTGTCGATCAGCTCGCCCATGCGCTTCTCGATCGCCGCCATGTCCTCCGGCGTGAACGGGCGCTCGTGCCAGATGTCGTAGTAGAAGCCGTCTTCGATCACCGGCCCGATCACCATCTTCGCGTCCGGGTAGAGCTGCTTCACCGCGTGGCCGACCAGGTGCGCGCAGGAGTGGCGGATGATCTCCACCCCCTCCGGGTCCTTCGGGGTGAGGATCTGTAGTTCGGCGTCCTGCTCGATCAGGTCGGAAGCATCGACCTGGCGGCCGTCGACCTTGCCGGCCACCGTGGCCTTGGCCAGGCCCGGCCCGATCGACTCGGCCACCTGCATGACGGTGACGGGGCCGTCGAACTCGCGCTTGCTGCCGTCAGGGAGGGTAATCGTGATCATGGAATTCTTCGATCTGCTGTAGGAGCGCGCCATGCGCGCGAAGCCGCGTGAACCATGGTACGGAATCCAGAAACAGCAACGGCGCGACCGTGGCCGCGCCGTTTCGGGTTCCACGCCGTCGCGCGTGGTGGGCGGTACTGGGATCGAACCAGTGACCCCTACCATGTCAAGGTAGTGCTCTACCGCTGAGCTAACCGCCCATCAAGCCCGCAATTCTATCCCGGCCGGCGGCCGGGGACAACAGCCCTGATGCGGCCGATCGGGGCCGGAGCCGCCCGCTCCGGCCTATTTCAGGGTGGATTCCTTGAGCCGGCGGATCCGGTCGCGGACCTGGGCGGCTTCCTCGAACTCCAGGTCGCGGGCGTGCTGGTACATCTGCTGTTCCAGCTCCGCCAGCTTGCCAGCCAGCCTGGCCGGCGGAAGCGCGGAGTAGTCCTCGGCCTCCTCGGCCACCTGTTTCGCCCGGCCCCGGCCGCGCTTCTCCAGCGCCGGCTCCGCCCGGGCGCCTTCCATGATGTCCATCACCGCGCGGGCCACCGACTTTGGCGTGATCCCGTGCTCGGCGTTGTACTCGATCTGCTTCTGCCGGCGCCTGTCGGTCTCGTCCAGCGCGGCCTGCATGGAGCGGGTCACCTTGTCCGCATACAGGATCGCCTTGCCGCGCAGGTTGCGGGCGGCGCGACCGATGGTCTGGATCAGCGAGCCGGTCGAACGCAGGAAGCCCTCCTTGTCCGCGTCCAGGATGGCCACCAGCGACACCTCCGGCATGTCCAGGCCCTCGCGCAGCAGGTTGATGCCCACCAGCACGTCGAACTGCCCGAGCCGCAGGTCGCGGATGATCTCCACCCGCTCCACCGTGTCGATGTCCGAGTGCAGGTAACGCACCCGCACCCCGTGCTCGGCCAGGTACTCGGTGAGGTTCTCGGCCATGCGCTTGGTCAGGGTGGTGATCAGCACCCGGTCGCCCAGCGCCACGCGTTCGTTGATCTCCGAAAGCACGTCGTCCACCTGGGTCGCCACCGGGCGGATCTCCACCTCCGGATCGATCAGCCCGGTCGGCCGCACCACCAGCTCGGTGATCTCGTTCTCGGCATGCTCCAGCTCGTAGCGGCCCGGCGTTGCCGAGACGAAGATCGTGCGCGGCGAGCGCTCCTCCCACTCCTCGAACCGCAGCGGCCGGTTGTCCAGCGCCGACGGCAGCCGGAACCCGAACTCCACCAGCGTCTCCTTGCGCGAACGGTCGCCCTTGTACATCGCGCCGATCTGCGGAACCGTCACGTGAGACTCGTCCACCACGAGCAGCGCGTCCGGCGGCAGGTAGTCGAACAACGTCGGCGGCGGCTCGCCCGGCAGGCTGCGGGTCATGTGCCGCGAGTAGTTCTCGATGCCGTTGCAGTAGCCCACCTCGGCCAGCATCTCCAGGTCGAACTGGGTGCGCTGCGCCAGCCGCTGCGCCTCCACCAGCTTGTTCTGCGCGTACAGGAACTCCAGGTGCTCCTTCAGCTCCACCTTGATCGTCTCGATCGCGTTCAGCACGCTGTCGCGGGTGCTGGCGTAATGGGTCTTGGGGTACACGGTGTAGCGCGGCACCTTGCGCTGTACCGCGCCGGTGAGCGGGTCGAACAGGCTCAGCGCCTCGATCTCGCCGTCGAACAGCTCGATCCGCAGTGCCTCAACCTCAGACTCGGCCGGATGCACGTCGATCACCTCGCCGCGCACCCGGTAGGTGCCGCGGCGCAGCTCGGTATCGTTGCGGGTGTACTGCAGCTCGGTCAGCTGCCGGATCAACGCCCGCTGCTCGATCCGCTCGCCCACCGACAGGATCAGCCGCAGCTTGAGGTAATCCTCTGGATCGCCCAGCCCGTAGATCGCCGACACCGTCGCAACGATCAACGCATCCCGCCGCGACAGCAGCGCCTTGGTCGCCGCCAGCCGCATCTGCTCGATGTGGTCGTTGATCGAGCTGTCCTTCTCGATGTACGTATCCGACGCCGCCACGTACGCCTCGGGCTGGTAATAGTCGTAGTAGCTGACGAAATACTCGACCGCGTTATTCGGGAAGAACGCCTTGAACTCGCCGTACAGCTGCGCCGCCAGGGTCTTGTTCGGCGCCATCACCAGGGTCGGCTTCTGGATCCGCTCGACCACGTTGGCGATCGTGTAGGTCTTGCCCGACCCAGTCACCCCCAGCAGCGTCTGCTTCGCCAGCCCCGCCTCGAAGCCCCCGGTCAGCTTCTCGATCGCCTGCGGCTGGTCGCCGGCCGGCGCGAAGGGCGAGACCAGCTTGAACGGGCGGGATTCGGAAGCGTCACTCATCGGCGGAAAGCGGGCTCGGCGGAGGAATCAACCAGTGTAGACCCTCCCCGCGGGGCGGAGATTGACCCCACCCAACCACCGGAATCGACACCCCCCGTAGGTCGGGCCTACGCGCCCGACGCCCCGCGCCGCCACCGATCGATCACAAGTTCTGACCTTCGCCACCGGCCTTCCCCTACCCCGCGCACGCGTCTCCACCGATCCACCCGCCCGGACGCCTCCACGACACTGATCCCTCCGCACCCGGAGGCCACCCCATGACCCGCAAGGACGCCGGTCTGACCCTGATCGAACTGCTCGCCACCCTCGCCATGTCATCCGCGTCACCGACCCACCCAGCCACCGCAGCCTCGCCATCGACTCCACCCGCCGCTTCCTGCGCTACCAGCGCGACGGCCGCAGCGCGCACAACAACCAGACCGTGCGCGTGTGCAGCGGGGAGCGGCTGATGGGGACAGTGGTGGTCAACAACCTGGGGCGGGTACGCAGTGCGCGGCCGGCCATGCCCACGACCTGTCCGCAAGGGTGAACCGTCCGGGCTCGACCTGGAAGAGGAGGAATCACCGGATGGGGCCGCCCGGGACCCGCAGACAGCTTGACCGCGGCCCACAACTCCTTAAAATGGCCGTCCCCGCCCGAATAGCTCAGCTGGTTAGAGCACTTGACTGTTAATCAGGGGGTCGCTGGTTCGAGTCCAGCTTCGGGCGCCAGGATTCACCAAGGTCTGCGACGCAAGTCGCGGACCTTTTTTTATGGTCTCGGGACAGCCCCCCTGATCTGTGCGCTCACCCCATAGCAGTCTTGACGCTGGCTTGGACCAGGCGCGGTCCCACGGAACCCCTACCCGGTAACCAGTCTTTCCCCTACCTCATTTCTGCACTGCCGCTGATGAGCGCAGCAGTATTGCCCAAGATAGCCTTGTCGCACGCAACAGCCATGGAGGGCGTCGTGCGGGTCAAGCCTGTCAGCCGGAAACCGGAGACCAACCAGAGGAGCGCGGGTTACAGCCTCGTGGAACTGCTGGTCACAACGACGATCCTCACCCTTCTCCTGGCTGTTGCCAGCCCCATGATGTCCTCGCTTCTGCGCAACTCGCAGCTACAGTCCACGATCCACACTGTCGCCAGCGGCTTGGCCGTCACTCGCATGGCCGCCATCCACCGGGGGCATCCCGTCACCATGTGCCCGAGCGCAGATGGCAGTCTGTGCAGCGGAAGCAACGATTGGAGCTCGGGCTGGATCGTTTATCTCGACCGCCAACGGACCACGCAACCCGCTTCCATGGCCGATATCCTGGAGGTATCAACGGGCGTCCCCGATCGGTTCTCGCTCACCAGCAATACGGGGCGGACACGCATCAGGTACCAGCCCACCGGCTGGTCGGCCGGCAGCAACCTGACCTTGACGCTATGCGCGCGGGAGGGCACCCCAGGCGCAAGGGTAATCGTCAACAATGCCGGGCGCGCCCGTGTTGAACGGGGCGCCCATGAGCTGTGGTGCCAAAACTGATTGCGGACAAGCTCCGCTTACCAGCATTGCTCGGCGCTGGTGGCGGTGCCGTCCTCTCCCTTGGTGCCCGCCTGGTTGAGCGTGAGCGTGCCACACAGCGTGTCGCGGGCAGCCTGTGCGCCCAGCGGCACACCCTCCACCTGGAACGTCGATGCCGTCAGGGCGGGATCAGCCGCCAACCGGATCGTATAGAAGTTTTCCAACTCCGCCATGCATCCGGTGGACGGAAGCGCCGCCCCCTCGTACGTGAGGTTGGTCGTGTAGTAGCGCTCCATGAAATGCGCCGCCTCCATGACACAGGCGGTGGCCGCCGCGCGCCTCGTCTTGACCACATGGTTGGTGTAGCTCGGGTAGGCGATCGCCGCGAGGATGGCGATGATCGCCACCACCACCATCAGCTCGATCAGCGTGAACCCGCGGGTCCGTTGCAACATCGGATACATTTGGCTCACTCCGTGTCTACCAGTTCACGCCATTGCAATCGCGCGGGCCCACTGCCACCGGGCGGCGTCGCCACCCATCCGCACTCGGCATCAGAACCGCACGCATAGATCTGGTTGCCGACACTCAACCCCTGCGACGGCATTCCGATCCCGAGGTCGACTGAGGTAATGAAACCGCTCTCAGTGCCGGGATCCTGCCCCGTCAGTTTGTCGTTGCCAGTGCCGTCCCCATCCACGTCGATGAACGAGTAGGTTCCGCCCCCGGACGCCACCGGGTTCGTTCCCGTGAAGACGTCCACCGCGTTGAGGTAGCCCGTTCCGCCCGCCTCACAGCCGTCACCAGGAGACGGGATGATGCTGGAGAACCACAGGGCCCGCCCTCGCACGAACGGCGCCGTCACCACCCGCTCACCATCGGCTGCAGGAGAAGGCACTCCGAGGTTCACGTACCACCCCCTCTTATTGGCGGGAAGCTCGGAGTAGGACTCCCACGACCGCGCGGCCCGCCCCTGCGAGTCGGTCCCGGTCAGCGGAATTTCCCGCTTATGGAGCTCACTCTTGGTCACCGGGAAGTTCGCGCTCGTGCCCTCGTCAATCACCGCATAAAGCGACTGCACCTGGGTATTGGTCAGGTCGCCATTGGTGATGTAGGAGCCGGTCCCGAACAGGACAAAGATCTTGCGCGTCACGGGCTCCATCGCCAACGCAACCGCACCGGTGATGGGCTGGGCGGCACCTGAAGGATCAGTCGCCACAAACAGAGGCTTGTTGTTGCTGCCCTGCTTGTAGGCCACATCCCATTGGTTGGCGTTGTTCCCGGTGACATCAAACTTCCAGACGTTGCCCTTCAGATCTCCTGCGTACACATAGTCGGCAATGCCGTCGCCGTCCACGTCAGCGGCCCGCACCTCTGCCAGGCCGTTGTTCGGCCCCGCCTCTGCCTTGATGGATTTGAGCAGAGCGCCCGTTTCCGCGTTATAGACGAACAGCGTGGCGCTGCCATTGACACTGCCGATTCCGTTACCAACGAACGCCACCGGTGTCCCGTTGTTTCCCTTGCGCACCAAGGGCGCCCCCAGCACGTAGCCCATGTCTGCGCTGCCGCCGGTCTGGAAGGTGTGGTCCCACATGACCATGCTGGTACTCGACGTACTGGGTTCGGTCACGTTGAGCCCAAACACGCCCTTGCCACCCCGTCCGAGGCTGGCTACCAGGATGTTCTTGCCATTGCCTTGGTCACGGCTGGTGACGTCAATCCCGCCATCGACGAAAAAGTGATGCTGGTAATCCTGACTGCTCAACATCGCCAGCTTGCTGAAATCAAGGCCCCTGGGCACGTATGAAAACAGCGTTTCCCCGGTTAGCGCATCGATCCCATGCAACATGCCATCGTTGGCGCCGATGAAGAGGCTCTCGTTCTCCTGCACATAGAACGGCGAGGAGTTCACGATGTCCCCGACAGGAGAAGTACGGGTGCGCAGTGCCAAAGGACCAGATCCTTCACCCGTACGGTCGCCCTTGATGTAGTTTGCATTCAAGGTGCCGGAAAGGGTCTCTGCCGATCCGGGCGCCTTGGGCCGGGCCAAGGCGTCCCGCTGGGCGGAAGTCGGGAAATCCGCACCATTGTTGCTGGAGTTGGTGGTGTACACCGGCCGGTCGGCGAACCCATCGGGATCTGCCAGCGCCTGCGCCGTCATGCTCCAGACGGGGTCCGCAGCAATTGCTCCGCCAGCGATGCTGAAAGCCTTCACATCTCCGGACCATTCGCCCGACGTATAGGTGGCCTGGAAAAGCTGCGAGCCGTTGTTCAACGACGGGCCGTTGGACGCAACGTTGGAACCGGAAGCCTGCACTGCAGCGATGGCGGCAAGACTCCTCCGAACTGCATCGGCGAATTCCTGCGGATTCGACGCCGCCACAAATTCGCCACGCCCATTGACCGCAGCGTGCAGCAGGTCATCGATGCGGCGGGCGGAATTTCCTGAGTGGGGGTCCGGCCAGCCTACGACGGAACCGTTGCGCGTCACCCCGCCCAAGGTCATCACCTCCCCTACAGATGTCTGGTCCAAAGTGCCACCCAGACCGATGGAGATTCCGAATGTCGACATATGCTGCCAGACAGCCGGATTGCGGGAAGATCCCGGCACGTTGTTCGCCAGCCCCGGCTGGAGGTCGCGCTTCCAGTAATGCATGGCGACGTCAGCGAGCGTGTTGCTGTGGTCGTCCTTGAACGGCGCAGCTGCCTGGTAGGTGTTGCGGGTGGTGCCGTCGGGAAGTGTGATGCTCTCACCCGCTGCATTGTCCGCATTTCTGACACTGGGACCGTCGCCGTTCCAATATCCGTCCGTCGTCAGAATTGTGTAACTCTGCCGGCAGCTCAGCTGTTCGTCCACGCTGCCCGGCCCCCACGGGCTCGGAAGAGAGGAATAATCGCCCTCGTAATAGCTGCCGGCGCGTGCCAAGGTATTCCTCAGAGGCGTTGTGCTGTAGTTCCGGGCACCATGCAGCCACTCGTACCACTCCTTCCGGTTGGCTCCATCAAAAAGCCCACTGTTGTTGCCTACAGGGATTGGGAATACCGGGCCCGAGCCGAAAGCCGTACTACGCTCCCCTTTTATCAGCCGCCAAATCGAGTCATACCCGACCCGAAAATTGACGCCAAGCTGACCAAAGGCTTCACTGGCGCCGGCCTTGGCCGCCTTCATCCGAGTGCGATGATATGAGAACCAGGTGGCAAAGTTGTCACGCTCGGCCTGCTGCGTCCGGTCCGTAGGAGTGACCCCGTCCGAGCATGAATGGAAGTTCGAACCATTGTGCTCGCAGCGTTCAATCACACCATTGGTCTTGATCCGGTATCGGAAATAATCCCTCGTATCCGTCCCGGAGGCGTTATTCACGTCCTTTGGGACCCAGTACGTTTGCACCCCGCCACAAACTTTAGTGGTCGAAGAAGTCTGATTGCTTGGCGACCAATGGCAACTGTCGTCGTCCCCAAGGTCTATGGGCCCGGTGGCAAGGTCGAAATGCGCGTACGCGGCGTTATAGGTTGTCCCACCATTCACCCGGGTGCCATCCCAGTTCATCCAGGGCTGGTAATCGATCGCCGGGTTGTAATACAGAAAGTTGTTGACATAGCTTCGCTGCGACGGGTCATCGCTCAGATTCCGCCGGATGTAATCCCCGTCCGCGCCCATGTATGTGGACCCCATTGATCCGGAGTCGTCCATGACGAACAGAATATTCGGCGGAATCGATCCCGTCCCGGTCTGCAAGGGATATTCGGGGAATGGTGCGGCGGCATGGCCGGCACCACCCAGCAGGACCGCCATCACCCCAAGCACGGGCGCCAACAGGCGGTGGGTCCTGGAAGGCTGGGAACGTTTCATCGAATGGATCCTCATGGCACTTCGAACAGGGACTGCAGCACGACCACGGCACCATCCGGCGCCTGGCTGCGGACGACAATGCGATACACCTGGGTTTCCGGGTTGCATGGCGGAGCGGACATGTCGATCGAGGCAGTGCAACTGGCATCAACACCCAGGCCGAAGTCCTCAATGACGTATTGCGCCCGTATGCCGTTGATCGTATCGGCTGACAGGCTGAAGCCGTTGTTCCCGTTTTCCCAGAACCCATCTACCTGCCAGGGTGCAATGGTCTGGTTCACATTGGGGGCAAAACGGGCACATACCCCGTTCACACACCCGGCCCCGGGCGCTGTGGGTTTTGACGCAGCCCTGCCCTCGGCTTCACGCAGTACCGCTTCGGCCACCTGGAAAGCATTGCTTCTTGCGGCCAGGTTTCCAGACATCCTTTCCTGTAACAGGGTGCTGCGAATCGACGCCAAGCCGAGCAGGGTCACCACCAGCAGCAGCAACAGAACCACCACCAGGGACGCGCCACGCTGTTTTGCCTTGGAGATCACAGCACCCCCTCCCGGTTCCGGATGGCCACCACGTGGGTGACGTTACGGGTCAGCACATTCCCGTCGGTACCTTCCAGGTAGCCGCCCGACAGGGCGCCTTCCGTTCCGACTGCGGACAGCGATACCTGCACCGCGTTCACAGCCGCCCAATCCGCGACCGCCGCCGCTGATTGCCAGGCAGTGGCCCCACCCGACCGGTACTGCAGCTGCATGCCGACAATGCCTTCTGCCACTTCCACCACGGTGCTGGACGTCGGTGCGGCCGGGTCTCCTGACAGCGTGGCCCGGTACAGGGATCGGCCTCCCCGGCCGTTTTCCGCCACGTACCAGCGATGCGACTGGAACCGGGCCACTTGCGCAGGACTCTCGCTGAAATTGCCGTTGCATGCCGCGGGGTTCGCGCCTGGCGGCACATACATGCAGAAATCGTGCACGCTGTTACCGTTCGTACAGTCGTATTCGCTCCTGAACCGCTGGGTGCAATTCTGGCTATTGCCTCCGGGATGGATGATTTTCTTTGAGTTGGCGTTGGCACCGGTTGCCTCGAAGATCAGGGACAGTTCGCGGTTGCACACCATCAATACTTCAGGCGGGTTGATCCCCTCGACGCTCGTGACATCAAGGTCAGCCCCGGGATTGCTGTGCTCCGTGACGTAGATTTCAGCGCCCCCCGCCGAGTAGACGTCCAGAACGTCCGTGCCCGCCGCTGGTGTCGTACCGGGGACGTTGGTGTCCTGCTCGTATCCCTTCAACCCCACGAAATAGTTGTCCCACCAGCCGGACGAGCCACTTTTCAGCTGGCTCACCGGCACCGACTTGTTGCCACAGGGGTTGCGTCCTGCCTCCCGAATGTCCCGGGCCATGACCTCGAACGCAACGCGGCTGTTTTCCTGGATACGGTTGATCGTTTCCGTAGACGCGTAGACCCGCTTGTTGGTGAGGAACAGTCCACTGGCCGCAGCAACGACCAGCAATCCCAACAGCAGGGCGATCATGAGCTCGATGAGGGTGGCGCCCCGCTGGCGTCCACGGAAGGAATGTTGACTGTGTGACGGGATACGCATGTTCAAAGCCTGCTCGTCGTCTGTATCTCAAGTTCGGAGTCACCGCCGGTACCGCGGCTGTCATCCCACCTGATCCCTGCCGTGCAGGAGGTGCCATCGCAATCCAGAAACCCGCACGCCTCACCATCACCGAGGCTGGTCTGGACCTGGCTCAGCCAGTTGTTGAATACCGACAGGTCTCCGACGCCGTCATCGTCATCCTGGGTCTCGCACGCCCAGTCGGTCACGTCGAACACGCCTGAATTCGCCTGATCGCGGTGGAGCCGCAAGGTATCGAACAGCGAGTACATCTGGACGACTGCCTGGGAGCGCGCCGCCGAGCTGTTGCTGTTCTTGATGGTCATTGCCGACATGGCGGCAAGGCCCAGCATGCCAATCGCGAGCACCAGGACCGCGATCATGACTTCCAGCAGTGAGCTGCCGCGCTGGCGCCTCAGGGGCGCAGAAACGGGAACCGGGGAAAAGGTCTTATGCATATCAATTGGTCACGAGGCGCTGTTGGCAGGTGCCGCACAGTCGGAGGTGCCGGCTCGTTCGCTGACGGACACCCGGCTGACGGCCACATGCACGTCGCGGGTGTTGCGTTCCGGCGGCAGTTTGCTGCTGCACACGCCCAGGCCACCCTGGCGCTGATTGCCCACCCATGCGAAACCGTCCGGAGAAAAGCGGATCCAGTTCTGTGCGGTCACGTTCGGGCTAGCCTTGATCACAAGACCCGAGCCAGCCAACACAATGTCGCGGATCACCACATCGGCCGGAGCGTCGACCTGCCGGTTTCCATTCCGATCGGAAAACACGATCATCCGCGACCAGTCGCTGCCAGCGCAGCTGCTGCCGTCTGTTGAAGGGCAGACGACCACGCTCTGCCCGCGGCGCACGGCTTCCAGCCGCGCCAGCTGGAGGCCCGCGACAACGTCATTGGCCGCTCCGATCAGGCGATTGGAGTTGATGAGATTGCTGAAACTGGGTGCGGCCAGCGCCGCAAGAATCGCCAGCACGGCAAGAGTGACCATGAGTTCGATCAGGGTGAAGCCGCGCGACCGTCGGGCGGATGGGCACGGCCCCTTCACTCTGCAACCTGCGATCGACATGTGCCCTCCCCGGCATAAGTCCATGCTGCAAGCTAAGGATCGTGGAGGGCAAAATCCAGCATGTACCGACGGGTGGCCATGAATCGCCCCTAAGCGGTCAACCAGACCTATCATTCCCCAATGGATCACCGCCCTACCACCGGCCCCCTGGATGTTCTGTGGCAGGCCCCGGCCATCGTGTGGTCGCTGCTGGCTGGCGCCTGCCTGGCGCTGGTACTGGCCCTGTCTCCGGGGGTGGAAGGCAACCGTCTGGTGCTCTTTGGGCTCGCCATCTTCGTCATCCAGTGGGTCATCCTGCTCACCTTGGGCACCCTGTTCGTGCTGCGCGGATCCATCGCCCGCCTGCCTCCCCACGGCGTGGCCTCGATTTCCCTGCTGCTCATGCTCATATGGACCTGGGCGGTCATCGGCACCGCACAGGGCTTCATCGCTCCCGCCCTACTGGGTGATGGAGCAGGCGGGCCTGATCCACTGCTGCGTGTGACCGGCATTGTCATTGCGGTCGGCGTACTTGGCCTCGCCGCGTTCCACAACCATTGGCGGGCCCGCCAGGCTGCAGTCAGGGCAAAGCAGGCGGAGCTCGAAGCATTGCAAGCCCGGACGCATCCCCACTTTCTGTTCAACAGCCTCAACACCGCAATCGCGTTGGTGCATCAGCGTCCGGATGATGCGGAACGGGTCCTCCTCGATCTTTCCGACCTGTTCCGGAGTGCACTCGCCGGCCCCAGGTTCATCCCCCTGCAGGAGGAACTGGATCTTGTTGAGCGCTATCTCGAAATCGAGCGCCTGCGACTGGGTGAGCGATTGCAGGTGCAGCGGGAGCTTCCGCGGCAGCTCCCCGTAATTGACGTACCTGCCCTGTCCATCCAGCCCCTGGTGGAGAACGCGGTGCGCCATGGCGTCGAGGCGCGCGTGGAAGGCGGCCTGATCGTCATCCACATCGAGCAGTCTGCGGAGGAGGTCAGGATTTCAGTGCACAATGACCTTCCCCGCGATCCCGCGCAGAAACCGGCAAACGGCCATGGGGTGGGGCTGCCCTCTGTCGCGAGCCGGATCGAGGCGATGACCGGCGGCCATGGCTCCCTGACGACGACAATGGAAAATGGCCGCTATGTAGCGGCCATCAGCCTTCCGATCACGCCGCCCGGTTGAGCCGGGCGGCGCTTGCTGGCCGGCCAGGTCAGGTCACAACCTCATAGCAAGGCTGGTACTGCCCCGAGATCTTCATCCGCCGCTGGGCGACAAACGCCCGCAGCAGTGCGTCCAGAGCCTCCATCATGTCCTTGTCGCCATGGATCTTGAAGGGGCCATGCTCCTCCACCCGCCGCATGCCGTCTTCCTTGACGTTGCCCGCCACGATGCCGGAGAACGCCCGGCGCAGGTCCGCGGCCAGAGCGTAGGGCTTGCGGCCGTGGTGCAGATCCAGGCCGGCCATGGCTTCGTGGGTGGGAATGAAGGGCTGCTGGAACTCCAGCGGGATGTCCAGCGACCAGTTGAAGAAGAACGAGTCCTTGCGCTCGATGCGGCGCTGGCGCACCTGGCGCACGCCCTGGTACATGCTGCGGGCGACCTGCTCCGGGTCATCGATGATGATCTCGTACAGCCCGGCGGCCTCGTCGCCCAGGGTCAGGCGGATGAACTGGTCGATCTGCTGGAAGTACGGCGCCGCGGAAGTCGGTCCGGTGAAGATGACCGGCATCGCAAGACCCTTGTTGCTCTCCTGCAGCAGCAGGCCCAGCAGGTACAGGATCTCCTCGGCGGTACCGACGCCACCCGGGAACACGATGATGCCGTGGCCGGTGCGCAGGAAGGCCTCCAGGCGCTTCTCGATGTCCGGCATGATCACCAGGTGGTTGACGATCGGATTGGGCGATTCGGCGGCGATGATTCCAGGCTCCGTGATCCCGATGTATCGCGATTTGTAGCGCCGCTGTTTGGCATGGGCCACGTTGGCACCCTTCATCGGACCCTTCATGGCGCCGGGGCCGCAGCCGGTGCAGATGTCGAAGCCGCGCAGGCCCAGCTCGTAGCCCACCAGCTTGGAGTAGTCGTACTCGTTGCGGCTGATGGAGTGGCCGCCCCAGCAGACGATGAGGTTGGGGTCGCCGGGCTGCAGCACGCGGGCGTTGCGCAGCAGGCCGAAGACCTCGTCGGTGATGCCGGGCGAAGTGGTGGGCGGCTGCGCGCAGTCGTCGTCGCCGCGCTCGATCGCAGTCCAGGCCAGGTCGCGCACCACGGCGAACAGCAGCTCGGCGATGCCCTGGATGATCTGGCCGTCGACGAAGGCCATGGCCGGCGCGTCGGTCAGGTCCAGGCGCAGGCCGCGGTCGTGCTGCTCGACCTCGATGTTGAAGCTCGGGTAGAGCTCCTGGGCGGCGCGCGGGTCGTCGCTGGCGCTGCCGCTGGTGAGCACGGCCAGGGCGCAGCGGCGCAGCAGTTCCTGCAGCCCGCCCTGGGAGGCGTCCCTGAGCCGGGCCACCTCCTTGTGCGAAAGGATGTCGAGCCCGCCGTGGGGGTAGATGCGGGCGTTCTGTACCGGCACCGCCTTCGGTGCCTGTGCTGCTTGCGTCATATGGCTTTTTCTTGTCGTTTTGTCCGGGCTGGGACTTTACGGCATTTGCCGCGCCCGGGCACAAAAGGAAACGGCCGGGGCAAGCCCGGCCGTTCCTGGTAACGCAGCAGTTCTGGATCAGAACTTGTAGCGGATGCCCAGCTGCAGGGCCCAGCGCGACTGCCCGGTGTTGTCGTACAGGCGCTCGGTGAACACGTCACCCTCGTCGAACTCGTAGATGTACTGGCCGGCGTCGTTCAGACCACGCATGTAGGCAACGCGGCGACCGTGCGGGAAGCCGATCTCGTTGATCTGCCCCCAGTCCTTGTCGATCATGTTGCCCACGTTCATGATGTCCAGCCACACCTCGGTCTTGTGGCCGCTGAAGAAGCCCGGAAGCTCCTGGCTCACGCGGATGTCGAAGGTGTTGACCCACGAGCTGCGGGCGCTGTTGCGCGGTGCCACGCCGCCCTGGTAGCGGGCCAGCTCCGGGTGCTCGGACAGCCACTGGTAGAACGCGTTCTCCATCTCCGCGCCGCCGGTGAACACCACGTCACCCGGGTTGGGCACGAAGAACAGGTCGTTGGTCTCGTTGTCACCGTTGGCATCGTTCTGGAACGTCCAGCTGTACGGACGCCCGGAGCGGCCTTCGTAGAACAGGGCCACCGAGGTCTTGTAGTCGCCGAAGAACGCCTTCTGCCAGGTCAGCGTGCCGCTGAAGCGGTCGCGGATCTCGTAGTTGGAGGTGTAGGCGATCGGCTCGTTCGGGTTCAGCAGCATGCGGCCGTCCCAGTTCGAGTGCGCCTGCGACGAGGTCAGCGGGTTCACGTCCTGCGCCGAGGTACGGGTGTAGCCGATCATCCAGCCCCAGTTCTCGTACAGCGGCTTCTGCAGGCTCAGGGTCAGCTGGTGCGTCTTGCCCTTGTTGGTCGGACGCAGGTAGATCACGTTGTCCGAACCCCAGCCGGTGATGCTGTCGAACTGGGCCAGGTCGGCCGGCAGGTTGCCGTCGGCGTCGCGCAGGTTGTTGATCAGGTCGGCACCGTTGCAGCGGGTGCCGCCGGTGGCGCCGGAGGGATCGCAGTAGAAGATCTGGCGGCCGTCCGGGCCGATCGCGGTCGGATCGCCCATGCCCAGGATCTCGTAGTGCAGTCCGGTCTTGGTCTGCGTCATCAGGTACTCGGCCGAAGCCACGATGCCGTGCCACGGCAGCTCATGGTCGAACGCCAGGTTGGCCTTCCAGGTGGAGGGCTGCTTGAGGTCCGGATCCATCAGGGCCACGACCATCTGCTGGCCACCCGGGATGATCGGCTGGTTGTCGGGGTTCGGGGTGAACGGATACTGCGCCCACGCCTCCTCGCGCGAGCCCACGCCCGCGCGATCCAGCTGGCCCTGGTTGCCCACGTTCAGGCCGTAGATCTGCGGGGTGAAGCCGGCGTTCTGGAACGAGTTGCCGATCCACACGTTGGCCGCGGCGCCCTGGAACAGGCCCACGCCACCGCGCAGCTGGGTCGGGCGCTCGGTGTCGAAGGTGTAGTTGAAGCCGAAGCGCGGCTGCCACAGCTCCTGGCCGTCGATGGTGACGGTGTTGTCGAGGCCGAAGATGCGCTCGATCAGGTCGTTCTTGGCCGGCTTGTCATCGATCTTCGGGATGTCGACGCGCAGGCCGGCATTCAGGGTCAGGTTGTAGTTGACCGCCCAGGTGTCCTGGATGAAGAACGCCAGGTTGTCATGGCCGAAGTCGGCGGCGATGCTCTCGAACGGCTGGCCCGGCAGCGGACGCCGCGAGCTGTACTGCCAGTACTGGCCATCGCGGAAATGGTCGAGGCTGGCGAAGTTGTACGAGCCGAACAGGTCGCGGCCGAACAGGTTGAAGATGTCGTTCTGCTCGTACTCGAAGCCGAACTTCAGGGTGTGGTCGCCCAGGTACCAGGTGCCGGCACCGAACGCGCTGGTCTGCTCGGTTTCGACGT
Organism: Luteimonas dalianensis; assembly: GCF_049339425.1. Lineage (NCBI taxonomy): Bacteria > Pseudomonadati > Pseudomonadota > Gammaproteobacteria > Lysobacterales > Lysobacteraceae > Luteimonas > Luteimonas dalianensis. Next base: position 107,648 of record NZ_JBMPPO010000008.1, on the reverse strand, counting down.
GGTTGATGTGCGAGAACACCTCGGTGCCGAAGTTCAGGTACGGCGAGCCGGGCTGGTCAGGGTCGTTGCCCGAGCCGAAGCCGATGCCGATCTGCGGCATGCGGGTGGGGCTGAGCGGATTGCGGATGGCGGTGTAGTCGCGCTGCGACAGCTTGAACTCGGTGGAGAAGTTCGGGCCCCAGTCGCTGAACAGCTGGGCCACGGTGCTCTCGAATTCCTTGTTGTGGTCGTACCAGTAGCTGTTGAGCGAAACGCTGCTGCTGCCCAGGCCCGGCAGGTTGGCATCCACCTGCTCGGTCTTGTTGTAGCGCAGCGAGAAGCGGTGGGCGTCGCTGATGTTCCAGTCGATCTTCGCCGCGTACTCTTCGAACGTGGTTTCCAGGCCTTCCGGAACCGAGTACTCGCCGATGTCCACGCCGTAGCGTTCCTGGGCGATGCGACGGGCCTCGGCGATGTCGTCCAGCGAGATGCCGTTGACGATGTTGGAAGCCGAGCTGCCGGCCGGGCCATACGACGGGCCGGGCGCGCTGCGGGTGAAGTTCTCGTAGTTGAGGAAGAAGAACAGCTTGTCCTTGATGATCGGGCCGCCGAAGGTGGCGCCGTAGGTTTCCTCGTCGATGAAGCCGCCGAACGGTGTGCCGTCTTCGTTGTCACGCACCCAGTCCTGGTCGCGGTAGACGTAGTACGCCGAACCGCTGAACTCGTTGGTGCCCGACTTGGTCACGGCGTTGACCACCGCGCCGGTGCCGCCGGCGATGGTCACGTCGTAGTTGGACAGGTCGATGTCGATCGCCTCGATGGCGTCCATCGACACCGGCTGGCGCATGGTCGGCAGGTTGTTGGCTTCCAGGCCGAACGGGTCGTTGGTGCTCACGCCGTCGATGCGGATGGCGTTGAAGCGGGTGTTCTGGCCACCGGCCGAGATCTCGCCGCGGCCCTTGTCGGTCTGGGCTAGGCGCGGATCCAGGCGCATGTAGTCCTGGATGCTGCGCTGGATCGACGGCAGCGCCTCGATCTCGGCGTTGCTGACGCTGGTGCCGGCACCCATCTTGTTGGCGCTGAAGACGTCCGAGCCGATCATCGTCCCGGTCGCGACGACCGCACCCAGGGTGGTGATGTCGCCACTCAGGGCGGCGTCCACCTGGTTCACCTGGTTCAGCGTCAGGTAGACGTTGTCCTCGGTGGTGGTGCCCTCACCCGACTTGGTGACGTTGATGGTGTACGGGCCACCCACGCGCAGGCCGCGGGCGTTGTAGCGGCCGCTCTCGTCGGTGGTGACGCGGCTGACCGTGCCCGACTCGACGTGGACGATGGTGACTTCGGCGCCGGTGACCGGCTGGCCGTCCGGGCCCGTCACGACGCCGCCGACACCGGCGGAGGTGCTCTGCGCGAAAGAGGGAGCCGCGGCAAGCGCGACGATCAGACCGAGCGACAGTTTCGAAAGTCGGACGCGGTGCTTGTGGGTCATTTCAATGGCCTCGATACGTACGTACGTGGATGGCGCCGCGCATTCCGGCGCGGCAATTGGGGGAACTGCGGATTGGGGGTGAACCGGTGGACAAGCGGGCAGGGCCGGCCGATGCGGTTAACGACAGATTAACACGTTAGCGACGCTGGATGACAGGAATATGACAGATTCCGGCGCGCGTAAGCCACTGAGCGGACTCGGTGTTTCGACCTGTTTTGAACCTTTGCCCGTAAGTTGTTGTCGCGCCGGGATGCGGGGGCGTACGGAAGCGTGCCTGGTTGCGGTCAATCGGCCCCGCGCGCCTGCCGTTTTCCGTCCCAGATCTTGCCGCGCTGCGCTGCGCCGGCGGGTGAGAGCAGGTGCACGCAGGCGGGCGCGATGTCGGTCGGGTCGGCGGCGGCCAGCTCTTCGCGCTCCACGTAGGCCTTGGCGCGCACGCCGGTGCGCATCGGCTCCGGGCGCAGCGCGCTGACCCGCACCGGGGTGGTGGCCAGTTCGGCATGCAGCATCGACACCAGCGCCTCCTGCCCGGCCTGGGCGACGCCGTAGCCGCCCCAGTACGCCTGCGAGGTGCGCGCCGGGTCGTCGATGGCGAAGACCACGGCCGAATCGGCGGCCTGGCGCAGCAGCGGCAGGCAGGCCTGGGTGAGCCACCAGCGCGCGGTCAGGTTGACGTGGATGGCGCGGGCGAAGGCGGCCGGATCGGAGTGTTCGAGCGGGGTCAGGCCGGGAAAGTCGGCGGCGCAGTGGAGCACGCCGTCCAGGCGGCCGAAGGCGGCGTGGATGCGCCCGGCCATCTGCGCGTAGTCATCGGGGCCGGCGCCTTCCAGATCCATCGGATAGAGCACCGCCTGGCCGCCGGCGCGGGCCACGGCATCGTCCAGGCGCTTGAGCCTGGGCACCTTGCGGCCCAGCAGCACCAGCTGCGCGCCGGCCGCGGCGCAGGCCAGCGAGGCCTCGCGGCCCAGCCCGCCGTGGGCGCCGGCCACCAGCACCACCCGGCCTGCGAGTGCGCCCTGCCCCTGCCCTGCTTCCGGCGCGCGGGCCGCTTCGTGCGTGCTCACGCCTTTGCGGTCTCGGCCACCATCCGGGCCAGTTCGCCGGACTCGTGGAGCTCCAGGGTGATGTCGCAGCCGCCGATCAGCTCGCCGTGGATGAACAGCTGGGGGAAGGTCGGCCAGTTGGAGTAGCGTGGCAGGTTGGCGCGGATTTCCGGGTCTTCGAGCACGTTGACCGTGTGCAGGTTCTCCACTCCGGCCTCCTGCAGTGCCTGCACGGTGCGAGCGGAGAAGCCGCACATGGGGAACTTCGGGGTTCCCTTCATGAACAGGACGATCGGCTGGGCCGCCACTTCATCCTGGATCTTCTGCATCACTGACATCGGGGACTCCTGAAGGCCGGCCGCCGCTGCGGGGACGGGCTTTGGTATGGGGGTTCTGGCACGGGGGCTACAATCGCGCCATTGTAATCCCTCACCCGCGCGCAGGCCCGCCTGCGACCCACCCCGGATCCGGCGAACGATGGCCTTCGAACTGCCCGACCTGCCCTACGACCGCACCGCCCTGGAGCCGCACCTGTCCGGCGAGGCGGTGGATCTGCACCGCGACGCCCAGCGCGCGCACGTGGAGCGGCTGGACGCGCTGGCCGCGGACACGCCGTTCGCCGGGATGGCGCTGGAGGAGATCGTCCGCAAGGCGCAGGGGACGATGGCGGAGAGCGCGGCCCAGGCATGGGCCACCGCGCTGTACTGGAACGGACTGAAGCCCGCGGCGGCCGGCGGCGGCGGGGAGCCGGAGGGCAACCTGGCCGAGGCGCTGGCCGCCGGGTTCGGCAGCGTGGACGGGTTCCGGGATCGCTTCAGGCAGGCGGCGCTGCGCGGCTTCGGCCCGGGCTGGGCGTGGCTGCTGCAGCGTCCCGACGGCCGCCTGGCGATCGCCGTCACCCCGCACTCGGTCACGCCCCTGACCGGCCCGGATCGGGCCCTGCTGGCCTGCAGCCTGTGGGAGCACGCGTACCTGCTGGACTACCGCGGCGACCGCGGCAAGTACCTGGATGCGTTATGGAACCTGGTGGACTGGGACGCGGTTGCCGCCCGGATGGCCTGACCGCAATCCCCCTGCCTGGTGTAGGAGCGCGCCATGCGCGCTCCTACAGGCGGCGAAGTGCTTCCAGAACCGGGGCGGCCTGGTCCTGCCGGTCGAGGGCCCGGCCGATGCGTTCAAGTGCGCCGCCCAGGGCCTCGGCCGTGTCGGCGCGCACGGTGGCGTGGCCGACCTTGCGGCCCGGGCGGGCCTGCTTGCCGTAGTCGTGCCAGTGGCCGCCGGCTTCGCGCAGCACCGGGCCCGGATCGGGCATCTCGCCGATCCAGTTGAGCATGCAGGCGTGGCCGATGGCGTCGGTGGCGCCGAGCGGCAGGCCGAGCACCGCGCGCAGGTGGTTCTCGAACTGCGAGGTCTGCGCGCCTTCGATCGTCCAGTGCCCGGAGTTGTGCACCCGCGGGGCCATTTCGTTGGCCAGCAGCTCGCCGCCGCGGCAGAACAGCTCCAGCGCGAACACCCCCACGTAATCCAGCTCCTCGGCCAGCCGCCGCGCGTGGGCGGAAGCGGCTTCGGCCAGCGCCGGATCCACCCCGGGCGCCGGCGCGAGGCTGGCCGACAGCACGCCGTCCGCGTGCCAGTTCCAGGTCAGCGGCCAGGTGCGGAATTCGCCGTCGCGACCGCGCACCGCCACCACGCTCAGCTCGCGCTCGAACGGCACGAAGGCCTCCAGGATCAGCCCCACCGACTGCGCCTGCGCGCCCAGCGCCTGCCAGGCGGCGTCGGCATCGCCCGGCTCGCGGATGCGGAACTGGCCCTTGCCGTCGTAGCCCAGGCGGCGCGTCTTGAGGATGCAGGGCGTGCCCACGCTGGCGATGGCCGCGTCCAGGCCTTCGCGCGAGGCCACGTCCTCGAACGCCGGCACCGGGATGCCCAGCCTGCGGAACAGGGTTTTCTCGACCAGCCGATCCTGGGCGGCGGCCAGCGCGGCCGGGTTGGGCAGCACCGGCACCGATGCGGCCAGGTGCCGCGCGGCGTCGGCCGGCACGTTCTCGAAATCGAACGTGGCCACGTCCACCCGCGCAGCGAACTCGTCCAGCACCGCGCGGTCGCCATAGCCGCCCGACAGCAGCGGCGCGACGTGTCCGGCGCAGGCGTCGGCGGACGGATCCAGCACCTGGAAGCGCAGCCCCAGCGGCGCGCCGGAAAGCGCCAGCATGCGGGCCAGCTGCCCGCCCCCGAGGATGCCGACGGTGGTCATCGGCGCGGGTCGTCGCCGGCGGCGACCGTTTCGGTCTGGCGCAGGCGGAAGTCTTCCAGCGCCCGCGCGATGCCTGCGTCCGAAGGAGCGAGCATGGCCGCCGCGAACAGCGCCGCGTTGGCCGCGCCCGCCGTACCGATGGCGAAGGTGGCCACCGGCACCCCGGCCGGCATCTGCACGATCGACAGCAGCGAGTCCATGCCATTGAGCGCCCTGGACTGCACCGGCACGCCCAGCACCGGCACCGAAGTCTTGGCCGCGATCATGCCCGGCAGGTGGGCCGCGCCGCCGGCCCCGGCGATGATCGCCCGCAGGCCGCGCTGCGCGGCGCTGGCGGCGTATTCGAACATCACGTCAGGCGTCCTGTGCGCGGACACCACGCGCACCTCATGCGGCACGCCCAGCGCTTCGAGCTTCTCCACCGCGTGCTGCATGGTGTCCCAGTCCGAACGCGAACCCATGACCACGCCCACGAGCGGCGTGTCGGCGCGTGCTGCTGGATCGGCTGGCGTGGAGGACATGCGGGCTCCCGTCGGCAAAGAACCATTCTAGCCGGGATTGCCCTCCCGCAACCCCACTCCCGATGTAGGAGCGCGCATGGCGTGCTCCTACACCAGGGGAGAGGCAGCCCTGTTGGGCGGGGCAAGTGATAGGCTTTCACGATCACCAGCCGAAGTATTTCCATGGATCGCAAGCTGCTCGACATCCTCGTTTGCCCGGCCACCCGCCTGCCGCTGTCGCTGCTTGAAAAGCGCGGGCTCGAATCGCTCAACGCGGCGATCACCGCCGGCGGCGTGACCCGCGCCGACGGCACCCCGGAAACGGCGCCGGTGCGCGAGGCCCTGGTCTCGCGCGACCGCCAGCGCGTCTACCGCATCGACGACGGCATCCCGGTGCTGCTGGCCGACGAGGCCATCGCCACCACCCAGGTCGAAGGCTTCCCGGAGGCCTGACGCGATGGACAAGCCGGTGCCGCCGCCGCAGGCGGTGATCGAGGCCGACGTGGCCCGCGCGCTGGACGAAGACCTGGGCACGGGCGACGTCACCGCCGCCCTGCTGCCCGACGGGCCCGAGAGCGCGTACCTGCTGTGCAAGGAAGACGCGGTGGTGTGCGGCCGGCCGTGGTTCGACGCCTGCCACCAGGCGCTGGATCCGGACGTGCGCATCGACTGGCGCGTGGCCGAGGGCGAGCGCGTCCCCGCCGGCACCGTGCTGGCCACCCTGCAGGGGCGTTCGCGCGCCCTGGTCACCGCCGAGCGCACCGCGCTCAACTTCCTGCAGACCCTGAGCGGCACCGCCACCGTCACCGCCGCCTACGTCGACGCGGTGCGCGGCACGAAGGCACGCATCCTCGACACCCGCAAGACCCTGCCCGGCCTGCGCCTGGCGCAGAAGTACGCCGTGCGCGCGGGCGGCGGGGCCAACCACCGCATCGGCCTGTTCGACGCGGTGATGCTCAAGGAAAACCACGTGCGGGTGGCCGGCTCGGTTGCCGCCGCGATCCAGGGCGCGCGCGAGACCAGCCCCGGCCTGCCACTGATCGTCGAGGTGGAAACGCTGGCCGAACTGCGCGAAGCCCTGGAAACCGGCTGTGACCGGATCCTGATCGACGACTTCACCGCAGCCGATCGCCGCGAAGCGGTGCATATCGCCACCGGCGCGCCCTTCCACGGCCGGATCCCGCTGGAGGTCTCCGGCAGCGTCGACCTGGACAGCGTCGGCGCGGTGGCGGCGGACGGCGTGGACTTCATCTCCATCGGCGCGCTGACCAAGCACGTGCGCGCGGTCGACCTGTCGATGAAACTGGGGCCATGTCCGGCCTGACCCTCATGATGATCCTGGCTGCGGCCGGGTTCGCGTTCTGGAGCGCGTCGCGGGCGGCCGCCGAGCGTGCGACGGAGCTGGGCCGCGACGCCTGCCGGCGCGCCGGTGTGCAGCTGCTGGACGACAGCGTGCACGCGGATCGACTGCGGCTGCGGCGCCGGCCCGACGGGCGGCTGGGGCTGGAGTACGGCTTCCGGTTCCACTGGTCGGACGACGGCGTCCACCGCCACGTCGGCCGCATGGTGCTGCTGGGCCGGCAGCTGGTGTCCTTTACCGGCCCGGTCGCCCCGCCCCGGTAGGAGCGCGCCATGCGCGCTCCTACTTCACTACGCGCAGGTGGGGGCGCCTGGGGGGCTTGTCGTCGGGATCGGGGCCGTCGTCGTTGCCGTCCGGCGGCGTGGGCGGGTCATCGTCGCCCGGGCCCGGCGGCGGGCCGGCGATGTCCTCGGGCAGCACCATGCCCTGCCCCGTCTCGCGGGCGTAGATGGCCACGATCGCGGACACCGGCACGTCCACCGGATGGCTGACGCCGCCAAAGCGCGCCGAAAAGCGCACCGACTCGTTGTCCATCTGCAGGCGCATCACCGCGCGCTCGGCGATGTTGAGCACGACCTTGCCGTCGCTGATCGCGTGCTGCGGCACGCGCACGCCGGGCTGGCCGGCATCCACGAGCACGTGCGGGGTCATGCCGTTGTCGACGATCCACTCGTACAGCGCCCGCAGCAGGTACGGGCGGTGGCTGGTCATCGCGGGGAAATCGGATTCACTCATGCGGCCAGTCTAACCGCACCTTTGCCGCCGCTCCCGAAAACCGCTCCGCCCGGCAGGCGCGCACCGTGCGCGCGCCCGCGGGCGATCCGGGCGGTCAGCCGGGCAGCTCGTTGAGCTTGCGCTCGGCGGCCGTCAGGCTGCGGGCAAAGCCGGGGCTGCGGAAGATCCGCTGGCCGTAGTCCTCGATCACCTTGCCGTCCTTCGGCAGTGCAATCCCCAGCGCCGGCAGGCGCCAGACGATCGGGGCCATGGCGCAGTCGGCCAGGCTCATCTCGGGGTTGAGGTAGAAGCGGTGCGCCTTGAACAGCGGCACCGAAGCGGTCACCAGTTCCTTGAGCCGCTTGCGGGCGGCGTCGGCATCGCGCTTGGCGCCGCGCTGGATCATCTGGATCTGCGGCACCCAGTCGTGCTCCAGGCGCAGCATCGCCAGGCGCAGGCGCGCGCGCGCCAGCGGCTCGACCGGCATCAGCGGCGGATGCGGGTAGCGCTCGTCCAGGTACTCGCACACCACCGATGCCGCGTACAGCACCATGTCCCGCTCCACCAGGGTCGGCACCGAGTGGTAGGGATTGAGGTCGATCAGGTCTTCGGGCGGGTTCTGTGGATCGACCGCGATCAGGTCGTAGGTGACGCCCTTGGCGGCAAGCACCAGGCGCACGCGGTGGCACAGCACGTCGTCCTCGGACGAAAACAGGGTTAGCGCGTTACGCATGCGCGGACTCGCAGCCATCATCGACCCTCTCCTTTGGCCGGGCTTGCCGGCCGCAAAGGCGCCGCCCGCCCCTCGCGGGCGGCTGCCAAGGTATCCGGGGACGCGCCAGCCCTTATTTCACGTCCCGCCAGAATTCCTGCTTCAGCAGCCAGGTGAGGAACGTGAAGAACACCAGGAACAGCAGCACCCACACGCCGATGCTGGTGCGCTTGAGCGCGGCCGGCTCGGCGGCGTACTGCAGGAACGCGGTGATATCACGCGCCACGCCCTGGAACTCTTCCTGGCTCATCGAGCCCGCCTGGGCAATCTCGAGCCGCTCGATGGTCGGCGCACCGCTCGCATCCGGCTCGCCCATCACCGGGCGCTGCAGGCCCTGCATGTCCCACAGCACGTTGGGCATGGACACGTCCGGGAACCAGGTGTTGTTCCAGCCGATCGCGCTGGCGTCGTCCTGGTAGAAGCTCATCAGGAAGGTGTACACCCAGTCCGGGCCACCGAGCTTGGAGCGCACCGTCAGCGACAGATCCGGCGGGGCCACGCCGAACCACTCGGCGGCCTGCTCGGCCGGCATCGACGACATGATGTGCTCGCCGAACGCGGCGCCGGTGAAGTTGAGGTTCTCCATCACCTCTTCCTCGCTCATGCCCAGATCCTCGGCCATGCGCGAGAACCGCAGGTACTGCAGCGAGTGGCAGCCGGAGCAGTAGTTCATGAAGTACTTGGCGCCGCGCTGCAGCGACGCCTTGTCGCTCAGGTCGGTGCCCGACTGCATGATGCCGCCCGCCGGGGCGGCGGCCAGTGCGGAGAACGAGAGCAGCAGCCCGCCGAGCACGGCGGCCACGCGGGCCTGGAAGGTCTTAGTCATGTGTCGTCACCCGTTCCGGCACAGGCTTGGTGCTGTCGATCTTTGTCCACAGCGGCATGGTGATGAAGAAGGCGAAGTAGTAGAGGGTCAGGAACCGGCCGATGATGGTTTCGGTCGGGTCGGTGCCCGGGCCGGCGCCGATCTTGCCCAGCCACACGAAGGCCAGTGCGAACAGGCCCAGCAGCACCTTCGACAGCAGGCCGCGGTAGCGGTAGGACTTGACCTTGGCCCGATCCAGCCACGGCAGCGCGAACAGGATCGCGATCGCGCCGAACATGACGATCACGCCGCTGAGCTTGTGCGGCACCACGCGCAACATCGCGTAGTACGGGGTGTAGTACCACACCGGCTTGATGTGCTCGGGGGTCACCATCGGGTTGGCTTCGACGAAGTTGTCGTGCTCAATGAACCAGCCGCCGAACTCCGGCACGAAGAAGATCACGAACGCCGCCAGCACCATCATCGCGGCGACGTAGAACAGATCCTTGACCGTGTAGTACGGATGGAACGGCACGCCGTCGGCCGGGCCGGTGGACGACCAGCGGTTGCCCTTCGGGCCCTTCTTGATTTCCACGCCGTCCGGGTTGTTGGAGCCCACCTCGTGCAGCGCGCCCAGGTGCAGCACCACCAGCAGCAGCAGCACCAGCGGCAGGGCGATCACGTGCAGGGCAAAGAAGCGGTTGAGGGTGGCATCGGAGGGCAGGTAGTCGCCCATGATCCACTCGACCAGGCCGTTGCCGATGATCGGAATCGCGCCGAACAGCGAGATGATCACCTTCGCGCCCCAGAACGACATCTGGCCCCACGGCAGCACGTAGCCCAGGAACGCCTCGGCCATCAGCACCAGGTAGATCAGCATGCCCAGGATCCACACCAGCTCGCGCGGCTTCTGGTAGCTGCCGTACATCATCCCGCGGAACATGTGCAGGTACACGGCGATGAAGAAGAACGAGGCGCCGGTGGAGTGCATGTAGCGGATCAGCCAGCCCCACTCCACGTCGCGCATGATGTACTCGACGGAGTGGAACGCCTCGGCGGCCGAGGGCTTGTAGTGCATCGTCAGGAAGATGCCGGTGACGATCTGGTTGACCAGGATCACCGAGGACAGCACGCCGAAGATGTACCAGATGTTGAAGTTCTTCGGAGCGTAGTACTCGCTCATGTGCTTGCGGTACATCGGCATCAGCGCCGGCGCCCGCTCGTTGACCCAGTCCATCACGCCATTGGCGCTGCGGGTGAAGATGTTCGACATGGTCAGGCGGCTCCCTCGGGATCGACGCCGACGACGATGGTGTTGTCATCGGCATAGTGGTGCGGAGGAACGACCAGGTTGGTCGGCGCGGGCTGGCCGGCGTAGACGCGGCCGGACATGTCGAACTTGGACTTGTGGCACGGGCAGAAGTAGCCGCCCTGCCAGTCGGCGTCGAAGTCGGTGGGGCCGATCTCGGCCACCATCTCGGGCGAGCAGCCCAGGTGGGTGCAGATGCCCACCAGGACCAGGATCTCCGGCCGCAGCGCGCGCATGGCGTGGTTGTCTTCCACCACGTAGGCCGGCTGCTGGTCGGTGTTCTCCGACAGCGGGTCGGAGAGCAGGTTGTCCAGGGTCGGCAGCGCCTGCAGGATCGCGTCCGAGCGGTGCACGATCCACACCGGCTGCCCGCGCCACTCCACGATCAGCCGCTGGCCGACCTGCAGGGCGCTGATGTCCACCGTCACCGGGGCGCCGGCCGTGAGGGCCCGCGCGCTGGGGTTCCAGGACTTGATGAACGGAATGGCCGCCGCGGCCACCCCCACCGCGCCAACCACCGCGGTGGTACCGGTCAGGAACATGCGCCTGCCCGTGTTGACTGGTTCCTCGCCGGTGGCGGGATCGATCACCGCTTCATTGGCCATCAGGCACTCCGCAAACCCTGTTTTTGTTCGGTCGCTGAAAAAATCTGGCTGCCACGGCGCTCCCGGTTGCCCAGGTGGCCGCATAAGACCTGTGAAGTGTAACGGAAGCCTGAATAAACCGACAATCTCTTGACAGCCCCGGCGCAGCCTCCGCCGCCCGGGTCAGGGCGCACCGCTGGCGGCGACCAGGGTGTGTCCGCGGTAGCGATCGGTCAGCACGCCCACGCGCTGCACGTAGGTCTGGGTCTCCCGGTACGGCGGCACCCCGCCATGCCGATCCACCGCGCCCTCCCCGGCGTTGTAGCCGGCCGCGGCAAGGGTCAGGTCGCCGTTGAAGCGGCGCAGCAGCCAGGCCAGGTAGCGCACGCCGCCGCGGATGTTCTGGCCCGGGTCGAAGGCGTCGGTGACCCCGAAGCGCTCGGCGGTGGCCGGCATCAGCTGCATCAGCCCCTGCGCGCCCGCGCGGGAGATGGCGTTGGGATTGAACGCGGACTCGGCGTGCATCACCGCGCGCACGATCGCCTCCTCGACCCCGAACTCGCGCGCCGCCGCCGCCACTTCCTCACGGAACGCCTCGGTGTTCAGGCGCACGTTGGCGAAGCTGACCCCGGGCGCGCCGCAGGCGTAGCAGGTTTCCATGAAGCTGTAGCGGATGGTGCGCATGGCGCTGGCACCGGCTGCGGCCGAACCGCGCGGCGGAGTGCTGGTGTAATGGCGCACGCCGTCCTTGATGTAGGAATAGACCTGGCCGCTGACCCGGCGGCTGCCACGGGACGCCGGCTTGGCCGCGGGCGCGGCTGCCGGGGCCGGCGCCGCGGTGGAACTGGAGGCGGAGCGGGAGCCACCCATGAACGTGGCCGGCGCGGTGCCGCCGCTGGCGGGGGCGGCCGCGGGCGCGGGCGCTGCCGGGCGCGAACGCTCGGGCCGGTAGCGGGCGGCAACGGTGCAGCGCGCGCCGCTGACCCGCTTGCTCACGTACTGGCTGACGCCGTCATCGCCCACGCAGCGGTAAAGGGTGCCCGCCGCCGCCGGAAAGGCTGCGCAGGCCAACAGCATCGCGGTGAGTCCCCATACCCCCTTCATCGACCGCAGTGTCGCCCCGTTTCCCTTGTTTGCCAAGTGCTTGCACCACGGGGGAACGTGACCCACTACACTATCCGGCCCGAAAAACCGCCATCCGGCCCGGACTCACCGCCGCGCCCCCGGAAATGCCATGACCAGCACCCTCTCCCGGGACGGATCCGTCCCCGCCTCCCAGCCGCCCGCTCCCGCGCGCGGCAAGCTCTACATCCAGACCCACGGCTGCCAGATGAACGAGTACGACTCGGCGCGCATGGCCGACGTGCTGGCCGCCGCCGAAGGCCTGGAGCTGACCGACAACGTCGAGGACGCCGACGTGGTGCTGGTCAACACCTGCTCGATCCGCGAGAAGGCGCAGGAAAAGGTGTTCAGCCAGCTGGGCCGCTGGAAGTCGCTCAAGCAGGGCGACAAGCCGGTGCTGATCGGCGTGGGCGGCTGCGTGGCCTCGCAGGAAGGCGAGGCGATCATCAAGCGCGCGCCGTTCGTCGACCTGGTGTTCGGCCCGCAGACCCTGCACCGGCTGCCGGAACTGATCCGCGCCCGCCGCGAGGAAGACCGGCCGCAGGTGGACATCAGCTTCCCGGAGATCGAGAAGTTCGACCGCCTGCCCGAGCCGCGCGCCGAGGGCCCGAGCGCGTTCGTGTCGATCATGGAGGGCTGCAGCAAGTACTGCAGCTTCTGCGTGGTGCCCTACACCCGCGGCACCGAGATCAGCCGCCCGTTCGAGGACGTGCTGGTGGAAGTGGTGCGCCTGGCCGGCCAGGGCGTGCGCGAAGTCAACCTGCTGGGCCAGAACGTCAACGCCTATCGCGGGCCGATGGACGGCAGCGACGAGCCGGCCGACCTGGGCCTGCTGATCCGCACCATCGCCGAGATCGACGGCATCGACCGCATCCGCTTCACCACCTCGCACCCGCTGGAGTTCTCCGACTCGCTGGTGGAGGCCTACCGCGACGTGCCGCAGCTGGCCAACTACCTGCACCTGCCGGTGCAGTCCGGCAGCGACCGGGTGCTGTCGGCGATGAAGCGCGGCTACACCGCGCTGGAGTTCAAGCAGAAGATCCGCAAGCTGCGCGCGGTGCGGCCGGACATCTCGATCTCCTCGGATTTCATCGTCGGCTTCCCCGGCGAGACCGACGCCGATTTCGAGAAGACCATGAAGCTGATCGCCGACGTCGGCTTCGACCAGAGCTTCTCCTTCATCTATTCGCGCCGCCCCGGCACGCCGGCCGCGGATCTTCCCGATGAAGTGCCGGACGACGTGAAACACGCCCGGCTGTCGCGCCTGCAGGCGCACATCAACGAATACTCGGCCGGCATCTCGCGGGCCATGGTCGGCAGCGTGCAGAAGGTGCTGGTCACCGGCCCCTCGCGCAAGGATCCCAACGAGCTGACCGGCAAGACCGAGAACATGCGCTCGGTGAACTTCGCCGGCCACCCGCGCCTGGTGGGCCAGTTCGTGGACGTGGTGATCACCGAAGCGCTCACCAACTCCCTGCGCGGCCGCGTCCAGATTCCGGAGGCATGAGCCCGCCCGACTGGGAGGGAGCCGCGGCGGTCAGTCCAGGCGCTTGCGGAAGCGGCTGATCGCCACCGTCATGGTGATCGCGGTGAAGGCCAGCAGCGCGAGCACCGCCGGCCACAGCTCCCAGATGCTGGCGCCGCGCAGCATCACCCCGCGGATCAGGCGCAGGAACTGGGTCATCGGCAGCACCTCCGCGCCCCACTGCACCACGTCGGGCATGCCCGCGAAGGGGAACATGAAGCCGGAGATCAGGATCGAGGGCAGGAACACCAGCATCGCCACCTGGATGGCCTGGAACTGGGTCTTGGTATGCGTGCTGATCAACAGCCCGATCGACAGGTTGGCCACGATCAGCAGCAGCGCGGCGATGTAAACGTCCAGCAGGCTGCCGCGCAGCGGGATGTCGAACAGCCAGAAGCCCAGCAGCAGGATCAGCGTGGTCTGGATCAGCCCGATCACCGCGTACGGCAGCACCTTGCCGATCATCAGCGCGCTGCGACTGAGCGGGGTGGCGATCAGCAGCTCCATGTTGCCGCGCTCGCGCTCGCGCACCGCCGCCATCGCGGTGAACATCATCATGGTCATGGTGAGGATGATGCCGATCAGCCCCGGCACGATCGCCACCGCCGAGCGCCGCTCGGGGTTGTAGAAGCTCACCACGTCGATCCGGGGCGCGTGGCCGGCGGGATGCACGCCGTTGGGCGCTTCCAGCGGCATCTGCGCCAGCTGGTTGGCGGCCGCCTGCACCACGGTGTCGGTGCCGTCCACCATCACCTGCAGGGCGGGCCGGCCGTCGGCCAGGCGGCGTTCGTAGTCGGGCGGGATGGCGACGCCCACGCTGACCTCGCCGCGCCGGAGCATGTCCACCAGCTGCTGCGGGCTGCTGGCCACTTCGGTGAGATCGATCACACCGGTCGCCGCCATGTCCATCACCGCCGCCCGCGAGGCCGCGGTCATGGCCTGGTCGACCACGGCGGCCTCCAGGTTGCGCGGGTTGAGGTTGATCGCGTAGCCGAACAGCAGCAGGTCGATCACCGGGATCGCCACGATCATCACCACGCTGATCCGGTCGCGGCCCATCTGCCGCAGCTCCTTCAGGGCCACGGCCCACATCCGGCGCAGGTTCTTCATTCCCGGCCTCCATCGTCCGCGCGGCCGTGGGTGGCGGCGACGAACACGTCCTCCAGGTTGGCGCCTACCGCTTCCACTTCGGCCTCAAGCCCGGCCTGCTCCAGCGCCGCGCGCACGGCGTCGACGCTGTCGCGTCCCGGCGCGGACAGCACCCGCAGGCTGTTGCCGATCTGGGCCACGCTGATCACGCCCGGCAGCCCGGCCAGGGCCTGCTGGGCCCGTCGCGGCTGCTGCGCGCTCACCTGCAGGCTGCGCCCGCGCAGGTCGTCCGCCAGCGCCCCCGGGGCGCCATCGGCCACCAGCACGCCGCGGTCGAGGATGGCGATGCGGTGGCAGCGCTCGGCCTCGTCCATGTAGTGGGTGGAGACCAGCAGGGTGGTGCCGGCGTCGGCCAGTTCGAACAGCTTCTCCCAGAAGTCGCGGCGCGACTCGGGGTCGACCGCGCTGGTCGGCTCGTCCAGGAACAGCAGTTCCGGCTCGTGGATCACCGCGGCGGCCAGGGCCAGGCGCTGCTTCTGGCCGCCGCTCATGGTGCCCGCAAGCTGCTTCTGGCGGTCGCCGAAGTGGTAGCGCTCGACCAGCTCGTCCACCCGCGCCTTTGCCCGGCTACGCGGCAGGCCGTACACCGCGGCCAGGAACTCCAGGTTCTCGCGCACGGTGAGGTCTTCGAACAGCGAGAACTTCTGGGTCATGTAGCCGATGCGCAGGCGCAGTTCCTCGGCCTGCCCGGGCACGCGCAGGCCCAGCACCTCGATCTCGCCCCGGGTGGGCGTGAGCAGGCCGCAGAGCATGCGGATGGTGGTGGACTTGCCCGAGCCGTTGGGGCCGAGGAAGCCGTAGACGTGGGCGCGCGGGACGGTCAGGTCGACGTTGTCCACCGCCACGACATCGCCGAAGTGCCGGGTCAGCCCGCGGGCGCGGATCGCCGGCTGCGCTTCTTGGCCGCCGGTGGATGCGGGACGCGTCGTGTGCTCCACCGTGTTCACTGCCCGCCGCCGAATTCGACCCGCACCGGCAGGCCCGCCGGCAGCCCGCCCGCGTCCGGCTCCAGCTGCACTTCGGCCAGGTAGCCCAGGCGCGCGGCGTCGTCGCCGGTGAGCGCGTAGTACGGGGTGAACGCGGGCTCGCTGCGGATCATCCGCACCTCGCCGGTGAATGTGCGCCCGCTGCCCTCCAGCCGCACCTGCACCCGGTCACCGATGTCCACCTGCTCGCGGATCGGCTGCGGCACGTGGATGCGCGCGTAGGGCGCGTCGCCCACCAGCAGCACCGCCAGCGGCGCGCCCACCGGCGCCTGGTCGCCGCTGCGGTACGGCAGGCTGTCCACGCGCCCGGCGCGCGGGGCGACCACGCTGAGCTTTTCCGCCGTGGCCTCTTCGGCCCGGAACCGCGCCTGCGCCGCCTGCAGCGCGGCGGTGGCCTGGGCCAGCTGCTCGGGGCGGGCGCCGTTGAGCAATTCGTCCAGCGCGGCCTGGCCGGCGCGCACCTGGGCGTCGGCGCTTTCAGTCGCCGCGCGGGCGGCGTCGATGTCGGATTCGGAGACCAGCTGCTGCCGGCCCAGCGGCTCCAGGCGCTGGTAGCGGGCGCGGGCGTCGCGCGCCTGCGCCTGGGCGGCGGCGAGGCTGGCGCGGGCCTGGTCGATGTCTTCCCGGCGCGGCCCGGCCTGCAGTTCCAGCAGCGCTTCGCGGCGCTGGGTGGCTTCGGCCAGGCTCGCGGTCAGGCGCGCGTCGCCGCGGGTGCGCTCCAGGGTAAGCAGCGCGGCGCCCTCCCCGACCCGCTGGCCCTCGCGCACGTGGATGCCGACGATGCGCTCGGCCTCCGGCGCGGGCACGGTGATGCGGTCGTACTCCAGCGTGCCCAGGGCCTGCGGCGGGCCGTTGCCGCAGGCGGCCAGGGTGAACAGCGCCGCCAGCGCGAGCGCGACGGAACGGCGGGAAACGGAAACGGCAGGGCTCATTCGGCAAGCTCCAGTCCGCGCTCGACCAGGGCCAGCGCGTGGGTGCGGATGTGGTGGATGTCCAGCGGCTCGCCTTCGAACAGCTGGCGCCAGATCGGCAGGCCGGCGGCGGGGAACAGGGTCAGGCCGACCAGCGACACCATCAGCAGGCGCGGGTCGAGCGCCGGGTTGAGGCGCCCGGCGGCCTGCTCGGCGGCGATCCGCGCGGTCATGATGCGGGTGATCTCCGGCGCCATCCGGGTCACCAGCAGGCCGCGCAGGCTGCCGCCTTCGCTGACCACCTCCGCCGTCCACAGCGCCGGCAGCCAGGGGTATTGCTCCACCAGCGCGCAGAGCTGGTCGATGAAGCCTTCCAGCACCTCGCGCAGGGTGGTCGCGGGCGTGCCGATCAGCGCCGTGCGCACCTGTTCGAACACCGGCATCAGCCGCTCGGCGATGACCGCGTCGCGCAGCCCGGCGGCGTCGCTGAAGTAGTAGTGCAGCGCCGCCGGGGTGACGCCTGCTTCGGCGGCAATGTCACGCAGCGAGGTGGCGGCCATGCCGCGGCGCACGTAGCAGGCCAGGGCGGCGTCCAGGGCCAGGGCGCGGCGGTCGACGTCACCGGCGGGACGGCCGGGCTGGCGACCCGGCGCGGACTTCGCCGCGGGCCCGGGGTTCGCGCCGCGGCCGCTGCCGCCGGGAGGTGGTGTTGTGTCCATGCGGATATATTAATTCAACGGTCAATTAAAGGAAGAATAGACGCTGAATGCCGCATCGCCCGGCCGCTGACACCCGCCATCGCGAGCGCCTGCGCTACCCTTCCCCTCCATGGCCAGCCCCCACCAACGCGATTTCACCCTCGACCCCGCCGACAGCGAGCGCCTGGCCAACCTGGCCGGCCCGTTCGACGGCCACCTGCGCCAGATCGAGCTGCGGATGGGGGTGGAAATCTCCAACCGCGGCAACGTGTTCCGGGTGACCGGCCGCGAGGCCGACGCCGTGGCCCAGGCCGAGAAGCTGCTGCAGGCGCTGTACGAGGAGGCCGCCACCGAAACCCTGGACACCCACGCCATCAACGTGCGCCTGAGCCGCGCCAACCTGGAGCGCAATCCGGAGGATTACGCACCGCAGGAGGTGGCGGTGAAGGTCAAGCGCGGCACCGTGCGCGGGCGCGGCGCCAACCAGGCGAAGTACCTGCATTCGATCGCCACCCACGACATCAACTTCGGCGTCGGCCCGGCCGGCACCGGCAAGACCTTCCTGGCGGTGGCGATGGCGGTGGAGGCGCTGAACGAATCGAAGGTGCAGCGGCTGGTGCTGGTGCGCCCGGCGGTAGAGGCCGGCGAGAAGCTGGGCTTCCTGCCCGGCGACCTGAGCCAGAAGGTCGATCCCTACCTGCGCCCGCTCTACGACGCCCTGTACGAGATGCTGGGCGTGGAGCGGGTGATCAAGCTGCTGGAGCGCAGCGTGATCGAGATCGCGCCGCTGGCCTACATGCGCGGGCGCACCCTCAACGACGCCTTCGTGATCCTGGACGAGGCCCAGAACACCACCATCGAGCAGATGAAGATGTTCCTGACCCGGCTTGGCTTCGGCTCCACCGCCGTGGTCACCGGCGACCTGACCCAGATCGACCTGCCCAAGCACGTGAAGTCCGGCCTGCGCGACGCCATCGACGTGCTGCGCGACGTGGAGGGGGTGAGCTTCACCTTCTTCGAATCGCGCGACGTGGTCCGCCATCCGCTGGTGGCGCGCATCGTCACCGCCTACGACCGCCGCGACGAGCGCGACGCCGAAACCGGCCCCACCCCGTAGGAGCGCGCATGGCGCGCTCCTACTACAATCGGCGCATGACCCAGGGTTCTGACCGGCTGGACGTCGCCATCGCCTACGCGGTTCCGCGCAAGGGCGTTCCGGCCGCGGCCAGCTTCCGCAAGTGGGCCACGGCGGCGCTGACCGGGCGCATCCGCGAGGCCGACGTGGCGATCCGCATCGTCGGCTCCAGCGAGGGCCGCGCGCTCAACCGCCACTACCGCGGCAAGGACTACGCCACCAACGTGCTCAGCTTCCCCGCCGAACTGCCCGAGGGACTGCCGGAGGAGTTCCACATGCCGCTGCTGGGCGACCTGGTGATCTGCGCGCCGGTGGTGGTGCGCGAGGCGCGCGAGCAGGGCAAGCTGCCGGCCGCCCACTACGCCCACCTGACCGTGCACGGCGTGCTGCACCTGCTCGGCTGCGACCACGAGGACGAGCGCGAGGCCGAGGCGATGGAGATGCTCGAACGCGAGATCCTGGCCGGGCTGGGCTTCGACGACCCCTACCTGGACGCCTGAAATCCCCACCGCCGGCCCGCCTTGATGGCCACCCATTTCCGCTAGACTTGATCCGTCGCCCGCCCGGGCGCCCACGCAACCGAAATGTCAGAAGAAGACAGTAGATCCTCACAGGAACCCCCGGATAAACGACGCGGCTGGCTTGAGCGCATCAGTTCGGCCCTTTCAGGCGAGCCGACCACCCGCGAGGATCTGGTCGAGATCCTGCGCGATGCCCAGGCCGAAGGCCTGATCCAGGAAGACACCCTGCGCACGATGGAAGGCGCGATGGCGATCTCGGGCCTGACCGTGGGCGATGCAATGATCGCGCGCTCGCAGATGGTCTCGCTGCCGATCGACGCGAGCTACGACGAGGTGCTTGGCCAGGTGGTCGAATCCGGCCATTCGCGCTTCCCGGTGCACGGCGAGGACAAGGACGAGGTGCTCGGCATCCTGCTGGCCAAGGACCTGCTGCGCGGCGCCCTGCCCGGCGCCGCCCCGGTGAGCGTGCGCGAGCTGCTGCGCCCGGCGGTGCTGATCCCCGAATCCAAGCGCCTGGACATCCTGCTGGGCGAGTTCCGCCAGTCGCGCAACCACATGGCGATCGTGATCGACGAGTACGGCGGCGTGGCCGGGCTGATCACGATCGAGGACGTGCTGGAGGAGATCGTCGGCGAGATCGACGACGAGTACGACCTGGCCGACGACAGCGAGGCGCTGATCGCGGCCCAGGCCGACGGCCAGTTCCTGGTCGACGCGCTGACCCCCATCGAGGACTTCAACGAGCGCTTCGGCTCGGACTTCGGCGATGACGAATACGACACCATCGGCGGCCTGGTGACCGCGGCCATCGGGCACCTGCCCGAGGCCGGCGAGGAGCTGACGCTGGGGCGGTTCGGGTTCCGGGTGGCGCGGGCGGACTCGCGCCGGCTGCATTCGCTGCACGTGAGCGTGCATCCGGAAACCGAAGAGGCGTGATCGCGACTGCCGCCATGGGTCACGCGGCTTCGCGCGCGTGGCGCGCCCGGGCGGCGGTGTTGCTGGTGCTGGTCCTGTGGGCGTTTGCATCGGTTGCGGCGGCGGCGCCGCGCATCGGGGTGGCGACGATGCAGCCCGGCGAGATCTTCTTCGAGCGTTTCGGGCACAACGCGATCGTGGTCGACGACCCGGCGTTCGAGGAGCCGATCTCCTACAACTTCGGCTACTTCGACCTCGACGAGCCCGGTTTCACCGGCAACTTCATCCGCGGCCACATGGAGTACATGCTGGTCGCCCTGCCCCTGTCGCAGGATCTGGCGTACTACCGGCAGGTCGGGCGCGGGGTGTCGATCCAATGGCTCGACCTGGCGCCGGAGCAGGCCCGCGACCTGGCCGCGGCGCTGGCCGAGAACGCGCGGCCGGAGAACGCCCGCTACCGCTACGACTACTTCCTGGACAACTGCTCCACCCGCGTGCGCGACGCGCTCGACACGGCGCTGGACGGCGCGCTTGCGCCGCAGCTGCAGGGGCGCTCGCGCGGCAACACCTTCCGCGCCGACGCGGTGCGCCTGGCCTCACCCGCGTCGTGGATGTGGCTGGGTTTCGACCTGGGCCTGGGCCCGGCGGCCGACCGGCCCAACTCGCGCTGGCAGGAGGCCTTCGTACCGATGCGCCTGGCCGAAGCCCTGCGCGACAGCCGCCTGGCCGACGGCCGCCCGCTGGTGGCCGAGGAAGTGGAGGTCCTGCCGCACCTGCTGCCGCCCGAGCCCGCCGAGGCGCCGCGCCGGTGGTGGCCGTGGCTGCTGGCCGGGCTGGCGCTTGGCGGCGCCGCCCTGTGGGCCGGCCAGCGCCGGCCGGCACTGGTGGCCGGCGCCGCGCTGCCGTTCTGGCTGCTGTGCGGCATCGGCGGGCTGCTGATCGCCTTCATCTGGTTCGGCACCGGGCACCGGTTCGGCTGGAACAACCACAACATCCTGCTGCTCAACCCGCTGTGCCTGCTGGCGCTGCCGGGCGGCTGGCGGATCGTCCGCGGCCGGGCCCCGGGCCGGCTGCTCGGCTGGGTGCTGGCGCTGGTCGCGATGGGCGGCGTGATCGCGCTGTTCTGGAACTGGATGCCGGTGCTGCCGCAGCGGAACATGCCGTGGATCTGCCTGCTGCTGCCCATCCACCTGGCACTGTGGCTGGCGCTTGCCCGCCCCCGTGCGGAGCCGCGACCCGAGCTGCAGGAGTGACCGTGGCCTGCCGCAGGCAGGACGCGGCCGGCATCACTGGCCGGCCATCATCCTCAGGATCTGACCGGTGAAATAAGCCAGGACCGTACCGGTCGCGTAGCCAACCGTCCCCAGCAACACCCCGACCGGCGCCAGCGTCGGGTGGAACGCCGCCGCCACCACCGGTGCCGAAGCGGCGGCACCAATGTTGCCCTGGGAGCCCACGGCGAAATACAGCAGCGGCGCCTTCACCAGCCGCGCCGCGCCCCAGATCACCAGCACGTGCACGGCCATCCACAGGGCGCCGATCACCAGCAGCTCCGGACGCTCGGCCAGGCGGAAGAAGTCCATCTGCATGCCGATGCAGGCAATCAGGAAATACAGGCACACGGTCCCGACCCGCGAGGCTCCGGCGTTCTCCAGCTGGCGCACGCGGGTGAAGCTCAGGCCCAGGCCGGCCAGGGTGGAGAGGACCACGATCCAGACGAAGCTGGAGTCCAGGCTGAACCGGCTGGCCCAGGCCATGTTCGCGGAGAACCACCCGGCGATCGGATTGGAGACCGCGTGTGCCAGGGCGACGATGCCGAACGCCAGGCCGACGATCACCATCAGGTCGGTCAGGGAGGGGATCCGCGCGTTGGCCGCCTCGTAGGCCGCGATCCGCTCGCGCATCTCATCGATCGCCGAGGTGTCGGCACCGCTGCGCCGGTCGATCTGCTCGGCGCGGTTGGCCAGGAACAGCAGCGTGGCCAGCCACAGGCTGGCAAAGGCCACGTCCACCACCGCGAACTGGCCGAACAGGGTGGCATCGACCTCATAGATCTCGCGGATGGCCACCATGTTGGCCCCGCCGCCCATCCAGCTGCCCGACAGCGCCGCCATGCCGCGCCAGGTGTCGCCTGCCACCGCTGCAGGCCAGACCCATTCCAGGACCTGGAAGCTCACGATGGCGCCCAGGATGATCCCCAGGGTGCCGGCACAGAAGACGAACAGCAGCCGAGGACCGAGCTTGAGGATGCCCTTCAGGTCCACGGACAGCGTCAGCAGCACCAGCGCCGCCGGCAGCAGCACGCGGCTGCCGAAGTAATACAGCTGGCTGCCTTCGCCGTCGATCAGCCCGGCGGTGTTGTAGATCGCGGGCACGAAGTAGCACAGCAGCAGCGCCGGCACCCAGGCGAAGAACTTCTTCCAGAACGGCGTCGGTCCGCTGGCCAGGTAGAAGATGGCGCCCAGGGTGGCGGCGATGAGGCCGAACACCACGATGTCGTTGGTGATCAGCGCGGTGGAAGCGGCGGTTGCTGGCGCCATCGGCGGTGGACTCCTTCGGGACGGAAAAAGGCCGCCGGGCGCAAGGCGCCGGCGGCCGTTGCAGAGCGTGGATCAGTTGCCGGTGTGCCGGTCCAGCCAGTCCTTGACCGTCTGGTGCCAGAGCACGCTGTTGTTGGGCTTGAGCACCCAGTGGTTCTCGTCCGGGAAGTACAGCAGCTGCGATTCGATTCCCTGACGCTGCAGCGCGGTGAAGCTGGACAGGCTCTGATCCACCGGCACCCGGAAGTCGTTGGCACCGGCCACCACCAGCATCGGCACCTTCCAGTCGCCGACGTGGCGCGCCGGGTTGTAGCGCTCGTAGGCCTCGGGGTTGTCGTACACGGTGCCGCCGTGCTCCCACTCGGTGAACCACAGCTCCTCGGTCACCAGCCCCATCGAGCGGGTGTCGAACACGCCGTTGTGGTTGACGAAGCACTTCCAGGGTTCGTTCCATTGGCTGGCGATCCAGTTGACCATGTAGCCGCCGTAGCTGGCGCCCAGCGCGCAGGCGCGATCGCCGTCGAGGAAGTCGTACTCGCCCAGCGCGTATTCCCAGCCCTTCTGCAGGTCCACCAGCGGGGTGTCGCCCCAGTCGCCGCTGATCGCGTCGGTGAAGGCCTGGCCGTAGCCGGTGGAGCCGTGGAAATCGACCATCACCACCGCGTAGCCGGCGCCGGCGTAGGTCTGCGGGTTCCAGCGGTAGCTCCAGCCGTTGCCGAAGCTGCCCTGCGGGCCGCCGTGGATCAGGAACGCGACCGGATACTCCCTGCCCTCCTCGTACCCGGCCGGCTTGACCACCCAGCCGTACACGGTGGCGTCGTTGGCGCCGCGGAAGGAGAACTGTTCGTACTCGCCCATCTGCACGCCGTCGAGCATCTCCTCGGCGGTCTGCGTGATCTGGCGCAGCCCGCTGCCGTCCGGCTGCGCGGTGTAGAGCACGTCGCCGGTGGCCATGGAGTTGCGGGTCAGGGCCAGGGTATCGCCTTCCACGGTGAACGACGTCACCGTGCCGTCGGACACCAGTTCGGTGACCTCGCCGCTGGCCACGTCCACACGGAACAGCGGGTTCTGGCCAACGTCCTGGGCGGTGACGTACAGGCTGCTGCCATCATCCGATACCGAAACGCTGCCCGCCGAGCGATCCCAGTCCGGCGCAACCTCGCGGCGCTCGCCGGTAGCCAGATCCAGCGCGGTCAGCGCGTAGCGGTCGGCCTCGAAGCCGGGCCGGGCCATGGCCTTGTAGTACAGGGTGCCGCCGTCCGGGCTGAACACCGGGCCGGCGTCGCGGGCGGCGCTGTCGGGGGTGAGGTTCACCGGCGAACCGCTGCCGTCGGCATTGATTCGGTAGAGGTCGAAGTCGGTCGACCAGACCTGCTCGGAGCCTTCCACCGTCTTGACGCTGGCCACCAGGGTGGCCCCGTCCGGCGCCCAGGCGTAGTCCGAGGCGCCACCGAAGGGCTTGGCCGGGATGTCGCCGTTGAGCGCGTGGCTGAGCGAAACGGCTTCGGTCACCGCCGCGCCCTCGCCCTGCGGCAGGTCGGCCGCGAACAGCTGCCCCTGGCGGCCGTCCTTCCAGGTATCCCAGTGGCGCACGAACAGCTGCTCGTACAGCACGCCGGTGGTCTTGCTCTCCTTGCGCTCGTCCAGGCGCGCCTTCGTGCAGGCGAAGTCGGTGCCGCAGTCGGCGAAGACATCGGTGGTGAACGCAATCCGGTTGCCCTGCGGCGACAGCTGCCAGGTGCCGATGCCCAGGGCGAAGTCGGTCAGCTGGCGCGGCTCGCCGCCGGCGGCGGGCATCGCGTAGAGCTGCTGGCTGCCATTCTTCGCGCTGAGGAAATAGAGGGTGTCCCCGTCCGGGGAGAACGCCGGCGAAGAGACGCTCCAGCCTTCCGGGGTGATCCGCTGCGGCGGCCGCATGTCGCGGGTGCGCAGGTCGCGCATGTACAGCGCGCTGCTGGCGCTGTCGGCGTCGAAATCCACCGTGCGCCGGGCGAACACCACCCGCCCGCCGTCAGGCGACAGCGTGGGCGAGGACACGCGATCCATGGTGGCCAGGTCGCGCCCTTCCAGGCCGCGATCGGCCATGGCCAGGGACGGAAGCGCGGCCATCAGGCACAGCGGCAGCAGGGCGGTTCGCAGCTTCATCGGATTCTCCGGGAATCAGGCAAGTGGCCGATGGTAGCCGAACCGGTTCACGCGGTCTTGCGCCGGTGGTCATGGCCGGCGGCGGGCGGGCAAGCCCGCCCTGACGGTCAGCCCGGGGTGTAATACGTCGGCGCGCCCGGCCCCACCGGCAGGCCCAGGCCGAACACCCACAGGAAGAACAGCACAGACCAGCCGATGAAGAACACCACCGAGTACGGCAGCATCATCGCGATCAGCGTGCCCACCCCGATGTCCTTCTGGTAGCGGGTGGCGAAGGCCAGGATCAGGCCGAAGTAGCTCATCATCGGGGTGATGATGTTGGTCACCGAATCACCGATGCGGTAGGCGGCCTGGATCACCTCCGGGCTGTAGCCGATCAGCATCAGCATCGGCACGAAGATCGGCGCGGTCACCGCCCACTGCGCCGACGCGCTGCCCAGCGACAGGTTGATGATGGCGCAGATGATGATGAAGGGCAGGAACACCAGCGGCCCGGTCAGCCCGATCGCCTGCAGCGAGTTGGAGCCGACCACCGCCACCACCTGGCCGAGCTGCGTCCAGTTGAAGAAGGCCACGAACTGGGCGGCGAAAAACACCAGCACGATGTACAGGCCCATGGTGGACATGGACTTGGCCATGGCGTTGATCACGTCGCGGTCGTTCCTGAACTCGCCGGTCAGCGCGCCGTAGACGATGCCGGGGATGGCGAAGAACACCGCCACCAGCACCACGATGCCGGTCAGGAACGGCCGCAGGCTGGCCAGGGTGTCGTCCTCCATGCCCGGCAGCCGCAGCCAGGCGCCCGAGGGCACCACCAGCAGCGCGATGCCGATGCTCACCACCAGCGCCACCAGCCCCGACCACGCCAGCGCCCGGCGCTCGGTCGCGCTCACCGGATCCATGCTGATGGGCTCGGCGGTTTCATCCAGCTTGGACGGGTCGTACGCGCCCAGCTTCGGCTCCACGATCTTGGCCGTCACGAACCAGCCCAGCCCGGTCACGATGAAGGTGCTGGCGATCATGAAGTACCAGTTGACCGCCGCGTGCACCTCGTAACCCGGATGGATCAGCGCCGCCGCCTCCTGGGTGATGCCGGCCAGCAGCGGATCCACGGTGCCGATCAGCAGGTTGGCGCTGTAGCCGCCGGACACGCCGGCAAACGCCGCAGCCAGGCCGGCCAGCGGATGCCGGCCCAGGGCGTGGAAGATCGCCGCCGCCAGCGGGATTACCACCACGTAGCCCATTTCCGAGGCGGTGTTGGACATCATCGCGGCGAACACCACCACCACGGTGACCAGGTTCTTCGGCGCACCCAGCACCAGCAGCTTGATCGCCGCGGTCAGCAGCCCGGAGCGCTCGGCGATGCCCACGCCAAGCATCGCCACCAGCACCGTGCCCAGCGGCACGAAGCCGGTGAAATTGGTGACCAGGTTGGTCACGATCCGGCGCAGGCCTTCGGGATCGAGCAGGCTGATCACCCGGATCACCCCGTCTTCGGCCCGGCCGGTGGTGCCCTCGGGGCGCGGATCGGCCACGCTGATGTCCATCCACCCCAGCACGCCGGACACCAGCAGGATCCCCAGCGCCAGCAGCGCGAACAGCGTGACCGGATGCGGCAGCAGGTTGCCCAGCCATTCCACCGTATTCAGCAGGCGGGTGATCCAGTTGGGCTGCGCCTGGCCGGCGGCCTGATCGTTCCGGGTCATCGGCAAATCCAGCGAAAACAGCGCAGGAGTCTACCGTAGGAGCGCGCCATGCGCGCGAAACCGCATGAATACGGGCGGCACGACGCAGCGTCGGGTGCGGCATGCCCGCCGAAGGCCCGTCGCACTGCCAAGTGTCACGCAGCTTCGCGCGCATGGCGCGCTCCTACTGGTACCCGATGAATACGGACACCACCAGCGCGATTGCCGCGGCCACCAGCAGCTTGAGCAGCAGCGGCGCGGCGAAGCGGAACCAGCGGTCGTAGGGAATCCCGGCAATGCCCAGGATGCTCATCAGGATCACGTTGGTCGGAAACAGCATGTTGGCCAGGCCGTCGCCGAACTGGAACGCCAGCACTGCCGTCTGCCGGCTGATGCCCACCAGATCCGCCAGCGGGGCCATGATCGGCATGGTCACGAACGCCTGGCCGCTTCCGGAAGGAATGAAGAAGTTGATCGCCAGCTGCACGAACATCATCCCCACCGCGCCTACGTGCGCCCCCAGTGCCGACAGCGGCGTGGCCAGCACGTCGACGATGGTGTGCAGCACCACGCCCTCCTCCAGGATCAGCGCGATCGAGCGGGCGAAGCCGATCAGCAGCGCGGTCATCGCCAGCTCCGCCGCACCGTCGCCGAACTGGCGCGCGGTGCCGTTCACCCCCAGCCCGCCCACCAGTCCGGTGAACAGGGCCAGGCCGATGAACAGCGCGCCGAGCTCGATCAGGTACCAGCCCTGGGTGGAAATGCCCCAGATCATCAGCCCCAGCGCGCCCAGCGCCGCCGCCAGCAGCACCAGGCGGCGCCCGTCCAGCGGCGGATACTCGCTGGGCGGGGCGTGCAGCGGCTCGATGCCCTTCATCAGGCTGGCCTCCGGATCGGCCTGCACCTTGCGTGCATAGCTCCACACGTGGTGCACGCCGATGGCCACGAACGGCACGAACAGCGCCAGGCGGTAGGCCCAGCCCGACGCCGGCTCCAGCCCGGACACGTTCTGCGCCACGATCACGGTGAACGGGTTCATCACCGCCACCCCGTAACCGATGCCGTAGCCGCAGATCAGGATGCCCATGGCGGTGATCACGTCCATACGCATGGCCAGGCACAGGGTGATCAGCATGGCCGCGAACGGGATGTACTCCTCGGCCACCCCGATCGTGCCCGAGCCGATCGCGAACACGCTCATGCCGATGATGATCAGCAGCTTCGGGCTGTGCCCCACCCGCTTCAGCGTCCAGCCCAGCACCGCGTCGATCAGCCCGCTGGCGCGCAGCACCGCCAGCGCCCCGCCCACGATCAGCACGAAGAAGATGATGTCCTGCGCCTCGGCCATCGCCCGCGGCACCACGGTGAGCAGGGTCAGCGGGGACAGCGTGGTGCGCTGTTCAGCCTGCTCGTAGGTGCCCGGCACCACCACCGTGCGCCCGCCCTCGTCCTGCGCGGTCTGGAATTCGCCCTGTGGCAGCAGCCAGGTGGCCACCAGCGCGGCGGCCATGATCATGAACAGCAGCGCCAGGGTGTGCGGGATGCGGAAGGAACGCTTCATCGGCCGGTCCGGTTGGGAACCGGCGCAGTATAGGCATCGGGGTTGGCCGGTGTCGGGAGTGTGGGCCCGACCTACAATCGCGGGCTGCCCCTTTGCCCCGGAGCACCGATGTTCCGCTGGTTTGAAAACCGCCTGGACCCGTTCCCCGCCGATCCCCCGGCGCAGCCGCCGCGCAGCCTGTACGCGTTCTGCCGCCACTACACCCGCGGCTCGGAGAAATGGCTGCTGCTGATGGCGCTGACCACCGCCGGCATCGCCCTTGCGGAGCTGGCGATGTACGCCTACCTGGGCGCGCTGGTCGACCGGCTGGGCAACACCACGCCGGCGGCGTTCCTGGCCGAAGAAGGCCGGCGCCTGCTGGGCATGGGCCTGCTGGTGCTGCTGGCGCTGCCGCTGGTGGTGCTGGCCAACTCGCTGATCCAGCACCAGGTGCTGCTGGGCAACTTCCCCATGCGGATCCGCTGGAACGTGCACCGCTACCTGCTGCGGCAGTCGATGGGCTACTTCCAGAACGAGTTCGCCGGGCGCATCGCCACCAAGCTCATGCAGACCTCGCTGGCGGTGCGCGAGACCGTGCTCAAGCTGCTGGATATCGGCAACTACGTGCTGGTGTTCTTCATCGGCACCCTGGTGGTGGCGGGCGCGGCGGACTGGCGGCTGATGCTGCCGTTCGCGGCCTGGGCGGCCGGCTACGTGGTGCTGATGTGGGTCTTCGTGCCGCGCATGGAGCGGGTGGCGCGGGCGCAGGCGGACGCGCGCTCGGTCATGACCGGCCGGGTGGTGGACAGCTACACCAACATCGCCACGGTCAAGCTGTTCTCGCACTCGCAGCGCGAGCAGGCCTACGCGCGCGAGGCGATGGACGGCTTCCTGGTCACGGTGCACCGGCAGATGCGCCTGGCCACCGGCGTGTGGAGCCTGCTGTACGCGCTCAACATGGCGCTGCTGTTCGGCTCGGTCGCCACCGCGCTGTGGCTGTGGCACCAGGGCGCGGTAGGCGCCGGCGCGATCGCGGTGGTGGTCGCGTTCGCGCTGCGCATCCTGGGCATGTCGCAGTGGATCATGTGGGAGATCTCGCAGCTGTTCGAGAACATCGGCACGGTGCACGACGGGATCAATTCGATCTCGCTGCCCCCGACCGTGGACGACGCCCCCGGCGCGCCGGCGCTGGCGCGGGTGGAGGGCGACGTGCGCTTCGAGAACGTGAGCTTCCACTACGGCCAGGGCAGCGGCGTGATCGAAGGGCTGTCACTGCACATCCGGCCGGGCGAGAAGATCGGCGTGGTCGGGCGCTCTGGCGCGGGCAAGTCCACGCTGGTGAACCTGCTGCTGCGTTTCCACGACGTGGAAGGCGGGCGGATCCTGGTCGACGGCACCGACATCGCCACGGTGCAGCAGGACTCGCTGCGCGCGCACGTGGGCGTGGTCACCCAGGACACCTCGCTGCTGCACCGCTCGGTGCGCGATAACCTGCTCTACGGGCGCCCGGACGCCGGCGACGAAGAGATGATCGCGGCGGCCAGGCAGGCGCGCGCCCACGACTTCATCCTCGAACTCTCCGACAACGAGGGCCGGCGCGGCTACGACGCCCACGTGGGCGAGCGCGGAGTGAAGCTCTCGGGCGGCCAACGCCAGCGCATCGCCATCGCCCGGGTGCTGCTCAAGAACGCGCCGATTCTGGTGCTGGACGAGGCCACCTCGGCGCTGGATTCGGAGGTCGAGGCGGCGATCCAGGAAAACCTGTACCGGCTGATGGAGGGCAAGACGGTGATCGCCATCGCCCACCGCCTCTCGACCATCGCGGCGATGGATCGGCTGATCGTGATGGACGAGGGCCGGATCGTGGAGCACGGCCGCCACGAGGAGCTGGTGGGCGGCGACGGGATCTACGCGCAGCTGTGGCGGCGTCAGTCCGGCGGGTTCATCGACTGCGACGAGGCATCGCCGGAGGTGGCGTCCGCCTCGTCCGCCTCACCCGTTTCCTCGGAGGCGGTATCCGGCCCCGGCGCGAACACGTAGTCGGCGGCGAGGTCGAATTCGGACAGCGGGCTCTCGGCCGGGCAGGTCTCGTCGGGGAAGCCGTAGTTTTCCCGCAGCTCCAGGCCGCAGGCGTTGAGCGCTTCCAGCCCGGTGTCCGGCGCCTTGCAGCGCGCGTCGAAGGCGCGTACGAACGAGTCGCGCCGGCGCACGAAGTCATCGCCGCACTTGCGCATCAGGCGCAGGCGGTCGAGGTCGTCCTGGGCCGGGTTCACCCCGTCCAGGCCGTAGAGCTGCAGCTCCTCGGTACTGAGCAGGCGCAGGCTGCGGTTGGGTACCACCATCATCATGTCGGCCACCGCCACCGCCGCGCCGTTGCGCTCCAGGTACCCGCGCACGCGGTCGTGCACGGCCCGCAGCTCGGCGTTGAGCTCGCGCCGGGTGGTGGCGGTGGAGCTCATGCGGATAATCCGGTGGATGCCCACCCGGCCGGTGATCAGGCGGCTGTCGCCGGCGCTGAGGATGAACACGCAGGAGCTGTGGCAGTTGGAGCCTTCGCGCACCCAGACCGTCCAGCCGGATTCGGCGATCAGGTCGCCGGCCTCCATCGAGTCCTCGACCTGGCCGCCGGCCGAGTCCAGATCCAGCACCCGCTTGTCGATCTCCAGCTCGTCGGCCAGCGCGATCACCCGCTCGATCAGCGCGGTGAACTCGCCGGTCAGCCGCCCCTCGTAGCGCAGGCGCATCACCCCGCGCTCGCTGCACGGCGTCATGGCCTGCTCAAGGGTTTCACGATCCAGCGCCCCGACCGGCGTGCCGTCGCCCTCGGCGCCGTAGTCCAGCTCGCAGCTGATGGACAGGATGCCGTCGGCAAGCTCCATCGGAGTCCAGTCCAGCACGTCGTCGGCCAGCGCTGGCTCGGGGAGATCCGCTTCAGGCGCCTGTTCCGGCACCGGCTCCACCGGGGCCATGCTCACCGCGCCGCTCTCCGCCGGGCTCTCGATGGCCTCCGCTTCCAGCGTGCCGGCGTCATCCGCCGGTGCCGGCGGCCGGCACGCGGCCAGCAGCAGCGCGCACAGCGCGAACAGGCAGGCTTTCAGGAGACGGGACGGCATCGGGACTCCGCTGCTGGCGAGCGCGCACCGGGTGCGCGGCGATCTACCTACAGTCTAGGGGCCAGGCGTGTCCGCATCCGAACAACAGGTGAATCGCCGCGGCGGGCGGATCCGCCGCGTGGCCGTGCGGTCAGCCCACGGGCCGCCGGTACAGCGCCGCGTTGATGCAGGCGAACACGCTCACCAGGAACCAGCCGAAGGGAAACAGCGACAGGGTCAGCAGCCAGGTGATCGCCCCGGCAATGCACGCGGCCAGGAACCACAGCAGCGCCGACAGCACCCGGCCCTGCACCAGCTGGCCGAGGCCGGGGACGAAGAAGCTGCAGATGGCGGCGATGACGTTGCCGGTCGAACCCTGTCCATTGCCCATCGGTTGTGCTCCGCTGTGTGGCTGGGAACCATCATGCCGCCCGCCCATTCATCCTGCCGTGAAGGCCGCCTGGCTGGCGCCACCCGCAATCATTCGGCCGCCGCCGGATCCTGCTTCGATTTTTCGAACTTCGGCAGCACCGCAAACACCACCAGTGCCACCAGGGTGGTGACTAGCGCGATCATTTCCTGCCCCATGCCCGCGGCCATGCCGATGGCCGCGGTCATCCAGATCCCGGCCGCGGTGGTCAGGCCTTCCACCCTGCCGCCCCGCTCCCGGCGCAGGATGGCGCCGGCGCCCAGGAAACCGATGCCCTGCACGATCCCCTGCATCACCCGGGTGACCGCCTCGCCCTCGATGCCGGCCAGCATCGGCGCCAGCACGAACAGCGCCGCACCGATCGACACCAGCATGTGGGTGCGCAGCCCCGCCGCGCGCCCCTTGGCCTCGCGCTCCCAGCCGATCACCCCGCCCAGCACCGCCGCGCATGCCACCCGCGACACGATCACGGTCATGGTGCCGGCATCGGGTACCGCGAACTCCGACGCCAATGCCGCTCCCACCTCGTTCCACACGCCCATGCGCAACCTCGCCTGTCCGGCTGACAG
The DNA here is from genome assembly GCF_049339425.1 of Luteimonas dalianensis. Classification (NCBI taxonomy): domain Bacteria; kingdom Pseudomonadati; phylum Pseudomonadota; class Gammaproteobacteria; order Lysobacterales; family Lysobacteraceae; genus Luteimonas; species Luteimonas dalianensis. Next base: position 75,876 of record NZ_JBMPPO010000008.1, on the reverse strand, counting down.
CGGGATGGTTGCCGATGCAGGAGCAAGACGGTGTGCAGGCCTGCTTGACATGGATCATCGCGCCGGCGGAACGCGCGAGGGAAAATTGGACGAACAATCCCACCTGTTCCGGAGATTTCCATGAAACTGAAGCAGATTCCCCTTGCCCTGGCGCTGGCGCTGGCCGTTGGCGCGCTGGCAACCGGCTGCGCGCAGGACGCCCCGCCGGCCCCGGCCGCTGACACCGCCGCCGTGGAGCAGGCCCCGGCCGCCGACGCGCAGGCCGATGCCGCCCAGGCGCACGACGGCGGCCACGATGCCCATGACGTCGCCCACGCCGCCGGCGTGGATTTCCCTGTGCCGGACGACCACGTCCAGTGGGAGCCGGACGCCCCCCTGATCGAAGGCATGTCGCGCGTGCGCGCCGCCATCGATGGCCTTGGCCAGGCCCCCGATGAAGCCGCGGTTGTTGCCGGGGCGGCCGAGGTGGATGCCGCAGTCGAATACATGTTCGAGAACTGCAGCCTGCCGGTGGAGCCGGACGTTGCCCTGCACGCCGTGCTCGCCCGCCTGATGGCCGCCACCCAGGCCCTGAACGCCAACCCCGCCGACGCCACCCCCGTGCATGACATGCACGGCGCCATGGCCAACTACGAAGCCCTGTTCAACGACCCGAACGAGGGGCCGGCTTCCTGACGCACGGCCACAGGCAACGCCACGCAACGCAGTGCGCCACGCGCACTGCGTTCCTGCTTCAGGCCATCGGCAGCTTGAGGCCCTGCTCCTTCGCGCAGGCCCTGGCGATCTCGTAGCCCGCGTCGGCGTGGCGCATGACGCCGGTGCCGGGGTCGTTCCACAGCACGCGTTCGATGCGGCGGTCGGCGGCTTCGGTGCCGTCGCAGACGATCACCACGCCGCTGTGCTGGCTGTAGCCCATGCCCACCCCGCCGCCGTGGTGCAGGCTGACCCAGGTGGCGCCGCCGGCGACGTTGAGCATCGCGTTGAGCAGCGGCCAGTCGCTGACCGCGTCGCTGCCGTCCTTCATCGCCTCGGTCTCGCGGTTGGGTGAGGCGACGCTGCCCGAGTCCAGGTGGTCGCGGCCGATCACCACCGGCGCCTTGAGCTCGCCGCTGCGCACCATCTCGTTGAACGCCAGGCCCAGGCGGTGGCGCTGGCCCAGGCCCACCCAGCAGATCCGCGCCGGCAGGCCCTGGAAGCTGATCCGCTCGCGCGCCATGTCCAGCCAGTTGTGCAGGTGTTCGTCGTCGGGGATCAGCTCCTTGACCTTGGCATCGGTCTTGTAGATGTCCTCCGGATCGCCCGACAGCGCCACCCAGCGGAACGGGCCGACGCCGCGGCAGAACAGCGGCCGCACGTAGGCCGGCACGAAGCCGGGGAAGTCGAAGGCGTTGGCGCAGCCCTCGTTGAAGGCCATCTGGCGGATGTTGTTGCCATAGTCGACGGTGGGGATGCCGGCGGCGTGGAAGGCGAGCATGGCCTCCACGTGCACGCGCATGGACTTCATCGCCTCGTCGCGAACCTTCTCCGGATCCGCCTTCTGCTGTGCCAGCCACTGCTCCACCGTCCAGCCGGCCGGCAGGTAGCCGTGCACCGGGTCGTGGGCGCTGGTCTGGTCGGTGACGCAGTCCGGGCGCACGCCGCGCTTCACCAGTTCGGGCAGGATCTCGGCGGCGTTGCCCAGCAGCGCGATCGACTTCGCCTCGCCGGCCGCCGTGTACTTGGCGATCCGCGCCAGCGCATCGTCCAGGTCATCGGCCTGCTCATCCACGTAGCGGGTGCGCAGGCGGAAGTCGATGCAGCTCTGGCGGCACTCGATCGTCAGCGAGCTGGCGCCGGCCAGCGACGCTGCCAGCGGCTGCGCGCCGCCCATGCCGCCCAGTCCGGCGGTGAGGATCCACCGGCCCTTGAGTTCACCGCCGTAGTGCTGGCGGCCCATCTCCACGAAGGTCTCGTAGGTGCCCTGCACGATGCCCTGCGAGCCGATGTAGATCCACGAGCCGGCCGTCATCTGGCCGTACATCATCAGACCCTTGCGGTCGAGCTCGTTGAAGTGCTCCCAGTTGGCCCAGGCCGGCACCAGGTTGGAGTTGGCGATCAGCACCCGCGGCGCGTCGGCGTGGGTGGGGAAGACGCCGACCGGCTTGCCGGACTGCACCAGCAGGGTCTCGTCGTCGCCCAGCGTGCGCAGCGATTCCAGGATCGCGTCGTAGCTCGCCCAGTCGCGCGCGGCGCGGCCGATGCCGCCGTACACCACCAGTTCCTCCGGACGCTCGGCCACGTCCGGATCCAGGTTGTTCTGGATCATCCGGTACGGCGCCTCGGTCAGCCAGGAGCGGCAGCTCAGCTCCGTGCCGCGCGGGGCGCGGATGCTGCGGGACGGGTCGAGTCGGGGGTCGGGGCGGGAGTCGGGCATGTCGGGCTCCAGAAACGATGGTGATGACGGCCGCAGGTTCGCGCGGCGGCTGATTATCGCATCGCCGGCACGCCTTCCTCCTCCAGCGCGGCGCCGCCAGGCGCCGGCGACAGCCGCGGTCATATTTGCGACGTATCATCCGCACCCATGATTGCCTTGCCCCGCCTCCGCCTGTCCGCCCTCCTGCTGACCCTGCTGCTGGCCGCCTGCGCCAGCGCTCCGCCGGCCCCGGCGCCGGCCACCGGCCAGCCCGCCGAGCCCTACACGCTGCTGCTGGTGTCCCTGGACGGCGTCCATCCCGACGACCTGGCCCGCGGCGACACCCCGAACCTGCAGCGCCTGGCCGCCAGCGGCGTGCAGGCGGAGGCGATGCTGCCTTCCTACCCCACGCTCACCTTCCCCAACCACTACACCCTGGTCACCGGCCTGCGCCCGGACCGGCACGGGGTCGTGCACAACAGCATGCTGGATCCGGAGCTGGGCCGGTTCACCCTGAGCAACCGCGAGGCCGTGGGCGATGGCCGCTGGTGGAGCGACGGCGAACCGATCTGGGTGACCGCCGAAAACGCCGGCATGCCGACCGCCACCCTGTTCTGGCCGGGCAGCGAGGCCCCGGTGCGCGGCGTGCGCCCGAGCCGCTGGACGCAGTTCGATTCCACCCTGCCCAAGTCCGAGCGGGTGGATCGGGTGCTGGGCTGGCTGTCGGAGCCGGCGGCCACCCGCCCGCGTTTGGCCACGCTTTATTTCGAACACCCCGACGGCGCCGCGCACGCACACGGGCCGGGGTCGCCGGAGCTGCGCGAGGCGATGCGCGCGGTGGATGCGCAGATCGGCCGGCTGCTTGAAGGCATCCAGCGCAACGGCCTGGCCGGCAGCGTGGATCTGGTGATCGTCTCCGACCACGGCATGGCGGCGGTGCCGGAGGGCAACGTGGTGGCGTTCGAGGACATGGTGGATCCGGAGCTGGTGGAGCCGGCGAGCTTCGGCCAGTCGGTCGGGTTCAACCCCGTCGCGGGCCGCGAAGCGGAGGCCGAACGGGCCCTGCTGGGCTCGCACGAGCGCCACCAGTGCTGGCGCAGGCAGGAGCTGCCGGCGCGCTGGAACTACGGCAGCCATCCGCGGATCCCGGCCATCGTCTGCCAGATGCAGGAAGGCTGGGACGCGCTGCCCGCGCGGTTCATCGAGCGCCGGCCGCCCGGTACCCGCGGCTCGCACGGATACGACCCGGCGCTGGAGTCGATGCGTGCGATCTTCATCGCCAGCGGGCCGTCGTTCGCCAGCGGCGTGCGCCTGCCGGCGTTCGACAACGTCGACGTCTATCCGCTGCTGACGCGCCTGCTCGGCGTGGAGCCGGCCGAACACGACGGCAACCCGCAGACCCTGCTGCCGGCGCTGGACTCCGAAAGCGCCCGCTGAGGCCGGGTTTCCCCGTCAGCCGCTGGCGCGGCCCCGGCGCGGCATCCATGTCCGAAAACGGCCAGTCCGGGCCGGCCGGCGGTGCTAGTCTGCGGGCATGCAGCATGCGTCCACCCTCCCCGCCCGCGCGGTCTGCGAACGCGCCCGCCAGAGCCGCGATCCGCGCTTCGACGGGCTGTTCTTCACCGCGGTCAGCAGCACCGGGATCTACTGTCGGCCGGTGTGCCCGGCGCCGGCGCCCAAGTCGGCCAACGTCAGCTACTACCCCAGCGCAGCGGCCGCCGAGGCCGCCGGCTTCCGGCCCTGCCTGCGCTGCCGGCCCGAGCTGTCGCCCGAGTCGGGCAGCTGGCGGCGCGGCGACGAGGTGGTGGCGCGGGCGCTGAAGCTGATCGACCAGGGCGCCCTGGCCGGACGGCCGCTGGCCGAGCTGGCCGCGCGCGTGCACGTGGGCGAGCGGCAGCTGCGGCGGCTGTTCGTGCAGCGGCTGGGCGCGCCGCCGATCGGGGTGCACGGCACCCGCCGGCTGCTGTTCGCCAAGCAGCTGCTGACGGAGACCGCGCTGCCGGTCACCCAGGTGGCGCTGGCCGCGGGGTTCGGCAGCCTGCGGCGCTTCAACCACAGCTTCCGGGAGGCCTACGGCATGGCCCCGCGCGAGCTGCGCAAGCGCACCGCGGTGGCCGACGGCCGGACGCTGGTGATGCGCCTGGGCTACCGGCCGCCATACGACTTCGCCGCGACGCTGGCCTTCCTGCGCGGCCGCGCCCTGCCCGGCGTGGAGGCGGTGGATGCAGCCGGGTATGCGCGGGCCTTCGGCCCTGCCGACGCGCCGGGCTGGCTGCGCATCAGCCAGTGGCCGGGGTCGCGCGGCCGGCGCGCCAACGCGCTGAAGCTGGAGCTGCACGGCGCCGTCCCGCTGCAGCTGCTGGAGATCGTCAGCCGGCTGCGGCGCATGTTCGACCTGGACGCCGATCCGCGCGCCATCGCCGCGGTGCTGCGCCAGGACACGCGGGTCGGCCCGCTGGTGCGCCGGCGCCCCGGGCTGCGCATCCCCGGCGGCTGGGACGGCTTCGAAATCGCGGCCCGCGCGGTGATCGGGCAGCAGGTCAGCGTGGCCGCCGCACGCACCATCGCCGGGCGCGTGGCCCAGCGGCACGGCGCGCCGCTGCCCGAAGCGTTTGCCGCGCACGGGCTTGAGCGGCTGTTCCCGACGCCCGAGGCGATCGTCGACGCAGACCTGGACGGCATCGGCCTGACGCGCACGCGCGCGCAGACCCTGCGCACCGTTGCCCGCGCCGTGCTCGACGGCCAGGTTCACTTCCAGCCCGACGCCACCCTGGACGACTTCGTCGCGCACTGGAGTGCGCTGCCGGGCATCGGGCCGTGGACAGCCCACTACATCGCCCTGCGCGCGCTCGGCCACCCCGACGCGTTTCCCGATGGCGACCTGGTGCTGCAAAAGGCCATCACCACCGACGGCGTCCGCATGCCGGCCAGGGCACTGCGCGAGCGCGCAGACAGCTGGCGCCCCTGGCGCGGCTATGCCGCGATCCAGCTCTGGCGCGAGGCCTCCACCCCCACCCAGGCGTGACCACCATGACCATCCACTACACCCGCATCGACAGCCCCATCGGCCCGCTGCTGCTGGCCGCATCCGACGCCGGCATGCACACCATCGAGTTCCAGGACGCGAAGCATCCGGTCAAACGCGGCGATGACTGGGAACAGTCCGCACATCCGCTGCTGGAGCGCGCCCGGCGGCAGCTGGGCGAATACTTCGCCGGCAAGCGGCGCAGCTTCAACCTGCCGCTGGCGCCGCAGGGCACGCCGTTCCAGCGCCAGGTCTGGCAAACACTGGCCGGCATCGGCTACGGCGAAACCCTCAGCTACGGCCAGCTCGCCGCGCGCGTGGGCAGGCCCACGGCCTCGCGCGCCGTGGGCGCCGCCAACGGCCGCAACCCGCTGCCGATCGTGCTGCCCTGCCACCGGGTGATCGGCGCCGACGGCTCGCTGACCGGCTTCGGCGGCGGCCTGCCGACCAAGCGGTTCCTGCTCAGGCTGGAAGGCGCCCTGCCCGGCTGAGCGGCTCAGCCCTGGGTGAGGTGGGCGGCGATCGCGCGCCGGAACGGCGGCAGCCGGTTGGCAACGCGCAGGGTCGCGCGGCGCAGCACCCGGGCCAGCGGGCGCTGGTTGCTGTACAGCTCCACCACGGTGCGGGTGCCGGCGTAGATCGGCAGCGCGACGGCGTTGTGGCGGCGCTGGTAGCGCGCCAGCACCGCGTCCGAGCCGATGTCGGCGCCCTCGCGGTGCGCCTGCAGCACCACCTCGGCCAGCCGCGCCTGTCCCTGCAGCCCCAGGTTGAAGCCGTGCGCGGTCACCGGGTGCATGCCCACCGCGGCGTCGCCCACCAGCGCGGCGCGCCGGGCGACGAAGCGTTCGGCGTACACCGATACCAGCGGGTACACGTGGCTGGTGCCGGTCATGGTCACCTCGCCGCGCTCGCCGCGCATGCGCCGCTGCAGGTCGGCGGCCAGGGCCGCGTCGTCCATGGCTTCGGCCCTGTCCATCTCCCCGGGGCCGAGGGTGAGCACGGCCGAAGAGAGATTCCCGTTCAGCGGCAGCAGCGCCAGCGTGTGGCCATAGTCGAACCACTCCCAGGCCACGTGGTGGTGGGGCAGCGTGTGCTCGAACCGGCACACCATCATCCGCTTGCCGTGGTCGCGCATGGTCGCGCCGATGCCCAGCATCCGGCGCACCTGCGAGAAGCGGCTGTCAGCGGCCACCAGCAGGCGCGCGCGCAGGACGCGGCCATCCTCGAGCGTGGCTTCGATGCCGGTACCGCGCTCGGCCACCGACTGCACGCCGCAGCCGGTCACCAGTTCAAGATCGTCCTGCCTGGCCACCGCCTCATACACGGTGCGCCGGATCACGTGGTTGGGCACCAGCCAGCCGAGGCGGTCGCTGCGGCCGTCGGCAGAGCTGATCCTCAGCGCGTGGGCGGAGTCGCCGTCGCTGACCTTGGCGTCGCGCAGCTCCGAAACCTCGGCCGCATCAAAGCGCTCCCACAGGCCAAGCTGCTCCAGGATCCCGCGCGAGGCGTGGGTCAGCGCGATCTCGCGGCCGTCGAACGCCGGCTCCTGGATCGCCTGCAGCGGCTGCTTCTCCACCACCGCCACCGACAGCCCGCTGCCGGCCAGTGAACGGGCGAAGCACAGCCCCGCCGGGCCGGCCCCCACGACGACGACATCGAATTGCATTCGAACCGCTCCCGCTGGTCAGGAACGCCAGCTTGCGGGCCATTGTGGCCGATGGCATTGATCCAGGTCAGGATCGGGCGACGGGCGCCCGGGCCGGCGTCACCGCGCCAGGATCCAGCGGGCCACCTCGTCGATCAGCCCCTCATCCACCACGCCCGGCTCCTGGTAGGTGGCCATCGGCCGGTCGGGGTCGGCGACGATGCCCAGGTGGCTGAGCTGCGGATAGCGCTTCAGGGTGACGCGCGGGTCATCGGTGAACGCATCCACCCAGCCCTGCCAGTCGGCGTCGGTGACCTGGATGTCGTGCCCGCCGTGCAGGATCAGCAGCGGCTGCTGCAGCGCGCGCGCGTCGGCGACCGGATCCAGCGCATCGGCGCTGCGCAGGTACGCCGCCTGAGCGCCCAGGATCGCCGTGGAATCGGACGCGTCTTCACCGGCGCGCAGCCGCGCGATCAGATCGTTGATCGGCTCAAGGCGTGCGGCGAGCGCGGCCGGCGTGACGCCCTGGATCCCGGCCATGCGCTCCATCTGCTCGGGGATCAGATCCAGCATGCTGCGCGGGGACGCGGCCAGCATGATCCCGCCGGCCGCGCCTTCCGCCCGCTGCACGATGCGCGGGGTCAGCATCGCGCCCAGGCTGTGTCCGAACACGAACACCCGCCCCGGGTCGACCCCCGGCGTTGCCCGCAGTGCCGCCACCGCGGCCACGGTGTCATCCGTGCTTTCCCTGTCGACGTTGAAACCGGGATCGAAGGACACCGCGATCGGATACACCTTCGTGCGCTTGTCGTAGCGCAGCGTCGCGATACCGCGTTCGGCCAGCCCGTGGGCGATATCGCGCAGCGGGCGGTTCGGGCCGATCGTGGAATCGCGATCCTGGGGGCCGGAGCCATGCACCAGCACCACCGCCGGGAACGGACCCGCGCCCTGCGGCATCGCCAGCGTGCCGGGGAGCGCAAGGTCGCCCTCACCCACGCTGAAGTCACGCTCGGTGTAGGCAGGCGCGGGCGGCGACGACGGCTCCTGCGCCCATCCGGCCGACACCGCGGCGGCAAGCAGGAGCATCAGGGCAACGTGTCGGATCTTCATCGTGCGTCCTCCCGGTTGGGGCCCCCGCCGGGGCTACCTGCGTTCGCCGCTCATCGTATTGCCGCCCTGGTGCAGGTCGAGCTTTGTCACCTCACCGGCATCGTTGCGCGAGAACCGGATCTCGATGTCGTAGGCGTCCGCCGCGAACACGTCGGCATCGACCGGATCCAGCGGGAACGCGCCCTGGCCGGTGGCCTGCGCATGCAGCACTCCGCCCTGCTCGCTCACCTCCAGCTCGAAGCCCGGCATCAGCGGATAGGTGCCCGCGTACTCGCGCAGCGCCTCGGGCGACGGCGTCGGCACGACCTCCGGACGCTCCAGCGGGCGCCGCGGCTCGCCCAGCGGGATGCTCCCATCGAGCAGGTGGCCGGCCACATCGTTCACGCCGCCCATCGCCGCCAGGCCAGTATCGGCCAGCACCACCGCCGCCCGGCCCTGCTCAAGATCGAAGACCACCATCGAGGAAAAGCCGCCCGTGCCGCCGTCATGCGCGTGGACAAGACGCTCGCCGATGGGCATCAGCAGCCAGTTCATTGCCATCGGCTGGTCGGCGGCGGTCTCCACCGGCCGCTGGGCCAGGCTGATCGCTTCGCCGACCGCGCCCTGCGCGCCGCCGAGCTGGGCCTTTGCATAGCGCACCATGTCGTCGAGCGTGGAGCGCACGCCGCCGACCCCGGCCATGCTGCCGCTGAACGTCCACGGCGGCGTCTGCGCGCCGGTGGTCACGTGCCCCGCGGCGACCCGGAGCCCGTCCGGCCGCCTGTTGATGTAGGTGCTGTCCATGCCCAGCGGGGTGAGCAGCTTCTCATCCAGCAGGCGCTCGAAGTCGACCCCGGCGCGCTGCGCCAGGGCCAGCGACAGCAGCATCGTGCCGAAGTTGGAGTACTCGAAGACTTCGCCCGGGGCCTGGGCCAGGGTCACGTCCTGCAGCGATGCGAGCAGGGCCTCGTCCGTGAACCCGGCGTAGGGGTCGCCCGGATCGGTGATATCCAGCCGCGAAGGCAGCCGCGGCAGGCCGGAGGTGTGGGTGACCACGTGCCGCAGCAGGATCGGCCGGCCCTCGTAGTCCGGCACCACGGTGCCTTCCGGCAGATGGTCGGCCAGCGGGTCGTCCAGCGAGGCCTCGCCCCTGGCGACCAGGTCGGCCAGCAGGATCCCGGTCATGGTCTTGGTGACCGAGCCGATCTCGAACGCCACGTCCGGGCCGATGCGGCCGGCGTTGGCCGGATCGGCGCAGCGCCAGGCGCGGGCGACGCTGTCGCCCTCGATCACCGCGGCCGCCATGCAGACGCCGCTGACGTCGCCCAGCACGCGCCGGTCGAGGATGTCGCCCAGCGCGTTGTCATCCATGGCGTTGGCGGCTCCGGAAAGGAACAACAGCGTACCGGCAATCAGGCATGCGGACAGGCGGTTGGATCGCAGCATGGGCTTCTCCTTGCAACGGGTGGAAACCAGACAGGGACGAGCGCCCCGCATGGCGCGCGACTGGAGCGGGCGCCGGCTCATGCGGCCTCCTCCCCGTCCAGGGCATTGATCTGGCACTGCAGGCTTTCGGCATGGGCCCGAAACCTCGTCCTGGCCACGTGGCGGTTGTACCAGGCAATGCCGGCATACAGGGCCACGACCACCGCCAGGTACACCAGCGAGAACATCGAGGGGCCCCGCAGCACCAGGGTCAGCCCGAAGATGCCGATCATGGGCGGCGTGAGATACCACAGCCAGACCTGCTCCAGCATCCGCGCCTGGGCCAGCGCCGCATCGCGCTGGCGCCCGAGGTTCTCCACCAGCGGCAGCTGCGGCTCCGGTTCCGGCACCTGCCGGCGGGCCTGCCGCAGCCGCAGCGGGATCAGCGCCCCCCAGACCACCAGCAGCACCGAGAAGCCGACTGCGGCCCATTCGCCCTTTGTCGCCATGCCCAGCGCGGCCAGGGTGAAGAAGATGACCACCGCCACCGCCGCCACCGTTTCGATCAGGTCGCGCCGCCGCACCCGCCTGCGCATCTTTTCATCCAGCGACCGCAGCGCCTCGATGCGGACGTCGGGCGCCGCGGCTGCGTCGTCCTGCCAGCGCTGCTTCATGCTGTCCCAGTCCATGCTCATCCCTCCACGAAATGTTGTTCGAACGCCTGGCGCAGGCGGGTCATGCGCACCGCCACGGCGTTGGGGCTGAGTCCCAGCACTTCGGCCACCTGTTCGCGCGGCAGCCCTTCCAGATCCATCAGCAGCACCGCGCGCGACACCGGCTCCAGGGTGGCGAGGAAGGCGTCGAGCACGTCCATCGGATCGACCGCGTGCCCGCTGTCGCCGCGCTCGGGCACCGCGTCCAGCGGCACGTGCTCCCGGCGCGGCCTGCGCAGGTGGCTGAGCGCGGTGTTCAGCGCCACCCGGTAGACCCAGGTGGACAGCTGCGCGCGGCCGTCGAAGGCGGCAAAGCTGCGCCACAGCTGCAGATGCATGTCCTGCACCAGGTCACGCCAGTCGTCCGGCCCCGCGTAGCGCCGCGCCAGCCGCGCCAGCGCCTGCTGGTTGTCCTCCAGCATCGCGGTGAACGCCGCGTTGGTATCCGTCTTTTCCATGGGTGCCTTTTCCGGGACTCATGAAGATTGGTCGCAGCGAAGCCCGGAAATTTTCAGGCCGGGATCGGAGCACCCGCGATCTCCCATCCTGAGCGCTGGATCAGGGGTCGGTGGGGTACCCCTTGCCGGGACTGTCGGCGACATGGACGTCGCCGACAAGCCTACAGGGACGTATTCACGGCGTGTCCCGGCAAGGGGTACCCCACCGGCCCGCCCGCGAATCCATCAGGCGGAACCCAGCTCATGGATCGCCTGGCGATACCGCGCCGCGATCGCATCCCTGTCACGGTGCCGACCGCCGCTGACCACGGTATCGCCGTCGATGCACACCGTCTCCACCACCGGCCGGTTGCCGCTGAAGATCCAGCGGTCGACCACGTCCTCCACGGTCGCCCCGACCAGCGTCGGCGCGTGCGGATCCAGCTCGATCCAGTCGCCGGCAGCATCGAGCCCGGTCACGTCCGCACCGCCCGCCAGCGCCCCGCGCAGCAGGGTCTCGCCCACGCTCTCCGATTCGCGCACCGCGATGTTGCGATGGCGGCTCGCCAGCCGCTGCCCGTACTCCAGCCAGCGCAGCTCCTCCACCGGCGACACCGAGATGTGCGAATCCGAGCCGATGCCCCAGCGCCCGCCCGCATCCAGGTAGGCGCGCAGCGGAAACAGCCCGTCGCCCAGGTTGGCCTCCGTCGTCGGGCACAGCACCACGGTCGCGCCACTGCCGGCGATGCCGCGCGTCTCCTCCGCCGTCAGGTGGGTCGCGTGCACCAGCGCCCAGCGCGCGTCGACGTCGAAGTTCGCGTACAGCCATTCAACCGGCCGCGCGTCGCGCAGCGCCAGGCAGTCCTGCACCTCGCCGATCTGCTCGGCGATGTGGATGTGCACCGGCATGGCCGGCGGCAGCCCGCCCAGCACCTCGCGCATCGCCGCCTGCGGCACCGCGCGCAGGCTGTGGAAGCAGGCGCCCACCTTCAGCCGCGCGTCCTCCAGCGCGCGCAGGCGGTCGAGCAGGCGCAGGTAGCCCTCCACGTCGTGGCCGAAGCGCGCCTGGCGCTCGCCCAGCGGGCGGCCATCGAAGCCGCCGGTCATGTACAGCACCGGCAGCAGGGTCATGCGGATGCCGGTCTCGCGCGCCGCTTCGATCAGCGCCCGCGACATCGCCGCCGGGTCGTCGTAAGCCGTGCCGTCCGGCTGGTGGTGCACGTACTGGAACTCGCACACCGAGCCGTAGCCGGCCTCCAGCATCTCCACGTACAGCTGCGCGGCCACCGCGCGCATGGTGTCGGGCGTCATCCGCCCGGCGAAGCGGTACATGGTCTCGCGCCACGTCCAGAACGAATCGGCCGGATCCGTGCGGCGCTCGGCCATGCCGGCCATCGCCCGCTGGAACGCGTGCGAATGCAGGTTGGGAATGGCGGGCAGGCGCCAGCCGGCGGCGGTGCGGGTCGCGACATTTTCCATGCCGGCATTGTCGCGCGACGCGCTCACGATGCGTAGTCCCGGCCCTTCCGTACAATCCGGGCATGGACGAATCACAGCGAACCCCCTGGGACGGACTGGCCCTGGGCGCCACCCTGGCCACCCTGGACGCCGACAGCGGCTACGGCCTGGTCGAGGACGGCGCGCTGGGCTGGCGCGACGGCACGATCGTGTACGCCGGCCCGCGCACCGCCCTGCCCGCCGATCCCAACAGCCTGTCCGGCGCGGTCATCGACCTGGGCGGCGGCCTGGTCACCCCGGGCCTGGTCGACTGCCACACCCACCTGGTGTTCGCCGGCAACCGCGCGGGCGAGTTCGAACAGCGCCTCAAGGGCGCCAGCTACGAGGAGATCGCACGCGCCGGCGGCGGCATCGTGTCCTCGGTGAAGGCGGTGCGCGAGGCCGGCGAGGATCAGCTGCTGGCCGAGTCGTTGCCCCGCGCACGCGCCCTGGTCGCCGACGGCGTCACCACGCTGGAGATCAAGTCCGGCTACGGCCTGGACTTCGACAGCGAGCGGCGGATGCTGCGCGCGGCGCGGCGCGTGGGCGAGGAACTGGGCGTGCAGGTGCGCGCCACCTACCTGGCCGCGCACGCGCTGCCGCCGGAGTTCAAGGAGCGTCCCGACGCCTACATCGACGCCGTCGTCGAATGGCTGCCGCGCCTGCACGAAGAAGGGCTGGTGGACGCGGTCGATGCGTTCGCCGAAACCATCGGCTTCAGCATCGAACAGACCCGGCGGGTGTTCGAGGCCGCGCGTGCGCTCGGCCTGCCGGTGAAGCTGCACGCCGACCAGCTCAGCGACGGCGGCGGCGCCGGGCTGGTCGCGCAGTTCGACGGCCTGTCCGCCGACCACGTCGAATACACCTCCGAAGCCGGCGTGCGGGCCATGGCCGAGGCCGGCACCGTCGCGGTGCTGCTGCCCGGCGCCTTCCACGTGCTGCGCGAGACCCGCCTGCCGCCGCTGGACGCGTTCCGCGCCCACGGCGTGCCGATGGCGGTGGCCACCGACTGCAATCCCGGCACCGCGCCGCTGCTGTCGCTGCGCCAGGCGATGCAGCTGGCCTGCACCCTGTTCCGGCTGACTCCGGAGGAAGCGCTGCGCGGGGCCACGGTCAACGCCGCGCGCGCGCTCGGCATGGACGACCGGGGCGTACTGCGCCCCGGCATGCGCGCCGACTTCGTGCACTGGAACGTCGGCCAGCCGGCCGAGCTGTGCTACTGGCTCGGCGGCCAGCTGGCCGCCAGCGTCCACGCCAACGGCCGACGCATCGCCTGACCCACGCGACTTCATGCACATGGCGCACGCCGACCCCGGTGGCGTATCGTTCGGGCGGTTGATCGCATCCACCTGAGGAAACAACATGCCCTGTCGCTCCCTGCTTGCCGCCGCCGTCATGCTCGCCGCCTCCACCACAGCCGCGCAGGAAGCGCCCGAAGCCGCCCGCCAGCTCGCGCAGGACGCGATCATCGTCGATACCCACATCGACGCCCCCGGCCGCCTGCTCGGCAGCTGGGTCGACCTTGGCGAGGAAGCCCCCGGCCGCGAGTTCGACTACCCGAGCGCCCGCGCGGGCGGCCTGGACGTCGGCTTCATGGCCATCTACACCTCGCACGGCCGCGACGAGGCCGGCACCGCCCGCCAGCACGCGCACAACCAGATCGACGCGGTGGAAGCGCTCACCGCGCGCCACCCCGACAGGTTCGCCATCGTCACCTCGCCCGGCGACGTCGACACCCTGCGCGAAGGCGGCCGGGTGCTGCTGGCCATGGGCATGGAGAACGCCGGCCCGCTGGGCGACGACCTGTCGCAGGTGGAGGTGTTCTTCAACCGCGGCGTGCGCTACATCGGCCTGACCCACAGCGGCAACAACCGCATCGGCGACTCCTCCTACACCCTGGAACGCAAGTGGAACGGCCTGAGCCCGTTCGGCCTGGAGGTCGTGGCCGAGATGAACCGGCTCGGCATGATCGTCGACGTCTCGCACCTGTCCGACGACACCACCCGCGACGTGATCCAGGCCAGCACCGCGCCGGTGATCGCCAGCCACTCCGGCTTCCGCCACTTCACCCCGGGCTTCGAGCGCAACATCAGCGACGAGCTGGCGAAGGCCGTCGCCGAAACCGGCGGCGTCGTCCAGATCCCGTTCGGCATCATGTTCGTCGACGGCCAGGCGGCCGCCGACACCCAGGCCTACTTCGTCGCCGCCGACGACTTCACGCGCCGCAACGCCGAGCGCGAGGCGGCCGGCGAGCCGCTGGAGGATCGGGGCGAATTCGAGCGCGCCTGGGAGCAGGCGCATCCGACCCCCGAGATCACCATCGAGCCGGTGCTCGACCAGATCGACTACGGGGTGGCGCTGATCGGCGTCGACCACATCGGCCTGGGCTCGGACTTCGACGGCGTCGGCGGCGACCTGCCCGAGGGCCTGCGCACCGTGGCCGACTTCCCCAACCTGGTGGCCGGCCTGCAGGGCCGCGGCTACAGCGACGGGGACATCCGCAAGATCCTGGGCGGCAACATGCTGCGCGCCTGGAGCGATATCGAGGCCGCCGCCGGACGCTGAAGGAGATCGGGCCGCGCTCCTGCGCGAGCGCGGCCCCGTCGTCCGGTCACCCGGCCACCGACTCCGGCGTCAGTTCTCCGACCACTTCGCCTTCCTCGTCCAGGAACTGGATCGAAGCCTCGCCACCCGGTGCCACCTGCAGCATCATGCGCGGCTTGCCGGCCGCATCATTGAGCATCAAAACCGAGTTGCCGCTGCCCGACCGGCCCACGAACAGCCTGTCGGCGCCATAGTGGTTCTGCGCGCGGCGCTCCTGCATCAGCGCCCTGCGCTCATCGGCATCCATCGCCTCCAGCGCGCCCGATTCACCGAAATCCTCGGCGATGGATCTGTCTGGCCGGTCGGAGACCTGCATGCCCGCCACGTAGTGGGCGCCGCCGTCCAGGCCCATGATCTGCACGATCTGATCCTGCTCGTAGCGGTCGAACGTCAGGCTGCCGCCGGAACGCACATTGCCTTCCTCGTCGGTTCCGCCGGCGAAGATCAGTCCCCCGACCTCGCTGCCCTCGTCGTTGTAGAACAGCATTCCGGCCTGCGGCCGCGGGTGCTCGTACTCCTCCCCGCGGATGATCGCGCCCGGGAATCGCGCCGAGCTGCTCAGCACGTAGCGAAGCGTCCCATCCGGTTCGCGCAGGTTGAGCCGCTGGACATCGACCTCCTCGAACGAAGCCTTGCCCGATGACGCGGCACCGGTCAGCACCACCACCGCGAACACCGCCGTCAACAGACCCGAATACACCACCAGAAAACGGTTCCCCTGCACCTTCATGACGCTCCTCCTTTCGCCTCGTTGGATCCGCAGGTTCCTGCAGCCCCGCGGCGGCGTCACGTGAAGGAGGTCACTGTGACAACTGTCTTCCGGCCGCAGCGAAGCGGACATGAAAAAGGCCCGCACGGGGCGGGCCTTCTTTCGTCATCGGCGAGGAGGATTACTCCTTGACGACGGTCTTCTTCGCCACGACCTTCTTGCCCGGCCTGACCACCTTGCCGGCGGCCGGCGCCTGCGCGGCGGCGGCGGTGCCGATGCGATGCGGACGGCTGTTGCCGTAGCTGGAGTTGTAGCGCTTGCCCTTGAGGGTCTTGCGATCGCCCTTGCCCATCGAAATCTCCTGGAATCTGTTGTCTGGCGCGCGCCGGAACCGGCGAGCTAACCGGTCAATGCTAGCACGCGCGGCCCCGCCGATCAGCCCGCGCGGGCGTGGCTCAGGCGCAGGTTCATCAGGTGGGCGCCGGCCAGCAGCAGCCCGCCGGCCACCATGATCAGGGCGTGCGCCAGGCCGTGGTCGTGCAGCCAGGTGAACGCCCCGGCCCACACCATCGCCAAGCCCGGCACCAGCAGCGCCCAGGCCCGGAATGCGCGGTGGCGGCGGTAGCCCACGGTCAGCGTGGTCACGCCCAGCACGGTGGCGAAGACCACGAAGGCCTGGTCGAAATCGATCCAGCCGCCCACGTTCAGGCCCAGCGCCGGCAGCACCGCAACCGCCAGCGGCAGCAGCGCACAGTGCAGCGCACACAGGAAGGACGCCGCGAATCCGAAGCGGTCGGCCTTGCGCAGGCGCGTATCTGTGATGGGCATGACCTTTGGCGGCGACGCGGCGGGATTGAAATATTATAACATTCGGTTCCGCCCCGCTACTGCTTCCTCCGATGCCGCGTTCCCCCACCCCCCACCGCCTGTGCTTCGCCCTGCTCGCCGCGCTGTCCGCTCCCGCCATGGCGGACACCCAGGACGACCCCCGCCATACCGAACCCCGGGATCTGGACGCGGTGATCGTGCGCGCCAGCCCCCTGGCCAAGTCCGCCGAGGATCTGACCCAGCCGGTCGAGGTGCTGGCCGGCGAGCGGCTGGATGAAGTCAAGGCGGCCTCGCTGGGCGAAACCGTAGGCCGCCTGCCCGGCATCCAGTCCTCGTACCACGGCCCGGGCGTGGGCCGGCCGATCATCCGCGGCATGGACGGCGCGCGGGTGCAGGTGCTCAGCGACGGACTGTCCTCGGGCGACGTGTCCACGGTGAGCGTGGATCACGCGGTGACGATTGAGCCGTTCCTGGCCAACCAGATCGAGGTGCTCAAGGGCCCCGCCACCCTGCTTTACGGCAGCGGCGCGATCGGCGGCGCGGTCAATGTGATCGACGGCAGGATCCCCGAAACCACCACCTTCCAGCCCCTGGAGGGCCGGTCGGAGCTGCGGGCCGGCAGCGTCTCCGACGAGCGCACCGGCATGGTTCGCCTGGACGGCACCGATTCGTCCGGCAGGTTCGTGTTCCACTTCGACGCCCTGCACCGCGAAACCGGCGACTACCGGATCCCCGGCCATGCCGAGGCGGCGGACGATCATCACGGCCACCATCACGACCACGGCCACGAAGACGACCACGGCGCCCACGGCCGCCTGCCGAACAGCTTCCTGCGCACCGACAGCGCCGCGCTTGGCGCCTCGTTCATCGGCGAGCGCGGATTCATCGGCGCGGGCTACAGCATGTTCAAGTCGCGCTACGGCGTGCCCGGGCACGTACACCCCGGCGATGATCATGGGCACGGCCACGATCACGGCCACGCTCACGACGATCACGATCACGATCACGGCCACGGACATGAGTACGGGCACGACGACGAACACGGCGTGCATATCGTCATGGATCAGCGCCGCAGCGAGGTTCGCGCCGGGCTGGACGACATGCGCGGCTTTGAAAGCCTGCGGGTGAAGCTGGCCCACAACCAATACACCCACACCGAGTACGAGGACAACGCCGTCGGCACCGTGTTCGACAACGACAGCGTGGAAGGACGGATCGAGCTGGTGCACCAGCCGCTGGGCGGCTGGAACGGCGCGTTCGGCCTGCAGTTCTCGCAGCGCGACTTCCACGCGATGGGCGCCGAGGCGTTCGTCCCGGATTCCAAGTCCCGCGACACCGGCCTGTTCTGGATCGGCGAGCGCAGCTTCGACGCCATCGACCTGGAGCTGGGCGCCCGCTACGACCGCAACCGGATCGACGTGGTCACCGGCCCTTCGCGCAACTTCGACGGCCTGAGCCTGTCGGCCGCGACCCGCTGGCACGTGGGCGAAGGCCTGCACCTGTCCTTCGGCCTGGATCGCGCCCAGCGCGTGCCGACCTCGGAGGAGCTGTACTCCGATGGCCTGCACGTGGCCACCAGCAGCTACGAATTCGGCAACGCCGGCCTGGATCGGGAAACCGCCAACCGCGCCGAGCTGGGCATGCACTGGCACCGCGACAGGCTGCTGGTCAGCGCTTCGCTGTACCACATCGAATACGACGACTTCATCTATCTCGCCGATACCGGCGTGGTCGACGGCGGCCTGCCGGCACGGGTCTGGAACCAGGCCGACGCCCGCTTCAGCGGCGGCGAGCTGGACGTGCAGTGGACACTGCTCGACGACGAGCGCGGCCAGTGGACGCTGCGCAGCTTCGGCGACGTCGTCCGCGCACGGCTGGCCGGATCGGGCACGCGGGAGGTGTCGTTCAGCGTGCCGCACGGCAACCACGCCCACCACCACACCGCGCAAATCGCGCTGGACGGCAACCTGCCCCGCATCGCCCCGGCCAGGGTGGGCGCGGAACTGCGCTGGCGCTCGGCGGACGACGCCTGGCGCGCCAACCTGGGCGCGGTGCGCTACGCCTCGCAGGATCGCGTGGCCGAACATGAGCACGAGTCGCCGGGCTACACCCTGGTGCACGCCGGGCTGACCTGGCACCTGGATACGGCTGGCGGCAAGGCCTGGGAGGTGTTCGTGGACGGCAGCAACCTGCTCGACGAGGAGGCCCGCCCGCATACCTCGTTCATCAGCCACCTGGCGCCGCTGCCGGGTCGCAGCGTCAACGCGGGCGTGCGGCTGTTCTTCTGATCCGGTGCGGAGCGCGTGGCGCGCTCATGCGCCGCGCGGCCTGGCTGGCGCTTGCGGGGTTTCCGCCTTCTCGCGGCTGCAGGCGGCACACAGGCCGTGCACTTCCAGGGTCTGGGCCAGCGGGGTGAAGCCCAGCGCGCGGGCACGGGCGTCGAGCGACTCCACCACGCGCTCGTCTTCCAGCTCGGTCGCGTCCTGGCAGTTGTCGCAGATCAGGAACGGCACCGAGTGCGGCCGGCTGCTGGGATGGTGGCAGGCGACGAAGGCGTTGATGGACTCGAGCCGGTGGATGAACCCGTTCGCGAGCAGGAAATCCAGCGCGCGGTACACCGTGGGCGGCGCCGCCGAACCCGGCCCGCCGCCGTCACGCACCCGATCCAGCAGGTCGTAGGCTTTCAGCGGACGGTCGGCTTCGGCGATCAGGCCGAGCACGTAGCTGCGGATCGGGGTCAGGCGCAGGCCGCGCTGCCGGCACGCGGCCTCGACCGCGGCGACGAACTCGGCCGCATCGTGGACGTGGTGCTTGGGATCGGTGCAGGCGCTGGCCATGCCATGGATGATGGTGGCGAACGCCCCGCTACTCAAGCCGCGGGGATTTTCGCGATCGCCGCGTTGACCCGCTCCAGCGCGCCGTCGCGGCCGGCCAGGTACACAGTGTGGCCGATATCCGGGCTGACCTGGGTGCCGGTGATCGCCACCCGCATCGGCTGCGCCACCTTGCCCATGCCCACGCCCTGGGCCTCGGAGACCTGCTTGAGCGCTTCGCCGATCGCCTCGGCCGACCATTCAGGCAGCCCGGCAAGCCGCGCCCGCGCGTCGGCCAGCACCGCCGCCGCCTCGGGCTTGAGGTGCTTGGCCACGGCCTTGTCGTCGTATTCGGTCAGCGGCCGGTACCAGACCGCCGCGCGCTCGGCCATTTCCGCCAGCGTCTGTACCCGGTCGCGCAGGGCGACCACCACGTCGGCCGGCGCAGGCCCCGCGGACAGCTCCAGCCCCGCGCTGCGCAGGTGCCACTCCAGGTGCACGGCCACGGCTTCGGGCGCATCGCCCTTGAGGTACTGCTGGTTGAGCCAGCCCAGCTTGGCGGCATCCAGCCGCGCGGCCTTGGCATTGACGTCCTTCAGGTCGAACAGCCGCTGCATCTCCTCAATCGAGAACACCTCCTGGTCGCCGTGCGACCAGCCCAGCCGCACCAGGTAGTTGAGCAGCGCGTGCGGCAGGTAGCCGGCGTCGCGGTACTGCATCACGTCCGCCGCACCGGTGCGCTTGGACAGCTTGGCGCCGCTCTCGTCCAGAATCATCGGCAGGTGCGAGAACGCCGGCACCTTCGCCCCCAGCGCCTCGTAGATGTTGATCTGGCGCGGGGTGTTGTTGACGTGGTCGTCGCCGCGCACCACGTCGGTGATGCCCATGTCGATGTCGTCCACCACCACCGCGAAGTTGTAGGTCGGGTGGCCGTCCGGGCGGAAGATCACCAGGTCGTCCAGCTCGCTGTTGGCGATCTCGATCAGGCCCTTGACCTTGTCGTCCCAGGCCACCGAGCCGTCCAGCGGGTTCCTGAGCCGGATCACCCGGTTGGGATCGTCGCGGCGCGACGCATGCAGTTCGGCCTCGCCGCCACGCTCGCGCCAGGCGCCGTTGTAGCGCGGCTTTTCGCCCTTCTCCATCGCCGCCGCGCGCATCGCGTCCAGCTCTTCCCTGGTCTCATAGGCGCAATAGGCCTTGCCCTCGGCCAGCAGCTGCTCGGCCACCTCGCGGTACCGCTCCAGGCGGCGGGTCTGGTAGAACGGGCCCTCGTCGTAGTCCAGGCCCAGCCACTCCATCGCCTCCAGGATCGCGTCGATCGCCCCCTGGGTGCTGCGCTCACGGTCGGTGTCCTCGATCCGCAGCACGAACTGCCCGCCGGCACGGCGCGCGGCCAGCCAGCAGTACAGCGCGGTGCGGGCGCCGCCGATATGCAGATAGCCGGTGGGACTGGGGGCGAAGCGGGTGCGAACGGTCATTGGGGCGGATGAATTGCAGGGGAACCCGCAATTCTAGTCGGATCCCACGGACAGGGCTGCTTTTTGTCATTGGCCGACACCGGCTGCCGTTATCATTGTGCGATGACCACGCTGTTCATCGCCGACCTCCACCTGGATCCGGAACGCCCGGAGATCACCCGCCTGTTCGGCGACTTCCTCGACGGCGAGGCCGGCCGCGCCGACGCGCTCTACATCCTCGGTGACCTGTTCGAATCCTGGGTTGGCGATGACGACCCCTCCGAAGCCGGTGCCTTCGTTGCCGGCAAGCTCGCCGCCCTGGACGCCGCCGGCGTGCCGCTGTTCTTCATGCACGGCAACCGCGACTTCATGCTCGGCCGCGACTACGCCGCCCGCGCCGGCATGCGGATCCTTCCCGACCCGTCGGTGATCGACCTTTACGGCAAGCCCGTGCTGCTGATGCACGGCGACCTGCTGTGCACCGGCGACGTCGAATACCAGAAGATCCGCGCCCAGGTACGCAGCCCGCAGTGGCGCGCACACATGCTCTCCCAGCCCCTCCAGGCCCGCCTCGCCTTCGCCCAGCAGGCCCGCGCCGCCAGCCAGGCGCGCCAGGGCGCGATGAAGGACGCCGGCACCATGGAAACCATCACCGACGCCTCGCCCGACGCAATCGAACAAACCCTGCGCCGCTACGGCATCGACACCCTCATCCACGGCCACACCCACCGCCCGGCCATCCACGACCTGGACATCGACGGCCACCCCCACCGCCGCATGGTCCTGGGCGACTGGTATGAGCAGGGTTCGGTGCTGCGCGCGTGCCCCGACGGCAGCTTCGACCTCGCCTCCCTGTAGTAGAGGCCCCACGAATCGTCGCAAAACATGAAGGCCGCCAACACGATCGCGCGCCCTACGACAACTCCCGCAGGGCGGCGAGCTCCTCTTCACTGAACCCCGCAGCCGCCCGCGCATCCACGTTGAATGGCCCGTGCAGCACGGCCCGCGCGTACTCCGCCAGCAGCTCGCGG
Source organism: Luteimonas dalianensis (assembly GCF_049339425.1). NCBI lineage: Bacteria > Pseudomonadati > Pseudomonadota > Gammaproteobacteria > Lysobacterales > Lysobacteraceae > Luteimonas > Luteimonas dalianensis. The sequence goes on along the minus strand of NZ_JBMPPO010000008.1, from coordinate 54,211 downwards.
AACTTCGGATCGGGCGCGATCCCCGCCCGCTCGCAGTGCCAGTGGAACCAGCGGCTCCCGGCGGCCACGTGGCTCACCTCCTCCTCCAGGATCACCTCCAGCACCGCCGCCGTGTCCGCATCGCCCACCGCGCGCAGCTTCACGATCATCCCCGGCGTCACGTCCAGCCCGCGCGCCTCCAGCACCCGCGGCACCAGCGCCATCCGCGCCATGCCGTCGTGCGCCGTCTTCTCGCACACCTCCCACAGCCCGTTGTGGGCGTCGAAATCGCCGTAATCGTGGCCCAGCGCCCGCAGCCGCTCGCGCAGCATCAGGAAGTGCCGCGCCTCGTCGTCCGCGATCCGCACCCAGTCCGCGTAGAAGTCCGCCGGCATGCCGCGGAACCGGTACGCCGCATCCCACGCCAGATCCACCGCGTTCAGCTCGATATGCGCGATCGCATGGATGAACGCCGCCCGCCCCTCATCCGTACCCAGGCCGCGCCTGGGAAGCTCGCGCGGATGCACCATCCGCGGCCTCGGCGGCCGCCCGGGCATGCGGATCGGTTCGGGCGGAGGCGCCTCACCGGGTACCGGCAGCGCGCCGTCGGCAAACGCCGCCGCAAACCGCCGGGTCAGCGCGATCTTGTCGTCGACATCAGCCGCATCCAGGCACGCACGCGCCGCCTCGAACAGCGTCGCCGGCCCCGCCTGCGCGCTCACAGCGCCAGGCGGCGCTGGCGCTTGGCCTCGTCCGAGCGCAGCCGCTTCAGCTCGTCGAAATAGTCCGGTTCCACCCCGGTCACGTACTCGCCGCTGAAGCACGACGAGTCGAACCGCATGCCCGGGAACTTGGGCCCGGCCACCGCCAGCTCCAGGTCTTCCAGGTCCTGGTACACCAGCCAGTCGCAGCCGATCATGCGCTCGATCTCCGCCTCGCTGCGCTCGTGCGCGATCAGCTCCTCGGGCGTGGGCATGTCAATGCCGTAGATGTTCGGGAAGCGCACCGGCGGCGCCGCCGAGGCCAGGTACACCTTGCGCGCACCGGCATCGCGCGCCATCTGCACGATCTGGTGCGAGGTGGTGCCGCGCACGATCGAATCGTCCACCAGCAGCACCACCCGGTTGCGGAATTCCAGCGGGATCGGGTTGAGCTTGCGCCGCACCGACTTCTTCCGCTCGCCCTGCCCCGGCATGATGAAGGTGCGCCCGACATAGCGGTTCTTGATGAAGCCCTCGCGGTACTTCACTCCCAGCACCTGGGCCAGTTCCAGCGCCGAATCACGCGAGGTGTCGGGGATCGGGATCACCACGTCGATGTCGTGATCGGGCCGCTCGCGCAGGATCTTCTCGCCCAGGGTCACGCCCATGCGCATGCGCGCCTTGTGCACCGAGATGTTCTCGATCATCGAGTCCGGCCGCGCGAAGTACACGTACTCGAAGATGCACGGGGTCAGCGCGCCCGGCTCGGCGCACTGGCGGTGATACAGCTCGCCACGGACGGTGACCACCACGCCCTCGCCCGGCGCCACGTCGCGCAGGCGCTCGAAGCCCAGGATGTCCAGCGCCACCGACTCGGAGGCCACCGCGTACTCGGTTCCCGCCTCGGTGACCTTGCGTCCCAGCACCAGCGGGCGGATGCCGTTGGGATCGCGGAACGCCACCAGGCCCAGCCCCAGCACCACCGCCACCGCCGCGTATCCGCCACGCGAGCGCCGGTGCACGCCCTCGATGGCGCGGAACGCGGACTCGGGCCCCAGCTCGCGCTCGCGATCCAGCTCGTGCGCGAACACGTTGAGCAGCACCTCCGAATCCGACTGGGTGTTGACGTTGCGCCGATCCTGCTCGAACACCTCGCGCCGCAGCGCATCGGTATTGATAAGGTTGCCGTTGTGCGCCAGCGCGATGCCGAACGGCGAGTTGACGTAGAACGGCTGCGCCTCGTCGATGCCCTCGCTGCCCGCGGTCGGGTAGCGGCAGTGGCCGATCCCCATCCGCCCCTGCAGCAGCTGCATGCTGCGCTCGTCGAACACGTCGCGCACCAGGCCGTTGCCCTTGTCCACCCGCAGCGAGGTGCCCGAGGCGGTGGCGATGCCCGCCGCGTCCTGGCCACGGTGCTGGAGGACGGTGAGCCCGTCATACAGCGCTGGTGCGACTTCAGTGGTTCCGACGATGCCGATGATGCCGCACATGGAAGGTCTGCCCGGATGCTGGAGGATAAGGAAACCGGCCCGGCTGCCAGCAGGCGACCGGGCCTGGAAGGGTCACTCAGGGGTGCGAGCGCACCATGCCGTCGATCTGCGTCCGGCCCTGGATCTGCGTCTTGAGCTGCTCGGCCTCGGCGCGACTCACCACCGGCCCGGCCTTGACCCGCGTGAGCACGCCCCGGTCGGTCTGTACGGTGTCGGTGAACGCGGTGAAGCCGAGCCCGCGCAGGCGGTCGCGCATGGCGGTGGCATCAGCGGCATTGGAGAACGCGCCCAGCTGCACCACGAAGCCCACGTCGGCGGCCGCTGCGGGAGCCGCGGGCGCGGGCGGCGGCGCCGGAGGCTCGGCGGCGGCTGTCCGCGCGGGTTCCGGCGCGCTGGGCTGCCGGGCCGGCTGCGCGTCCGCCGCCACCACCGTTGCGTTGTTGGGGCCGACCTGCGCGGCGCGCACGCGCACCGCCTCGGCCTGGGCGCGGCTGGCGTAGGCGCCGATGTTCACCCGCCACACGTCCTTGCCCGCCACCTGGGCGCGGGCGCTGCTGGCCGGGAAGCCTTCGCGCTTCAGGCGCTCGACCACGGTGTCCGCATTGGCGCGGTCGCCGTAGCTGCCAAAGCGCACCAGGTAGTCGCCGCCGGCGGTGGTGGCCGGAAGGGCCTGCTCCGGCTCGGGCTCCGGCGCGGTTTCGGCAGCTGCCGCCGCGGCTTCGCCGGGTTCGCCCGAGCCCGCGACCTGATCGTGCTCCTGTCCCGCGCCTGCCAGCTGCGCCGCATCGGGATTGCGGGCATCGGCGGTATCGACCGTCGGCAACGACCCGTCTGCCGACACGCCCCCGTCACGGGGCCGGGCACCCAGCCCCAGCGCACCCTCGTCCGGACGCGGACGCGGCGCCACCAACGGCAGGTCGCGGGTCACGGTGCCTGAAGCGGCCGGCTGCTCGGGCAGATCCAGCGACAGATCCGATACGCCGCTGTCCGGCGCGGGCCCCTTGACCAGCATGGGCAGGAAGATCACCGCGAGCGCGACCAGCACGGCCGCGCCGATCAGGCGTTGTTTCAGTCGTGGATCCATCGGCATCGTCAGCAGCGGGGGCCCGGCGATTATACGCGCCGCCCAAGGCCGGCTTCTTAATGCCGCCCCTGCAGCAGGCCGAGCGCCGCGGCCGCGGTGTGGAACGAGCCCAGCACCAGGATCCGGTCGCCGTCCGCCGACGCGGCACGCACCGCCTCCAGGGCCTCGGCGACGCCCGCATGGCGCGTGGCCGGCGCCGCCGCGGTTCCGGCCAGGCGCTCGCCCAGGGCGTCGGCATCCAGCCCCCGCGGCACCTGCTCCAGCCCCGCCAGGTGCCATGCGTGCACCTGGCCGACCAGCGCATCCACCACGCCCGCCACGTCCTTGTCCGCCAAGGCCGCCAGCACCGCGCGCGTGCACCCGGCCGCCGGCATGGACGCCAGCCACGCCGACACCTCGCGCGCGGCCTGCGGGTTGTGGCCGACGTCGACCACCACTTCCACCCCGTCCAGGTCGAACGGCTGCAGCCGCCCGGGCACCCGCGCCGCAGCAACGCCGCGGGCGATGGCCTCATCGGACACCTGCGCGTCCAGCGCGCGCAGGGCGGCGATGGCGCTGGCCGCGTTGCGCACCTGCACCGGCCCGCGCAGCGACGGGTAGGGCAGCTCGATCTCATGGCCGACCTCGCGCCAGCGCCAGCGGGCAGCGTCAACCGGCTCGAAGAAGAAGTCGCAGCCGGCCCGGATCGCGGACGCGCCGATGGTGTAAGCGTGGCGCAGCACGCTGGCCGGCGGATCGTCCTCGCCCAGCACCAGCGGCTTCCAGGCCCGGGCAACGCCGGCCTTTTCCACGCCGATCGCCTCGCGGTCGTCGCCCAGCCAGTCGCTGTGATCCAGGTCGACCGTGGTCACCACCGCCACGTCGGGATCGACGATGTTGGTCGCATCCAGCCGCCCGCCCAGGCCGACCTCCAGCACCACCAGCTCCAGCGGCTGGCGCGCGAACAGCCACAGCGCCGCCAGGGTGCCGTACTCGAAATAGGTCAGCGAGACCGCGTCGCCCGCCGCGCGCGCCGCCTCCACCGCTTCGAAAGCCTCGACCAGCGCGCCGTCGTCCACGGGAGCGCCGTCGATGCGCACCCGCTCGCCGTAGTCGAACAGGTGCGGCGAGGTGTAGGCCCCGGTGCGCCAGCCCTGCTCGCGCGCGATCGCCTCGATGAAGGCCACCGTGGAGCCCTTGCCGTTGGTGCCGGCCACGGTGATCACCTGGCGCGCGGGGCGCGGCAGCTGCAGGCGTTCGGCCACCCGGCGCACCCGCTCCAGGCCCATGTCGATGGCCTTGGGGTGGCGGCCCTCGATCCAGGCCAGCCACTGGGCGAGATCGCGCTTCACAGCGCCCGGTGCACGGCCTCGCCGAACAGCGGGGTGTGGTGGGCGCAGTCGTTCAGGCGCACCACTTCCAGCTGCTCCACGCTGTCGCCTTCAAGCAGGTTGAGCGTCGTGGGCGCCTGGCGGAACGTCCACAGGCGCGAGAACGGGATGCCGAGCACCCGGCACAGGATCACCCGGTTGACGGCGTCATGGGCGACGACCAGCAGGGTCTCGTCCGCAGCCAGTCCTTCGCTGGCGCGCACCAGCGCCGACCACGAACGGTCGAACACGTCCTGCAGCGACTCGCCGCCATCGGGCATGCGCACGCTGTCGGGTGCCTCGCGCCAGGCGCGCAGGCGCTCCGGGTCGCGCTCGTGGATCTCGCTGGCCAGCAGGCCTTCCCAGCTGCCGTGGTTGATCTCCTGCAGGCCGGGATCGATCTGCAGCATTTCGGCGCGGCCGGACCCCAGCGCGAGCTCGGCCGTGCACCGGGCGCGCGACAGCGGCGAGGCCACCGCGCGGTCGATCCGCACATTTTCAAGCCGCCGCCCCAGCGAGACCGCCTGCGCCTCGCCCACCGGCGAGAGGGCGATGTCTTCCTGGCCCTGGTAGCGGCCGGCAGCGTTCCACGGGGTCTCGCCGTGGCGTGCAAGCAGGATCCTCATCGCCGTGCTCCGTCAGCGCCGCATCTGCGGCAGGTCGAGTTCCTCCAGTAGCTCGGGCGCCGGGTACGCCTCCTGCATCACCCAGCGCATGTAGCGCTGGTCGACCGAGATGGTGCGGGTCATGTCGGCGTCGAACACCCAGTTGGAACTCACCGACTCCCAGTTCATGTCGAACAGCAGGCCCACCAGGCGGCCGTCGCCGTCGAGCACCGGCGAACCGGAGTTGCCGCCGGTCACGTCCAGGTCGGACAGGAAGTTCACCGGCACAGAGCGCAGCTTGCGGTCGGCCAGGCCGCCGTGGCGCTTGTCCGCGATCGCGTCCAGCAGCGGCTGCGGCGCCTGGAACGGATCCTCGCCGGTGGCCTTGTCGGCGATCTCCTCCAGCCGGGTGAACGGCCGGTGGCGGGTGCCGTCCAGGCCGCGGTAGCCGGTGACGTTGCCGAAGGTGATGCGCAGCGAGGAGTTGGCATCCGGGTACACGTGCTCGCCGCGGCTGCGGCGGTAATCCGCCACCGCCTGCAGGAAGGCCGGGCGCGCCTGCAGGATCCGGCCCGCATGCGCCTTGCGCGCCATCTCCTGCTCGATCACGCCCGGGGTCACCGCCACCGCGTAGCGAATGGCCGGATCATCGCTGGCCTCGAACATCCCGCGGTCAGCCGTCAGCCAGGTCGTGCGCCCGTCGGCGTTGGCCAGGCCGGTGCCGGCAAGCTGCTCCAGGGCCGCTTCCACCGCCGCCTCGTCGTCACCGCCCAGCCATTCGTCGATCGCCGCCACCCGCTGTTCGGCCGGCAGCGCCAGGTACTGCTGCAGCCAGTAGCGCTGCAGAATCGTGTCCATGTCCGGGTGGTAGCGGCGATCCATCTGCGCCACCGCGCCGGCGATCTGCGGCTGGTCGCGCTGCTGGTAGCCGGGCTCGCGGTCCGGGTCGGGGCGGGTGCGCTCGATCGCGTTGCGGTACAGGCGCATCGCCAGCCCCACCGTGCCCAGCCGGTGCAGCTGGCCCAGGATCAGGTCGCGCTCGCGGGTGGTACTGGCCTCGCCGGCGATCTCCAACAGCTCGGCATAGGCGTCCAGCGCCGGGCGGCCGGCCTCGCCCTGGGCCTCCAGCCACTCCAGCACCGCGGCCTCCTCGGCACTCTTGCGCCCGGCTGCGTCGATGCGGGCGAAGCCTTCCAGCTGGCCGTCGTAGTTCTTGGAGGTGTTGCGCCAGCCGCCCATGGTGGCGGCGTAGCGCACCCCGATCTCGGGGTTTTCGCGCCCCTCGGCCTCGACCAGGTCGATCAGCGCCTTGTAATGCCGGCTGATGATCGGATACGTCCACTGCTCGGTCTGTTCGAACTCGGCCACCAGCGCATAGCGGTTGGTGCGCCCGGGGTAGCCCGCGGCCATGACGAAGTCGCCGTCGCGCAGCGGCCGGTCGGAGAACTTCAGCCAGTGCGTCGGCTCGTAGGGCACGTTGGCCTCGTCGTGATCGGCCGGCTTGCCGTCCGGGCCGACGTAGGCGCGGTAGAAGGCGAAGTCGCCGGTGTGGCGCGGCCACATCCAGTTGTCGACTTCGCCGCCGAAGTTGCCGATCCCGCCCGGCGGCGCGTACACCAGGCGCACGTCGCGGATCTCGACGTTGCGGAACATCCGGTATTCGTTGCCGCCGGAGAAGCTGTACAGGCGGCAGCGATAGCCGTCCTCGTGCTCGCAGTCGGCCACCAGGCGCTTTTCGATGAACTCCAGCGCGCGGGCGCGGCCGATCGGATCGGGCGCGGCGTCGATCGCTCCGTGCACCTGGGCGGTGACGTCGCGGATGGAATCGAGCACAAAGATCCGCGCGTTGGGGCCGGCGCTCAGCTCGCCATCGCGCTGCGGGGCATAGAACCCGGAATGCATGAGGTTGTCTTCCGGGGTGGAGTTGAGCTGGATCGCGCCGTAGGCGCAGTGGTGGTTGGTCGCCACCAGGCCGCCCGGGGAGACGAAGCTGGCCGTGCAACCGCCCAGCGACACCACCGCGCCCATCGGGTCGCCGGTCAGGTCGGCCAGCTGCTCCGGGGCCAGCCGCAGCCCGGCTTCGCGCAGCGGCCCCGCGATCTCGGGCAGCTGCTGGGGCACCCACATGCCCTCGCCCGCCTGGGCGGGAGCGGGAGCGCCTGTGGCGGCGGCGGCCAGTGCCAGGGTGGCCAGGAAGGCAGGGATCGGGGCGTTACGCATGCGGCAGTCCAGTCGGGGCAACAGCCGGCGAGTTTACCCCGCCGCGCGGCCCGCGCCCCGGCCGGCAGCGGGCTGCCATGCGACCTCGCCGCGTATAATCAGCGGCACGTTCGCAGATGGAAGACCGCCCGATGGGCCAGCCCAGCCAGATCCCCACCACCATGCGCGCGCTGGTCAAGCGCGAGGCCGCCAAGGGCATGTGGATGGAAGAAGTCCCGGTGCCCGCGCCGGGGCCCAACGAGGTGCTGATCCGGGTTGAAAAGGCCGCAATCTGCGGCACCGACCTGCACATCTACCTGTGGGACGAGTGGAGCCAGCGCACCATCAGGCCCGGCCTGGTGGTGGGCCACGAATTCGTCGGCCGCGTCGCCGCGCTTGGCCCGGGCGTGGGCGGCTACGAAGTCGGCCAGCGGGTCTCGGCCGAAGGCCACCTGGTGTGCGGGCACTGCCGCAACTGCCGCGCCGGCAAGCAGCACCTGTGCCCCAACACGGTGGGCATCGGCGTTGCCCGCGACGGCGCCTTCGCCGACTACGTGGTGATGCCGGCCAGCAACCTGTGGCCGATCCCCGACCAGATCCCGAGCGAGCTGGCGGCGTTCTTCGACCCCTACGGCAACGCGGCGCACTGCGCGCTGGAGTTCGACGTGGTCGGCGAGGACGTGCTGATCACCGGCGCCGGCCCGATCGGGGTCATGGCCGCCGGCATCTGCAAGCACATCGGCGCGCGCAACGTGGTGGTCACCGACGTCAACGACTACCGCCTCAAGCTGGCCGCCGACATGGGCGCCACCCGGGTGGTCAACGTGACCAATGCCTCGGTAAAGGAAGTGATGGCCGACCTGCACCTGGAAGGCTTCGACGTGGGCCTGGAGATGAGCGGCAACCCGCACGCCTTCAACGACATGCTCGACTGCATGTACCACGGCGGCAAGGTCGCGCTGCTGGGCATCCTGCCCAAGGGCGCGGGCATCGACTGGGATCGCATCATCTTCAAGGGCCTGACCGTGCAGGGCATCTACGGCCGGCGCATGTACGAGACCTGGTACAAGATGACCCAGCTGGTGCTGGGCGGCTTCCCGCTGCACAAGATCCTCAGCCACCAGCTGCCGGCCGACGAGTTCCAGAAGGGCTTTGACCTGATGGAAGCGGGCAAGTGTGGCAAGGTGGTGCTCAACTGGAATTGAGGGCTCCCCGCATGCCGACCACCTCGCAGCGTCTCCTGTCGATCCTCGCTGTGGCCGTGATGCTCGCCGGCTGCCGCGGCGGGGATCCGTCCCCGTCCAGCCAGCAGGCCGATGTTCCGGACGGCGCAGCCGCAGCCGTGATCACGGTCGATCCGACGCCGCTGGCCAGCATGCGCCAGGCCGGGGCCGATGAGCTGCCCGACGCTTCGCGCGCTGTCCTGATGGACATGCGTATCGACGCCAAGGCCCGGACCGCGGATCCGGACGGACGCACCAGCGAAGCCGTGTCGGCGGCGCTTGGAAGCCAGGCAACCATCGTCGGAAGCCTGGACGGTGCCTTCACCCGCCCCCGCTCAAGGGAGCAGGCGCATCTTGCGGACACGGCCGACGGCAGCCGCTGGATCGTGATCCTGGGTGGGCAGGAGCCGCTGCGCATGGATGGCGAAGGCGTACGCTACCTGCTCGCCTCGCCGGATATCGACGGCAACGGCAGCAATGAGCTGGTACTGCGCGTGGACACCAGCCAGGAGGGCGTCGTCGAGACCGACCTGACGGTCTTGACCTTCGACGGTGACCAGGCCGCCACCGTTGCCCGATTCGAGGGCGCGCGCGTGGATGGCTGTGCAAGCGCGGACCCGCACCTGCGGGCCCATCGCATCGAATACGGCCGCCCGGCAAGCGGCAGTGACTGGCCCGAGTTTGTTTCCATTGGCTCGCAGAGCGAGTGCGTGGACGGCGCAGCACCGGATTTCGACGGCTACGTGGGCGCGGAACAGCCGCTGTAACCCCAACCGGGGCGGCGGCCCGGAGGGCGTTTTCCACAGGACAATCTAGGGAACACCCTGAATTGTTTCCAGGCCCGCATCAGGGAAGACTTGGCATACCCCTTGCGCGGAAGCTGCCCAGTGGTCAATCCCCTTACCCCCGATCTGCGTTACAGCCCCTATATCGCCCAGCCCACCTGGCAGCCCACGCGGCAGCCAGCTGCAGAGCCCCGTACCGTGGAGGTTCAGGCCCAGCGCGGCGAATCGCTTGAGAGCCTGGGACAGCGCTACGGCATCAGCTCCGGACGCATGGAAGAGGCGAATCCGGACCTGCCCGCTGCCAGCGACCCGCTGGAAGAGGGGGACACGGTTCAGGTGCCGATCGACCAAGAGGACGGCGATTCAGCCAGCACCCATACGGTGGAACAGGGCGAGACGCTGGACGACATCGCCAGCCATCACGACACTGACGCCGAGAGCCTCGCCGAAGCCAACGGCCTGGACCCGGACAATCCGGCCCTGGACGTGGGCACCGAGCTCATCATCCCCCACCCCGCCGCGCTGACAGCCGATGAACAGGCCCTGCTCGAGGGCATCGAAGGCGCCGACAATCTCACCGCCGCCGAAGCGCGCGAGCTGATCGACCAGGTCGAGGCGCTCGGCAGCGGCGACATGTCCGAGAAGCTCGAAGCGCTCGGCAAGCTCGCCAAGAACCTGTCCGCGGATGACGTGCGCGCACTGCTGGAACAGGCCGGGATCTCCGATGAGACCCTCACGCGCATTGCCGACAGCGCCGACGCACTTTCCGCCCTGTCCCAGCTCATCGATGCGGGAACCTCCCCGGTGGATCGCGCTGCCGCCGCGCTGACCCTGCTCGACAAGGTCGGCGACGTACTCGGCAGCGGTGCCTCCGAATTCTTCGAGCAGCACCTGTCCCAGCTCCCCAACGCCGCCGGCATCCTGAGCGGCATCGACACGCTGCTCGACCCCGACGCCTCGGCCGCCGACAAGGCGGAGGCCGCACTTTCCATCGCCACTTCGCTGCAGTCGGCGCTGGGTGACCAGTTCCCGCAGCTGGCCAATCGCCTGCGCGCGCTGGACTCGATCACCGGCACGCTGTCGGCGGCGATCACCCTGCTCGATCCCGACGCATCACTCACGGACAAGGCCCAGGCGGCCGCCCAGCTCTACGCCAACGTACCGGATGTGGCTGGCGACGTGGAGCGCATCCAGGAGCTGATCCGCGGCGGCAGCATCCCCGACGCCGACGCCATTGCCGAAGAGGTGGGCAAGCTGCCCGGCGGCGACCTCATCCCCGACTCCCTGCGCGGCAAGCTCTCACCGGAGCTGGTGGAAAACCTGACTCCGGAGCAGGCCAGCGACATCGCACGCCTGGCGGCTGCCGGCGAGGATGTGGCCAGCGAGCTGGGCACGGTGCTGGGCAACCTGCGCAACCCCGAAGCGCTGGACAACCTGCTCAGTGCGCTGGATGGCAAGTCGGCGGAGTCCGCGGCGGCCACCCTCAAGGCAATCGGCAGCCTGGGTCCGGACGTGGCCGACGATCTGCTTACGTCCACCATCAACGGTCGCCCCGCGGCGGAGGTGCTGGCCGAGCTGGTTGACGGGATGCCCGCCGACGCACGCGGCCAGCTGGGCAAACTGCTCAAGGAGTTCGACGCCGACACCGCGATCCGGATCCTGGGCGTGGCGGACACCGCCGGCGCCGGCGCGTTCGGAGACCTGCTCAAGGCCCTGGACGGAGTGGACGTCGACAGCCGCCTGCTCGGGCGGATGATCAACGACTCGATGAACCTGCTCGGGGCGATGGACATCCGCATCACCGCGGCGGTGGCCGGAAGCCTGCTGCGCAACCTCGCCAAGCTGATCCCGGTTGCCGGCGCGATCCCCGCTGGGATCGACAGCTATCGCTTCACCCAGATCTCAACCGATACCAGCCTGCCGCCGGAGCTGCGCTACCTGGCCCTGCAGGGCGGCAAGGCCAACGCCGTTGACGCGCTGGCAAGCATCATCGAAGCCTTCGGCGTCACCATTCCCTTCACCACTGCCGGCTCGGTGCTGATCGGCGTTTCCAGCCTGGTGCTCGACGTGGTGCTGGAGCAGGAGATCACCAACTACCGTCAGGATCCGGACGGTTGGGAGGCTCCAGGCTATGTGGATGCCGCGATCGCCGGCACGCTGCTGACCGGGCCACAGGCATTCACCGAGCTGATGCTGATCTTCGAGCCCGAAGGCGCGGTGGAGAAGAGCGAGGACCTGATCAACGGCGGCGTCGACCTCACCGCGGAGAGCACCGCACGCCTGGGCGAGCTGCAGGCGGAAGTATTCGGCGACGGCATGTCGCTGACCGCCGACGGGCTGCACCTGCTGGCCGACATCATCCGCGACCCGAGCATCCTGGGCGACGCCGCCGAAACCCTGGTGCAGGAGGCGATCGAACAGCTCAACGCCGTCGCCGAGGGCGTTGGCGAACTGGCGGAGCTGGCCCGCGAGCAGCTCACCGGCATCATCAACGACCTCAAGGAGCTGGGCGAAAAGGGGATCGAGACCCTGGCCTGGATCGCCAGCAATCCCGGCGAAGCGGCCGAACTGGCCGCACAGGCGCTGGGCGACATGGTTGAACAGGGCCTTGAAATGGCGACCGATGCAGGCCGCCGGATCGCCGAGACCGCCATGGCGGCACTCGAGACCGCGCATGACGCGCTGCTGCAGCTGGGCGAATCCGCACTGGAGACCCTGGACGCGGTCGGCGACAGGATCGATCAGGTTCTGCAGGGCGCCCTTGAACTGGGCCAGCGCGGCCTGGAGTTCGTTGGCTGGGTCGCCAACAACCCGGGTGAGGCAGCGGCACTGGCCCGTGACGTCCTGGTGGACGTCATTTCCGAGGCCGGCGACCTTGCCATCGCCGCCTACGACCAGCTCCTGGAGATCGGCGAGAGCGCGGCGGCACTGGCCGACGTGGCCATTGCCCGCCTGGCCGAGGCCGGCGAAGCGGCGGTGGACACCCTGGTGTACATCGTCGAGAACCCGATCGAATCCGCCACCGCCGTGCGCGATGCTGCCCTGGAGGCGCTGGGCAACCTCGCCGAGGGCATCGGGGACGCGGCCGAGCGCGCCACCGAGGCTCTGGTCAGCTTCGTCGACCAGGGCGTCGAATCGGCCAAGTCGGTGGTGTCCAACCTGCTGACCGAAGGCGGGGAAGCCGCGAGCCGCATCATCGAGGCGTGGGGCACCGAACTGTCCGATGGAGCCAAGGAGATCATCGACGGCCTGGCCGACCTGGGTGACGCCGGCATGGAAGCCCTCGGCAAGCTGGCAGATGCGGGCATCGGCTTCGCCCAGGACGTCGTGGGCAAGCTGGCCGATGCCGGCGAATGGGTCTGGGAGAATACCTGGGGCCGGGTGTTCTGATCAGCGCACATGCCGGCCGACGGGTTTTCCGCGGCCGGCTAGAATGGTGGCCTCCCTCATCGCCATGCCGCCATGTCCCTGACAGAACGCTACAACGAAACCCTCGCCGAGATCCGCGACGCCGGCCTGTTCAAGTCCGAGCGCATCATCACCGGCCCGCAGTCGGCCGAGATCACGCTCGAGGACGGGCGCACGGTGCTGAACTTCTGCGCCAACAACTACCTGGGCCTGGCCGACCATCCGGACCTGATCCAGGCGGCGAAGGACGCGCTGGATTCGCACGGCTTCGGGCTGGCCTCGGTGCGCTTCATCTGCGGCACCCAGAACCTGCACAAGGAGCTGGAGAAGACGATCTCGGACTTCTTCAGCAAGCAGGACACCATTCTCTACGCGGCCTGCTTCGACGCCAACGGCGGCCTGTTCGAGCCGCTGCTGGGGCCGGAGGACGCGATCATCTCCGACGCCCTCAATCACGCCTCGATCATCGACGGCGTGCGCCTGTGCAAGGCCAGGCGCTACCGCTACGCCAACTGCGACATGGCCGACCTGGAGGCGCAGCTCAAGCAGGCCAGGGCCGACGGCGCGCGCACGATCATGATCACCACCGACGGCGTGTTCTCGATGGATGGCTTCATCGCCCCGCTCGACCAGATCACCGCGCTGGCTGAAAAATACGACGCGCTGGTGCACATCGACGAGTGCCACGCCACCGGCTTCATCGGCGCCACGGGACGCGGTTCGGCCGAGGTCAAGGGCGTGCTGGAGAAGATCGACATCATCACCGGCACCCTGGGCAAGGCCATGGGCGGTGCCATCGGCGGCTTCACCACCGCCAGCGCCGAGGTGATCGAGATGCTGCGCCAGCGCTCGCGGCCCTACCTGTTCTCCAACTCGCTGCCGCCGCACGTGGTGGCCGCGGGCACCAAGGCATTCCAGATGCTGGATGCCGCCGGCCAGCTGCGCACGCGGCTGGCGGAGAACACCGCCTACTTCCGCGAGCGCATGACCGAAGCCGGCTTCGACCTCAAGCCGGGCGAGCATCCGATCGTGCCGGTGATGCTGTACGACGCGCCGCTGGCGCAGCGCTTCGCCGAGCGCCTGCTCGAGGAAGGCATCTACGCGATCGGGTTCTTCTTCCCGGTGGTGCCCCAGGGGCAGGCCCGGATCCGCACCCAGATGAGCGCGGCGCATACCCGCGAGCACCTGGACCACGCGATCGATGCTTTCACCCGGATCGGCCGCGAGCTGGGCGTCATCGCCGCCTGAGGCGGCTCACTCCCCGCTGGGAACCTCGCTGACCGGCAGCACGTCGGTCAGCTCCGGCGTGGCCGGCGCGTTGGGATCCACCCGGCGCCCGACGCTGTAGCCGTTGGCCTGCAGCCAGGCGTCGAAGTCGTCGGCGGTCATCCGCTTGCCATCCTGGGTCATGTTGAAGCGGTACGGAGTGTTGTCGAACTCGGTCTGCTTGACGTAGCCGGTCGGGTCGATCACCGCGACTCCCGGCGCCAGCGCCGCACAGCCCTCCACGCTCAGCCGCAGCAGGACCTGATCCAGCGACTGGGCCTCGCCGTAGCCGCGCGAGAGCACGCCGCCGTGGCCACCCAGCCGGTAGTCGGGCGCCACCAGCTCGGATGCAACCGGAGCCAGCATGGTCGGCGAGGTCGCCACCGCGGCAGGCGCCGAAGCGCGCGAGCAATCGGTGGCTGCGTGGGAGGCGAGAGGCGCTGCGGCCAGCAGCAGGGCGATGACGGTGGCCTTGTACATGTCAGGGAGTCCCGGGGAGGCGGCGAAAGCAGTGTATTCGCCTCAACTGTCCGCCGCAAACCCTTGTTTCAAAAAGGCCCGTTCAGAAAGCAGGAAGCCCGGCACTGGGCCGGGCTTCCTGGTGTTGCATGAGCGTTGGTCCAATCAGTTCTGGACGTTCAGCTCGGTACGGCGGTTGCGGGCGCGACCTTCCGGATTGTCGGTGCCATCCGGGTTGGTGTTCGGCGCGATCGGACGGCTCTCGCCGTAGCCGGTCGGGCCCTGCAGGCGGCTCGCATCAATGCCGTTGCTGGTCAGGTAGTCGTACACAGCCTGGGCGCGACGCTCGGACAGGCCCTGGTTGTACTGCTCGGTACCGACCGAGTCGGTGTGACCGGCAACCTCGACACCCAGATCCGGGTAGCGACGCAGGATTTCGACAGCCTCGTTCAGGATCTGCACCGCATCCGGGCGCAGGGTCGAACGGTCGAAGTCGAAGTTCACGCCGGTCAGATCAATGGTGATCGGAGCAGGCGGCGGCGGCTCGGCCGGGGCCGGCGGCGGCGGCGGCGGCGGCGGCGGGGCAACCGGGGCGGTCGGCTCCGGACCCAGCGGGATGATCAGGCCAACCTGGGCCACGTAATCGATGAAACTGCTCTCTTCCTGGTTGTGCGGGTAGCCGCCCCAATCCAGCGCGCCGTTGGCAGCGTAGCTGTCATCGTCGAAGTCGCCGCGGGCGAAGACTTCGGCACGAACCGCAACGCGGTTGGTGAAGGTGCCCTGCACGCCACCACCGAACTTGGCGGAGAAGTTGCCGTCTTCACGCTCGCCCGGCGAAACCGGGTTCGGGAACGCGTCGAACTCTTCCTCGCTGCGCTGGTAACCAACGCCGAACAGCATGTACGGGTTCCAGTTGCGGCCTTCATTGATGAAGTGGCGGCGGAAGTCGAACGAAACGCCGTACTGGCTCCAGTTCAGGTCGCGGTTGGCACCGGCGATGGTGCTGTCGAAGCTCGGGTTCTGGTAGTTGAGCTCGGCATCAACCGACCACACCGGGCTGATGAACTTGCCCAGACCCAGCGAAACCTGGGGGGCGTCGTCAGTGCGACGGTCACCGTCCTGGAAGTTGTAGCCCGCGCCCGCGGTCAGGTACCAGCGGTCGTCGAACTCCTGCGCATTGGCCGCCGAGGCCAGGCCCAGGCCGCCGGCAAGCGCGGCACAGAGGAGTTTCATTTTCATCCGTAATGCTCCTTGATCAAGGGGGATAAAGCGTGTGTTTCGTTTTGTATGACTGTTACCAAGGTCTTGCTTTTCAGGCCGCGCAGGCCCAAACCTTCGAGGCACAGGCTAGGGACACCCGCGTGAAGACGGCGTTAACAGTAACATAACGCTTGCGGGGACACACCACTGCGCCCCCTCTGTTCAGCTGCGGTAGAGGTCAAGGTATTCCTGCACGGGCATCCGGTCCAGTGCTTCCGGATCGCCGGCCAGCGCAACCAGCCTCCCGGCCTGGCCCGCCGGCAGGTGGGCTTCCAGGGCATCCCGGTACTTCGCCAGCAGCAGCGGAATGCCTTCCCCACGCCTTCGCCGATGCCCGACCGGATAATCCACCGACACCTTCTCCGTCGCCGAGCCATCCCTGAAAAACACCTGCACCGCGTTGCCGATATAGCGCCTGTCGGGGTCGAAATAGTCGCGGGTAAACTGCGGATCCTCGCTGACCCGCATCCGCCCGCGCAGGGCGTCGATGCGCGGATCGGCGGCCACCTCGTCGCCGTAATCCCGGGCGCCGAGGCGGCCGAAGATCAGCGGTACTGCCACCATGTACTGCAGGCAGTGGTCGCGGTCGGCGTAATTGTCCAGCGGCCCGGTCTTGTCGATGATCCGGATCGCCGCCTCCTGGGTGTGGATCTCGACCCGCTCGATGTCGTCCAGCCGGTCGCGCACCTGGTCATGCAGCCGCATCGCGCACTCCACCGCGGTCTGGGCGTGGAATTCGGCCGGCCAGCTGATCTTGAACAGGATGTTCTCCATCACGTAGCTGCCGAAGGGCCGCTCGAACTCGAACTCCTTGCCCCCGAACGCCACGTCCCGGAAGCCCCAGGTCTGCGCACTGACCGCGCTCGGATAGCCCGCCGCCTTCCTGTGCACCGCGTTCAGCGCGTGGGTCACCGCCCGGCGGCAGGCGTCGCCGGCGGCCCAGCTCTTGCGCGGGCCGGTGTTGGGCGCGTGGCGGTAGGTCCTGAGCACGCCGTTGTCGATCCAGGAGTGCGAGACCGCGGCGATCACCTCGTCCCGGCTGCCGCCCAGCATCGCGGTCGCCACCGCGGTGGAGGCCAGCCGCACCAGGATCACGTGATCCAGGCCGGCCCGGTTGAAGGCGTTGCGCAGCGCGTAGACGCCCTGGATCTCGTGGGCCTTGATCGCCCAGCCGAGCACGTCGCGCATGCTGATGGCCCTGCCCTCCCGGCGCGCCAGCCAGTCGGCCACGGCGAGGATCGTGCCGAGGTTGTCGGACGGATGCCCCCACTCGGCGGCCAGCCAGGTGTCGTTGAAGTCCAGCCAGCGCACCAGGGTGCCGATGTTGAAGGCGGCCTGGGCCGGATCCAGCTCGAACCGGGTGCCGGGCACCCGCGCCCCGCCCGGGATCTCGCCGCCCGGAACCAGCGGGCCCAGGTGGCGGGTGCAGTCCTCGAATTTCATCGCCAGCATGGCGCAGGCCATCGAGTCGGCCAGCATGTAGCGGGCCGTGTCCCAGGCCTCGTTCGATTCGATCCGGGCGTCGAGCACGTAATCGGCGATGTCCACCATCGACCGGTCGGGATCGGGGCGTGCTGCGGAACGGGCGTCCTGGGCAGGCATCGGCGGGCTCCGGCTGCGGATTCACGGCCATGCTGCCAGCGGTTGCGTTACCGCGCAGTCCACGCCGAGCCACGGTGCTGGTGACCGGCTGGTGATCGGCTGGTGGCTGGGCGGCACCGTGGGCTGGGGCAGGCTGGCCTTTGCCTTGCGTGGTCGGGCGGCTTGCCGGACGCGGTGATTCCCGGCACCCTGCGGCTTTCCATACGCCAGCGTATCCGGATATGCCGCAGCCCTACGGCCAGCCCGCCACCCCGTCGCCCTACCCACACCTGTTCACGCCGCTGGACCTGGGCTTCACCAGCCTGCGCAACCGGGTGCTGATGGGGTCGATGCATACCGGCCTGGAAGATCGCCGAAGCGACTTCCCCAAGCTCGCCGCCTATTTCGCCGAGCGCGCCGCAGGCGGGGTCGGGCTGATCGTCACCGGCGGCTTCTCGCCCAACGTGGAGGGCTGGCTGAAGCCGTTCGCCAGCCGGCTGGGCTGGCCGTGGGAGGTGGGCAAGCACCGCCAGGTCACCGACGCGGTGCACGCGCACGGCGCGAAGATCTGCCTGCAGCTGCTGCACGCCGGCCGCTACGCCTTCCACCCGCTGTCGGTGGCGCCCTCGCGGATCAAGTCGCCGATCACTCCGTTCACGCCGCGGGCGCTGTCCGCGCGCGGGGTGGAGCGCACCATCGACGCCTATGCAAAGGCCGCGTGCCTGGCCCGCGAGGCCGG
The DNA here is from genome assembly GCF_049339425.1 of Luteimonas dalianensis. NCBI lineage: Bacteria > Pseudomonadati > Pseudomonadota > Gammaproteobacteria > Lysobacterales > Lysobacteraceae > Luteimonas > Luteimonas dalianensis. Next base: position 36,083 of record NZ_JBMPPO010000008.1, on the reverse strand, counting down.
CTACGACGGCGTCGAGATCATGGGCTCGGAGGGCTACCTGATCAACGAGTTCGCCAGCGCGCGCACCAACCGGCGCGATGACCGCTGGGGCGGCCCGCTGGAGCACCGGATGCGCTTTGCCACCGAGATCGTGGAGCGCGTGCGCAAGGCCTGCGGCGACGACTTCATCCTCATCTACCGGCAGTCGATGGCCGAGCTGGTGCCGGAGGGTTCGGACTGGGACGAGATCGTGACCCAGGCGAAGGCGGTCGAGGCCGCCGGCGCGACCATCCTCAATACCGGCATCGGCTGGCACGAGTCGCGGGTGCCGACCATCGCCACCTCGGTGCCGCGCGCCGCCTTCGCCGGGGCCACGGCGAAGATGCGCGAACACGTGAAGCTGCCGCTGGTGGCCAGCAACCGCATCAACATGCCCGACGTGGCCGAGACGGTGCTTGCTTCCGGCGGCGCCGACCTGGTGTCGATGGCGCGGCCGATGCTGGCCGACCCCGAATGGGCCAACAAGGCCCGCGCCGGCCGCGCCCACGCCATCAACACCTGCATCGCCTGCAACCAGGCCTGCCTGGATCACATCTTCAAGAACCGCCGGGCCACCTGCCTGGTCAACCCGCGCGCGTGCTTCGAGACCGAGCTGGTGTACCGGCCGGCTGCCGCCGCCCGGCGCATCGCCGTGGTCGGCGCCGGGCCGGCGGGACTGGCCTGCGCCACGGTGGCGGCCGAACGCGGACACAGGGTGACCCTGTTCGAAGCGGCGGATGTGATCGGCGGACAGTTCAACCTCGCCAAACGCATCCCCGGCAAGGAGGAATTTGCCGAGACCCTGCGCTGGTTCGGCCACCGGCTGCAGGAGACCGGGGTGGAGGTGCGGCTTTCCACCCGCGCCGGCGTGGAAGCGCTGGCGGGCTTTGACGAAGTGGTGCTGGCGACCGGGATCGAGCCGCGGCAGGTCGCCTTCCCCGGCAGCGACCACCCGCGCGTGGTCGGCTACCGGGACGTGGTGTCGGGCCGGGTGGTGCCGGGCGCGCGGGTGGCGATCATCGGCGCCGGCGGGATCGGCTTCGACGTGGCCGAACTCCTCGTCCACTCCGGCCCGTCGCCCAGCCTGGATCCGGCGCTGTGGATGCGCGAATGGGGCGTGGATGCCGGGTTCGACGGCCCCGGCGCGCTCACGACGCCGCAGCCGGAACCGCCGGCACGCCAGGTCTGGCTGCTGCAGCGCACCCCGGGCCGGCTGGGCACCCGGCTGGGCAAGACCACCGGCTGGATCCACCGCGCCGCCATCCGGGCCAAGGGCGTCACCACGCTGGGCGGGGTGGAATACCTGGGCGTGGACGACGCCGGCCTGCGGATCCGTGTCGAAGGCGAGGAGCGGCTGCTGGACGTGGATCACGTGGTGGTCTGCGCCGGGCAGGAGCCGCGGCGGACGCTGCTGGAACCGCTGCGGGCCGCAGGCGTTGAACCCCGGCTCATCGGCGGCGCGGACGTGGCCGCCGAGCTCGATGCCAAGCGCGCCATCGACCAGGGCTCGCGGCTGGCGGCGGGTTTCTGAGGCCTGCCCGCGGGCGCGCGCGGCCGGATCCGGGCCGCCGGCGCCCATGCTGCGCCGCAGCAATCGGGGCCGTGCCGCGGCCAAAGTCAAGCCTTCGCATTCAGGTTGAGTTCGGATTCGCGCCATTAAGGTGCGCGCAGCCCGGGCTGGCACTGCCGCCGCGGGCCGATCCGAGCCCACGCCCATCTGCGCGGCGCCGGATGCGGGGCACCAAGGCGCCAAAGAGTCGCAGCCCTTCTTGTCGCGAACCGTTCGCGAGCGTCCGGCCTGGCCGGGTGCGCCCATTCGCCATGCCGGTCCAGGTCGCTGATGCCGTGATCCCCAAGGGGACAGGCAGCCGAGGCCGCGGAGCAACGAAGCAAGGAGTTACAACGATGACACTGGGCTGGATCCTCTGGTTCGCCTCGCTCATGCCGCAGCCCGCGGCCGATTCGGTGTGCCTGGGCACCACCGTGTACCTGGAGGCGCGCAACCAGTCGCTGCGCGGCCAGCAGGCCGTGGCCGAGGTGGCCCTGCGCCGCCAGGAAAGCGGCCTGTGGGGCGAGACGATGTGTGAAGTGGTCACCGCGCGCAAGCAGTTCGCGCCGGGCATCGTTTCCCACCAGATGCGCCTGCGCAACCAGGCCGCGCTGGCCCACTCGATGACGGTGGCGATCGAATCCGAGCGCAACTGGGCGCTGCCGGTGGACATGCGCCGCGAAGTGGTGCCCGGCGCGAGCCACTTCATGGCCCACGCCATCGCCGCCCCCAGCTGGCGCAACGCCTACCAGGTGGCGGTGATCGACGACCACACCTTCCTGCGGGTGCAGAACCTCAAGCCGCGCCGGAGCTGATCCACCGCGGCGTGACCCGGCCTCAGGCCGGGACGCGCACCGCGCCTTCCATCAGCACCCGGGCGCTGCGGCTCATCACCGCCTTGGTCACCGACCAGCGGCCGTCCTGCTCGCGCACTTCCGCGCCCACGCGCAGCGTTCCCGAGGGATGGCCGAAGCGCACCGCCTCGCGCTTGCCGCCGCCCGCCGCCAGGTTCACCAGCGTTCCCGGCACCGCCGCCGCGGTGGCGATCGCCACCGCACAGGTGCCCATCATCGCGTGGTGCAGCTTGCCCATCGACATCGCCCGCACGTTGAGGTCGATATCCCCGGCTTCGATGCGCTTGCCGCTGCTGGCCGCGTAGCCTGCCGGCGGCGCGACGAACGCCACCTTGGGCGTGTGCTGGCGGGTGGCCGCCTCCTCCGGCGACTTGATCAGGCCCATGCGCAGCGCGCCGGCCACGCGGATCGCCTCCAGCTTCGCCAGCGCGGCCGGATCTTCGTTGATCGCCGGCTGCAGCTCGGTGCCCGCGTAGCCGATGTCGGCGGCGTTGACGAACACCGTCGGAATGCCGGCGGTGATCATGCTCGCCTGCAGCGTGCCCACGCCCGGCACCTCCAGCGCATCGACCACGCTGCCGGTGGGGAACATCGCCCCGCCCTCGCCGTCATCGGACGGATCCATGAACTCCAGCACGATCTCCGCCGCCGGGAAGGTCACCCCGTCCAGCTCGAAGTCGCCCGTCTCCTGCACCTGCCCGTCCACCACCGGCACGTGGCAGACGATGGTCTTGCCGATGTTGGCCTGCCACACCCGCACCGCGAACGTACCGTTGTCCGGCAGCCGGTCGGCGTCGATGAAACCGTTGGCGATCGCGAACGGCCCCACCGCGGTGCTGAGGTTGCCGCAGTTGCCCGACCAGTCCACGAACGCGGTGTCGATCGACACCTGGCCGTAGAGATAGTCGACGTCGTGATCCGGCCGCGTGGACTTCGAAATGATCACGCACTTGCTGGTCGAGGACGTCGCCCCGCCCATGCCGTCGGTGTGCTTGCCATACGGGTCGGGCGAGCCGATCACCCGCATCAGCAGCGCATCGCGCGCCGGGCCGGGCGCCTGCGCGGCTTCCGGCAGGTCTTCCAGGCGGAAGAACACGCCCTTGGAGGTGCCGCCGCGCAGGTAGGTGGCGGGGATCCGCAGCTGCGGGGCATGGGAAGGTTTGCGAACGGTCATGGTGCAGTCCTGCGAAAATATGCCTGTCCGGCGTCCGGCAGGCCATGTGGGAAAAGTTCAGAACAGGCTGGGCTGCGACGCCCTGGCAGCGGGAGGACCCAGCGTCCAGCGGCCGAGCGTGGTGTAGCCATAGGGCTGCCCGCCACCAACCACCAGTTCGAACGCGTCCACCCGCCACTCCACCGGAGTCATTGGCTGGGTTCCGGGCAGCTCGCCATTGAAGCCGTAGCTCAGGGTGACGTGCGGTGAATGCCCGTCACCCTTCGGCAGGCCATGCGCCGCGACGGCTTCATTGATTGCATCCACCAGAGTCACCAGCTCGGAACAGGCGCTCCGCTGGCGCGCCTCCACGTTGAAGTTTCCACGCGGGTTCCTGCCCTTCCGCAACTGGTCGAGATCGATGCTGAAACCGGGCACCCGTACGTCCCCACCGGCAGCCAGCAGCCGCTCCCTGAGTTCCGGCCGGTCGGCGTAGCGATCCGAGACGGACTGATGCCAGAGCGCAGGCGGGAACAGCTTCGTACCCAGCGCCGCCTTGACCCCGGCGGCCCGGATCGCAGCGTCAAGCTCGGCGGTCACGGACGGCGCCAGCCTGAGGATGAACAGCAGCCGGGGGCCATGCTTCGGCTACCACGCGTCGTTGATCGCAAGGTGGGCTTCGGATCCGCCTGGCAGCCGCTCGAACATCAGGCGGCGCTGGAGGCCAGAAAATCCTGCGCAAACCGCTGCAGCACGCCGCCGGCGCTGTAGACCTGCACGTCCTCGTCCGAATCCAGGCGGCAGGTGACCGGCACCTCCACGCGCTCGCCGTTCCTGCGGTTGATCACCAGGGTCAGGGTGGCGCCGGGGGCGGGCTCGCCTTCAACGTCGAAGGTCTCGCTGCCGTCGATGCCCAGGGTTTTGCGGGTGGTGCCTTCCTGGAACTGCAGCGGCAGCACGCCCATGCCGACCAGGTTGGTGCGGTGGATGCGCTCGAAGCCCTCGGCGGCGATCGCCTCCACCCCGGCCAGGCGCACGCCCTTGGCGGCCCAGTCGCGGCTGGAGCCCTGGCCGTAGTCGGCGCCGGCGATGATGATCAGCGGCTGCCGGCGTTCCATATAGGTCTCGATCGCCTCCCACATACGGGTGACCTCGCCCTCCGGCTCGATCCGCGCCAGCGAACCCTGGCGAACTTCGCCGTTTTCATCGCGCACCATCTCGTTGAGCAGCTTGGGATTGGCGAAGGTCGCCCGCTGCGCGGTGAGGTGGTCCCCGCGGTGGGTGGCGTAGGAGTTGAAGTCCTCCTCCGGCACGCCCATTGAGGCCAGGTACTCGCCCGCCGCGCTGGTCGCCAGGATCGCATTGGACGGCGACAGGTGGTCGGTGGTGATGTTGTCGCCCAGCACCGCCAGCGGGCGCATGCCCTTCATCGTGCGCGGGGCCGCCAGCGCGCCCTCCCAGTACGGCGGGCGGCGGATGTAGGTGCTCTGCGGGCGCCAGTCGTACAGCGGATCCACCTTCAGGCCGATGGCATCGCGCGGGCTGAACATCGGCTCGTACACCTGGCGGAAGTGCTCGGGCTTCACGTGTGCGGCCACCATGGCGTCGATTTCCTCGTCGCTCGGCCACAGATCCTTGAGGGTGACGGCGTTGCCGCCCGCGTCCACGCCCAGCACGTCCTTCTCGATATCGAAGCGCACGGTGCCGGCGATCGCATAGGCCACCACCAGCGGCGGCGAGGCCAGGAAGGCCTGCTTGGCGTAGGGATGGATGCGGCCGTCGAAGTTGCGGTTGCCGCTGAGCACGGCCACCGCGTACAGGTCGCGGTCGACCACTTCCTGCTGGATCTCCGGATCCAGCGCGCCGCTCATGCCGTTGCAGGTGGTGCAGGCGAAGCCGACGATGCCGAAGCCGAGGTTCTCCAGCTCGTCCATCAGCCCGGCGTCCTGCAGGTACAGCTCCACCGCCTTGGAGCCCGGCGCCAGCGAGGACTTCACCCACGGCTTGCGCAGCAGCCCGCGTGCGTTGGCGTTGCGCGCCAGCAGGCCGGCGGCGATCACGTTGCGCGGGTTGGAGGTGTTGGTGCAGGAGGTGATGGCGGCGATGATCACCGCGCCGTCCGGGAGCTTGCCGTCGGCTTCCTGGGCACGCGCGGCTTCCAGGTCGCCGGCGATGCCGCGCTCTTCCAGCGCCGAGGTCGGCAGCCGGCGATGCGGATTGGACGGGCCGGCCATGTTGCGCACCACGCTGGAGAGATCAAAGCGCAGGGTGCGCTCGTACTCGGCCGTGTCCAGCTGCGGGGCCCACAGGCCGGCGGTCTTCGCGTAGGTCTCCACCAGCTCCACCTGTTCTTCCTCGCGCCCGGTCAGGCGCAGGTAGTCCAGGGTGTTGTCGTCGATGAAGAACATCGCCGCGGTGGCGCCGTACTCGGGCGCCATGTTGGAGATGGTGGCGCGGTCGCCCACCGTCAACGCTGCGGCGCCCTCGCCGCGGAACTCCAGGTAGGCGCCGACCACGCGCTCGGCGCGCAGGAACTCGGTCAGCGCCAGCACGATGTCGGTGGCGGTGATGCCCGGCTGCGGCTCGCCGCTCAGCTCGACGGCGACGATGTCCGGCAGGCGCATCCACGAGGCGCGGCCGAGCATCACGCTCTCGGCTTCCAGGCCGCCCACGCCGATGGCGATCACGCCCAGCGCGTCCACGTGCGGGGTGTGGCTGTCGGTGCCCACGCAGGTGTCGGGGAAGGCCACGCCGTCGTCGACGTAGACCACCGGCGACATCTTCTCCAGATTGATCTGGTGCATGATCCCGTTGCCCGGCGGGATCACGTCCACGTTCTCGAAGGCCTCGGCCGTCCAGTCGATGAAGTGGAAGCGGTCGGCGTTGCGGCGCTGCTCGATCTCGCGGTTGCGGTTGAACGCCGCCGGGTCCGAACCGTCGTGCTCCACCGCCAGCGAGTGGTCGACGATCAGCTGCACCGGCACCACCGGGTTGACCTGCGCGGGATCCCCGCCGGCCTCGGCGATCGCGTCGCGCAGGCCGGCCAGATCCACCAGCGCGGTCTGGCCGAGGATGTCGTGGCAGACCACCCGCGCCGGGAACCACGGGAAGTCCAAGTCGCGTCGGCGCTCGATCAGCTGGCCCAGGAACGCATCGCGCTGCGCCGGATCGGCGCGGCGCACGATGTTCTCCGCGTACACCCGGGAGGTGTATGGGAGCGTGGCCCAGGCGCCGGGCTTGATGGCTTCAACCGCCTCACTGGCGTCGTACCAGTCGAGGCTGGTTCCGGGGAGGGGCTTGCGGTAGGCGTTGTTCATTTCAATTCGCTGGCTGGTCGCTGGCTGCTGGCGGTGGTCGGTCTTTCCGTCACTCCCGCATGATCAGACATGCGTCTGTTGAAAGCCGCGGGAGCGACGGTGGAACCGGTAACGACGGCGCGGATCAGCCGCGCTCGTCGATCGGCACGAACTTGCGGTCTTCCGGCCCGATGTAGTTCGCGCTGGGGCGGATGATCTTGCCGTCGATGCGCTGCTCGACCACGTGCGCGCTCCAGCCGGCGGTGCGGGCGATCACGAACAGCGGGGTGAACATCGCCGTGGGCACGCCCATCATGTGGTAGCTGACCGCGCTGAACCAGTCCAGGTTGGGGAACATCTTCTTGATGTCCCACATGGTCGATTCCAGGCGCTCGGCGATATCGTACATCTTCATGCTGCCCTGCTCTTCGGACAGCTCGCGCGCCACCGCCTTGATCACCTCGTTGCGCGGATCGCTCACCGTGTACACCGGGTGGCCGAAACCGATGACCACTTCCTTGCGCCCCACCCGCTCGCGGATGTCGGCCTCGGCCTCGTCCGGGTTGTCGTAGCGCTTCTGCACCTCGAAGGCGACCTCGTTGGCGCCGCCGTGCTTGGGTCCGCGCAGCGCGCCGATGCCGCCGGCAATGCACGAATACATGTCGCTGCCGGTACCGGCGATCACCCGGCTGGTGAAGGTGCTGGCGTTGAACTCGTGCTCGGCGTAGAGGATCAGCGAGGTGTGCATCGCCTTGACCCACGATTCGGGCGCCGGCTCGCCGTGCAGCAGGTGCAGGAAGTGGCCGCCGATCGAATCGTCATCGGTCTCCACGTCGATGGCGCGGCCGTTGTGGCTCCAGTGGTACCAGTACAGCAGCATCGAGCCGAGCGAGGCCATCAGCTTGTCGGCGATGTCGCGCGCGCCCGGATGGTTGTGGTCGTCCTTCTCCGGCGCCACGCAGCCCAGGATCGACACGCCGGTGCGCATCACGTCCATCGGGTGCGCCGACGGCGGCAGTTCCTCCAGCGCGGCCTTGACCGCGGCCGGGATGCCGCGCAGCGACTTGAGCTTGGCCTTGTACGCGCGCAGTTCAGCCTTGTTCGGCAGCGTGCCGTGCACCAGCAGGTGGGCGATCTCCTCGAACTCGCTGGTGCGGGCCAGGTCGAGGATGTCGTAGCCGCGGTAGTGCAGGTCGTTGCCGCTGCGGCCCACCGAGCACAGCGCGGTGTTGCCGGCGGCGGTGCCGGACAGGGCGACGGACTTCTTGGGCTTGAAGGCGGGGGCCTGGGTGGTCTCGGTCATGTCGGGTCTCCGGTCAATGCGGTGTGGCCACGGGTCGGGACGACCGGTGGCAGGGAATCACTTCTTCGAGAACAGCGCGTCCAGACGCTGCTCGAACGCGTGGTAGCCGATGCGCTCGTACAGCTCCTCGCGGGTCTGCATGTCGTCCACCACGGCCTTCTGGTGGCCGTCGCGGCGCACCGCGGTGTACACGGCCTCGGCGGCCCTGTTGGCGGCGCGGAACGCGGACAGGGGGAACAGCTGGATCGCCACCCCGGCAGAGGCCAGTTCGTCGCGCGAGAACAGCGGGGTCTTGCCGAACTCGGTGATGTTGGCCAGTACCGGCACCTTCACCGCGTCGACGAACCGGCGGTAGGTGTCCAGGTCGTAGGCGGCCTCGGCGAAGATGCCGTCGGCGCCGGCCTCCACGCAGGCGATCGCGCGCTCGATGGCCGCGTCCACGCCTTCGACCTGGATCGCGTCGGTGCGGGCGATCAGGAAGAAGTCGGGATCGGTCTTGGCGTCGGCGGCGGCCTTGATGCGGTCCACCATCTCGCCCTGCGACACGATCTCCTTGCCCGGCCGGTGGCCGCAGCGCTTGGCGCCCACCTGATCCTCGATGTGGCAGGCGGCTGCGCCGGCCTTGATCAGCGAGCGCACGGTGCGCTCGATGTTGAACGCGCTGGCGCCAAAGCCGGTATCGATGTCCACCATCAGCGGCAGTTCGCACACGTCGGTGATGCGGCGGGTGTCGATGAGCACGTCTTCCAGCGTGTTGATGCCCAGGTCGGGCATGCCCAGCGAGCCGGCGGCCACGCCGCCGCCGGACAGGTAAATGGCGCGGAAGCCGGCGCGTTCGGCCAGCAGGGCGTGGTTGGCGTTGATCGCGCCGATCACCTGCAGCGGGGATTCTTCGGCGAGGGCGGCGCGGAAGCGCGCGCCGGGGGAGGCATGGCTCATCGTTTGCTCCTGCGGATGCGGGCCGCGGTACCCGGGGAATGATCTCCGCGGCGGATGACAGGCTCGCATCAAACAACCTGTTGATCAATCTTGACCAATTGAATCAATATATCGCCATGGACGACGATTTCATCCCCGCTCCCGAGGCCTGCGAACTGCTCGGCATCAGCCCGGCCACCCTCTACGCCTACGTCAGCCGCGGGCTGGTGCAGTCGCGCCCCGGCGCCGATCACCGCAGCCGCGTGTACCGCCGCAGCGACGTGGACAAACTGCTGCAGCGCAAGCGCGCCGGCCGCGGCGCCGCGCGCGGCGCGGCCCAGAGCCTGGATCGCGGGCTGCCGGTGATGGAAACCCGGATCTCGCTGATCCGCACCGACGGCCCCTACTACCGCGGCCACTCCGCGGTGGCGCTGGCCCGCGGCGGAGCCACGCTGGAAGACACCGCGCGGCTGCTGTGGGACTGCGGCGGGGAGGATCCGTTCGCGCGTCCGCTGGATCCGCAGTGGCCCGACACCGTGCGCGCCGTGGCCGGCGACGCCCGCCTGCCGCCGCTGGAGCGGGCGATGGCGGCGATCCCGCTGCTGGCGCTGGAAGTGCGCCACTCGTTCAGCTCCTCGGCCACGGTGCGCCGCGAAATCGCCGCCGCCCTGCTGCGCCAGAACGCCGCGCTGGTGGCCGGCGTGGCCCCGGCCAACGCACCGGTGCACCTGCTGCTGGCCCGGCACTGGAAGCCGCGTGACCCGCGCTTTGCCGAAATGGTGCGGGCCGCGCTGGTGCTGTGCGCCGACCACGAGCTCAACGTGTCCGCGTTTGCCGCGCGCGTGGTCGCCTCCACCGGCGCGCACCTGCACGCCACCGTCTGCACCGGGCTGGCGGCGCTGTCCGGGCCGCGCCACGGCGGCGCCACCGCGCGCGCCCACGCCCTGGTCGGCGAGGCGCTCGCCGCGCCCTCCCCCGGCGCCCACGTGGCGGCGCGCTGGGCGCGCGGCGACGACCTGCCCGGCTTCGGCCATGCGCTGTATCCCGAAGGCGACCCGCGTGCCACCACCCTGCTGGACATGCTGCGCGAGGCGCGCGGCCGCAGTCCGGCAATGCGCGGGCTGGAGCAGGTCATCGCCGCCGCCGAGGAGGCCAGCGGCCAGCGCCCCAACATCGACCTGCTGCTGGCGGCGCTGTGCCACGCCCACGGGCTGCCGGCCGCACCGGCGCTGGTGATGTTCGCCGCCGGGCGCCTGGCCGGGTGGCTGGCGCACGCGCTGGAGCAGCAGGCGTCGGGCATGCTGATCCGTCCCCGCGCGCGCTATGTCGGCGATCAACCGGCCGCCAGCGGCAACGCCGAAGACCAGGGCGGCGCGGCGATCGATTGACATGGCGTGGTGCGGCCGCGAGGCTCCATCATCCCCGTTCAACCGGACTGCACGATGCGCCCTACCCGCCTGCTGACCATCGGCCTGCTTGCGCTGTTCGCGCCGACGCTTGCCGCCTGTGCCACGACGCCCGCAGAGGCATCCGGCACTGATGCGCAATCCGCCACCGCGACGACATCGGCGATGCCGTCGCCTTCCGCATGGCTGGACGAGCTGGATCGCAGCTATCCCGATGCCATCCGCGTTGCAGGCCTTGAGCAGCGCACCTTTGCGCCGGAGCACTGGTGGCAGGTGGCGACCCCGCTGCTGTCGGCAGAAGCGGGCTTCCGGATTGAACAGATCGGCGCAAGCGCCGAGGGCCGTCCGCTGCGCCACGTGCAGTGGGGCAACGGCGACACCCGGGTGCTGCTGTGGTCGCAGATGCACGGCGACGAAAGCACCGCGACGATGGCGCTGGCGGATCTGTTCCACTTCCTCGGCGCCCATCCGGATCATCCGCTGGTGGCCCGGCTGCGCGAAGACACCACGCTGCACTTCTTCCCGCTGGTCAATCCCGACGGCGCGGCACGCTTCCAGCGCCGCAACGCCCAGGGCATCGACATCAACCGCGACGCGCGCGCGCTGGCCACGCCGGAAGGCCGGGCGCTGAAGGCGCTGCGCGATCGGATCGAGCCGGAGTTCGGCTTCAACCTGCACGACCAGCGCCCGGGCTACCGCGCCGGCGATAGCGACCGCGGCGTGGCCATCGCCCTGCTGGCGCCGCCGTTCGAACGGACGCGCGGGATCAACCCGGTACGCCAGCGCGCGATGGAAGTGGCTGCGGTGATGCGAACGGCGCTGGAGCCGCGCATCGCCGGCCACATGGCGCGCTGGGACGACACCTTCAACCCGCGCGCCTTCGGCGACATGATGACCGCCTGGGGTACCAGCACCGTGCTGGTCGAATCCGGCGGGATCGAGGGCGATCCGGAGAAGCAGGCGGTACGGCGGCTGAACTTCCTGGGGCTGGCGGCGGCGCTGGATGCGATCGCCAGCGGCAGCTATGCCGGCACGCCGACCGCGCTCTACACCGACCTGCCGGAGAACGGCCGGGTGTGGCCGGATCTGCTGGTCACCGGCGCCACCCTCGCGATCCCGGGCGTGGAGCCGGCGCGTGCGGACGTGCTGGTGAACTTCGAGCATGCGCTGGCCGAGCGCGGCGGCCGGATCAACGAGGTCGGCGACCTGGGCGATGTCCGCGCGCGCCGGGTGATCGACGCCGGTGGCCTGTTCCTCGTGCCGCTCCCCGACGCCGCCACCGGCGCGCCGGCCGCAATCAGCAGCCGCTCACCGGCCCGCTTCGCACTCAGCCGCGACCCGGAAGGCCGCGACGTCGTCTGGACGCTGGACGAGGACGTCGACCCTTCCAGTCCCCACCCCTGAGCCCGCCTCAGCCGCCTTCCCGCCCCTCGGCAATCGCCCGCCGCGCATCCTCGAGCGCGCCCGGGTCGTCCAGCGTGGACAGGTCTCCCGGGTCGCGGTTCTCCGCCAGCGCCTGCAGCGAGCGCCGCAGCAGCTTGCCCGAGCGGGTCTTGGGCAGCGCGCTGACCACGTAGACCTTCGCCGGCCGCGCCACCGCGCCAAGCTGCTTGGTCACCGCCTGCAGCATCTGCTCGGCGATCTCGGCGTTGGCGTGGCCATCGCCCTGCTGCCTGAAGGTGGTGAACACCACCGGCACCTGGCCCTTGACCTCGTCGTGCACGCCGATCACCGCGGCCTCGGCCACCGCCGGGTGGCTGGACACCGCCTCCTCGATCTCGCGCGTGCCCAGGCGGTGCCCGGCCACGTTGATCACGTCGTCGGTGCGGCCGAGGATGTACGCATAACCGTCCTCATCACGGATCGCCCAGTCCAGCGAGCTGTACAGCAGCTCGTTGAAATGGCTGAAGTAGCTGGCGATGAAGCGCTCGTCGTTGCGCCACACCGTGCTCATGCAGCCCGGCGGCAGCGGCGGCTGGATCACCAGCACGCCCTTCTCGCCGGCCGGCGCGTCCTCGCCGGTGACCTCGTTGATCACCCGCAGTTTGTAGCCCAGGTTCGGCAGGCCCGGCGAGCCGAGCTTGACCGGCTTCATGTCCAGCCCCGGCATCAGGGTCAGCACCGGCCAGCCGGTCTCGGTCTGCCAGTAGTTGTCGATCACCGGCTTGCCGAGCACGTCGGAGATCCAGCGCGCGGTCGGCTCGTCCAGCGGCTCGCCGGCCAGGAACAGGTGCTCCAGCTTCGACAGGTCGCGGTCGGTGATGTACGAGGTGTCGAACTTCTTCAGCACCCGCAGCGCGGTGGGCGCGGAGAACATCGTGCGCACGCCGTACTGCTCGCACAGCTGCCACCAGACCCCCGGATCCGGCCGCACCGGCAGCCCCTCGTAGATGATCGAGGTGGCGCCGGCGATCAGCGGCCCGTAGACGTTGTAGGAATGCCCCACCACCCAGCCGATGTCGGAGGTGGAGAACATCACCTGCCCGGGCCGGATGTCGTAGACCGCCCACATCGACAGCGCCAGCGCCACCGCGTAGCCGCCCACGTCGCGCTGCACGCCCTTGGGCGTGCCGGTGGTGCCGGAGGTATAGAGGATGTAGCTGGGCTCGTTGGACTCCAGCCACTGCACCGGCACCTGCGCGCCTTCGTGGTCGCGCCGCAGCTGCGCGTAGTCCAGGTCGCGACCGTCCTGCATCGGCACCTCGCCGACCAGCCCGCGGCTGACCACCAGCACGTGCGCGGGCGGGTGCTGCGCCTGGCCCAGGGCTTCGTCCACCAGCGGCTTGAAGGGAATGACCTTGCCGCCGCGGCTGCCGGCGTCGGCGCACACCAGCACCTTCGGCCCGGCGTCGTCGATGCGCAGCGCCAGGTTCTTCGACGCGAAGCCGCCGAACACCACCGAGTGGATCGCGCCGATCCGCGCGCAGGCCAGCATCGCGATCACCGCGTCCACCGTGTGCGGCATGTAGATCACCACCCGGTCGCCCTTGCCCACACCCAGCGAGCCGAGCACCGCGGCGAACACGTTCACCTCGCGGTGCAGCTCGCGGTAGCTCAGCTCGCGGACGCTGCCGGTCTCGGTGGAATAACCGACCAGCGCGAGCTGGTCGCCGCGCTCTTCAAGATGCCGGTCGACCGCGTTGTAGCAGAGGTTGGTCTCGCCGCCGACGAACCACTTGCGGAACGGCGGATTGGAGTAGTCGAGGATCTTCTCCGGCACCTTGTGCCAGTGGATGGCTTCGGCCTGCTCGGCCCAGAAGGCCTCCGGCTCCTCGACCGAACGGCGATAAGTCTCTTCGTATCCCATGGCCACCTCCGTGGTATCCGCCAAGGCTAGACCCACGCGCGCGCCGGCGCGCTTCGACGTTGGTCTTAGCGTCCGGGAAACGCGAAAAGGCCCGGAAATCCGGGCCTTTTCGACACGTTGACCGATCCGGTCAACCTGATTGGCTCACGCGTTCAGCCCAGCAGGTGCGCCACGCCGGCGCGCTCTTCCTCCAGCTCGGCCAGGGTCTTGTCGATGTACTGCTGGCTGAAGTCGTCGATCGGCAGATCCTTGACCAGGGTGTATTCGCCGTTTTCGGTGGTCACCGGGAAGCCGAAGATCACGCCCTCGGGGATGCCGTAGCTGCCGTCGGACGGCACGCCCATGGTCACCCACTTGCCGTTGGAGCCGAGCACCCAGTCACGCACGTGGTCGATGGCGGCGTTGGCGGCCGATGCGGCCGAGGACAGGCCGCGGGCCTCGATGATGGCCGCGCCGCGCTTGCCCACGGTGGGGATGAAGGTGTCCGCGTTCCACGCCTGGTCGTTGATCGCCTCGCCGATCGAGGCGCCGTCGGCGGTGGCGAAGCGGTAGTCCGGGTACATGGTCGGGCTGTGGTTGCCCCAGACGATCAGCTTCTCGATCCCGCCCACCGGCTTGCCAAGCTTGCTGGACAGCTGGCTCAGCGCGCGGTTGTGGTCCAGACGCAGCATCGCGGTGAAGTTCTGCGGCTTCAGGTCCGGCGCGGACTTCATGGCGATGTAGGCGTTGGTGTTGGCCGGGTTGCCGACCACCAGCACCTTGACGTCGCGGCTGGCGACCTTGTTCAGGGCCGCGCCCTGGGCGGTGAAGATCTTGGCGTTCTCCAGCAGCAGATCCTTGCGCTCCATGCCCGGGCCGCGCGGACGCGCGCCGACCAGCAGGGCGATGTCGGCGTCCTTGAACGCCACTTCCGGATCATCGGTGCCGACCATGCCGGCCAGCAGCGGGAACGCGCAGTCCTCCAGCTCCATCATCACGCCCTTCAGCGCGGCCTGGGCCTTGTCCAGCGGCAGCTCCAGCATCTGCAGGATCACGGGCTGATCCTTGCCCAGCATCTCGCCGGAGGCGATGCGGAACAGCAGGGCGTAGCCGATCTGGCCGGCGGCGCCGGTGACTGCGACTCGGACGGGCGTTTTCATGACGGGATCCTCTTGCTTGCGTGGGGTATGGGGCCGGCTCAGTCCAGCTCGGCGAAGAATGCGCGGATGCGCTCCAGCCCCGGCGCCAGCTGCGGCGTCGGGCAGGTGTAGCTGATCCGCATGCTGCGCGGCTCGCCGAAGGCGGAACCGGGCACGCAGGCCACGCCCCGGGATTCCAGCAGCGCGGTGCACAGGTCGATGTCGTTTTCGATCACCCGGCCCTGGTGCGACTTGCCAAAGGCCACGCTGATGTCGGGGAACACGTAGAACGCGCCCTGCGGCCGCGGACAGGTGACGCCGGGGATCGTGGCCAGCGCCTCGAGCACCTGGTCGCGCTTGGCCTGGAATTCGGCGCGCTTGGCCTCGGGCACGTCCTGCGGGCCGGACAGCGCCGCGATCGCGGCGGCGGTGGCCACTTCGGGCAGGCTGGTGATGTGGTTGGAATTGAGCGTGCTGACCGCCTGGGCCACCACTTCCGGGCCGGCCATCAGGCCCACGCGCCAGCCGGGCATGCCCCAGGTCTTGGACAACGAGTCGATGAACACCAGCCGCTCGCGCAGCTCCGGGCGTGCCTGGACGAAGTTGTGGTAGCCCACGCCGTCGAACACCATCCGGTTGTAGATGTCGTCGGTGATGATCCAGGTGTCCGGATGCCGGGCCAGCACGTCGGCCAGCGCGGCGATCTCGTCCTTCGTGTACACCATGCCCGTCGGGTTGGACGGGTTGTTGAACAGGAACACCTTCGGCCTGTCCGCCAGCGCGGCGTCCAGCTGGGCGGGGGTGAGCTTGTAGTCCTGCTCCGGCGGGCACGGCAGCAGCCGCACTTCGGCGCCGACGATCGCGGCGATGTCCGGGTAGCTCGTCCAGTAGGGCGTGGCGAAGGCGATCGCGTCACCCTCGTCCAGCAGCGCCTCGGCCAGGTTGAAGATCAGCTGCTTGGCGCCCACGCCGGTGGCGCAGTTGGCGCGCGTGTAGCCGGGCAGGCCGATGGATTCCAGGTGTCCCAGGAACGCATCGAGCAGCGCGTCGGAGCCGCGGTTGGTGCCGTACTGGCCGGAGTCGGCATCCACTGCCGCGTGCGCGGCGGCGTACACGTGCTCGCCCGGCAGGAAGTTGGGCACGCCGATCGAGAAGTTGATGATGTCCCGCCCTTCGGCCTTCAGGCGCGCGGCCTTGCGGGCAACCTGCATGATGGCGCTGGGCCGGGCGCGGCCGATCCGCCGGGCAAGCTGGGGCATCTGGACACCTTCCTGTCGACGTGGGAACCGCGGCAGTGTCGCGCCTGCCGCAGCCCCCGATTTTAACACGGGCCAGGCGGGTGCCCGGCCTGCGTGGCTCCGCTCAGGCCGCGAGGATTTTGTTCCACTCGGCCACGCGGTCGGCCCTGGCGGCCAGCGCGGCGTCGGCGTCGCCTTCGATCTTCACCGACTTGATGGCGTCGCCCTGCTTCACCGCATCCACCACCTCCAGGCCCTCGACCACCTTGCCGAACACGGTGTGCTTGCCGTCCAGCCAGTCGGTCTTGATGTGGGTGATGAAGAACTGGCTGCCGTTGGTGTTGGGGCCGGCGTTGGCCATCGACAGCACGCCGCGCTCGTGCGGCACGCCGTTGTTGGCCTCGTCCTCGAACTTGTAGCCCGGGCCACCGGTACCGGTGCCCTGCGGGCAGCCGCCCTGGATCATGAAGTCGGCGATCACGCGGTGGAAGTTGAGGCCGTCGTAAAAGCCGCGCTTGGCCAGGTTGACGAAGCTTGCGACGGTCAGCGGGGCCTTGTCGGCCAGCAGCTCGACCTTGATCTGGCCGCGGTCGGTGTCGAACAGGGCGTGCAGGGACATGCGTGAATCCTCGGATCTGGGTGTGCGGGAGGAGATGCGGCCCGGCGGGCCGCGTTTCAACTGAACGGGCGCAATTTTTTGCCCCGGCCGCCGCCATGCGGCAGCGCAGCAAGGTATAATAGTCGGCTTCCTCCACTGACTGCGCCGCGCCTGCCTGCCGAAGGCCCAAGGGTGCGGCTTTCCCGATGCCAGAATCCAATTCCGTCGAGCGCCTGCGCAACATCGCCATCGTCGCCCACGTCGACCACGGCAAGACCACCCTTGTCGACCAGCTGCTGCGCCAGTCGGGCACCTTCGACGAACGCGCCATCGTGCCCGACCGGGTCATGGACAGCGGCGACATCGAGAAAGAGCGCGGGATCACCATCCTGGCCAAGAACACCGCGATCCGCTGGACGCATCCGGAAACCGGCGAGGTCTGGCGCATCAACATCGTCGACACCCCGGGCCACGCCGACTTCGGCGGCGAGGTCGAGCGCGTGCTCTCGATGGTGGACTCGGTGCTGGTGCTGGTGGACGCGATGGACGGGCCCATGCCGCAGACCCGCTTCGTCACCCAGAAGGCGTTCGCGATGGGCTTCAAGCCGATCGTGGTGGTCAACAAGGTCGACCGCCCCGGCGCGCGCCCCAGCTGGGTGCTTGACCAGACCTTCGACCTGTTCGACCGCCTGGGCGCCAACGACGACCAGCTCGACTTCCACACCATCTACGCGTCCGGCCTGCAGGGTTACGCCGGCCTGGACGAGAGCGTGCGCGACGGCGACATGACCCCGCTGTTCGAGGCCATCACCACCCACGTGCCGCCGCCGCCGGTGGATCCGGACGGCCCGTTCCAGATGCGCGTGACCTCGCTGGACTACAACAGCTACGTGGGCGTGATCGGCGTGGGCCGGATCCAGCGCGGTACCCTGAAGACCAACCAGCAGGTGACCGTGATCGCCGCCGACGGCAGCCGCCGCAACGCCAAGGTGCTGCAGGTGCTGGGCTTCCTGGGCCTGGAGCGGGTGGAAGTTGGGCAGGCGCGGGCCGGCGACATCATCGCCTTCTCCGGCATCGACAACCTGGGCATCTCCGACACCCTGTGCGATCCGGCCGCGGTCGAGCAGCTGCCGGTGCTGGCGGTGGACGAGCCGACGATCTCGATGACCTTCCAGGTCAACGATTCGCCGTTCGCGGGCGTCAAGGACCGCTCCGGCGGCAAGTTCCTGACCTCGCGCCAGCTGCGCGACCGCCTGATCCGCGAGACCCGCCACAACGTCGCCCTGCGGGTGGAGGACACCGCCGAGGCCGACCGCTTCAAGGTCTCCGGCCGCGGCGAGCTGCACCTGTCGATCCTGATCGAAACCATGCGCCGCGAGGGCTATGAGCTGGCGGTGTCGCGCCCGGAAGTGATCGTGCGCGAGACCGACGGCGTGGTGGAGGAGCCCTACGAGTCGCTGGTGGTCGACATCGAAGAGGAGCACCAGGGTTCGGTGATGGGCCGGCTGGGCGAGCGCAAGGCGATCCTGCAGTCGATGGAGCCGGACGGCAAGGGCCGTTCGCGGCTGGAATTCATCATCCCCGCGCGCGGGCTGATCGGCTTCCAGACCGAGTTCAAGACCCTGACCTCGGGCTCGGGCATGCTGTTCCACGTGTTCGACCACTACGGCCCGAAGGCCGACGGCGACATCGGCCAGCGCATCAACGGCGTGCTGATCTCCAACGGCACCGGCCCCTCCCCCGCCTACGCGCAGATCGCGATGCAGGAGCGCGGGCGGCTGTTCATCGAGCCGGGCGAGGAAATCTACGAGGGCCAGATCGTCGGCATCCACTCCAAGGACAACGACCTCACCGTCAACGCGCTGCGCGGCAAGCAGCTGACCAACTTCCGCGCCTCGGGCAAGGACGACGACGACGGCCTGGTACCGCCGGTGCGCTTCTCGCTGGAGCAGGCGCTGGAGTTCATCGACGACGACGAGCTGGTCGAAGTCACCCCGAAGCAGATCCGCCTGCGCAAGAAGCTGCGCACCGAGGTCGACCGCAAGCGGGCCAGCCGCTCGGCGTAAGCCGCAGGCTGTCTCCGGACTGGCGGCGGCATCGCCACCGTCCTGCGGCTCAGGCCTCGACCGGCCGCCTGAGCTGCGCGTGCTTGCGCACGATCGCCAGCGCGATCTCCAGCGACTGCTCGTAGTTGAGGCGCGGATCGACCGGCGAGCGGTACGCCCGGCACAGGTCGGTATCAGTCAGCTCGCGGGCGCCGCCGGTGCATTCGGTCACGTCCTCGCCGGTCAGCTCCAGGTGCACGCCGCCCAGGCGGGTGCCGGCGGCGGCGTGGATGTCGAAGGCCTGCTCGATCTCGCTGCGGATGTTGTGGAAGCGGCGAGTCTTGTAGCCGTTGCTGGTGGACTCGGTGTTGCCGTGCATCGGGTCGCACACCCACAGCACCCGGCGGCCGTCGCGCTTGACCGCTTCCAGCAGCGGCGGCAGCCGCTCGGCGACCTGCGTGGCGCCCATGCGGTGGATCAGGCTCAGCCTGCCCGGCTCGTCGTCGGGGTTGAGCAGGTCGATCAGGCTGCGCAGCTGGTCGGGCGTCACCGACGGGCCAACCTTGACCGCGATCGGGTTGCGGATGCCGCGGAAGTATTCGGCATGGGCGCCGTCGATCGCAGCGGTGCGCATGCCGATCCACGGGTAGTGCGTGCTGAGGTTGAACCACCCCCACTGCCGCGGCACCTGGCGCGTCTGCGCCTCCTCGTAGGGCAGCAGCAGCGCCTCGTGCGAGGTGTAGAAGTCCACCCGCTTGAGGTCGTGGATCTGGGCGCCGACCAGGGTCTCCATGAAGCGCACCGAGTCGCCCAGCCCGGACACCATGCGCTGGTATTCGTCGGCCAGCGGCGAGTCCCCCACCCACTCCAGGCCCCAGTACTCGGGATGGTGCAGGTCGGCGAAGCCGCCGTCGATCAGCGAGCGGATGAAATTCATGGTCATCGCCGAGCGCGCGTGCGCCTTGACCATGCGCCGCGGATCGGGCCGGCGCGCCTGGGCGGTGAACTCGGGGCCGTTGACGATGTCGCCGCGATAGCTGGGCAGCACCACGCCGTCGCGCGATTCGGTGTCGGCCGAGCGCGGCTTGGCGTACTGGCCAGCGAAGCGCCCTACCCGCACCACCGGCAGGCGCAGGCCGTGCACCAGCACGAGGCTCATCTGCAGCAGCACCTTGAGCCGGTTGGAGATCACCTCTGAGCTGCAGTCGGCGAAGTTCTCCGCGCAATCGCCGCCCTGCAGCAGGAACCGCCGGCCCTCCTGGGCCTCGGCCAGCTGCTGCTTGAGGTTGAGGATCTCCCACGAGGTGACCAGCGGCGGCAGCGCCTGCAGCTCACGCTGCACCCCGGCCAGCTCGCCGGCATCCGGATACACCGGCATCTGCAGCGCCGGGCGCGCGCGCCAGCTGTCGGGCCGCCAGTCGGCAGGCAGGTTCACGGCGCGCAGGTTGCGTTCGGTATTGGACATCGGAAGTTCCCGGGACTCGCCCGCATCATGCCAGATTGCTGCAGCGCATCAAAGTTTGCGGCGGTCGCCGCGAAAGCCCGCGTACAGCGCCCACGCCGCCAGCAGCACGAACCAGACCAGGCTCCAGGCCGGCATCGACAGGCCCAGGAAGCTCCAGTCGACCAGGGCGCAGTCGCCGCGGGCGTTCATCGCCTGGTTGTAGAGCTGGCGCAGCAGGCCGGGCGTATCCATGGTTTCGCGCATGAACGACAGCGGCATGCCGCAGGTGGCGGTTTCGCTCGGGAACAGCTGCAGCCAGACGTGGCGCCCGGCGATGCCGATGCCCACGCACGCCGCCGCAAACGCCGCCAGGCTCCAGACGCCGCGCCCCGTGCGCCCGGACGGTGCGAACAGCGCGCCGAGCACGAACATCAGCCCCAGCGCGCCGAAGGCCACGCGCTGGAAGATGCACAGCGGGCACGCCTCCAGCCCGAGCACGCCGCCCACCGTGATCGCGGCCACGACCAGGCCGAGCGAGACCGTGGCCCCGAGCAGGAACTGTTCGCGGAAAGACCATTTGAACGGATTCATTGCGCTACCGGTTGGGCGTGACCGACGGATTATCCAATGCAATCGCCGGAAACAGAAACCCCGGCCTGGGCCGGGGTCGCTGGAATCATCTTGTGCCTGGAGCGGATCAGTCTTCGGCCTGGGCCTGCGGACGGTCGACCAGCTCGACGTAGGCCATCGGCGCATTGTCACCGGCGCGGAAGCCGCACTTGAGGATGCGCAGGTAGCCGCCCGGGCGCGCCTGGTAGCGCGGGCCCAGGGTGGTGAACAGGTTGCCCACGGCTTCCTTGTCGCGCAGGCGCGAGAACGCGAGGCGGCGGTTGGCGACGCTGTCCACCTTGGCCAGGGTGATCAGCGGCTCGGCGACGCGGCGCAGCTCCTTGGCCTTGGGCAGGGTGGTCTTGATCAGCTCGTGCTTGAACAGCGACGCGGCCATGTTCTTGAACATCGCCTGGCGGTGCGCGCTGGTGCGGTTGAACTTGCGTCCGGCTTTCTGGTGGCGCATGGGTCTGGTTCCTTGTTAGGGCTGTGGCTTTGGACTTCGCTGTCGCCTTCCTGGCGTTGGAACATGGACTGCGGATGGCCCTGGCCGGCATCCCTTGCCGGCTCGTGCCGCGGCCTGGGGCCGTCGGCTGTGTTGCGTTGTTGCTTACCCCAGCATCCCGTGGGTGCTCAGGCCGGCCGGCGGCCAGTTTTCCAGCTTCATGCCGAGCGAGAGGCCGCGTTGGGCCAGCACTTCCTTAATCTCGGTGAGCGACTTCTTGCCCAGGTTCGGGGTCTTGAGCAGCTCCACCTCGGTCTTCTGGATCAGGTCGCCGATGTAGTAGATGCTCTCGGCCTTGAGGCAGTTGGCCGAACGCACGGTCAGCTCCAGGTCGTCGATCGGACGCAGCAGCAGCGGATCCACGCCCGTGGGCTGCGGCTTGCTGGCGCCGCGCTCGCGGTTGGTGAAGTCGCCGAACACCGACAGCTGGTCGGTGAGGATGTCGGCGGCGGTGCGCACGGCTTCCTCGGCGTCGATGGTGCCGTTGGTCTCGATGTCCAGGACGAGCTTGTCCAGGTCGGTGCGCTGCTCCACGCGCGCGGCCTCGACCTCGTACGCCACGCGGCGCACCGGCGAGAACGACGCGTCCAGCATCAGCCGGCCGATGGCGCGGGTCTCTTCATCCGGGTGGCGGCGGGTGGCGGCCGGCTGGTAGCCGAAGCCGCGCTCGATCCGCAGGCGCATGTTGATCGAGGCGTCCTTGGTCAGGGTGCAGATCACGTGGTCGGGGTTGAGCACCTCGACGTTGTGGTCGGTCTTGATGTCGGCCGCGGTGACCGTGCCCGGGCCGGACTTGGCCAGCGACAGGGTCGCCGACTCGCCGGTGCCCATGCGGATGGCGACGTCCTTGAGGTTGAGCAGCACCTCCAGCACGTCCTCCTGCAGGCCCTCGATGGCGCTGTACTCGTGCAGCACGCCGTCGATCTCGACCTCGGTGATCGCGAAACCCGGGATCGAGGACAGCAGCACCCGGCGCAGCGCGTTGCCGAGGGTATGGCCGTAGCCGCGCTCCAGCGGCTCGATCACGACCTTTGCGCGATTGCCGTTCAGGCGCTCGATCTGGGGAGCACGCGGGCGCAGAACCTGGTTGGCGGTAACCGTCATGTTAGTGGCTTCTCCAGCAATGCCGGCACGCGGGGCGGCCGGCCGGGGGGATATCAGGGGCCTGCAGGCGCCAGCGGGAGCACGCTCCCGCGGCAGCCATGGCCATTACTTCGAGTACAGCTCGACGATCAGCGCTTCGTTGATGTCGGCGGGCAGGTCGCCGCGGTCGGGAACCGCCTTGAACACGCCGCTGAACTTCTTGGAATCCACTTCCACCCAGCCCGGCGACAGGTCCATCTGCGAGGACACGTCCAGGGCTTCCTGCACGCGCATCTGCTTCTGGGCCTTTTCCGACAGCGCGATCGCGTCGCCGGCCTTGACCTGGTAGGACGGCAGGTTCACGACCTGGCCGTTGACCGTCACGCCGCGGTGCGAGACCAGCTGGCGCGCGGCCGGGCGGGTCACGGCGAAGCCCATGCGGTAGACGACATTGTCCAGGCGGGTTTCCAGCAGCTGCAGCAGGTTCTCGCCGGTGTTGCCCTTCTTGGTCGAGGCCTTCTTGTAGTAGTTGCGGAACTGGCGCTCGAGCAGGCCGTAGATGCGCTTGACCTTCTGCTTCTCGCGCAGCTGGGTGGCGTAGTCGGACAGCTTGCTGCGGCGGGCGCCGGGGCCAGCACCGTGCTGGCCGGGCTTCTGCTCCAGCTTGCACTTGGAATCCAGCGCGCGGGTCGGGCTCTTGAGGCCCAGGTCGACGCCTTCGCGGCGGGCGAGCTTGCAGGTAGGACCGATGTATCGTGCCATTTCTTATCGCTCCCTCAGACGCGACGCTTCTTCGGCGGACGGCACCCGTTGTGCGGGATCGGCGTCACGTCGATGATGTTGGTGATCTTGTAGCCGACGTTGTTGAGCGAACGCACGGCGGATTCACGACCCGGGCCGGGGCCCTTGATGCGCACTTCCAGCGACTTCAGGCCGTAGTCGAGCGCGACCTTGCCGGCCTTTTCGGCTGCGACCTGGGCTGCGAACGGGGTCGACTTGCGGGAGCCGCGGAAGCCCGCGCCGCCCGAGGTCGCCCAGGAAAGCGCATTGCCCTGGCGGTCGGTGATCGTGATGATCGTATTGTTGAAGGACGCGTGCACGTGGGCGATGCCGTCGGTGACGACGCGCTTGATCTTCTTCCGGGTCTTGGCTGCCGGCTTTGCCATGGCGATTCCTTACTTCCTGATCGGCTTGCGCGGGCCCTTGCGGGTACGCGCGTTGGTGCGGGTGCGCTGACCGCGCAGGGGCAGGCCGCGACGATGGCGAAGGCCGCGGTAGCTGCCCAGGTCCATCAGACGCTTGATCGACATGCCTACTTCACGGCGGAGGTCGCCCTCGACCACGAACTTGCCGACTTCGGCGCGAAGGCGCTCGACTTCCGGCTCCGAAAGATCAACGATGCGGGTCGTCTCATCGACGCCGGCCGCTTCGCAGACCTTCCGGGAACGGGTACGGCCAATGCCGTAGATGCTCTGCAGCCCGACCCAGACATGCTTCTGGGCAGGCAGGTTGACGCCAGCAATTCGCGCCATGACGCGGTCTCCAAACGGTTGGACTGTCCGGACGGCGTCAAACAGGCGCGCATCCGGCAGAGTGAACAAGAAATTGTAACAGGATCTCGGGTTGTCAGGAAGCCCCCGGGCAAACGCCCGGTGACCACGGCATGGGGAGTGTGCCCATGCTCCGGCGACGGGCCGGCGCTGTACCGGATCGGGTTGCCCCGATCCGGCCGTCCCTGCCACTCAGCAGGGAACCGGCGCGGCCCACCCGTGCGCGAGATCGCCGCCCGGGTCGCCCATCCGGATCCGGGCGCGATGTCCCGGGATCCATGCGGCCCCGCGGGGCCGCGTTTGTATACGTTACCGCTTGCCGCCCTTCAGGTTCGCCTTCTTGAGCAGGCTTTCGTACTGGTGCGACATCAGGTGCGCCTGGATCTGGGAGATGAAGTCCATCACCACGATCACCACGATCAGCAGCGAGGTGCCGCCGAAGTAGAACGACGCGTTCAGCTCGGTGCGCATGAACTCCGGAAGCAGGCAGACCACGACCAGGTAGGTCGCGCCCGCCGCGGTGAGCCGGGTCAGCACGCTGTCGATGTACTCGGCGGTGGCCTTGCCCGGACGGATGCCCGGGATCAGCGCGCCGGACTTCTTCAGGTTGTCGGCGGTTTCCTGGCTGTTGAACACCAGCGCCGTGTAGAAAAAGGTGAAACCGGCGATCAGGCCGCCGTAAAGCAGGATGTACAGCGGCTGTCCCGGCGAAAGCGCCTGGGCCGCGCGCTGCAGCCACAGCGCCGAGCCGGCCTGGCCGAACCAGGTCGAGACCGTGGCCGGGAACATGATGATCGACGAGGCGAAGATCGCCGGGATCACGCCGGCCATGTTGAGCTTGAGCGGAAGGAACGAGCTCTGGTTCTGGTAGGCGTTGCGGCCGCCCTGGCGGCGCGCGTAGTTGACCGTGATCCGGCGCTGGCCGCGCTCGATGAACACCACGAAGAAGGTGAAGGCCAGCACGATCGCGCCGATCGTGATCACCGCGATGGGGCTCATGTCGCCGTTGCGGGCCTGCTCCAGCGTGGTGAAGATTGCGCTCGGCAGGCCGGCCACGATGCCGGCGAAGATGATCAGCGAAACGCCGTTGCCGATGCCCCGCTCGGTCACCTGCTCGCCCAGCCACACCAGGAACATGGTGCCGGCGGTCAGGGCCACGATCGCGGTCAGCACGAAGCCCATCCCGGGTGCGTAGACCACGTTCAGGCCGGCGCCCGCGCCCGAGCTCTGCAGCGCGAACGCGATGCCCGCCGACTGGAAGATCGCCAGCGGGATCGCGCCCAGGCGCGACCACTGGGTGATCTTGCGTCGGCCGGACTCGCCCTCGCGCTGGATCGCCTTCAGGCTCGGCACGATCTGCACCATCAGCTGCATGACGATCGAGGCCGAGATGTAGGGGATCACGTTCAGCGCGAACAGGCTGAAGCGCTCCAGCGCGCCACCGGAGAACATGTTGAACATGTCCACGATGGTGCCCTGCTGCTGCTCCATGAGCCGCAGCATGGCATCCGGGTTCACGCCCGGCACCGGGATGTAGCAGCCGATGCGGTAGACCAGCAGCGCACCGGCCACGAACAGCAGGCGCTGCCGCAGCTCGGTGAACTTGCCCAGGCCTGCGCCCAGGCCGCCCATGGCACCAGCGCTACGCGACATCAGGCTTCCTCAATGCTACCGCCGGCAGCCTCGATCGCCGCGCGGGCACCGGCCGTGGCCAGCACGCCCTTGAGCACGAGCTTCTTCGAGACTTCGCCCTTCTTCACGATCTTGGCGCGCTTGGCGGTGGCCGGCACCAGCTTCGCGGCGCGCAGCGCCTTGAAGTCGATCTCCCCGTCCAGCTTGTCCAGCTGGTACAGGAACACCTCGGCGGTGTCGCCGGCCATGCGCGAGCGGAAGCCGATCTTCGGCAGGCGCTTGCGCAGCGGCATCTGGCCGCCTTCGAAGCCGGCCTTGATCTTGCCCTTGCCCGAACGCGCGAAAGTACCCTTGTGGCCGCGGCCGGCGGTCTTGCCCAGGCCCGAACCAATGCCGCGACCGACGCGGGTGCGCTCGGTGCGGGCGCCCTCTGCGGGCTTGAGAGTGTTCATACGCATGGCGATTACTCCTCGACCCGGACCAGGTAATGGACCTTGTTGATCAGGCCCCGCACCTGCGGGCTGTCCTTCAGTTCACGTACGTCGTTGACCTTGCGCAGGCCCAGCGCCTTCACAGACAGCCGGTGACGGCCCTGGGTTCCCTGCAAGCCCTTGACCAGGCGCACCTTGACGGTGCCGCCGGTGGATTCGTTCTTAGCCATGGAGGATCTCCTCGACCTTCTTGCCGCGCTTGGCCGCGATCTTGCCCGGCGAGTGCATCTGCTCCAGGCCCTTGATCGTGGCGCGCACGAGGTTGATCGGGTTGCGCGAGCCGGTGGCCTTGGCCAGCACGTCCTTCACGCCCACCGCTTCGAGCACGGCGCGCATGGCGCCGCCGGCGATCACGCCGGTACCTTCCGAGGCCGGCTGCATGAACACCTGCGCCGCGCCGTGGTTGGACTTGACGGTGTGCCAAAGCGTGCCGCCGCTGAGCTCGATGTTGCGCATGCCCTTGCGGGCCGCTTCCATCGACTTCTGGATCGCGACCGGCACTTCACGCGCCTTGCCGTAGCCGAAGCCGACCCGGCCCTCGCCGTCGCCCACCACCGTCAGCGCGGTGAAGGTGAACTGGCGACCGCCCTTCACCGTCTTCGCCACGCGGTTGACGGTGATCAGCTTCTCGATCATGCCGTCGTCGATTTCCTCGCGTTCGCGGCGATTGCGATCGCGCCCCCGCGGTGCCCTGTCTTCTGCCATTTTTCTGCTGCCTGTGTGGATTCGGGATATGTACGGCTCATGGCCGCTTGTGGTTGGGTGCTGGTGCTGTGTTCCGCTTCGCCGCGCAGAAGGCGGCGGGCGCCCGGTGCAGCCCGCACCGGCAGGTGGCGCATGGGCGGGGCAGGCCCCGCCCGATCGATCAGAACTGCAGGCCGCCCTCGCGGGCCGCATCGGCCAGCGCCTTGACGCGGCCGTGGTAGCGGTAGCCGGAGCGGTCGAAGGCGACCTTCTCGATGCCGGCGGCCTTGGCCTTCTCGGCGATCGCCTTGCCGACCCTGGTGGCGGCCTCGATGTTGTTGAAGGTCTTCAGGCCGTCGCGCACGTCGGCCTGGGTGGTGTTGGCGGCGGCCAGCACCTTCGAGCCATCGGCGGTGAACACCTGCGCATACAGGTGCTGGCCGGTGCGCAGCACCGACAGGCGCGGCACGTCGAGTTCGCGGATGCGCGCGCGGGTGGAGCGGGCGCGGCGCAGGCGGGCGTTCTTCTTGTCCATGGTGTCGTTCTCAGTTGGAAGCGGATCGGCGCGGGGGATCCCGCCTTATGCCTTCTTGGCTTCCTTGCGGATAATGGTCTCGTCGGAGTACTTCACGCCCTTGCCCTTGTAGGGCTCCGGCGGACGGAAGCCGCGGATCTTCGCAGCCACCTGGCCGACCTGCTGCTTGTCGGCACCGGCCACCAGGACCTCGGTCTGGGTCGGGGTGGTGATGGTGATGCCGTCCGGGATCGGGAACAGCACCGGGTGCGAAAAGCCCAGGGTCAGGTTCAGTTCCTTGCCCTGCACGGCGGCACGGTAACCGACGCCCACCAGCTCGAGCTTGCGCTCGAAGCCTTCCGAAACGCCGCGCACCATGTTGTCCACGATCGAGCGGATGGTGCCGGTGATCGCCATGTGCTGCGGTTCGACCGGGGCGAGCACGATGTTGCCGTCCTCGACCTTGAGGTCCACGCCCTCGGGGCGGGCCACGGACAGGGTGCCCTTGGGGCCCTTGACGCTGATCTCGGCGTCCTGGATGTTGATGTCGACGCCCTTGGGCAGGGCAATCGGCTTCTTGGCAATACGGGACATGCTGGTTTCTCCGCTCAGGCCACGAAGCACAGGACCTCGCCGCCGACGCCCTGCTGGCGCGCCTGCGCATCGGTCATGATGCCCTTGGAGGTGGAAATGATGGCGATGCCCAGGCCGTTGAGCACCTTGGGCAGGTCGTCCTTGCCGCGGTACTGGCGCAGGCCCGAGCGCGAGAAGCGCCGCATGTGCTCGATGACGGGCTTGCCTTCGTAGTACTTCAGCTCGACCTCGAGCTGCGGCTTGGCGCCGTCCTCGGTCACGCGGAAATCGGTGATGTAGCCTTCTTCCTTGAGGACGGTGGCGATGGACGCCTTCATCTTCGAGGACGGCATCTTCACCGAGGGCTTGCCAACGGCGGCGGCATTGCGCATGCGCACCAGCATGTCGGCGATGGGATCAGTCATGCTCATGATTGGTTTCCTGCATCGATATCCGAAAGGGTTACCAGGACGCCTTGCGCAGTCCGGGCACGTCGCCACGCATGGTGGCTTCACGCAGCTTGTTGCGGCCCAGGCCGAACTTCGCGTAGACGGCGCGCGGGCGGCCGGTCAGGGCACAGCGGGTGGTCTGGCGGGACGGGGAGGAGTCGCGCGGCAGCTTCTGCAGCTTCGTCACGGCTTCCATCTTCTCGTCGTAGCTGGACGACTCGCTGGAGATGATCTTCTTGAGCTCTTCGCGCTTGGCAGCGTGCCTGGCCGCCAGCTTCTCGCGCTTGACCTCGCGGTTGACCATTGCTTTCTTAGCCATATCTGTACCTTCCTCAGCGGAACGGGAAGCGGAAGGCCTCGAGCAGGGCCTTGGCCTCCTCGTTGGTCTTCGCAGTGGTGGTGATGGCGATATCCATGCCGCGGACCGCGTCGACCTGGTCGAAGTCGATCTCCGGGAAGATGATCTGCTCCTTCACGCCCATGTTGAAGTTGCCACGGCCGTCGAACGAACGCGGCGACACGCCACGGAAGTCGCGCACGCGCGGCAGCGACACGTTCACCAGGCGGTCGAAGAACTCGTACATCCGGGTGCGGCGCAGCGTGACCTTGCAGCCGATCGGCCAGCCGTCACGGATCTTGAACGAGGCAACCGACACGCGCGACTTGGTGATCTTCGGCTTCTGGCCGGAGATCTTGGCCATGTCGGCGGTGGCGTTTTCGAGCACCTTCTTGTTGGCAGCGGCCTCGCCCACGCCCATGTTGAGCGTGATCTTGGTGATTTTCGGCACCTGCATCGGATTGGTGTAGCCGAACTGCTTCATCAGCTTCGGCACCACTTCTTCCTTGTAGAACGTTTCCAGACGGCTCATTTCTTCATTCCTCAGGCGTCGAGCGCCTCACCGCTGGAGCGGAACACCCGGATCCGGCGTCCATCCTCCAGCACCTTGGTACCAATGCGCTCGCCCTTGCCCGAGGCAGGGTTGAACGGCATCACGTTGGACACGTGGATCGAGGCTTCGCGCTCGATCACCCCGCCCGGCTGCCCGGCCTGGGGATTGGGCTTGGTGTGGCGCTTGACGATGTTGACGTTGGAAACGACCACCCGGTCGCCGTCCACGCGCACCACGTCGCCGCGCTTGCCCTTGTCCTTGCCGGCGACCACGATCACCTGGTCGCCCTTCTTGATTCGGTTGATAGCCATTATTCCTGTCCTCCGCTCACAGCACTTCGGGAGCGAGCGAGACGATCTTCATGAACTTCTCGGAGCGCAGCTCGCGGGTGACCGGCCCGAAGATGCGGGTGCCGATCGGCTCGTGCTTGGCGTTCAGCAGCACGGCGGCGTTGCCGTCGAAGCGGATCAGCGAGCCGTCGGGACGGCGCACGCCCTTGCGGGTGCGCACCACCACGGCGTTGTAGACCTCGCCCTTCTTCACCTTGCCGCGCGGAATCGCTTCCTTCACCGACACCTTGATGATGTCGCCGATCGCGGCGTAGCGGCGCTTGGAACCGCCGAGCACCTTGATGCACATCACTTCCCTGGCGCCGGAGTTGTCTGCCACGTCGAGGTGGCTTTCGGTCTGGATCATGTCAGCGCTCCTGTCTTACTCGGCCGCACGCGTGACGATTTCGACCACGCGCCAGTTCTTGGTCTTGGACATCGGCGCGATCTCCACCACGCGGACGGTGTCGCCCTCGTTGCAGGAGTTCTCGGCGTCGTGGGCGTGCAGCTTGCTGGAACGGCGGATGTACTTGCCGTACAGCGCGTGCTTGACCTGGCGCTCGACCAGGACCGTCACGGTCTTGTCCATCTTGTTGCTGACCACCCGGCCTTCGACCGTGCGCAGCTTCTTCTCGGTGTTCTCGTTCATCGTCGGCCTTCCTTACTTCTGCTCGCCAGCGTGCTGGCCCAGCAGGGTGTTCACGCGCGCGATCTCGCGGCGCACGCGGCGGGCGTCGTGGGTCTTGTCCAGCTGCCCGGTGGCCTTCTGCATGCGCAGGGAGAACTGCTCCTTGTGCAGCTCCACCAGGTGCGCCTGCAGCTCCTCGGCCGACTTCTCGCGCAGTTCGTTGATGCTTGCCATGTCAGCGCACCGTCCGGGTCACGAATTGGGTGGTAACCGAGAGCTTGGCGGCGGCCAGGCGGAACGCCTCGCGCGCGGTCGCCTCGTCGACGCCCTCGATCTCGTAGATCATGCGGCCGGGCTGGATCTGGGCAACCCAGTACTCCACGTTGCCCTTGCCCTTGCCCATGCGCACTTCGATCGGCTTCTTGGTGATCGGCTTGTCCGGGAACACGCGGATCCACATCTTGCCGCCGCGCTTGACGTGGCGGCTGATCGAACGGCGGCCGGCCTCGATCTGGCGGGCGGTGATCTGCCCGGTCTGGGTGGCCTTGAGCCCGAACTCGCCGAAGCTGACGAGGTTGCCGCTCCACGACAGGCCCTCGTTGCGGCCCTTGTGCATCTTGCGGTACTTGGTTCGCTTGGGTTGCAGCATGATTAGTCCCTCGCCTCGCGATCACGGCGCGGCCCGCGCGGGCGCTCGCCGCGCCCGTCACGATCGCCGCGCGGCGAATCGTCCTGCTTTTCCTGGCCGACCTGGCTGAAATCGAAGATCTCGCCCTTGTAGACCCATACCTTGATGCCGATGATCCCGTAGGTGGTACGGGCCTCGGCGAAGCCGTAGTCCACGTCCGCGCGCAGGGTGTGCAGCGGCACGCGGCCTTCGCGGTACCACTCCGAGCGCGCGATCTCGGCGCCGTTCAGGCGGCCGGCGACGTTGACCCGGATGCCCAGGGCGCCCAGGCGCATCGCGTTGCCGACGGCGCGCTTCATCGCGCGGCGGAACATGATGCGGCGCTCGAGCTGCTGGGCGATCGACTCGGCCACCAGCTGGGCGTCCAGCTCCGGCTTGCGCACCTCGGTGACGTTGATGTGCGCCGGGACGCCCATCATGTCGCTCACTTCCTTGCGCAGCTTCTCGATGTCCTCGCCGCGCTTGCCGATCACCACGCCCGGGCGGGCGGTGTGGATCGTCACCCGCGCGGTCTTGGCCGGACGCTCGATCATGATCCTGCTGATGCCGGCCTGGGCCAGCTTCTTGCGGAGCATCTCGCGGACCTTCAGGTCGGCGGTCAGGTACTCGGCGTATTCCTTCTTGCCGGCGTACCACTTGGAATTCCAGTCCTTGGAGATGCCCAGGCGAATGCCGGTGGGATGAACTTTATGACCCATGTTTACTTGCCCTTTCCGGTGGCTTCGCCCACCACCACGGTGATGTGGCTGGTGCGCTTGAGGATGCGGGTGCCGCGCCCCTTGGCGCGCGCCATGAACCGCTTCAGCGTCGGGCCCTCGTCCACCATGATGGTGGTCACCGACAGCTCGTCGACGTCGGCGCCCTGGTTGTTCTCGGCGTTGGCGATGGCCGACTCCACCACCTTGCGGATCAGGTGGGCGGCCTTCTTGTCCGAGAAACGGAGCAGGTTGACGGCGCGCTCGGCCGGCAGGCCACGCACCTGGTCGGCGACCAGGCGGGCCTTCTGCGGGGAGATGCGCGCGGTGCGCAGGATTGCCTTGGCTTCCATCATCATCTCCTTACCGCGACTTCTTGTCGCCGCTGTGACCCTTGAAGGTGCGGGTCAGGGCGAACTCGCCGAGCTTGTGGCCGACCATGTTCTCGTTGATCAGCACCGGGATATGGTTGCGGCCGTTGTGCACGGCGATGGTGTAACCCACCATTTCCGGCAGGATCATCGAACGGCGCGACCAGGTCTTGATCGGGCGCTTGCTGGTGCCCGCGGCCTCCACCTTCTTGATGAGGTGGTGGTCGATGAAGGGACCCTTCTTAAGTGAACGTGCCATGGTCGATCAGCTCCTGCGGTCGCGCACGATGAACTTCTGGGTGCGCTTGTTGTGACGCGTCTTGTAACCCTTGGTCGGCACACCCCACGGGGTGACCGGGTGCGGGTTGCCCTGCCCGGCCTTGGCCTCGCCGCCACCGTGCGGGTGGTCGACCGGGTTCATGGCCGCGCCGCGGACGGTCGGCTTGATGCCGCGCCAGCGCTTGGCACCGGCCTTGCCCAGCTTCTGCAGGTTGTGCTCGACGTTGCCGACTTCACCGATGGTGGCGCGGCACTCGCTGGGCACCCGGCGCATCTCGCCCGAACGCAGGCGAAGCGTGGCGTAGGTGCCCTCGCGGGCCACCAGCTGCACGCCGGCACCGGCGGCGCGGGCCATCTGCGCGCCCTTGCCCGGCTTCATCTCGATGCAGTGCACCGTGGAGCCCAGCGGGATGTTGCGCAGCGGCAGGGTGTTGCCAACCTTGATCGGCGCATCCGAACCGGCCATCACCTGGTCGCCGGCCTTCAGGCCGCGCGGGGCGATGATGTAGCGGCGCTCGCCGTCCACGTACACCAGCAGCGCGATGTGCGCGGTGCGGTTGGGGTCGTACTCGATCCGCTCCACCCGCGCCGGAATGCCTTCCTTGTTGCGCTTGAAGTCGATGATGCGGTAGTGCTGCTTGTGGCCACCGCCGATGTGGCGGGTGGTGATGCGGCCGTGGTGGTTGCGGCCACCGGTGCGGCTCTTCTTCTCCAGCAGCGGCGCATGCGGTTCACCCTTGTGCAGCTCGGGCGAGACCACGCGGACCGCGGAGCGGCGGCCGGCTGAAGTGGGCTTGAATTTCATCAAAGGCATGGGACTGGATCCTGTTTGTATGGAGTCCTGATCGGATCAGGGCTCCGTCAGACCTTGGCCGTCATCACGTCGATCGCCTGGCCCTCGGCCAGGGTCACGTACGCCTTGCGCCAGTCGCCGCGGCGGCCGGCACGGAAGCGGAAGGACTTGTTCTTGCCCTTCACGTTGACCACGTTCACCGCCTGGACCTGGACGTCGAAAAGCTTCTCGACCGCGGCCTTGATGTCGGCCTTGGTGGCATCACGGGCGACTTCAAACGCGTACTGGTTGGAGAGCTCCTGCAGGCGCGCGGTCTTTTCGGACACGCGGGGCGCGCGGATCACTTCATAGAGCTTTGCCTCGTTCATGCCAGCCACTCCTCGATCTTCTTCACGGCATCGGTGGTGATCAGCACGTTGTCGGCGCCGACCAGCGCGACCGGATCCAGGCCCTGCACGTCGCGGATCTCCACGTACGGCAGGTTGCGCGCCGACAGGTACAGGTTCTCGGAGGCTTCCTCGGTGACGATCAGCGGACGCTTGCCCAGATCGAACTCCTTGAGCCTGGCGACCAGGCCGCTGGTCTTCGGGGCGTCGATGTCGAACGACTCCACGACCATCAGCCGGCCCTGCCGGTTGAGCTCGGACAGGATCGAGGCCATCGCCGCGCGGTACATCTTGCGGTTGACCTTCTGGCTGAAGTTGCGCGGGCTGGCCGCGAACGTCACGCCACCGCCGCGGAAGATCGGAGCGGTCAGGGCGCCGTGGCGGGCGCCACCACCCTTCTGCTTCTTCGACTTCTTGGTGGTGCCGGCGACTTCCGAACGCGTCTTCTGCGCCTTGGTGCCGGCGCGGCCCGCGTTGCGGTAGGCGACGACGACCTGGTGCACCAGATCTTCGCTGAAGTCGCGCCCGAACACCGCCTCGGAAACGGTCAGCGCTTCTTTGCTGTTATTGATGGCAAGTTCCATCGTGCTGCTCCTCAACCCTTGCTCGCGGGACGCACGATCACGTCACCGCCCGGCGCGCCCGGCACCGCGCCCTTGATTGCGATCAGGCCGCGCTCGGCGTCGACCCGCACCACCTCAAGGTTCTGCGTGCTCTGGCGCACTGCGCCCATGTGGCCGGACATCTTCTTGCCCGGGAAGACGCGGCCCGGGGTCTGGCGCTGGCCCAGCGAACCGGGCGAGCGGTGCGACAGCGAGTTGCCGTGCGTGGCGTCGCCCATGCTGAAGTTCCAGCGCTTGATCGTGCCCTGGAAACCCTTGCCCTTGGTCACGCCCTGGACGTCGACCATCTGGCCGACTTCGAAGATGTCGGCCTTGATCTCGCCGCCGACGGCGAGCTCGCCCAGGTCGTCCACGCGCAGCTCCCACAGGCCGCGGCCGGCTTCCACCTTGGCCTTGGCCAGGTGGCCGGTTTCCGGCTTGTTGATCAGCGACGCGCGCTTGTGCCCGGCGGTGACCTGCACCGCGGTGTAGCCGTCGGTGTCGACCGTCTTCACCTGGGTGATGCGGTTCGGGGTGGCTTCGATCAGGGTGACCGGGATGGACTGGCCGTCCTCGGTGAACACCCGGCTCATGCCGGCCTTGCGACCGACGATTCCCAGCGAATACTTCTTCGCAGTCATGTCAGTGGCCTCAGGTCAGCTTGATCTGGACGTCGACGCCGGCCGCGAGCTCGAGCTTCATCAGCGCGTCCACGGTCTTGTCGTTGGGGTCGACGATGTCGAGCACGCGCTTGTGCGTGCGGGTTTCATACTGGTCGCGCGCGTCCTTGTCGACGTGCGGCGAGGTCAGGATGGTGTAGCGCTCGATCTTGGTCGGCAGCGGGATCGGGCCCCGCACCTGGGCGCCGGTGCGCCGCGCGGTTTCGACGATCTCGCTCGCCGAGCGATCGATCAGGCGATGATCGAAGGCCTTGAGCCGGATCCGGATCTTTTGGTCCGCCATGAGACGAAGTTCCTTGGTTAAAGAGCGACGGGCCCTGCGGCTGGATGCGCAAAACCCCGTGGAATCAAAGACTTTCCGGCCCGTTACCGCCAGCCCGGGAGTATCCCTTGGGAAAAATCAAGGCAGGCCGGTTGCCCGACCCGCCCAGACGGAGAACTGCAAGCGTGACAATGTGCCCCTGCCGTGAATGTCCCGAAGAACTTCGGGACGACGGGGGCGCTGCCGCGCGACATATTCCCTGTCTGGCGAAAACGAGGTGCTTCCTGCTCCTCATTTCGCTGTTTCGCGGGCCCGATGAAGCTGGATCCGCGAGTGAGTTGGCCATTGTGAGGCAAGTCGGCCTGCCATGCAAGCCCCTTTTCAACCCAGGCTGGCCGGGGCGGCCCGGAGGCCGCCCGGCTGCATGCTTACTTGACGATCTTGGCCACCACGCCGGCGCCGACGGTGCGGCCGCCTTCGCGGATCGCGAAGCGCAGGCCCTCGTCCATCGCCACCGGGTTGATCAGCTCAACCGACATCTTCACGTTGTCGCCCGGCATCACCATCTCCACGCCCTCGGGCAGGGTGACGGCGCCGGTGATGTCCGTAGTGCGGAAGTAGAACTGCGGGCGGTAGCCCTTGAAGAACGGCGTGTGACGGCCGCCCTCGTCCTTGCTCAGCACGTACACCTCGGCCTCGAAGCTGGTGTGCGGGGTGATCGAACCCGGCTTGGCCAGCACCTGGCCGCGCTCCACGTCGTCACGCTTGGTGCCGCGCAGCAGCAGGCCCGCGTTATCGCCCGCCTGGCCCTGGTCGAGCAGCTTGCGGAACATCTCAACGCCGGTCACCGTGGTCTTGGTGGTCGGGCGGATGCCCACGATCTCGACTTCCTCGCCCACCTTGATCACGCCGCGCTCGATGCGCCCGGTCACCACGGTGCCGCGGCCCGAGATCGAGAACACGTCCTCGACCGGCATCAGGAAGTTCTTGTCCACGTCGCGCTCGGGCTCCGGGATCCAGCTGTCCAGCGCGTCCACCAGCTTCAGGATCGCCGGAACGCCGATGTCGGACTGGTCGCCTTCCAGCGCCTTGAGCGCCGAACCCTTGATGATCGGGGTGTCGTCGCCGGGGAACTCGTACTTG
>NZ_JBMPPO010000007.1:0-254819 GCF_049339425.1 Luteimonas dalianensis | reverse complement strand
GCACCGCTGCCGAACGCCGAAGCCCCGGCATCGATCGCCGTGCTCCCCGCGCCGGTCGCCGTGCTGTAGTCGCCTTCGGCGTAGGCATCCGAACCCGATGCAGTGGCGTCCTCACCCAGCGCATACGCCTCGCCCTCGCCGGTGGCGCGGAAGTACTGGTTGTACGCCGTCGCCTCCTCCAGCTGGCCCAAGTTCACCGCATCCGTCGCCTCGGTGCCGTCTGCCACGTTGGTGATCTGGCGTTCGGAACCCGCCGAGCCCACCGACACGCTGTCGGCACGGTCGGCCACCGAACCCTGGCCCAGTGCCACCGAGTTGTCCGCCGAGGCGGTCGAATCCGCGCCCAGTGCCACCGCGTTCTCGCCGCTGGCCGTCGACCACGACCCCAGCGCCGTGGTGTTGTAGCCCGACGCCCACGCCGCCGCACCCACCGCGGTCGCGTAGTCACCGCTCGCCTCGGTCGGCAGCAGCCCGAAGAAGTCGGCACCGCCGATCGCCACGCTCTTGTAGCCGGTGGCCAGCGAGCCTTCACCGATCGCGATCGCCGACTCGCCGCTGGCCGCAGACGCAAAGCCCAGCGCCACCGTGGCATCGCCCATCGCCTCGGCGCCGTAGCCCAGCGCCGTGGCGCCGAAGCCCTCGGCCGCGCTGAACCCGCCGTACGCCGACGCGGCATCGCCCACCGCCGAACTGCGGTAGCCGCCCGCCGTGGCCTGCGTGCCGTCCGCGATCGACGCCGCACCGGTCGCCGTGCTGAACACACCCAGCGCCTGCGCACCCGCGCCGAACGCCGAAGCGCCCACCTCCGCCGCGGTCGTGGTCTGGTCGAGCAGCACCTCGCCGGTGTTCGGGTCCTCGTAGTACAGCCAGCCGCCAACCGCGGTCGAAGAATCACCATCGGCATACGCGTTGTAGCCGGACGCGGTCGCGTACTGGCCCGACGCCTGCGCACCGCTGCCGAACGCCGAAGCCCCGGCATCGATCGCCGTGCTCCCCGCGCCGGTCGCCGTGCTGTAGTCGCCTTCGGCGTAGGCATCCGAACCCGATGCAGTGGCGTCCTCACCCAGCGCATACGCCTCGCCCTCGCCGGTGGCGCGGAAGTACTGGTTGTACGCCGTCGCCTCCTCCAGCTGGCCCAAGTTCACCGCATCCGTCGCCTCGGTGCCGTCTGCCACGTTGGTGATCTGGCGTTCGGAACCCGCCGAGCCCACCGACACGCTGTCGGCACGGTCGGCCACCGAACCCTGGCCCAGTGCCACCGAGTTGTCCGCCGAGGCGGTCGAATCCGCGCCCAGTGCCGTGCTGTTGGCGCCGACGCTCATCGACCCGTTGCCCACCGCCGTGCTGTTGAAGCCCGGAGCCCACGCCTCACCGCCCACCGCGGTCGAGAAATCCCCGCTCGCCTCCGTACCCAACGTGGTCGCCCCACCAACCGCCACGCTGTTGAAGCCGCTGGCAATGCTGCCAGCACCCACTGCCGTACCTACCTCCCCGCTGGCAGCGGCACCGTAGCCCAGGGCGGTCGCGCCCAACGCCGCTGCATTTGCCTCGCCGCCGATGGCGGTCGTGTAGTCCGCGTTCGTGTACGCGTACTGGCCTACCGCCGTGGCCAAGGCCCCCTGGGCGGTACTGGCATCACCAACCGCCGTAGCACCCTCGCCGGCTGCCGTGGCCCAATAGCCCAACGCCGTCGTTCCAAATCCATCCGCCTGCGACCTGGTGCCCACGGCAACGCTGCCCTGGCCGAGCGCCCCGGCCTCCAGCCCCATGGCAACCGAATAGTCACCAGCCGCATTCGTGCCGGCACCAACCGCAACCGCATCAGCCCCGGTTGCGCTGGCGCTGCCCGCAACCGCGCATTCCTCGGCGATCTCCGAAGCACCGGTATCGATGGTGCAGGGCTGGTTGCCGCCCACTTCCACCGACTGCGCCATGGCCAGCGGTGCAGCCATGCCGAACAGCAGCACGCTCATCGCCACCGCCAGCAGGCGCGGCTGCATCACGCCTGCGCCGCCCTCGCCGCGGGCGCCGGGGCTGTCACTGCTTGCCAGTTCCGAGGCCACGACGAGCTGGCCGAGCGACTTGTTCCAAACCTTCCGGTAGATGCGATTCATGGCAGTGGGTCCCTTTGCGTTCCGTATCCGGGTGAAGAAAAAAACGGGGCCGCCGCACGTGCCCGAGGCAGTGCAGTCCGGCTTCGAATGGGTTCAGGGGGCTTGCAGGAGGCGGGGAGGAAGGAGCGCGCAGCGAGCGGCGCGATCCGTAGCGGCCAGCACATTCAGGCGTGTCACTCAACTCCCCTCGGTGAATCTTCCCTGACCGGAGAATTACGGGAGGTCGCGAGGAACGTCAAGCATTGCCGCAGTGCGTCAAAATTCTACGCGCTGATGTTTCACAGGACGATGAGCGTCACACTTTGCGAAACAACCTGCTTTTCAGCGTCCGCGTGATCCACGACGGATGCGGCCGCCACGAATTTTGAACAATTTGTTCCACGAAAAAGCATGACCGTCACGTGACAGTCGACGTCCGGTTTGCGCGAAACGCAATCCGGCACCGGGATCCGACACCCGGCACAACGGACGCCGGGCACGATCCCAGGCGGCGGTGAACGCATGGCTTTGACGCGGCAGGGCGTGTTGGAACCTGATCCGACACGCCGCCAGCGGGATCACCCCACCCAGCGGCGGGCGTTATGGAAGATCCGCATCCAGGGCGACTGGTCGGGCCAGTCGGCGGGATGCCAGCTGAAGTTGAGCGAGCGCAGGGTGCGCTCGGGGTGCGGCATCAGGATGGTGGCGCGGCCGTCTTCGCTGCACAGGCCGGCGATGGCATCGGTCGAGCCGTTGGGATCGTCCGGATACGACAGCGCCGGGCCGCCATCGCCGGCCACGTAGCGCAGCGCCACGCCGGCCGCGGCGCGGTCGGCTTCCGATGCGAACTCCGCCCGGCCCTCGCCGTGCGAGATCACCACCGGGATCCGCGAGCCGGCCATGCCCTCCAGGAACACCGAAGGCGAACCCACCACCTCCAGCATCGCCAGCCGCGCCTCGAACTGCTCGCTGCGGTTGCGCTGGAAGCTGGGCCAATGCCCCGCACCGGGAATGATGTCGCGCAGCTGCGCCATCATCTGGCAGCCGTTGCACACGCCCAGCGAGAACGTGTCTCCGCGGCGGAAGAACGCTTCAAACGCCGCACGCAGCTCCGCATGCTCCAGGATCGAGGTCGCCCAGCCGCGGCCCGCGCCCAGCACGTCGCCGTAGCTGAAGCCGCCGCAGGCCACCACGCCCTTGAACCCGTCCAGCGCCACCCGGCCGCTGAGCAAATCACTCATGTGCACGTCCACGGCGGCGAAGCCGGCCTGGTCGAACCCGACCGCCATCTCCACCTGCCCGTTCACCCCCTGCTCGCGCAGGATCGCCACCCGCGGCCGCGCCGCGCCGGTGACCGCGGGCGCCTGGCCTTCGGCCGGATCGAACGTCAGCTTCGGCTTCAGCCCCGGCGCATCGAACCGCCCGCGCGCCTGGCGCTCTGCGTCGGCCGATTCCGGGTTGTCACGCAGCCGCTGGATCGCATGGCTCACCGACCACCAGGCGTCGAACAGCTCCTCCCAGCTCCACTCCACCAGCACTTCATCGTCGTCGAGCACGCGGATCGACGAAGCCACCGTCGGCCGCGCGATGCGCTGCGCGCACTCGATCAATCCGTGCCGCGCCAGCAGGTCGGCGAAGTCCACGCGGTGCTCGTCGGCGATCTGCACCACCGCCCCCAGCTCCTCGTTGAACAGGGTGCGGAACACATCCTCGCTGCGATCCTCGCCCCAGCCGTCCAGGTCGATGTCCAGGCCGCGGCGCGAGCAGAACGCCATCTCGCACAGCGCGGCGAAGGCGCCGCCGTCGGAGCGGTCGTGGTAGGCCAGCAGCAGGCCCGCCTCGCGCGCCTCGCAGACCAGTTCGAACAGCGCGCGCAGGCGCTGCGGCTCGTCCAGATCCGGGCAGGCGCCGCCGAACGCGCCGTGGCACTGCGACAGCACCGAGCCGCCCAGGCGCTGGCGCCCGCCGCCCAGGCCGATCAGCCAGATTTCCGAATCCATCCGCTGCGACAGCAGCGGGGTCAGCTGCGCGGTCGCATCGCGCACCGGCGCGAACGCGGTCACCACCGGCGACACCGGCGAGACCGACTTGTGCTGCGCGCCTTCGTGCTGCCACTGCGCCTGCATCGACAGCGAGTCCTTGCCCACCGGGATGCTCAGCTCCAGCTCCGGGCACAGCTCCATGCCCACCGCCTTCACCGCGTCGTACAGGCGCGCGTCCTCGCCCTCGTGGCCCGCCGCCGCCATCCAGTTGGCCGAGAGCTTGATCCGCTCCAGGCGCTCCACCGGCGCGGCCAGCAGGTTGGTGATCGCCTCACCCACCGCCATGCGCGACGCCGCGGCCGCGTCGATCAGCGCCAGCGGCGTGCGCT
Source organism: Luteimonas dalianensis (assembly GCF_049339425.1). Taxonomy (NCBI): domain Bacteria; kingdom Pseudomonadati; phylum Pseudomonadota; class Gammaproteobacteria; order Lysobacterales; family Lysobacteraceae; genus Luteimonas; species Luteimonas dalianensis. The sequence continues at coordinate 250,355 of NZ_JBMPPO010000007.1, read as the reverse complement.
CGCCCAGCGCCATCGCCTCGCCCGCGGTGCCGTCGAAGCCGGCCATGGTGATCGCGCAGTCGGCCACCGGCAGCTGCCACGGGCCCACCATCTGGTCGCGCGCGGTCAGCCCGCCCACGGTGCGGTCGCCGATGGTGATCAGGAAGCTCTTGGAGGCCACGGTCGGATGCGCCAGCACCCGCAGCCCGGCCTCGTGCAGGTCGATGACCTTGGTATTGAGCGCGCTGAACCGCTCGCGCGCCGGGCGTGCGGTATCGCGGTGCATCTTCGGCGGCTTGCCGAACAGCACATCCATGGGCAGATTTATCGGGTGCTCCGCGTCGGGATCGGCGCCAGGCACGCCGGCCTTCACCCCGTAGCCCACCAGCAGGTGCTCCTCCCGCGTCGCCGTGCCCACCACCGCGAACGGACAGCGCTCGCGTTCGCACAGCGCGGTGAACTCATCCAGCCGCCCGGGCGCGATGCCCAGCACGTAGCGCTCCTGCGACTCGTTGCACCACAGCTGCATCGGCGACAGCGACGGATCATCGCTGGGCACCTTGTCCAGGTCGATCACCCCGCCCACGCCGCAGTCGTGCAGCAGCTCGGGGATCGCGTTGGAAAGCCCGCCCGCGCCCACGTCGTGGATCGACAGGATGGGATTGTCATCGGCCAGTGCCACGCAGCGGTCGATGACCTCCTGGCAGCGCCGCTCCATCTCCGGGTTGTCGCGCTGCACGCTGGCGAAATCCAGCGCCTCGTCGCTGCTGCCGCCGGCCACGGAGCTGGCCGCGCCGCCGCCCAGGCCGATCAGCATCGCCGGCCCGCCCAGCACGATCACCAGGTCGCCCGGCCGCAGCTTCTTCTTTTCCACCTGGCCTCGGTCCACCGCGCCCAGCCCGCCGGCCAGCATGATCGGCTTGTCGTAGGCCCAGGCGAAGCCGTCTTGCACCGGCAGCTCGAAGCTGCGGAAATAGCCGGTGAGGTTCGGCCGGCCGAACTCGTTGTTGAACGCCGCCGCGCCGATCGGCCCGTCCAGCATGATCTCCAGCGCCGGCGCCATGCGCGGGTTCAGCGCGCGCGGCTGCTCCCACGGCTGCTCCAGCCCGGGGATGCGCAGGTGCGAGACCGAGAACCCGGCCAGCCCCGCCTTCGGCCGCCCGCCGCGCCCGGTCGCGCCCTCGTCGCGGATCTCGCCGCCCACGCCGGTGGCCGCGCCCGGATACGGGGAAATCGCGGTCGGATGGTTGTGGGTTTCCACCTTGATGCAGAACGCGGTCTCGGCCACAGGCTCGGCGCGGTACTCGGCCGTGGCCGGATCCGGGCGGAAGCGCCGGCCCTCGAAGCCCGCCACCACCGCCGCGTTGTCGCTGTACGCCGACAGCGTGTGCGCGGGGGTGGCCGCATGGGTGTTGCGGATCATGCCGAACAGCGAGCGCGGCTTGTCCTCGCCGTCCACCGTCCAGCTGGCGTTGAAGATCTTGTGCCGGCAGTGCTCGGAGTTCGCCTGGGCGAACATCATCAGCTCGACGTCGGACGGGTCGCGGCCGAGCGCACCGAAGCGCTCGCGCAGGTAGTCGATCTCGTCCCCGGCCAGGGCCAGGCCCAGGCGCGCGTTGGCTTCGTCCAGCCCGGCCAGCGGCACCCGCTCCAGGGCGCTGCGGCCCGGGGTGCGGAACAGCTCGCCCGCATCCTCGCGCGCCGACAGCAGCGACTGGGTCATCGGATCGTGCAGCAGGCGCCCCAGCGCCGCGGCCTCGGCCGCATCTTCCGGCCAGCCTTCGATATCCAGCCGGGTACCGCGCTCCACCCGCTTCAGCGCCAGGCCGGCACCGCGCAGCAGCTCGCCGGCCTTGCTCGCCCACGGGGAAATGGTGCCCAGCCGCGGTGCCACGTAGCGCGAGGCCGCGCCTTCCGCACGCGGCGCGGCGCCGGTGCCGGCCTGCAGGATCCGCCTCAGCGCATCCGCATCGGGCCGGACGCCCGGCTCGGGCTCGATCCAGTAAACATGCCAGGCCCCGAGCACCCGGGGCGACGAGGAAAACTGCTGCAGGCGGGCCTGGAGGCGCTCAAGCCTGAAAGGCGACAGGGCCGGCTGGCCCTCGAGGACGATCATGTCCGGCAGACACTGTAAAAAAGGGCCCGCAATTGTACCGGAACCCCGCCCCGCGCCGGTTACTGGCCGCCCGCGCCGGCCATCTCGTCCAGCGCCTTGCGCAGCTCGGCGGGCGGGACGTAGCCGGGCATCTGGTTGCCCTGCTCGGTCACGATCAGCGGCGTGCCCTGCAGGCCCACGCGCATGGCCAGCTCGTACTGCTCGGCAATCGGGTTGTCGCAGGTCCTGTCAGGCACCCGCTTGCCGCTCTTGGCATCGGTCATCGCCTGCCGGGGATCCTCCGCGCACCACACCGACACCATCTTGCGGTAGTCCTCGCCCTGCAGCCCCGCCCGCGGGAACGCCAGGTACTGCACCGCGATGCCCAGCCGGTTGTACTCGTCGATTTCCTGGTGCAGGCGCTGGCAGAACGTGCACTCCACGTCGGTGAACACCGCCACCGTATGGCGCGGGTTCTCCGGCGCGAACACGATCCGGTCCTCCACCGGCGCCAGCTTCATCAATTCCCTGCGCACCCCGGCCAGCGCGTCCTGGCTCAGGTCGCGGCGCTGCTCCACGTCGAACAGGCTGCCCTGCAGCAGATAGCGGCCGTCGTTGCTCACGTACACCACCTGGCCCGCCACCACCAACTCCTGGTAGCCGGCGATCGGCGCTGCCTGCACCGCATCCACCTGGATGTTCGGGTTGATCGAATGGATCGCCTCGATCGCGCGCGCCTCCGGGCTGCCCGGCTCGGCCACGATCTCCGGCCGCTCCAGCGCCGACGCCACCGGCACCGCATCCGCCCCCTCCGTCTCCGGATCCGGCGCCTGCGCGCAGGCTGACAGGCTGGAGGCGCCGAGCAGGACAAAAAGAAGGTGCTTCATGCGGTGAAAACCTCGAAGGCGGGCCAATCCATGGATTATCCCACGCCCCGCCCCAACCAAACCCAACCATGCCGCCGCCCCATGCAGGTCGGCCCTACGCCGCCTTGCTCCACGGCCGGATCTGCTCCAGCTCCGCAGCCAGCGCATCCCTGGCCTTCGCCGCGTCGTAATCCAGCTGCAAACCGGTCCAGAAGCCCTCGGACATGCCGAAGAAACGGGACAGGCGCAACCCGGTGTCCACCGTCACCGCCCTCTTCCCCGCCACGATCTCCCCGATCCGCCTTTGCGGCACGCCGATCTCCTTGGCAAGCCGGTACTGGGTAATGCCCATCGGCTCCAGGAACTCGTGCATCAGGATCTCACCCGGATGCGGCCAGGGAATCTTTCGCATGGTGATCTCTCCTCAGTGGTAGTCGACGATCTCGACGTTCGCGGGACCGGCGGATAGCCAGACGAAACACACCCGCCATTGCCGGTTCACCCGGATACTGTGCTGCCCCGCCCGATCACCCTGCAGCGCCTCCAGGCGATTGTTGGGCGGCACCCGCAGGTCGTCGAGGGCGGCTGCGCGATGAAGCATCGCCAATTTCCGCATCGCCACGGTTTCGATGTTCACGAAACGGCGAGTCCGTCGCCCCTCGAACATCGCCTGTGTGTCCTTACACCGGAACGACTGGATGGCCATGGCCAAACACTAACGCGGCACGTTAGTATCGTCAAGCATCCCTATGCAGGAGCGCGCCATGCGCGCTCCTGACGCCAAGCCGGGGTCAGGCGCGGGGGTGGTGGTGGGCGTGGAGCTGCTTGAGTTTCTCGCGGGCGACCAGCGTGTAGATCTGGGTGGTGGAGAGGGAGCTGTGGCCCAGCAGCATCTGCAGCGCGCGCAGGTCGGCGCCGTGGTTGAGCAGGTGGGTGGCGAAGCTGTGGCGCAGGCCGTGCGGGCTCACCCGCGCCGGGTCGATCCCGGCCACCGCCGCGTATCGCTTCACCCAGGCCCAGAACGCCTGCCGGGTCGGCGCCGCCTGGCCGGCGCCGAGGAACAACGGCGCGGCCGTACCCGACAGCGCCGGATCTGCAGCGCGCGTACCACCTGCCCCCCGTCCGCGCTTGCCCCCCCGGCTGCCCCGCCCGGCCGGTTCCCCACCCGCCAGCACCGGACGCGCCTCGTCCAGATACCGCTCCAGCCAGTGCCGGGCCTCCTCGCCCAGCGGCACCAGCCGCTCCTTGCCGCCCTTGCCGGTCACCCGCAGCACGCCCTGGCGCAGGTTCACGCCGTTGGCCGGCAGGTTCACCAGCTCGCTCACGCGCAGGCCGCAGGCGTACATCAGCTCCAGCATCGCCCGGTCGCGCAGGCCTTCGGGCGTGGCGTCGTCCGGGGCCGCCAGCAGCGCTTCCACCTGGCTCTCCGTGAGCGCCTTGGGCAGCAGCCTGCCCAGCCTGGGCGCCTCGATCAGCGCCGTCGGATCGTCCTTGCGCGCCCCGCGCTGCACCAGGTGCGCATAGAACGCCCGCAGCGCCGACAGCAGCCGCGCATTGCTGCGCGCCGAATACCCGCCACGCGTGCGCCAGGCCAGGTAATCATGCAGCCCCTGCCGGTCCGCCCCCGCCAGCCCGCCGCCGCGGCCCTCGCGCCAGCGCGCCAGCATCGACAGGTCACGCCGGTAGCTGTCCAGCGTCTGCCGCGCCAGTCCGCGCTCGGCCCAGATGGCGTCCAGGAAACCGTCGATCGCCCGCGCATCCTCGTCGCGCAGGGGTGGCAATTGCATGGCGGCCTGGCGGCGGTCGGCGGGCGTCGTGCTGGACATGGCGGAAACGATACCCCGCGGCCTATATCCTTGCGCGATGGAATCCGACGCACCCGCCAAGCCCCGCGCCCACCTCGCCTGGCGCTTCCTCTCGATCTTCTACGACATGTGGCCGGTGCTGGCGCTGTGGTTCCTGCTGTCGTTCCTGTTCAACCTGGCCTACACCCTGGCCGGCCACGACGCCCGCGAATACATCCAGCCGTTCACCCTGCTCGGCTGGCTGCTGTGGATCGCCTGCTGGGTGGCAGGCGGGCTGTACATGACCGTCAGCTGGCGGCGCGGCGGGCAGAGCCTGGGCATGCGGCCGTGGCGGCTGCGCCTGGTGAATGCCGAAGACCCCGGCAGCGCGCCCTCCTGGCACTCGGTGTGGATCCGCTACGCAGTGGGCACCGCCTCGCTGCTGCTGGCCGGCCTGGGTTTCTTCTGGGCCTGGCTCGACCGCGACCGCCTCACCTGGCACGACCGCGCCAGCGGCACCCGCCTGGTCCGGGTGCCCAAACGCTGACTTCCCCGTGACGGTTGAGAAGCAGGCGCCAATTGTCTGCAAGCATCGTTTCGGTCTCCACGGTAGTGCCGATCACCTCCTCGCCCTTGCGTACCGGCAAGTGGTCCTCCCGGCCGAAAACATGATCTTGACACCATATGCCTTGCAGAGCATTATCACGGCATGACATGGATCGTCGAATTTGCTGAGGAGTTCGAACCGGAGTTCGATCTACTCCCGGAAGTCGTTCAGGACGAAATCCTGGCGCAGGCACGCGTGATCGAGCGCTTCGGTCCAACTGCCAAGCGCCCGCGCGTGGACACGCTGAAAGGATCGCGACATCACAACATGAAGGAACTGCGCTTCAACGCCGACAACGGCGTCTGGCGTATCGCGTTCGCGTTCGACCCGCTTCGCCGCGGAATTTTGCTCGTTGCGGGCGACAAGTCCGGGGGTAGCGAGAAGCTGTTTTACAGAAAGCTCATCAGCACCGCTGATCAACGATTCGACAACCACCTGGCGCAACTGGCTTCACGTAAAAGGAAATAGCAACCATGGGCACCTCACTCGAGCAGAAAATCGCACGGCTTCCGAAAGAGCGGCGGGCACGTATTGATTCGCGGGCGGAGGAGCTCATTGCTGAAGAGCTTTCCCTGCGGGACCTGCGCAAGGCCATGAACCGCACGCAGGTCCAGGTTGCAAAGATGCTCAAGGTGGGTCAGGACACCGTCTCCCGGTACGAGAGCCGGACCGACATGCTGCTGTCAACGCTGCAGGAATATGTCCGCGCGATGGGCGGCGAGCTTGACCTGGTCGCCCGCTTCCCCAACCGGCAGCCGGTAAAAATCAAGACGCTGCGGGATCTTGCCGATCCCGGTCCATGAAGCCCGAGTACAACTTCCCCAATCAATCACCCATCCCGAACGGCACGTCATCGTGGGCCTGGTTCTGGGAGTCCACCTGCTGCAGGAGGACCTGCTGGACCTCGGGCGTGCTGATCCATTCCACGTAGGCGCCGCGCTGGGCGGCGGACATGTCTTCCAGGGGCATGATCTGCAGGCCACCGTTGCCGTCGGGCACGGTGAAGTCGGCGTCCACGGTGAAGCCCCAGTTGCCCATTTCCGCATACTCGGCCATCAGCCGCTGTTCGTAGGCCTGGATCGTGGCCGCCGGGCTGATGTCCACCGTCACCGGCGGGTTCTGGCCCAGGGTGTAGGCCTCCAGGTTGGAGGGGTTCACCAGCAGGTAGTTGGCCGCATCGCGGAAGGCGTCGCGGCGGTGGGCCACCACCTCGTCCACGTAGTCCGCCCGCGCCTGCGCCTGCTCGTCGGACTTGGGAATCAGCGCATCGGTGATCAGCTCCTTCACCGCGCTCTTGGCCGCCCCCGTCAGCGAGGAGCCCTTGGTCTCGATGGCGTTGAGCAGGATGCCCAGGCCCTCGCGCGCCGCCGCGTTGTCCGCGTCGGCCGCCTTGCCGTCATCGATCAGCCGGCTGGCGATGGACCCGCTCAGCATCGCCTCCATCGCGCCCAGCTCACGCCCGTACGCCGACGACAGGTTGGGATCGCCGCCATATTCAGCCAGCAGCCCGTCCTGCCACTCGCCCATCGCCACCATCAGTTCGCCCAGCGCATCCGGGCTGGCGCCGCCGGCCGCATACAGCAGGTGGTGGGCGGCCGAGAACGGCATCTCGATGCCGTCGCGCACGGTATCCTGCTGGTCCAGCGGGATATCCACCGGGCTGTTGGCCGCGTAGGCGATATCGTCGAAATATTCGGTGGCGATCGCCGCCATGGCGTCGTCGTAGCCGGGCGGCAGCTTGCCCTCGCGCGCATCCACCTCCCCGATCACCTGGCGGGCCGCGTACTCGGCCATGCCCGGGTCGGTGGTGCGATAGTCCACCGTCCCCACCTCGAACACCCGCGCCACATCCGCGTCGCTGACGTTGGGGTTGTCCATCAGCTCGCCGGCAAAGGCTGCCGTGGTCAGCGCCGCGGCCTCCGGATTGCGCGCCACCGCGTCCATGATCCAGCCCAGCCCGTTGTCTGCGTAGGACGAACCGCCCAGCGACCAGGTCACCGGCCCGTACGCATCGCCGTTGACCACCACCTCGCGCATCGCCTGGGTGAGGAACCCGGTGGAGAAATCGCCGCTGCGCATCAGCTGGCCCACCGCCCAGCGCGTTTGCGTGTGCTCCGCGGCGCCGCTGAACAGGCCGTCCACCCACTCGGCGGAAAGCTGGTCGCTGTGGGAAGCCGCGCCCAGCGCGTCCGACAGGTGCTCGACAAAGGCCACCTGCTGCTCCGCGCTGGCATGCGGGAACTGGCCGACGATCGTCTGCAGCCAGTCGGGCTCGAATGACTGGATGAAACCGGCCGCCACATCCGGATCCTGCAGCTGCTCCGCGTTCTCCTCGAAAAACGCCTCCACCGCCGCCGGATCGTTGATGACCTCGGGATCCTGCAGCTGCTCCGCCAGCGCCTGGCCCTCTTCGAGCTTCGTCTGCGGGGCAGCCTCCACCGGCGACCCGCCGGCCTCCATGGGCGCCCTGAACTCCATGGGCAGGACGGAAGGGTTCAGAACGTCGATTCCGGTCATGGCGTGGCGCCTCGCGTGGGGGTACGGGCACCGTACCCGCGTGGGCAGGCCGCCGGTAACTGGGGTCTTCCCTACCTGCGCGTTCAAACGGCGGGACGGCTGGCTGGACAGCCCTACGGACCAACGTCACACTCCGGCCGACCTCGGGTAAACCCCAGATCCAAAACTTGTCACTTTTGGCAATGAAGTGACACTTCGCGTCAGTCCGCAACCCTTTCATGGCGACTTATCTGTGACCCGCCCCAAGGGCCCCGCATGACGCACCCCACAATGCCCGCTTTGGCACGCCTCCTGCGTATATGATCCTGCACGTGCAACGTCGCACGGCTGCCCAGGGACCCGGCACCAGCCGGCCTCGCGGCACGTGATGTTCCAATCACTCCTAGGGGATACACCATGAAGAAGATGCAACAGGGCTTTACCCTGATCGAGCTGATGATCGTTGTGGCGATCATTGCCATTCTGGCGGCGATTGCGCTGCCGGCGTATCAGGATTACACCACCCGTGCACGGGTTTCCGAAGTGATTCTGGCGGCATCGCAATGCCGCACAGCCGTCACTGAAACGGCTCAGTCGGCCGCTAGCCTTCCGGGTGCTAACGGTTACGGCTGTGAAGTCACCACTGGCAATGCTTCGCAGTATGTCGGCACCGTCCAGACGAGCGCCACCGGGGTAATCTCGGTCCAGTCAACTGTTCCGAATGCTACTGGCGAGGTCACTCTGACTCCGTATGCAGGCGCGACCGGAACCACTGCTATCAGCGCGGGTAGTGGCGTAGGCCGCTGGGTTTGCGACAGCGCAAACATCGACGACAAGTTCCTTCCGAGCACTTGTCGTGGCTGATTGCTGTCAACAACAGTAGCTAATCATCCGCCGGGGGCTTCTTTGGAAGCCCCCGGCACGCTTTCGAAGGCGATGAATTCATGAAGGGGTCGCGTGGATTTACGTTAATCGAACTGATGCTCGTAGTCGCAATCATTGCCTTACTTGCAACGGTCGCCCTCCCAGCTTATCGGGACTATGCGATCAGGGCACGAATCTCCGAAGTAATTCTCGCGGGCTCCGTATGCAGAGACCGGGTCAGCGAAGTAGCGCAGAGCGAGGCAACTCTCCCGTCTTCCAACGCGTGGGGCTGCGAAGTCACGTCCGGCCAAGTGTCGAACTATGTGGGAACCATTACGACCAACGATAGCGGTGTAATTGCAATTCAGTCGCTGGTGCCTGGCGCAACCGGAATCGTCCGGCTATCGCCTTATGCAGACACCCATCAGACTACGTCCTTGAGCGTCTTGTCCAACGTGCGCAGCTGGTCGTGCGACAGCCCAGACATCCGCGGCAAACATCTACCAGCCACGTGCCGCAATTAAAGACTATGCTGAGGCCAATGGAGCCGCTGGGAAACTATGACCACCGCATGGTCACGGAGAGTAAGGATGCCTGCGGGGCAACTGGACAAAACACCGTATCGATCACAGGCGAAGCTGCGCCGCTACCGTCCATGGGCTTGGCTCACTCTTCTGGTGCTGACTATTATTTGGACCTGGATTGCAGGGAAAGAGTTGTCATGGGATGTCCTCAACCACCATCTCTATATCCCGCACGCATGGCTTAATAACCGTATATCAGCAGACCTGTTCGGTGCGGGCCCCCAAATTTATCAAAACCCGCTCGGCTATATTCCATTCTACACCATGGTTTCAGCTGATTGGCCCTCATGGTCAATCGGCCTCACTTTCGCGCTTCTTCATGCCATTAACGGAATCTTCATCTGGCTAATTTGCGAACGCGTCTGGGTAGCTGCTGGTAATGCCTCGCTCAAATGGATTGCACTTGCCACAATGCTGGCATTGACTGCGCCTCCCTTCCTTCAAGCGGTAGGCACCTCGTCAATTGATCCAACGGCGTCCTCCTTCGTGGTAGCCGGCCTCTGGATGGCACTGGAAGCTCCACATCGCACACGCGCGCACCTTTGGTGCATCTCGTCCGCCGCAGCTATCGGCGTTGCCTTTTCAATTAAACAGAACAATGCGGTATTCGTTATCGCGCTCGCCTGCATGGCTATATGGCAATGTGCAAGTGGGCAGCTACGCTGGCTCTCTATATTTTCCTATGCCGCGGGCGGCCTAGCAGCAATTGTTGTCGGCATGGGCTGGTACAGCCTCATACTATGGAATGAGTTTGGAAGTCCACTGTTTCCACTCTTCAACCACATATTTCATTCGCCTTATGCACCATATGAGCCCTTAGCAGCTACGCGATTTATTCCAGAAAATCTAAGCGAGTGGCTGTCGCGACCATACGACATGGCCTGGCCTCGCGCATATATTTATACGGAACTGTTCTCTCCTGACATCAGAGTGTTGTTTATAGCCACACTCGGACTCGGCGCAGCCGCAGCCTACGGTATTCGCAATATACGACGAAATAAACCCCGACCTTGGGGCGAAGCCGACTTTACCCCAATAGACGCAAATCTATTGGTTTTTTGCACGGCCAGCTATTTCCTATGGCTGGCAACCAGCGGCAACGGTCGCTACGCGATCCCGCTCCTGCTGGTCTTCGGCATCCTAGCTGCTCGCTGGGCTCACCTAGTCTTGGGTGCGTCGGCCGGGCGGATTGCCGTGCTGTGCGCCCTCATCGTGCAGAGCACTATCTTCATCATCTCTGCTGATTGGCACTCTAATTCGGAGCGCTGGGACTCACAACCTTACTATCCAGTTAAGATCGCCCCGGAGCTTCAGCAACAGCCCTATATGCACATCACAATCGGCGCCCAAACGATGGCGTCGCTTCTGACCACCTTGGATAACAGGGGAGTGCTATCCAATCCTGTTGGCCAAATGTCGATTCCCAAAAGCGGACCATTGGGCGCCCGGTTCCAGTCCTTAAGAAGCAGATGGACAGGCCGCACCAGAGTTATCATTCGCGACCTTCCAACTGGCTCGTCGAAGGACGAGATCAATGCCCATCAGGGCTTTGTCGACATCCGGCTCTACAGGCTGGGATGGAAGGTCAACTGGAGTGATTGCCAGCCTATCAGCCTGTTTTTAGAAAAGGGCTATATTGCACTGTCCAGCTGCGCGGTTCTCGATAGCGAGCGAAGCAACTCTGAATGGGATCGAGAGAAGCTACTAGCCGACAAAGTATTCAAAATACTAGAAGATCAATGCCCCCTACGTTACAGCCCACGAGGGCTTCCTACCGACCGACTGGGAGACTCCTGGCATAAGCATTACCCCAATTCGGATATGAACGTCCTTGTTTCCTCAGTCGACGGCGTCATCGCAATGCATGCACGAAATTCAGGGGCGTGGTTATTAGGAAGCGTGGAAAGCATTCTTGATGGAGAAGAAGTCACATGCGAGCGATTTCGCCTGCAGTCCCCCCCGTAAGGGACATGGAGCTTACCATCCTGATGCCTTGCCTCAACGAGGCAGAGACCATTTCAACGTGTGTTTCGAAGGCAAGGGAGTTTCTTAGCCGCGCCTCGGTACGAGGTGAAGTACTAATCGCTGATAACGGAAGCACCGATGGCTCGCAAGCCCTCGCTCAAGCAGCGGGAGCTAGAGTTGTGTCTGTCCCCACACGCGGCTACGGAGCCGCTTTGACTGCGGGCATCAAAGCCGCACATGGCAAGTACGTCATCATGGGCGATGCTGATGACAGCTACGATTTTTCTTCCCTTGATCAAATGCTAGAAAAGCTAAGGGGAGGGCATGAACTAGTAATGGGAAATCGCTTCCGCGGAAGCATTTCCCCGGGAGCAATGCCACCTCTGCATCGTTACCTTGGAAACCCTGTTCTCAGCTTTCTTGGCCGACTATTTTATCGAGTGCCAATTGGAGACTTTCATTGCGGCCTTAGAGGTTTTTCTGTCCAAGCGATAACGCACCTTGACTTGTCGACACCCGGCATGGAGTTTGCCAGCGAGATGGTGGTCAAGAGCGCCCTGCACAAGCTTAAAATTGCAGAGGTGCCGGTCACTCTATCCCCAGACGGGCGTTCGCGCCCTCCGCACCTGCGCACGTGGCGCGACGGCTGGAGACACCTGCGGTTCTTGTTGCTCTACAGCCCACGCTGGCTCTTTCTTCTTCCAGGGCTGAGCTTGCTTGTCCTCGGAGTGGTCACGATGGCCGCAATTGCGTCTAGACCCATCATCCTGGGGAGCTTTGGTCTAGATATCCATACCATGGCATACGCAGGAGCCGCCATAATTCTCGGGTCTCAAATGACCCTTTTTGCAATCTTTACCAAACTTGTTGGAATGCAGAACGGGTGGCTGCCTGAACATAGTCTGCATCAGAAATGGATTTCTCGACTGAACCTTGAAACATGCTTGGTTGCCGCCGTCACGACCTTCACCATTGGCCTGTTGATGACGCTGCAGGCGCTAGCCCTATGGTCCGAGGCGAACTTTGGCGCGCTCGATTCGCGAGTTACTATGCGTTGGGTTGTTCCCGGCGTCACAGCACTGGCGTTGGGTGGTGAGCTTTTTCTCGCAGGCTTTTTCATCGAAGCCCTGCGGATTGCGCGACGCCCCCCTTTAGAAAAGTAGAACTGATGAACAAACCTATTCGCATCGGCATCGTCGGACTCGGGTGGGTGTCGACTCACAGGCACATTCCCGCCATTCGGAAGAACCCCAGTTTGAAATTGGTTGGGATCGCCGACAGAAACGCAGAGCTCGCTGCACAATGGGCGAAGAAGCTCGGGGTTTCCGGTTCTGCGGCTGACGACATCGAAGAAATCAGCTGGATCTCTGACGTTGACGCAGTCACCGTCGCCACCGCTCCCATGTCACACTACAAATTGATCTCCGGCGCCATTCGACGCGGCAAGCACGTCATCACCGAAAAGCCATTCGCAATGAGCGTGGCAGAAGGCGAGGAACTAGTTGAGCTGGCACGTTTATACGGAACGAGACTGAGCGTTGTACATAACTTCCAGTTCGCCTCGGCGGTCCGGCGGTTTGAAGCCGATCTAAACTCAGGAAGAATCGGCCGCATCCGAGCCATCCTTGCTCACCAACTGGGCAATCCGGCTCGCAGACTGCCAACGTGGCACGATCAACTCCCCGGGGGGCTTTTTTATGATGAGAGCCCGCACCTACTCTATCTAACACGAAAACTTTCACCAGGTCAATTACGCCTTTTGTTCGTCGATCATTGCAGCAGCACACTAGGGAAAACCACGCCCGCCAGCATCGATGCCTCATATCGATCAGCGACGCCCTATGGCGAAATTCCTGTCACGATCAGCTGTAGGTTTGAGTCACCCCTGAGTGAATGGCATATAGTGGTCTTGGGAGATAACGCGGCCGGCATTATCGACATTTTCAGAAATATCTATATACGCCTCCCAAATGACGGCTCCCACCGCTCCACACAGGTTCTCAAAACCTCACTCTTGGCGACGCTTTCCCACTGGGGACAGCATTTTACGAATGGCCCCCTACACCTGTCAGGCAAACTTCTCTATGGAAACGACGTAGTCTATTCGCAGTTCAGTCAAGCCATTCATGAGCAACGAGAGCCTTCCGGCATATCCAGAAACGATGCTCTTGATGTGTTGAGGATGCAGTGGGAGATATTAGATCACTCGACCACTTCCCTTTTGCTCTCGGAGACCGCTTTATGAGCGCGAGTCGCCACATCTTTTCGCGTCTATCACGGTCTGCACCATACCAACCTGCCACCAACTATTGGCGTGCGATAGAGCTGGATGCCGTAAGGCTTCATGGTTTGGACGGAAGTCGAATTCTCGATCTGGGTTGCGGGGATGGGAAATTAACCAGCATCCTGCTAGATATTCTAGACACGGCGGGAGAAGGCACATGGATCGGCGTAGACCCTGACCCCAACGAGACCGCCTTGGCAGATCAATCCGGAGTGTACGAACGCGTCCACACTTGCTCAGGCGATTGCGTACCCGAAGCCGATGGCTCTTTCGATTTGGTGTTCTCAAACTCGGTATTGGAGCACATTGAGTTAATTGACCCGGTAATTGAAGAGGTCTCAAGGCTTCTTAGAAAAAACGGGAGGTTTTTGTTCACAGTTCCATCCTCGGACTTTCACTCCTGTCTGGCCGGACCGTTATTTGGCAAAGCAGACGAGGCCTACCGCTTGGAGATCGACAGGCGCTGTGCGCATGTTCGTTATTGGTCTGCGGAGCAGTGGAAGACTGAACTTTCTCGCTTCGGTCTATCATTGTCCTCACATATGTCTTATCTAACTGCAAAGCAGCTCGCACGGTGGGAGCTAACGTCCAACTTAACTGGGGGCTTGTTGTATCGCCTACATGGGCGGAGCCTGCAGCCAATTGATATCCAGCGAAAAATGAACATGAGAAGTCAAAGCAACGGCATTCTTGGCGGACTTGTTCACCACGCCTCATCGCTGGTTCTGCCCGGACGGACGGCAGATGCTGACGCAAAGAGTGATCTGTACGCGTGCTTGCTGGTGGATGCAATAAAGATCTGATCCGCTGAATGAAAATTTTCTATGATTCGCGGTTTCATCGATTTCTAGTCGTAGGCACGCTCTCGGCGACCCTAAACCTTGGCGTGCTTTATGTCCTTGTCAGCAACGGCACCCCGTACCTCTGGGCAGCCGCCATCTCGTTTTTCACGATAAACTTTCTCGGGTACGTCTTAAACAGGTCTTTTTCCTTCGGACTCGGGCGCCGCATACACTTGGGCGAAACCCTGCGTTACTACTCTGTCATGGGGGCGAGTCTAGCGGTCAATTTATTGCTTATGTATGCACTAGTTGACACGCTAAACTGGCATTATTTGGTTGCAAGCATCTTTGTAACCCTAGCTCTGACAATGGCAAACTTCGCAGGCCACGCCTCCTTCTCCTTCTGCAGAACACAAAAGTTGCCAACGGCGACTAGCAGAGACACCGTGCTGCAGGTCAGCGCGTTCTTTCCTTCACACGGCGGGGGTGTCGAAATGGTTGCGGGCCGACTTGCTGGGCAGCTGAGCCGCTCTGGCATTGCCGTATGCTGGATGGCGGGCAAAACTCGGGACGAGGCAGCTCCTCAAGCCTGCCACAACCTCAAGGTTCTTCCACAACCCCACTGGAACTTCATTGAACGCCGCACGGGGCTGCCCTACCCAATCTGGGGTTTAAGATCATTCGCCACCTTATGGAAAAACGTGTCTCGCGCAAGCGTCGTTCATTTGCACGACTACCTTTACTTACCTTGCATAATCGCAATGGCGTTCGCCAAGCTGCAAGGCAGGCCAGTGCTCATCACACAACACATCGGGCACATCCCCTTCAGTTCGAAAACTTCGGCCACTCTTATCTCCATCCTTAATGCAACACTAGGCAAATGGATGCTCGGGTCAGCCGAACAAGTTGTATATATATCGCGAACAGTTATGGACTTTTTCGCAACAGCAATTCGCTATCGTGCGCCTCCACTGTTCGTACCCAACGGGGTAGATCACATCACCTACCAACCTGCACCAAGACCTGCCCGTAATAATACTGAAATCCGCTTGCTCTTCGTCGGCCGTTTCGTAGAGAAGAAGGGTGTACACCTGCTCCGCGGATGCGTCAATTTACCTGGGACTCACTGGACATTCGTCGGACGAGGACCGCTTTCGCCATCCGAATGGAATCAGCTTCCGCCCAACGTGACGGTACTTGGTCATGCCTCACCCTTGGACGTTGTTCCACTCTACCAGCAGGCTGACCTCCTCGTCCTACCAAGCGTTGGGGAGGGCTTTCCACTTGTAGTCCAAGAGTCTCTTGCTTGTGGCACGCCAGTATTAGTCGGGCATGAAGTTGCCGCCGCTTTCCCTGACCGTAATCCTGCTTGCGTGTTCTACCTAGACACGAGTAGAGGCGATCTCGAAATCCGGTTGCGCGAGAAGATTCGCTCGCTCGTCGCAGAACCCGACGTTCTCGAGCAAGCTCGTCCAGCAGCGATAAAACTCGCTGCGCAGTGGTCTTGGGACGCATGCGCCGGCCAGTATCTAGCCTCCTATCGTCGACTTGCTCAGCAACGGCACCCCCACCGCCCAACTAAGCACCTTTAGGCTGTATTCTGACCTGCCCTAGTCTGAATGCAGTACATTGTCCAGACGCAAACGGAAAATCTTCAATGTCCACTCCAAACCTCGTCGGCATTACCGGCATCGCCCGTCGTCTGGTCATGGATGGCTCGTTAGACGAGGCAACCGCACGCGAAGCTCTAGACAATGCCACGAGAGAACGCAGAGCGATTTCGGTCTGGCTTCGTGAGAAGAAGCTGGTAACGGCTGCACAGTTAGCAGCGGCCAACTCAATTGAGTTCGGCATGCCACTGTTCGACCCCGCCACCATGGACGCCGACCAAGGTGCCATCAAGCTAGTCAACGAAGAACTGCTACGTAAGCACGTGGTGCTTCCGCTCTTCAGGCGCGCCGGCAAGTTGTTCTTAGGCACCAGCGAACCCACCAACACCCGCGCCTTGGACGAGGTGAAGTTCCACGCCAATCTCACGGTGGAACCAATCTTGGTTGACGAAGACACCTTAAAGCGCACGCTGGAAGTCTGGCTGGACTCCACGGACAGTTTCAGCGACGCGCTGGAGGATGCCGAAGGTCTAGAAAGCCTCGAAGTAGGCGGAGACGAGGTCAGAGACTCTGGCAGCGACGTTAAAGGCGATGACACTCCCATCGTCAAGTTCGTCAACAAAGTGCTGGTGGATGCGATCAAAAAGGGTGCCTCGGACATCCACTTCGAGCCCTACGAAACCGATTACCGGGTGCGGCTGCGCATCGACGGCATCCTGAAGCAGGCGGCGAAGATGCCCGTGAAGCTGAACCAGCGCATCACCGCTCGGCTGAAGGTGATGGCCCAGCTTGACATCGCCGAGAAGCGGGTGCCGCAGGACGGCCGGATCAAGCTCAACCTCAGCAAGACCAAGCAGATCGACTTCCGCGTCAGCACCTTGCCCACGCTTTTCGGCGAGAAGGTGGTGCTGCGCATCCTGGACGGCAGCGCCGCCAAGATGGGCATCGACAAGTTGGGGTATGAGGACGACCAGAAAGCGCTGTTTCTGGAGGCCATCCAGAAGCCCTACGGCATGGTGCTGGCCACCGGGCCCACCGGCTCGGGCAAGACGGTAAGCCTCTACACGGCGCTGAACATCCTCAACGACGAGATCCGCAACATCTCCACCGTGGAGGACCCGGTGGAAATCCGGGTGCCGGGCATCAACCAGGTGCAGATGAACGTGAAGCGCGGCATGACCTTCGCCGCCGCGCTGCGCAGCTTCCTGCGCCAGGACCCGGACGTGGTGATGGTGGGCGAGATCCGCGACCTGGAGACCGCGGAGATCGCGATCAAGGCGGCGCAGACGGGCCACATGGTGCTCAGCACCCTGCACACCAATGATGCCCCGCAGACCATCGCCCGCCTGATGAACATGGGCGTGGCACCGTACAACATCACCAGCTCGGTGACTCTGGTGATCGCGCAGCGGCTGGCCCGGCGGCTGTGCGAGCGCTGCAAGAAACCGCTGGAGCTGCCGGAGGCGGCGCTGCTGGCCGAGGGCTTCACCAGCGACGAGATCCACGCCGGGCTGAAGATCTACGACGCCGTGGGCTGCGACGAGTGCACCAACGGCTACAAGGGCCGCACGGGCATTTACCAGGTGATGCCGATGAGCGAGGAGATCCAGCAGATCGTGCTGGAGGGCGGCGGGGCGCTGCAGATCAGCGAAGCGGCGCAGCGGGCGGGCGTCCGGGACCTGCGGCAGTCGGCGTTGTTGAAGGTGAAGAACGGGGTGACGAGCCTGGCGGAGATTGACCGGGTGACTACGGATTGAGCCGGGTCAGGCGCGGCGGGTGTCGGGGGCGTAGCCCCGACCTACGGCGAGCTGCGGCACCCGTAGGTCGGCCCTACGCGGCCGACGGGTGACCGAAGTACGCACGCCGTCACACGGATTAATTACACAAGGGCCGGCAACCGGCTACCATGCGGAAGTGAGCCGGCTGGGGAGGCCGGACCCAGGGGAGTTCAGTAATGGCCGTGACCCGTACCGCCGCCAAGACCGCCGCCCGAGCCAAGGGCAAAGCCGACCGGCCCGTTCGCCAGGGCGTGACCTTGGATACGTTCGTCTGGGAGGGCACCGACAAGCGCGGACAGAAGATGAAGGGCGAGGAGCAGGCGAAGAGCGCCAACCTGCTCCGGGCCGAACTGCGTAGACAGGGCATCAAGCCCACGGTGGTCAAGACCAAGCCCAAGCCGCTGTTTGGCGGTACCGGCAAGACGATCACCCCCAAGGAAATCGCGGTCTTCAGCCGCCAGATCGCCACCATGATCAAGTCCGGCGTGCCCATCGTGCAGGCGCTGGAGATCATCGGCAACGGGCACAAGAATCCGAAGATGGCCACGATGGTGAACGCCATCCGCTTGGACATCGAAAGCGGTAACTCCTTTCACGAGGCGCTGGGCAAGTATCCGGTGCAGTTCGATGAGCTCACCCGCAACCTGGTGAAGGTGGGCGAAGCTGCCGGCGTGCTGGAGACGGTGCTCGACAGCATCGCCACCTACAAGGAAAACCTTGAGACGCTGAAGGGCAAGATCAAGAAGGCGCTGTTCTACCCGGCCACGGTGATCGTGGTGGCGATCCTAGTCAGCGCGATCCTGCTGATCTTCGTGGTGCCACAGTTCGAAGCCGTATTCCAAGGCTTTGGCGCGGACCTTCCTGCATTCACACAGATGATCGTGGCTGCAAGTGATTTCATGGTCAGTTATTGGTGGCTGATTCTGGGCGTTACGCTTGCTGCGATCTTCGGCTTCATCTTTGCCTACAAGCGATCGGAGGCCATGCAGCACTTCATGGATCGCATGATCCTGAAGATCCCGGTGATCGGCCAGATCATGCACAACGCCGCCATCGCCCGCTTCTCGCGCACCTTGGCCACCACCTTCAAGGCCGGCGTGCCGCTGGTGGAGGCCCTGGAGTCCGTGGCCGGTGCCACCGGCAATACGGTGTACGAAAAGGCCACCTACCGCATCCGCGACGACGTGTCCGTCGGCTACCAGATGAACATGGCGATGAAGCAGGTGAACCTGTTCCCGCACATGGTGGTGCAGATGACCGCCATCGGCGAGGAAGCCGGCGCCCTGGACACCATGCTGTTCAAGGTGGCCGACTTCTACGAGGAAGAGGTGAACAACGCGGTGGACGCGCTGAGCAGCCTGATCGAGCCGCTGATCATGATCTTCATCGGCATCGTGGTGGGCGGCATGGTGATCGGCATGTACCTGCCCATCTTCAAGCTGGCCGCGGTAGTCTGATGATGCAGCGGAGCCCCTGACCGGCAATGGCGTACCTCGACACAAACCCCGCGCTCGGCTACCCGCTCGTGGCCGGGCTGGGGCTGCTGGTGGGCAGCTTCCTCAACGTGGTGATCCTGCGCCTGCCCAGGCGGCTGGAGTGGGAGTGGAAGCGCGATGCGCGCGAGGTGCTGGAGCAGACCGAGCTGTACGAGCCGCCGCCGCCGGGGATCGTGGTGGAGCGCTCGCACTGCCCGCATTGCGGGCACCAGCTGAGCTGGTACGAGAACATCCCGGTGCTGAGCTGGCTGGCGCTGCGTGGCAAGTGCCGCAAGTGCAAGGCGCCGATTTCGGCGCAGTACCCGCTGGTGGAGGTGATCACGGCGCTGCTGTTCGTGGCCTGCGTGTGGAACTTCGGGTTTGGCTGGCAGGGGTTCGGGGCGGTGGTGTTCACCGGGTTCCTGATTGCGCTGTCGGGCATCGACCTGCGCACCCAGCTGCTGCCCGACCAGCTCACCCTGCCCTTGATGTGGCTGGGGCTGATAGCCGCTTCAGACAGCCTGTACATGCCCGCCAAGCCCGCGCTGCTGGGGGCGATGGTGGGCTACGTGAGCCTGTGGTCGGTGTGGTGGCTGTTCAAGCAGCTCACCGGCAAGGAAGGCATGGGCCACGGCGATTTCAAGCTGCTGGCGGCGCTGGGCGCGTGGTGCGGCCTGGCGGGGATATTGCCGATCATCCTGCTGTCGGCGCTGTCCGGGGCGATCATCGGCTCGATCTGGCTGGCCGCCAAGGGCCGCGACCGGGCCACGCCGATTCCGTTCGGCCCGTACCTGGCGATTGCGGGGTGGATCGTGTTCATGTGGGGCGACGAATTGATCGGGGCGTACATGCGCTACGCCGGCCTGGCCTGACAGCAGGCCGCCCCTTGTAGGAGCGCGCCATGTGCCCTATCCATCCCGGCGAGATCCTGCGTGAGGAGTTCATGGCTCCGCTGGAGCTGAGCGCCAACGCGCTGGCGATCTCTCTGGGCATGCCGGCGACGAGGATCCACGAGATCGTGAATGGAAGGCGCGAGATCACCGCCGACACCGCCTCCTGGCTGGCACTGCAGAACGCATACGATCTGAAGACCTTGCCCAGCCTGCCCGAAATCGAACGCACCGTCCGGCCACGCGCCGCGTGATTTTCTTGCGTACCGAATTCATGCGGTACGCCGGGTTGGCCGCGGCGACGCCGGGGCCCCGGCCGATGGCTTCAGGGTACTGAAACGAGTACTATTTTATTCAATCAAGTACGGGAGCCCGGCATGGACAACACGCTTACCGCCGCCGAGATCAAGCGCCGCGGCATGGCTGCGATCGAGGAGGGTCTGCGCCGCGGGCCGGTGCGGATCATCAAGCGCAACAGACTGGCCGCAGTAGTGCTGTCGGAAGAGGAGTATCTGCAGCTGACCGGCGGCACCCCTCCGGCCCGGCCGGGAATGACCGCCCTGCAATGGCTGCTGGCCCAGCCGGGCACCGGCCGGCGCGGGAAGCAGGAAGTCGACCGGTCGCTGGCTGAAGAGCGCGACTGGTGATCGCCTTTTTCGACTCAAGCGCGCTGATCTATCTGCTGGAGGGCAAGCCACCGTTCGGCGATCACGTGCGTTCCGCGCTGGCTGCGCTGGAACAGGAGCATCCCGGGATGGAGGTGGCGCTCAGCCGCCTCACATGGCTGGAATGCCGCGCGGGGCCACTGAAGGCTGACGACGCCGAGGCCCTGCAGCTGTATGACACATTCTTCGCCCGGCCGGACCTGGTGTGGGTGGAGCTGGATCGCAACGTCGTGGAACTGGCCACGGCCATCCGCGTGCGCCATGGCCTGCGCACGCCCGATGCCCTGCAGGCGGCAAGCTGCCTGCAGCTGCGGCGCAGGCATGTGTTCCTGACCGGCGACGCGTCGTTCCGGCGGGTGCATGGCGTTGATGTGCAGATAGTGGGTAAAAACACACCATGAGCAACTACATCATCGGCCTGACCGGCGGGGTGGCATCGGGCAAGAGCGCGGTGGCGGCGCGGTTCCAGGCGCTGGGGGTGACGGTGGCCGATGCCGACGTGGCCGCGCGCGAGGCGGTGGCGGTGGGCAGCGCGGGGCTGGCGGAGGTGGTGGCGGCGTTCGGGGCGGACGTGCTGGGGCCGGACGGGGCGCTGGATCGGGCGGCGATGCGGCGGCGGGTGTTCAACGATGATGCGCAGCGGCTGAAGCTGGAGGCGATCGTGCATCCGCTGGTGCGCGCAGCGTTGCGCGAGGCGTGCGAGGCGGCATCCGGGCCGTATGCGGTGGCAGCGATTCCGCTGCTGGCCGAAGCCGGGCGCGAGGCGTATCCGTGGCTGCACCGGATCCTGGTGGTGGACGTGCCGCGCGAAGTGCAGCTGCAGCGCCTGCTGGCCCGCGACGGGATCGACGTGGCGCTGGCCGAGCGCATGATCGCGGTGCAGGCCACCCGCCAGCAACGGCTGGCGATCGCCGACGACATCATCATCAACGACGGCCCGCTTGAGGCGCTGGACGAACACGTCGCCGCCCTGCACCGCCGCTACCGCACCCTGGCCTCGCTCCTGTAGGAGCGCGCCATGCGCTCCTACAGGGGGGTGGCGGGGTCAGGCGCGGGGGGCCAGAGGGCGCGGATGGCGGCGATGCCCTGGGCGCCGTGGCGGCGGGCGACGGGGATGTCGGCGGGAGTGAGGCCGCCGATGGCGTAGATGGGCAGGGAGACGGTTTCGCGCAGGGCGGCGAAGCGCGTCCAGCCCAGGCCTGGGGCTTCGGGGTGCGTGGGGGTGGGCTGAACCGGGCCGAGGACGGCGAAGTCGCAGCCAAGGCGCTGGGCGTGGTGGAGTTCGGCCTCGTCGTGGCAGGAGGCGGCGACGGGCCGGGATCGGGGCAGCGGGCGTTCGTGCAGGCCGGCCAGCTGGGCGGCGCGCAGGTGCACGCCGGCACCGGTGGCGCGGGCCAGTCCGATGTCGCCGCCGATGAAGGCCTCGGCACCGGCGGCGTGGGCCAGGGCGACGGCCTGGCGGATGAGGGATTCGCGGCGCTCGGGGGAAAGGCCGGCCCGCCCGGCCCTGCTGTCCCCGGCCCCGCTGTCCCCGGCGCCGGCATCCGGCGTTGACGTCGGCAGGCGCAGATGAAGGCGGCGGACGCCGCTGGCCAGCGCGCGCTCGAGGCCGGCGAGCCATTCCGCATCGTTGTTCGGGGTTGCGCTGCCGATACCGTCCGGCGCGGGGGTGACGAGGTAGCGGTCGGGCTGGGTGAGCGCGGCGACGACCGGGATGTCGGCCGGGGGCATGGCGTAGCTGGCGAGCCTGTGCAGCGGAACCCAGGCCAGAGCCTGGCCTTCCTGGCCCTTGGGCACGCCCTTCCAGGCGCTCACGTGGCGTACGTCCAGGCGCAGGCGCTTGGTCGGATAGGCCTGGGGGACGGCGATCAGCGGGGCGCCGGGGCGCACTTCGATGCCGAGCTCTTCGCGCAGTTCGCGTATGAGCGCCTGCTCGGAGGTTTCACCGCGCTCGCGCTTGCCGCCGGGGAACTCCCACAGGCCGGCCAGATCGCGGCCAACGGTACGCCGCGCCAGCAGCACCCGCCCACGCGGGTCGGTGATGGCGGCGGCGGCGACTTCGACGACCGGCGTGCTCATGAAGCTGCCCCGCCACGTGGTGTAGGAGCGGGCATTTCGGGATCCGTGCGCCTCGGCTCAGGTCAGCTGGCCGTGGCAGTGCTTGTACTTCTTGCCGCTGCCGCAGGGGCACGGGTCGTTGCGGCCGACCTTGGCACCGTCGCGCACGACGGTCTGCGGACGCGGCATGCCCGCACCCGGCTGCGGGCGCTCGCCGTGCTGGTAGTCGGGGGTGGCGGCTTCCTCGTCGGCGCCGTAGCCGCCGGCCTCGGCGTGCTGGAACTCGGCCTGGCGCAGGCGCGCCTCGATCTGCCGCTTCTCCTCGGCCTCCATCGCGGCGATCTCCTCCTCGCTGCGGACGCGCACGCGCGCCAGCAGGGTCACCACTTCCAGCTTGACCTTGTCGAGCATGTCGGAGAACAGCTCAAAAGCCTCGCGCTTGTACTCCTGCTTGGGCTGCTTCTGGGCATAGCCGCGCAGGTGGATGCCCTGGCGCAGGTAGTCCATGCGCGCCAGGTGCTCCTTCCAGTTCTGGTCGACCACGTTGAGCATGATGTGCTTTTCCAGCATGCGCATGGTCTCGCTGCCCACCGCGGCTTCCTTGTCGGCGAACAGCTTGTCCACCTGCTGGTGCACGTGCTCGCTGATGCCCTCGGCGTCCAGCTCCTTCTCGCGCTCGACCATGCCGCGCAGATCCACCTGCAGGCCGAACTCCTCGGTCAGCGCAGACTCCAGGCCCGGCAGATCCCACTGGTCGTCGATCGACTCGGGCGGCACGTGGCGGTTGACCAGGGCGTCGACGGCGTCGGCGCGGATGGCCTGGATGTTGTCCTGGACGCTGTCGGCGTCGAGCAGCTCGTCGCGCTGGCCGTAGATGACCTTGCGCTGGTCGTTGTTGACGTCGTCGAAGTCGAGCAGGTTCTTGCGGATGTCGAAGTTGTGGGCCTCGACCTTGCGCTGGGCGTTGGCGATCTGCTTGGTCACCAGCGGGCTTTCGATGATGTCGTCTTCCTTCAGGCCCATGCGCGCCATCACCTTCTGCACCCAGTCGGCGGCGAAGATGCGCATGAGGTTGTCTTCCAGCGACAGGTAGAAGCGCGACGAGCCCGGGTCGCCCTGGCGGCCGGAGCGGCCGCGCAGCTGGTTGTCGATACGGCGCGACTCGTGCCGCTCGGTGCCCACGATGTGCAGGCCGCCGGCCTCCTTGACCAGGCGGTGGCGCTCTTCCCAGTCGGCGCGGATCTTCGCCTTCTGCTCCTCGCTGGCGTCCTCGCCCAGTTCGGCCAGCTCCACTTCAAGCGCGCCGCCGAGCACGATGTCGGTGCCGCGGCCGGCCATGTTGGTGGCGATGGTGACCGCGCCCGGGCGGCCGGCGTTGGCCACGATCTGGGCCTCGCGCTCGTGCTGCTTGGCGTTGAGCACCTCATGGGCGATGCCGGCCTTCTTCAGCTCGGCCGAGAGCAGCTCGGAGACCTCGATGGAGGTGGTGCCCACCAGCACCGGCTGGTTGCGGGCGTTGCACTCCTGGATGTCGCGGACGACGGCGCGGAACTTGCCGGCGCGGTTGAGGAACACCGCGTCCGGGTTGTCCACGCGGACCATCGGCCGGTGGGTGGGGATGACCACCACTTCCAGCCCGTAGATGCTCTGGAACTCGGACGCCTCGGTGTCGGCGGTGCCGGTCATGCCCGAGAGCTTGTTGTACATGCGGAACAGGTTCTGGAAGGTGACGCTGGCCAGGGTCTGGTTGTCGCGCTGGACCGGCACGCCCTCCTTCGCTTCCACCGCCTGGTGCAGGCCGTCCGACCAGCGCCGGCCCTTGAGGGTACGGCCGGTGAACTCGTCGACGATGATCACCTCGCCGTCGCGCACGATGTAGTCCACGTCGCGCTGGTAGATGGCGTGCGCGCGCACGGCGGCGTTGAGGTGGTGGACGACGTGGATGTTCTGCGGGTCGTAGAGGCCTTCGTCCTCGTCCAGGATGCCGGCCTCGCGCAGCAGGCGCTCAGCGTTCTCCTGGCCGGCCTCGGACAGGTGGATCTGCTTCTGCTTCTCGTCGACCCAGTAATCGCCCTCGCCTTCTTCCTCTTCCTGACGGGTCAGCGAGGGGATGATGCGGTTGACCTTGATGTACAGGTCGGGCGATTCCTCGGCCGGGCCGGAGATGATCAGCGGGGTGCGGGCTTCGTCGATCAGGATCGAGTCGACCTCGTCGATGATCGCGTAGTTCAGCCCGCGCTGGTGGCGGTCGGCCTTCGACAGCGCCATGTTGTCACGCAGGTAGTCGAAGCCGATCTCGTTGTTGGTGCCGTAGGTGATGTCGGCGTTGTAGGCCTCGGACTTGGTGGCGTGGTCCATGCCCGGGTACACCACGCCCACGCTCAGGCCCAGCCAGTTGTACAGCCGGCCCATCCAGGCCGAGTCGCGGCGGGCCAGGTAGTCATTGACGGTGACCACGTGCACGCCCTTGCCTTCCAGGGCGTTGAGGTAGGTGGGCAGGGTGGCGACCAGGGTCTTGCCCTCGCCGGTGCGCATCTCGGCGATCTTGCCCATGTGCAGGACCATGCCGCCGATCAGCTGCACGTCGTAGTGGCGCATGCCCAGCACCCGCACGCTGGCCTCGCGGCACACGGCGAAGGCCTCGGGGAGGATCTTGTCGAGCGACTCGCCGTCGGCGATGCGCTTCTGGAATTCGGGGGTCTTGGCCTGCAGTTCGGCGTCGGACAGCGCCTTCATCTGCTCCTCGAGGCCGTTGACCTTGTCGACGAGCTTCTCGAACTGTTTGAGCAGGCGTTCGTTGCGGCTGCCGAAGACGCTGGTGAGCAGGCGATTGAGCATGTGGGGTCCGGGATCCGATTGGGAAGGCCGGGCGCGCGTGGCCCCGGGCCTGGAAACGAAAAAGGGCGCCGGGCGCCCTTTTCACGGCAACTCAGGATTGTACCGTGGGGATGGGCCCGGCGCGTTTCAAGCAGACCGCGGGCCCTTGCTGGCGATCAGCCGCTCAGCTGCGGCTGGCGGCGTCGGCGAGGAACTGGCGCGGATTGAGCACGCGGCCGTTTTCCCACACTTCAAAATGCACGTGGGTACCGGTGGAGCGGCCGGTGGAGCCGGCCTTGGCCACTTCCTGGCCCGAACGCACCAGGTCGCCCACGCGCACGGTGTTGCGGGTGTTGTGGGCGTAGCGGGTGACGTAGCCGTTGCCGTGGTCCACTTCCACCACGTTGCCGTAGCCCGAGCGCCAGCCGGCGTAGCTGATCACGCCGTCGGCCACCGCCATCACCGGGTCGCCATGGCGGGCGCGGAAGTCGATGCCGCGATGGTAGGAGCGGCCGCCGCTGAAGGGATCGGCGCGGGTGCCGAAGCCGGAGGTGACGTAGCTGCTGGCCACCGGCGAGCGCGAGGGCACGGCCGAGCGCTCCATCTGGCGGTCGAACAGCAGCGCCTCGAGCACGGAGAGCTGGCCGCCGGAGGCCGCCAGCTGGCCTTCCACCGCGTCCATGTCCTGGATCAGGCCGCTCACCGGCATGTCCTGCACCGGGCCGACGCCGCCCAGCGCGACCGCCTCGTTGAAGTCGAACTCGCCGTCGCCCAGGTCGCCGACCTGGGTCAGGCGCTCGCCCAGCGCGTTGAGGCGGTTGGCCTGGGCCTGCAGCTCGGCCACGCGGGCAGCCAGGGCGTTGACCTCGCGCTGGGCGGCCCGGCGGGTGTCTTCAACCGCCGACTCCTGGCTGGCGAGCTGGGCCTGCAGGCGGGAGATCTCCGCCGAGCCCAGGCCGGCGCCGGCAAGCATGCCGGCCACCGCGATCACCGCGGCGGCGGCGAACGGCTTGCGCTTGACCAGCGCGCCCCCCCGTTCCAGTCCGCGCGACAGTGCGTATTGGATGCGCTTGCGCGCCTGATCCCCAATGCTGTGTAAAGTCATGCTCACGATGTCTCGTTCCCGATCCAGTTCCGCGGGGCCCGCCCGCACTGCCCGGCCGGCGCTTGATGCGCTGCTGGCCGACGGTGCCGGCGATCCCGTCCGCCGGGCCATGTGGCTCGACACCCTGGACCGCAGGTTGCACTCCCTGCTGCCTCCAACGCTGGCCGCGCATGCGCGGCTGGGCAACGTCAATGGCACCAGGCTCGTCTATCTCGTCGATTCCCCCGTCTGGCACGCCCGATTGCGGCTGGCCGGTCCGGAAATCCTCGACGCCGCCCGCTCCATCGGGCTGGATGTCACCGAATTCGTCGTCAAGACGACCCGGCCGGTGACCCGGGCTCCCCAGCCCCGCACGGCCGCACGTCCGTTGTCGGCGCGCGCCGGGCAGGCCCTGCGCGATGCCGTGGCGACGCTTTCCGGTGACACCACCGGCAAGGACACCTCCTGAAATGCACCGCTCACTTCACCATCACGGGGAATGAGCGACGGGCCATGCTAACGGCCGTGGGGGGGGCGCAAGTTAACGCGGCGCTAACAACACCGGAAAATTTCGTTAATTTTCCGTTATGACTTCACGAATCACTCACTTTTGTGAGCCAGTCCCCATTGCCGCAGGAGCGCCTCGGTCGTAATGGGCGTGGGGCTCAGCGGCCCTCTGCGGGCCAGGTGGCGGGGGCCTGCTTGACGTGCTCGTCCAGCCAGGCGTCGGTTTCGTAGAGCATGTGCAGGATCGATTCGCGGGCGCGGTAGCCGTGGGATTCGCTGGGCAGCATCACCAGCCGCGCCTGGCCGCCCAGGCCCTTGATGGCCGAGAACAGGCGCTCGCTCTGCATCGGGAAGGTGCCGGAATTGTTGTCGTCCTCGCCGTGGATGATCAGGATCGGCTCGTCGATCAGGTCGGCGTGGTGGAACGGCGACATGGTCAGGTAGGTGTCCTTGGCATCCCAGTAGTTGCGCTCCTCGGCCTGGAAGCCGAACGGCGTGAGGGTGCGGTTGTAGGCGCCGCTGCGGGCGATGCCGGCGCGGAACAGGTCGCTGTGGGCAAGCAGGTTGGCGGTCATGAAAGCGCCGTAGGAATGGCCGCCGATGGCGATCCGCTCCGGGTCGGCGACGCCGCGGCGCACCACCTCGTCCACCGCCGCCCGGGCGCTGGCCACCAGCTGCTCCACGTAGGTGTCGTTGGGCTCGTTGTCGCCCTCGCCCACGATCGGCATGCTCGGCCCGTCCAGCACCGCCCAGCCGCGGGCCAGGAAGCCCAGCGGGCCCCAGTAGCTGATGCGGTTGAAGGCGTGGGGGGAGCCGATGACCTGGCTGGCGGCATCGGCGGAGCGGAACTCGCGCGGGTAGGCCCACATCAGGGTCGGCAGCGGGCCGTCGCGCCCGGCGTCGTAGCCGGCGGGCAGGTACAGGGTGCCGGTGAGCTCGACGCCGTCGCCGCGGGTGTAGCGGATCTGTTCCTTGCTCACGTCGCGCAGCTGCGGGGTCGGGTGCGGGAACGCGGTGAGCGCGACCGGCTCGCGGGCGTCGTTGGCGAGGTCCAGCACGTAGATGTTGGTCGGCTCCACCGGCGACTCGCGGGTGAGCAGCAGGCGGGTGCCGGCCTCGTCCAGCAGCGCGGCGGGACGCTCCAGGTACGGCGGCTGCGAGTGGAACAGGCGGGTGGCGTCCTTCGTGGCCAGGTCGAAACGGTCCACGAACGGGCGGTCGCCCTCCGGCGAGGCGCCCTGCCCGGCCAGGTACAGGCCGCTGCCGTCCGGGGTGGTCATCAGGCGGGGGTTGCCGGCCTCGTCGGCGACGGTGAGCGGGCTGCCCGGGTCGTTGTAGCGATCCTCCGACGAGCGGTCGAACAGCAGCTCGGGGGCGCGGTCCGGGTGGTCGGGGGCGATGCGCCACTGGCGGGTCTGGCGGTCGCGCCACCAGAACTCGTCGATCAGCGCCAGCTCGCCGTTGCCCCAGGTGGCGTTGCGGAAGCGGTAGCCCAGGTCCGCCAGCTTCACCGGCGCGCCGTTGAAGGGCGCGGCGTGGGCGAACACGCTGTCGCGCACTTCGGCCTCCACCGCGGGGTCGCCGCCATCCTGGGCCTCGGCCCAGACCAGGGTGGCCGGGGCGTCGGCGCGCCAGTCGATCCGGCGCACGCCGGTGGTGACCGCGTCGCGGCCTACGGGCAGGCCTTCCACCAGCGGCAGGGCGGCCACTTCGTGCACAAGACTGCCGTCGGCGCTGCTGCGCACTTCGATGCGGCGCGGGAAGCTCCAGTACGGCACCTGGTAGGAGAACGGGCGCTCGATGCGCTGGCTGAGCAGCAGCTGGCCGTCCGGCGAGGGGCTGACGCCGGTGAACAGGTCCGGGGCGCCGAGCGGGGTCACGGTGCCGTCCAGCGAGACCAGCGCGGTCTGGCTGCGCAGGTAGTGTTCGAACACCTGCGCGTCGTGCTCGTTGGCCAGCAGATCCTGGTAGGTGCGCAGCTGGGTGACCTCGCCGCCGGGGCCGGTCTGCTGGATGTTGGGGCCGGTGGGGACGCCCTCGCCTTCAGGCGCGTCGCCCTGCCCGGCCGGGCGCAGGCTCACCAGCAGGCGGTCGCCGCCGGGCATCCAGCTGAAGCCGCGGCCGGAGACGGCGTTGAGCGGCTGGCTGACCAGGCGGCGGGCGCTGAGGCTTTCAACATCGACCAGCCACAGCTCGACCGCGCCGGCGCGGTTGTCGACGTGGCTGAAGGCGATGTGGCGCTGGTCGGGCGACCAGGCCATGGAGGCCAGCGCCAGCGGCTGCGGCAGGCCCTGCACCGGCTGCGCGGCGCCGCCGTCCACGCCCTGCAGCGACAGATCGGTGCCGAAGGAGAACCGGCTGGACGAGTACGTGCGCGGGTTGATGCGGGTGCCGGCCAGGCGCAGCTCCGGCTGGGCGACCACGTCGATACCGGGCAGCGAGGGGGTTTCGACGAAGGCGATCAGGTCGCGCCGCGGCGAGAGCGTCATCTGCGGCGCGGAGGGCGCATCGACGATCGCCTGCAGTTCGGCCGGCGGCAGCAGGTAGCCGCTTTGGGCGGCCTGGCTGGCGGCCGGAGCCTCCCGCGCCATGGTGAGCGGCGCGCCCAGCAGGGCGGCGACGGCAAGCGGGATGGCGAGGAAGCGGAGGGCGGGCTTGGCCATTGGGCAATCGTCCAGACGGGTCAAACCACCAGCCTAGCCGCTGCGGGCCACCCTGCCCCGTGACTTCGGTCATGTACTACATATGGAGGCGCTCGAACCTGGAGACGACGTCCGCATGGGCCGCGGGCGCCTGGGCCAGCGAGGCCCGGGCGCGTTTCAGCCAGCCCGGGCCGCGCGCCACCAGGTCCGCCCATGCATCGGCCAGGGCATGCGGCGCGCGTTCCAGGTGCCAGTCGATCAGGGCCAGGGCCTGGGCGATGTCCTTGCCGTGTTTGGGATGCCGGGCACCACGCTCATGGGCGACGATCAGCTTGTGCAGGCCGTAGCGTGCCGGATCGGGCAGGTTCACCAGGCAGGCGTCAGCGCGATCGAGCAGAACCGCCTGCCCGGGACGATCGATGAGGTAGTCGAGGAATTTCAGCGGACTCAGGGAGACCCCCAGGCTCGCCATCTGGGCATCCTCATGGTTCTTGCGGCGCGGGACGGTGAGGAAGTCCACCCGCAGCTGTGGATCGCGCTGGCTGACGTAGAGGCTGGAGATGCCCTTGCTGCCACCGAGCGCCGGCAGGAAACCGTGTTCGAGCGAGGTCAGCGCATCGTGTGCGTTGACCTGCAGGTTCCCCGGCAGCGCGACCGCGACGTTGCCGCCGGGGCCGGCATGGGCGAAGTCGAGATCCAGCGTGCGGGTGCCCTCGCTCCAGGCCACGCCCAGCTGGTTGCCCAGGGCGAGGAAGGCTTGGGTGCCCACGAGCAGGCCACCGGTGCGGAAGAACTGGTATTCGGACAGGCGCTTGACGATGCGGAAGTGTTTGGGCGGCGTGGCGCTGCAGCCGTGCGCGAGCGCTGCCGCCGCCTGCCGCGCCACCGCGTCCAGGGCCGGCGCACCGGCTTCACGGGCGCGCTTGATGGCGTCGATCGCCGGCCCAGCCGGGCCCAGATAGTACTCACGCTTGCGCCCGTCCACCTCCTTGAAGGCCCAATAGGCGTAACGCGAACCCCTGATGGTCTTGTAGGCCACCTTGCCGGTGACAAAGGCCGGCGAGCGTGCGGCTTCGGCCACCTGCACCAGCTCGTACAGTTCGGCATAGGCGGTCTGGGCTGCGGCCGGCAGTTCGCGGTACAGGGGCATGGAACCTCCTTTTCGCTGGTTATACCACCATTCCAAATCGGGTGGTATAACTTTCGGCACCCCTGCCCGACGGCGCCGGGTTCGGCTGCGCCTGGGTGAAAGTCAACCCGACGCGGTTATCCGTATGGTCGCAGGCGATATAATCACGGGCTCGCCGAGGGGCGCTGCGACCGTGTGCAAGGCACGGCCAGGCTCGGCGGGATCAATGACGCAACGGCGCCCGGTTCACCCCACCCCCTTCCCCAAGCGGGAGCGGGCCGAAACCGGAGCACGCATGAACGCACAGGTCAAAACTTTCTCCCAGGACGGCGACTACAAGATCGCCGACATCTCGCTGGCCGACTGGGGCCGCAAGGAAATCGACATCGCCGAGCACGAAATGCCGGGGCTGATGTCGATCCGCCGCAAGCACGCCGCCGACGCCCCGCTCAAGGGCGTGCGCGTGACCGGGTCGCTGCACATGACGATCCAGACCGCGGTGCTGATCGAAACCCTCAACGACATCGGCGCCGACGTGCGCTGGGCGTCGTGCAACATCTTCTCCACCCAGGACCACGCCGCGGCCGCGATCGCCGCCGGCGGCACCCCGGTCTTCGCCTGGAAGGGCGAGACCCTGGAGGAATACTGGGACTGCACCCTGGACGCGCTGAGCTTCCCCGACGGCAAGGGCGGCTTCCTCGGCCCGCAGATGGTGGTGGACGACGGCGGCGACGTGACCCTGCTGATCCACAAGGGCTACGAGCTGGAACAGGGCGACGAGAGCTTCGTCAACAGCCCCGCGGACAGCCACGAGGAGCAGGTGATCAAGAACCTGCTCAAGCGCGTGGCGGCCGAGCGCCCGGGCTTCTGGACGACCGTGGTGAAGGACTGGAAGGGCGTTTCGGAAGAAACCACCACCGGCGTGAACCGGCTGTACCAGCTGGCCTCGGCCGGCAAGCTGCTGGTGCCGGCGATCAACGTCAACGACTCGGTCACCAAGAGCAAGTTCGACAACCTCTACGGCTGCCGCGAGTCGCTGGCCGACGGCCTCAAGCGTGCGCTGGACGTGATGCTGGCCGGCAAGGTGGCGGTGGTGTGCGGCTACGGCGACG
This sequence comes from Luteimonas dalianensis, assembly GCF_049339425.1. Taxonomy (NCBI): domain Bacteria; kingdom Pseudomonadati; phylum Pseudomonadota; class Gammaproteobacteria; order Lysobacterales; family Lysobacteraceae; genus Luteimonas; species Luteimonas dalianensis. The sequence continues at coordinate 218,282 of NZ_JBMPPO010000007.1, read as the reverse complement.
TGGGCAAGGGCTGCGCCGCCTCGCTGCGGGCCTACGGCGCGCGCGTGATCGTCACCGAGATCGACCCGATCTGCGCCCTGCAGGCGGCGATGGAGGGCTACCAGGTCGCCACCGTCGAGGACACCCTCGGCGAGGCCGACATCTACGTCACCACCACCGGCAACAAGGACATCATCCGCGTCGAGCACATGACCGCGATGAAGGACCAGGCCATCGTCTGCAACATCGGCCACTTCGACAACGAGATCCAGGTCGACGCGCTGAAGGCGGTGGACGGCGTGGAGGTGGTCAACATCAAGCCGCAGGTGGACAAGTTCGTGTTCGCCGACGGCAAGGCCATGTTCCTGCTGGCCGAGGGCCGGCTGGTGAACCTGGGCTGCGCGACCGGGCACCCGAGCTTCGTGATGTCCAACTCGTTCGCCAACCAGACGCTGGCGCAGATCGACCTGTGGGCGAACAGGGAGACCTACGAGAAGAAGGTGTACGTGCTGCCCAAGCTGCTGGACGAGGAAGTGGCGCGGCTGCACCTGGAGAAGATCGGCGTGAAGCTGACGAAGCTCACGAAGGAGCAGGCCGACTACATCGGGGTGCCGGTGGAAGGGCCGTTCAAGGCGGATCACTACCGGTACTGATCGGCTGCGGTCATTTGCGGCAACAAGCGGGCGCCTGCGAGGGCGCCCGTTTTTTTATGGGTTCTTTGATTGGGGGGCTGCGCTGCTTTGCATCGCGGTGACCTGACGGGCTTCGGGGAGGGGGCTGGCCAGGGCGTAGTCGATGGCGGCGCGGATGGCGGCAACCTGGGCGGCGTTGCACTGTTCGGGGGTGGCGGAGGGGCTGTCGGGGTAGACCTCGGTGGTGGTGACGTAGGGGGCGCCGGTGAGGCTGGCGCACAGGCCCAGGGAGTTGACCGGATAGTTGATGACGCCGTGGGCGACCACCGGGGAGCCGATCATGTTGCCCTCGGCGTCGGCCGGGGCGATGTGGGTGACCTGTTCGACGGCGGCGATCACGGCCTGCTGGAACTCCGGCTGCGGGTTCTCGCTGTCACCGACCAGGTAGAAGCCGTCGGGGATCGAACCCGGTTCGAACGGCTTGCCATCGCGCGCGGCCAGCGCGGGGCGGAACTCGGATTCGTCGGTGTCGGTGGTTTCGTGCAGGTCGATGTGCATGAGCACTTTGCCCTCGATGCCGGCGGCCAGCGCCATCAGGGCGGCGCATTCGCGCGCAGGGCTGTCGGGCACGAACGAGCGGTTGGGGTCGACCGCATCGGGGTTCCAGCGCTGGATGTGCTCGTAGCCCCACGGGCTGACGCAGGGCACCACCAGCAGGTTGGCGCGGCCGGCGTAGTCGCTCGCGTGCCCGGCGGCGAACTGCAGGAGGCCGTGCACGCCGCTGGTTTCGTAGCCGTGGACGCCGCCGGTGACGACCATCACCGGCAGGCCTTCATCCCAGCCGCGGCTGCGCAGCGCCAGCAGCGGATAGGGGCCGGTGTCGTAGGGCAGCTCGCCGTATTCGACCACATCCCAGTCGGCGGCCAGGCGCTCGACGGCGACTACCACGTCGTCGCGATGGCTGCGCTGGCGCCGCTGCTGCGCGCGCCACTGCGCACGCTCGGCCGGGCCCCAAGGCTGGCCGGGGGTGCCGATGGGATAAAAGCGCTGGATCTCGGACATGGCGGGAGTTCGGGTTCGGGGGCCGGTGACTCTATCAGCCTACCGCTGCCCGACGATTGCGAACGCCAGTCCGCAGGCGCCTGGCGCGCGCTTCGGACGGTTCGCCCCTCAGGGCCGCCAGTTAGCGTTGTTGTCCCAGAACGCCACGGCGCGGCGGTAGGCCTCGCGGTCGATGGGCACGCCCGAGCCGCCCTCCTCCACCCCCAGCGCGTTGCGCAGCATGGTGATGGGCGCCATCGGGATTTCCTCGGGCTCGGTGGTGTACAGGCAGCCGACCACGCCCCAGTCGCCATCGATCGCCGCGCCCTCCTTCGCCAGCTGCTGTGCGCTGTAGAGGATCACCACGAAGTACTCCGCCACCGGCGGTTCGACGCCTTCGAACCAGCGCACCAGCACCGGCAGCTCGGCCTTCGTGCGGGCCTCGTAGGCCGAGCGCAGCAGGTGCCGGTTGTCGTCGGTGACCGGCACGGTCAGGCAGCGGGTGGACGTCCAGTTGCGGTGCACGTGCAGCTTGCAGAAGGGCGCGTAGCCGTCGAGCACCTTCAGCGGCGGGTGCTGGTTGAGGTGCTGCTCGAACTCCTGCGGCGTGCAGTCCTGGATGGTGTTGCCGCGGCCCGTCGCCGGGAACAGCCGGGCGCGCGCGAACGGAGTCAGGATGATTTTCATGGCGGAAGTCTAGTAGGAGCGCGTCTTACGCGCTCCTTGTACGTTATCCCTGCCCGGCCAATCTTCACTTTCATCGCGATAAAGAGATATGATGCGGCGATTCCCGCACGGCGATCCGCGATGACTCCCATCAGCTTCGAGTTCTACCCGCCCAAGAACGACGACCAGCGCGCGCAGCTGGATCGCACCGCGCGCAGGCTGCAGGCGCACGCGCCGGAGTACGTGTCGTGCACCTTCGGCGCCGGCGGCTCCACCCTGCGCTACACGCCCGAGACCGTGCGCCGGCTGCACCAGGAACATGGCCTGGAAGCCGCGCCGCACCTGTCCTGCGTGGGCGGCACGCGCGAGGAGATCCGCGACCTGCTGCGGCTGTACCGGGCAATCGGCTGCCGCCGGATCGTGGCCCTGCGCGGCGACCTGCCCTCGGGCATGGGCCAGCTGGGCGAGATGCGCTATGCGTCCGAACTGGTGGAATTCATCCGCGAGACTACCGGCGATTACTTCCACATCGAGGTCGGCTGCTACCCGGAGACCCACCCCCAGGCCGAGGACGCGCTGGCCGACCTGCAGCACTTCAAGGCCAAGGTGGATGCCGGGGCGGACGCGGCGATCACCCAGTATTTCTACAACGCCGACGCCTATTTCCACTTCGTGGACGCGGTCCGGGCGGCCGGAGTCGAGGTGCCGATCATCCCGGGGATCATGCCGATCAGCAATTTCTCCCAGCTGCGGCGGTTTTCGCAGTCCTGCGGCGCCGAGATCCCGCGCTGGATCACCAAGCGCATGCAGGCCCACGGCGACGACGTGGAGGCGATCCGCGAATTCGGCGCCGACGTGGTGGGCGCGATGTGCCGGCGGCTGGTGGAAGGCGGCGCGCCGGGGCTCCATTTCTATACGCTGAACATGGCCAGGCCGACCCAGGCGCTGCTGCAGCGCCTGTCCTGACCCCGGAGCCGGCCGCGGCGGGCTTCACTTTGCGGGAGGTGCGGCTGCGGCTACGCTGGCAGGATGATCCGCGCCCTGCTCCTGGCCACGCTCCTGACCCTGCTGGCGACGCTGCCGCGGCAGGCGCCTGCCCAGGCCCAGATCAACCGCTGCACCGCCCCTGACGGCACCTCGATCTACACCGACCGCGAGTGCAGTGCGCTGGGGGCGGTGGAGCGCCTGCCGCGCGACCGCAGCGAAGCGGCCAACACCGCCAGGCGCAATGCCTACCGCGGCGGCTGCGCACGCAGCATCCACCAGCTGATCCAGGAAATGACCCTGGCGATCGACGCCAGCGACGTCAACCGGCTGGCCGCGCTGTACCACTGGCCCGGCACCTCCCACGGTGCCGGCCACCGGCTGATGGATCGGCTGGATCGGATTGCCCGCGTCCCGGTGATCGACATCGTCGCCGAGCGCGCGGCCACCCCGGTGGCGGCCGCGGAGCAGCCGGGCATCAGCGCCACCTTCGCCAGCACCCTGCAGGTCAGGCGCCGCACACCTGCCGCGCCGACCACGCGCAGCCCGCCGGTGGCGCTGCGCGTGCACCAGTCTGCCGGCACCGGCGCCGCCCCTTCCCGCACCCGCTTCGCCCTGCGCCAGCACCTGGGCTGCTGGTGGGTGAGCCTTTAGGAGAGCACATGCAATACCCCGAATGGATCTGGCACAACGGCGCGATCAAGCGCTGGGCCGAGGCAACCACCCACGTGATGTCGCACGCGCTGCACTACGGCTCCTCGGTGTTCGAGGGCATCCGCAGCTACGACACCCCGGACGGGCCGGCGATCTTCCGCCTCACCGACCACAACCGGCGGCTGTTCCAGTCGGCGAAGATCCATGAAATCGAAATTCCGTACACGCTGGAGGAGATCAACGCCGCCTGCCGCGAGGTGATCCGGCGCAACGGCTTCGGCGCGGCCTACCTGCGGCCGGTGGCCTGGCGTGGGCTGGGCGGCTTCGGGCTGTCGGCGGACACGCCGGTGGAGGTGGCGGTGGCCACCTGGCAGATGGGCGCCTACCTGGGCGAGGACGTGCTGGATGCCGGCATCGACGCCTGCGTGTCGAGCTGGCAGCGCTTCGCCCCCAACACCATCCCGGCCGGAGCCAAGGCCGGCGGCAACTATCTGTCCGGCCAGCTGGTGGCGCGTGAGGCGCGGCGGCTCGGGTTCGGTGAAGGCATTGCGCTGGCGTCCACCGGGCTGCTGAGCGAGGGCGCGGGCGAGAACCTGTTCCTGGTGTTCGACGGCGCCCTGCACACCACGCCGGTCAGCGCCGCCCTGCTCAACGGCCTCACCCGGCACTCGCTGATCACCCTGGCGCGGGCCAACGGCATCGAGGTGGTCGAGCGCGACCTGCCGCGCGAGTACCTGTACCTGTGCGACGAGCTGTTCATGTGCGGCACGGCGGCGGAGATCACCCCGATCCGCTCCGTCGACGGCCGTCCGGTGGGCGAAGGCAGGCCGGGGGCGGTGACGCGGCGGATGCAGGAGCTGTTCTTCGGCCTGTTCGACGGCAGCACGCCGGATGAGCACGGGTGGCTGGAGCGGGTCTGATCCGCGACAATCACAGGCATGTCCGCCAGGAAGCCAGCATGAACCAGCCAGCCGAAGCCGCCGAGCGCGACGTGATGGAGTACGACGTGGTGACCGTCGGCGCCGGGCCCGCGGGCCTGGCGTTCGCGATCCGGCTCAAGCAGCTCGATCCGGAGATCAACGTCTGCGTGATCGAGAAGTCCAGCACCATTGGCGCGCACATCCTCTCCGGCGCGGTGATCGAGCCCGGACCGCTCGACGCCCTGCTCCCCGGATGGCGCGACAACCCGCCGCCGATCTGCGTGCCGGCGAAGGAGGACGAGTTCTGGCTGCTGTCGAAGGATGGCGGCCGCAAATTCCCGATCGTGCCGCCGGGCATGAACAACCACGGCAATTTCATCGTCTCGCTGGGCGCCATGTGCGCCTGGCTTGCACCGCAGGCCGAGGCACTGGGGGTGGACGTATTCCCCGGCTTCGCAGCCGCCGAAACCCTGCATGACGACGACGGCCGGGTGCTGGGCGTGCGCATCGGCGACATGGGTATCGCCAAGGACGGATCGCACAAGGCCGGCTACACCCAGGGCATCGACATCAAGGCCAAGGTCACCGTGCTGGCCGAAGGCGCCCGCGGGCACCTGACCAAGCGGCTGGTGAAGCGCTTCAAGCTGGACGAGGGCCACGACCCGCAGGCGTACTCGATCGGCATCAAGGAGCTGTGGCAGCTTCCGGAAGGCCGGGTGACGCCCGGCAGGATCGTGCACACCCTGGGCTGGCCGGCCGACAGCCACACATACGGCGGCAGCTTCATCTATCACCTGGAGAACAACCAGGTCGCAATCGGCTACGTGAGCGGGCTGGACTACAAGGATCCCAACTACAGGCCCTGGGAGGCGTTCCAGCAGTTCAAGCACCATCCGGTGGTCAAGCCGCTGCTGGAAGGGGGCAGCATCGTCTCCGCCGGCGCGCGCGCCATCGCCACCGGCGGCTGGCAGTCGGTGCCGACTACCGAGATGCCCGGCGCGCTGCTGATCGGCGACACCGCCGGCCTGCTCAACGTGCCCAAGATCAAGGGCACCCACCAGGCGATCCGCAGCGGCATGCTGGCCGCCGAGCACCTGGCCGCGAACGCCCTGGCGCCCGAAGGTTACGACGCGAAGCTGCGCGACTCGGCGGCGATGAAGGAACTGCGCAAAATCCGCAACGTCAAGCCGGGCTTCAAGAAGGGCATGTGGTTCGGCCTGCTCAACGGCGCCTGGGAAACCGCCACCGCCGGGCTCTCGCCGTGGACGCTGAAGGTGACCCCGGACTGGAGTTCGCTGGAGAAAGTGGCCGACTACGAGGCGCCCGACCGCCACTGGCTGGTGCAGCGCGACCTGGCCCCGCGCGACCGCCTGGCCGGCGTGTACTTCGCCGCCACCGACCACGACGAGGACCAGCCGGTGCACCTGAAGGTGCACGACCCGGAAATCTGCGTGACCCGCTGCGCCGAGGAATACAACAACCCCTGCACCCGGTTCTGCCCCGCGGCGGTGTACGAGATCGTCGAGGACGCCGAGGCCAAGCACGGCAAGCGCCTGCAGATCAACGCAGCCAACTGCGTGCACTGCAAGACCTGCGACATCAAGGACCCGTACGAGATCATCACCTGGGTGACGCCGGAGGGTGGATCCGGGCCCAATTACCAGAATCTGTAAATGACACAACCAACCTGGCTCATCACCGGCGGCGCCGGCTTCATCGGTGCGAATTTCGTGCTTGATGCCGTGGCGGCCGGGGTGCGGGTGGTGAATCTGGATCTGCTGACCTACGCCGGCAATCCGGACAACCTGGCCGCGCTCAAGGACAACCCGGGCCATGTCTTCGTCCACGGCGATATCGGCGACCGGGAGCTGGTGAAAACGCTGCTGGCCGAGCACGAGCCCGACGCCATCATCAACTTCGCCGCCGAGAGCCACGTCGACCGCTCCATCGACGGCCCGGCCGCCTTCATCCAGACCAACGTGGTCGGCACTCTGGCGCTGCTGGAATGCGCGCGCGACTACTGGCGCGGGCTGCCGGATGGGCGCGGGGAGGCCTTCCGCTTCCTGCACGTCTCCACCGACGAGGTCTATGGCTCGCTGGGCGAGACCGGCCTGTTCACCGAAACCACCGCCTACCAGCCCAATTCGCCCTACTCTGCGTCCAAGGCCGCGTCCGACCACCTCGTCCGCGCCTTCCACCACACCTACGGGCTGCCGGTGCTGACCACCAACTGCTCCAACAACTACGGGCCCTACCAGTTCCCGGAGAAGCTGATTCCGCTGGTGATCGCCCGAGCCGTGGCCGGCGAGCCGCTGCCGGTGTATGGCGACGGGAAGAACGTGCGCGACTGGCTGTTCGTGAAGGATCACTGCGGCGCCATCGTCCGCGTGCTTGAAGCCGGGCGCGTGGGCGAGGTCTACAACGTCGGCGGCAACGCGGAGCGGCAGAACATCGAGGTGGTGGAAACCATCTGCCGGCTGCTGGACGAGCGCCGTCCGCGCGCGGATGGCAAGCCGCGCGCCAGCCAGATCGAGTTCGTCCGTGACCGGCCGGGCCACGACCGGCGCTACGCCATCGACGCCGGCAAGATCGCCGGTGAGCTCGGATGGTCGCCGTCGGTGGGCTTCGAGGAGGGCATCGCCATGACCGTCGACTGGTACCTTGCCAACGGCGAGTGGACGCAGCGCATCCTGGACGGCGACTACCGCCTCGAACGGCTCGGACAGGAGGCCTGAGCATGGCACGCAAAGGCATCATCCTGGCCGGCGGCTCCGGCACCCGGCTGTATCCGATCACCCGCGCGGTCAGCAAGCAGCTGCTGCCGGTGTACGACAAGCCGATGATCTACTACCCGCTGGGCGTGCTGATGCTGGCCGGCATCCGCGAGATCCTGGTCATCAACACCCCGCACGAGCAGCCGCTGTTCCAGCAGCTGCTGGGCGACGGCTCGCAGTGGGGCCTGGACATCCGCTACGCGGTGCAGCCCAGCCCCGACGGCCTGACGCAGGCCTTCACCATCGGCCGGGATTTCATCGACGGCCAGCCGAACTGCCTGGTGCTGGGCGACAACATCTTCTACGGGCACGGGCTGAGCGGCGCGTTGAAAAGCGCCGATGCGCGCACGCAGGGTGCGACCGTGTTCGGCTACCACGTCAGCGATCCCGAGCGCTACGGCGTGGCCGAATTCGACGCCGACGGCAGGGTGGTCGGCATCGAGGAGAAGCCCGAGAGGCCACGTTCCAACTACGCGGTCACCGGCCTGTACTTCTACGACGGCACCGTCGCCGAGCGCGCCGCATCGCTGACGCCATCGGCCCGCGGCGAGCTGGAGATCACCGACCTCAACCGCCTGTACCTGGCCGACGATGCGCTGCACATGGAGCTGCTCAGCCGCGGCACCGCGTGGCTGGACACCGGAACCCACGACTCCCTGCTGCAGGCGGCATCGTTCATCGAGACCATCCAGACCCGCCAGGGCCTGCAGGTGTGCTGCCCGGAGGAGATCGCGTGGAGCTCCGGCTGGATCGACGACGAGCAGCTCCTGCGCCTGGCCGCGCCGCTGGGCAAGAACGGGTACGGGCAGTACCTCCAATCCCTGCTCAAGCAAAACCCCGCGCCGGACACATGAAACTCATTGAAACCGACCTCCCCGGCTGCCTGGTGGTCGAGCCAAAGCAGTTTGGCGACGCCCGCGGCTGGTTCATGGAATCCTGGCACCGCGACCGCTACGCCGAAGCCGGCATCGGCCCGGACTTCGTCCAGTCCAACCTCTCACGCTCGGCCAAGGGCGTGCTGCGCGGCCTGCACTACCAGTGGCCCAACCCGCAGGGCAAGCTGGTGAGCGTGCTGGAAGGCGAGGTGTGGGACGTGGCCGTGGACATCCGCCGCGGCTCGCCGCACTGCGGCCGCTGGGCCGCGGCGGTGCTTTCGGAGGAGAACCGCCGGCAGTTCTGGATTCCGCCGGGCTTCGCGCACGGCTTCGTGGCGCTGTCCGGATCCGCGCTGGTTTCCTACCTGTGCACCACCGCCTATGACGCCGAAGCGGACGCCTCCGTGGCCTGGGACGACCCGGATCTGGCCATCGACTGGCCAATCGCCAAGCCGCAGCTTTCGGCCAAGGACGCCGCCGCCCCACGCCTGCGCGACGTTGCGCCGGAACGCGCACCCGCGTTCCCGGACGACAACGGCTGATGCGGATCCTGCTGACCGGCGCCAACGGCCAGGTCGGCGACGCGCTGCGCGCCAGCCTGCCGCGGCTGGGCGAGGTGGTCTGCGCCACCCGCGACGGCCGCCTGGCGGCCGATGGTTCAAGCTGCGAAGTGGCCGACCTGGACCGGCCCGCGGAACTGGCCACGCTGCTGCAGCGCGTGGCACCGGACGTCGTGGTCAACGCCGCCGCCTACACCGCCGTGGATCGCGCCGAAGCCGAGCGCGAAACCGCGTTCCGCATCAACGCCGAAGCCGTCGCCTCGCTTGCGGCCGCCTGCGCGGCGCGCGACGCACTGCTCGTCCACTATTCCACCGACTACGTGTTCCCCGGCGACGACCCGCACCCACGCCGCGAGGACGACCCGACCGGGCCCGTCAACGCCTACGGCGCCAGCAAGCTGGCAGGCGAGGAAGCGATCCGCGCCAGCGGCTGCAGGCACCTGGTCTTCCGCATCTCGTGGGTGTACTCCACCGGCGGCCACAACTTCCTGCGCACCATGCTGCGCCTGGCCGGCGAGCGTGAGGAACTGCGGGTGGTGGACGACCAGATCGGCGCGCCAACGCCGGCACACTGGATTGCGGACGCCACTGCGAAGGCCATCGCCACGACCGGCCCGCACGGCGACGGCTCCGACGTACCCCCCCGCAGCGGCACCTGGCACCTTGCCGCCACCGGCGAAACCTCGTGGCACGGCTTCGCCGAAGCGATCTTCGAACAGGCGCAGCGCGCCGGATTGATTGCCAGCACCCCGCGCCTGATGCCGGCGCCGACATCCGAATACCCCACCCCCGCCGCCCGCCCGGCCAGCTCGCGCCTGGACACCGGCAAGCTGGAACGCGACTTCGGCATCACCCTGCCCGACTGGCGCCAGGGCCTGGCCGAAGTCCTCGCGATGATGGCCACGCAGGGCCGGCGCTGAATCAGGCTGCTTCGCGCGTGGGGGCAAGCCCTGCCAGACGGAGGGTCGCATCAGATTCCGGCCGCGAAACCTGCACCGAACGACCTCGGCCAATGCCGTAATAGCGGATGCCGGCGGCTTCCACATCCTCTGGCTGGTAGATGTTCCGGCCGTCGAAGAGCACCGCATCACCCAGTACCGCCCGGAGCCTGGCGAAGTCCGGACTACGGAACTCCCGCCACTCCGTCAGCACCGCCAGCGCATCGGCCCCGGCAACCGCCTCGTCGGCAGATGCACAAAGCTGTAGATCGTCGCGATCGCCATAGGCACGCCGCATCTCGTCGAGCGCCTGGGGGTCATAGGCTCGCACGCTTGCTCCTGCTTCCCACAGCGCCTCGATCAGATGGCGGCTGGAAGCAGCACGGATGTCATCGGTGTTGGCCTTGAACGCCAGGCCCCAAACGGCAATCGTCCGACCGGCCAACCTGCCATCGTAAAAGTCGCGGAGATGATCGAACAAACGCCCCTTCTGCCGCTGGTTGACGGCTTCAACCGCCGTAAGCAGCTCGGGCTGATAGCCATGCTGTACGGCGGTGCGGGCCAGCGCCTGGACATCCTTGGGGAAACATGAGCCGCCATATCCTGCGCCGGCATAAATGAAGTGCCATCCGATACGGGGATCCGACCCGATCCCGCGCCGCACCATCTCCACATCCGCACCCACGCGCTCAGCCACGTTGGCGATCTCGTTCATAAAGCTGATCTTGGTCGCCAACATGGCATTGGCCGCGTACTTGGTGAGCTCGGCCGACGCCACGTCCATCACTACGAACCGGTCGTGATTTCGCACGAAGGGCGCATACAGCCGGCGCAGCACGTCCACGGATCCGGCGTTGGCCGAACCGATCACGATCCGATCCGGATGCATGCAGTCATCAACCGCTGCGCCTTCCTTCAGGAACTCCGGATTGGACACTACATCGAAATCAAGCCGGGTCTGGCGCCGACGAAGTTCGGCGGCAATCACCGAACGAACCCGTTCCGTGGTTCCGACCGGAACGGTTGATTTGGTCACCACGATCAGCGGCCTGGCCATGTGCTGCCCGATCGTGCGCGCCACATCGAGCACGTAGCTCAGATCCGCGCTGCCATCTTCACCAGGCGGGGTGCCAACGGCGATGAAGACGATCTCGGCCGTAGTGATCGCCGCGGGGGCACCAGTCGTGAAGCCGAGCCGGCCGGCTCGCTGGTTGCTCTGAACCAGGGGTTCAAGCCCCGGCTCGTAGATCGGAATCCGCCCCTGCCGAAGCCCTTCGATCTTCCCGGCGTCAACATCCACGCAGGTCACATCGTGACCGATTTCCGCCAGGCAGGTACCGGTCACCAAACCTACGTATCCCGTGCCGAATATCGCCACTTTCATGGTGCGCGCCCCGATCAAGGTCGTTTGGGCGCACCTTAGGCGGCGATTGTGCCGCCGCTGTTACAGGCTCATGTACGAATGACGAGGCCTCGGCCCGAGCCCGGCCCGGGATGGCAGGGCAAGACCTGGGTTACGAAACGGGAACCCCGGTCTTCCCGCGCAGTTCATCTTCGGTAACGCCTGGCGCCAGCTCCACCAGCTTCAGCCCCTCATCGGCCACGTCCATCACCCCCAGGTCGGTGATGATGCGGGTGACCACGCCCACGCCGGTCAGCGGCAGGGTGCACTCGGGCACGATCTTGTGGCTGCCGTCCTTCGCCACGTGCTCCATCAGCACGACCACGCGCTTGACGCCGGCCACCAGGTCCATCGCGCCGCCCATTCCCTTGACCATCTTGCCGGGCACCATCCAGTTGGCCAGGTCGCCCTTGTGGGTGACCTGCATGGCACCGAGGATGGCCAGGTCGATGTGGCCGCCGCGGATCATGGCGAACGAATCGTGGCTGCCGAAGTAGCTCGCGCCCTTGCGCGCGGTGACGGTCTGCTTGCCGGCGTTGATCAGGTCCGCGTCCACCTCGTCCTCGGTCGGGAACGGGCCGATGCCAAGCAGGCCGTTCTCCGACTGCAGCCAGACGTCGACGCCGTCGGGGATGTGGTTGGCCACCATGGTCGGCAGGCCGATGCCAAGGTTCACGTACATGCCGTCGCTCAGCTCCTGCGCGGCGCGGCGGGCCATTTCATCTCGGGTCCAGGGCATTACTTGCCTCCTTCGCGGACGGTGCGCTGTTCGATCCGCTTTTCCGGGTTCGGGTTGTGGACGATGCGGTCGACGAAGATGCCGGGGAGGTGCACGTGGTCCGGGTCGATCTCGCCGGTTTCCACCACCTCCTCCACCTCGACCACGCAGACCTTGCCGGCCATGGCGCAGGCGGGGTTGAAGTTGCGCGCGGTCTTGCGGAACACCAGGTTGCCGGAGCGGTCGGCCTTCCACGCCTTCACCAGCGAGACATCCGCGACAAGCGCGGTTTCCATCACGTAGTGCTTGCCGTCGAACTCGCGGGTTTCCTTGCCCTCCGCCACTACCGTGCCGTAGCCGGTGGCAGTGAAGAAAGCCGGGATGCCGGCACCGCCGGCGCGCAGGCGCTCGGCCAGGGTGCCCTGCGGATTGAACTCCAGCTCCAGTTCGCCGCCCAGGAACTGGCGCTCGAACTCCTTGTTCTCGCCCACGTAGGACGAGATCATCTTCTTGATCTGGCGGGTCTCCAGGAGCTGGCCGAGGCCGAAGCCGTCGACGCCGGCGTTGTTGGAGATCGCGGTGAGGTCTTTCACTCCCGAATCGCGCAACGCGGCAATCAGCGCCTCGGGGATGCCGCACAGGCCGAAACCGCCGACCGCCAGGGTCTGGCCGTCGGCCACCACGCCCTCCAGCGCGGTCTTTGCGTCCGGGAACACCTTGTCCCTGGGGTTGCCCTTCGCGGCGGCGGTGTCGCCGGCCGCGGCTGTCGCCTCAACCATCGTGCAGTCCTCGGAGAGTTGCCTGCGCCAAGTGTAGCGCGGGCGCCGGGGGCGCCCATCGGACGAAGGGGCAATGGCCGACCCCGTGTAGGAGCGCGCCATGCGCGCTCCTACGGATAGGCGACTTCCTGGAGGATGGCGTGCAGGCGGCGGGCGATGGAACGCCACTGGTACTGCTCCACGTCTGCCTGGCCGAGGCTGAAGCGCTCCTCCCAGCCACCTTCACGCTTGATGGCGGCCAGCTCCGCAAGCGCGGCACCGATCGAGGCCGCATCGTTCCCGGCGACCACGCCGCGGCGGTGGTCACGCACCAGCCGGGCGGCCACGTCTTCCTCGTGATCGCCCAGGTGCAGGATCGGCCGCCCCGCCCCCAGGTACTCGTAGACCTTGCCCGGCACGTGCACGGGGTCGTCGTTGGCGATGTTCACCAGCACGTCCGCCGAGCGCTGCAGCGCCACCGCCTGCGCGTGGGGCATGAAACCGAGCAGGCGGAGCTGGTCGGGGTGCGCTTCCAGCAGCGGCGGCAGCCAGTCCGGCGCGCGGCTCGTGGCGATGCTCAGGCGCGCGCCGGGAGTGGCCAGCACCGCATCCACCAGCGCGCGCGGCTCGCGGAACTGGTAGAAGCTGCCGGTGTAAAGCAGTTCCAGCCGGCCCGGATCGAATTCCGCCGGAGCCGGTGCGGGCACCACCGAACCATCGAAGCCCTGGGTCAGCACTTCCAGGCGCGACTCCGCCACGCCATGGCGTTCGGCCAGCAGGGATTTCGCAGCCCGGGTGGTCACGATGACGCGGTCCGCATGCGTGCAGGTCCAGCGCTCCACCTCCAGTGACGCCTCCTTCCAGCGCTGCGGGGTGTAGAACGAAAACACCGGATCCCCCAGGTCGGCCACCCAGGGAAATCCCGCCTCCTTTGCAATCCGGCCCAGCCGCAGCGTGGTGGCCGGTTCATGGGAGCTGATCACCACATCGGGCTGGAGCGTATCCAGCAGTTCCCCAAGCCGGCTTCGTGCGTGCGGCTCCCAGCGGCCGCGCTCGTCAGGAAAGGTGTAGCGCCTGACCACCCGATTGAGGCGATCCACGGCCCGCCCCTTCCAGTTCAGCGTTGCTGCCGCGGCTGGCCCCACGGCAGCGGGCGTCGCCTCCGCGCGTCGCCCAGCGTGCGCCCCGGCGCCGCCAGCGGATCCCGCGGCCGGCACATCGTCCCGCGGCCGGCCCCGCAGCCGCCGCCAGCGCCGCGACAGGGCGATGATCCCCGCCACCCCACCCGGCCAGGCCCGGTGCATCACGGCCCCCGCGGGCGGCCGGGTGGAAGTTGGCGGCCACCAGTTCTCCGCGGTCAGCACGTGCACCTCCACGCCCAGTTCCAGCAGTTCGCGCACCAGGTGGGACCACCGCAGCGACTGCGGCGAGGGACTGGGCGGGAACTCGTAGGCGATCAGGAGCAGGCGCAAGGCATTGTTTGCTGCAACGGGCCTGCGGGATGATCGCATGCCCCGGGCAGAAACTGACTCGCATACCTCTGCCCTGCCCGGTAAAATTGGAGCACTCATCCCTACGTCCGACCGAAGTGAGTCCGGTCGGCACACCGCAAGGAACCCCCGAACGATGAAAATCCTCGTCGGCTACAAGCGCGTGGTGGACTTCAACGTCCGCATCCAGGTCAAGCCGGACGGCTCCGGCGTGGTCACCGAGGGCGTGAAGCTCTCGCCCAACCCGTTCGATGAGATCGCCCTGGAAGAGGCCCTGCGCCTGCGCGACAGCGGCACCGCCACCGAAGTGGTGGTGGCCACCATCGCCCCGTCCAACGCCCAGCCGCACCTGCGCAACGGCCTGGCCATGGGCGCCAACCGCGCCATCCACGTGGTCGCCGACGAGGAGATCCAGCCGCTCACCGCCGCCCGCGCCTTCCTCAAGCTGGTCGAGAAGGAGCAGCCGGACCTGGTGATCCTGGGCAAGCAGGCGATCGACGACGACGCCAACCAGACCGGCCAGATGCTGGCCACGATCTGGGGCCGCCCGCAGGCCACCTTCGCCAGCAAGATGGCGATCGAGGACGGCAAGGCCACCGTGACCCGCGAGGTCGACGCCGGCCTGGAGACCCTGGAAGTGGACCTGCCGGCCGTGGTCACCACCGACCTGCGCCTGAACGAGCCGCGCTTCATCAAGCTGCCCGACATCATGAAGGCCAAGAGCAAACCGCTGGAGACGATTCCATTCGCGGACTTGGGCGTTGAGACGGGCGAAGGCCTGAAGACCACCACGTTCGCACCACCGCCCAAGCGCAGCAAGGGCGTCATGGTCAAGGACGCGGCTGAACTGGTCGCCGCACTGAAGGAAAAGGGGTTGCTCTGATGTCCAACGTCCTCATCATCGCCGAACACCTGGATGGCAAGCTCAATGGCTCCACCGCGAAGTGCGTGGCCGCCGCCCAGGCCTTGAAGCCCGAAGCCATCGACATCGCCGTGCTGGCCGCCGACCCGGCCGCCGTGGCCGCCGAAGCCGCGAAGATCGACGGCGTGCGCAAGGTGCTCACCGTCGCCAACGAGGCCAACGCCCACCCCGTAGCCCAGGTGCTGGGCCCGCAGGTGGCGAAGCTGGCCGACAGCTACAGCCACGTCTTCGGCCCCTCCACCACCTTCGGCAAGGACCTGATGCCGGTCGTGGCCGCCCTCCTCGGGGTGCCCCAGGTGTCCGACGTCATGACCGTCGAGTCCAGCCACGTCTTCACCCGCCCGATCTACGCCGGCAACGCCGTGATCACGGTCGAGGCGCCCGCCGGCAAGACCGTGGTCGCCACCGTGCGCACCGCCTCCTGGCGCGAGGCCGGCGCCGGCGGCAGCGCCGAGGTCGAAGCCCTGACGGTGGATGCCCAGCTGCCCACCCACACCCGCTTCGTGGACTTGGCGGCCGGCAGCAGCGACCGCCCGGACCTGCAGAGCGCCAAGCGCGTGGTCTCCGGCGGCCGCGGCGTCGGCTCGGAAGAGAACTTCAGGATCATCTTCGACTTCGCAGACAAGCTGGGCGCCGCCGTGGGCGCGTCCCGCGCGGCCGTCGACGCCGGCTACGTGTCCAACGAGCTGCAGGTGGGCCAGACCGGCAAGATCATCGCCCCGGAGCTGTACATCGCCATCGGCATCAGCGGCGCGATCCAGCACCTGACCGGCATCAAGGACGCCGGCACGATCGTGGCGATCAACAAGGACCCGGATTCGGCGATCTTCGAGATCGCGGACATCGGCCTGGTGGGGGATCTGTTCAAGGTGCTGCCGGATCTTGAGGCGGCCCTGTAATCGCGTGACCGGCGAAACCCGGCCAACCTGTAATGTAGGGCGGGTCCTGACCCGCCGCCCGGGCAACAACGGCGGGTCGAGACCCGCCCTACGCATGATCCGGAGTACCGGGAAGCGTGATGCCTGAAAAGAAGGTCATGGTCGTCTTCGGCACCCGGCCGGAAGCCATCAAGATGGCCCCGGTCATCCGGGCCCTGCGCGAGCTGCCGGGCATCCGGACCTTGGTGGCCGTAACCGCGCAGCATCGGCAGATGCTCGACCAGGTGCTGGAGCTGTTCGACATCGCCCCCGACGACGACCTGGACCTTATGCAGGTCGACCAGGGCCTGCCGGACCTCTTCGGGCGCATCCTCGGCGGTATGTCCGAAGTCATCGCCCAGCGCAAACCCGACCTCGTGCTGGTGCACGGCGACACCAGCACCACGCTCGCCGCGGCCCTAGCGGCGTTCTACGCCCGGGTGCGCGTCGGCCACGTCGAAGCGGGCCTGCGCACCGGCGACATGCTCGCACCCTGGCCCGAGGAAATGAACCGGCGGCTCACCGCCCCGCTGGCATCGCTCCACTTCGCACCGACGCAGCGCGCTCGCGACAGCCTGCTGGCAGAAGGCATCGCGCCCGAGCGCATCCGCGTCACCGGCAACACCGTCATCGACGCGCTGCTCGACGTCGTGGAGAGGATCCGCCGGGATGCCGAACTGGAACGGTCCCTTGCGGCCGCCTTTCCTTTCCTTGATCCGGACAAGCGGCTGGTCCTGGTGACCGGCCACAGGCGCGAGAACTTCGGGGCCGGATTCGAGGAAGTCTGTCGCGCCATCAGCGCAATCGCAGCCAGGGGAGACACCCAGGTGGTCTACCCCGTGCACCTCAACCCCAACGTGCAGGCGCCGGTGAGCAGGATCCTGGGCAAGCAGCCCGGCGTGCACCTGACGGCGCCGCTTGACTATCTCCCTTTCGTCCACCTGATGTCCCGGGCCGACATCATCATCACCGACTCCGGCGGCATCCAGGAGGAAGCGCCCACGCTTGGCAAGCCGGTCCTCGTCACCCGCCACGCAACCGAACGCCCGGAAGCCGTCGACGCGGGAACGGTGCGACTGGTCGGGGCCGACAGCGACGCCATCCGTTCGGAGGCATCCAGGCTGCTGGACCAGCCGGCGGCATATCGCGCCATGGCGCGCGCAACCAACCCCTATGGCGACGGACAGGCGGCACGGCGAATCGCCGGCATCATCGCGGCAGCCGGCGCCGAGCCTGGTTCCGATCGTCCGCACAGGCAACCATGAAGCCACCTGCCCCACTGATCGACCTGGTCATCGGCACCCGCCCCAACATCGTCAAGGCGGGGCCGCTGCTCGCCGCGCTGCGGAACGTGGACTGGTGCCGTCCCAGGCTGGTGTTCCTGGCCCAGCACACCCAGGACGCGATGACCACCGACACCCTGGAGGACGTCGGCATCGGGGTCGACGAGGTGGTTCGCGTGGACCTGGAGGCGGATGGCACGGGCCGCCGGATGGGCGAAATGATCGACGGCTACGCCAGGCTGCTGGCGGATGCGGCACCGTCGCTGGTGATGGTGTTCGGTGATGTCGATTCGACCCTTGCAGCGGCGTACGCGGCCAAGCGCATGATGATCCCGGTTGCCCACGTCGAAGCCGGGCTTCGCAGCGGCGACATGGCCATGCCGGAGGAACTCAATCGCCGCATGGTGGACAGCATCTCCGACCTTTTGCTGACCACGATGGAAAGTGCCAACCGGAATCTCCTCGGGGAAGGGCGTGACGGCAGCGACATCCATTTTACCGGGAACCTGATGATCGACGCCTTGCGGTCCACCCTGGAACGGCAGGATTGGCGCCCAGACGTGGAAGGGCTGTGGAACAGGCATGGGCTCGGGCAAGGACGTTATGCCGTGGCGACCTTTCACCGCCCGTCCAACGTCGACAGCCGGAACCACCTGGAACAGGTCACCCGCCTGCTGGCTGCCGCATCGGAACACCTGCCGGTGGTGTTCCCGGTCCATCCCCGGAGCCGGGCCGCCCTGGAGCGCCACCGTTTCAATGTCCACGGCGACCAGGTCATCGCCCTGCCCCCGCTGCGGTATTCCAGCTTCATGGGCCTGCTCTCCGGCGCCCGCCTGGTGCTCACCGACTCGGGCGGCATCCAGGAGGAGACCAGCGTACTCGGGGTTCCCTGCCTGACGTTCCGGAACAACACCGAGCGCCCGGAAACGGTCACCATGGGGACCAACCGCCTGGCCTCTCCGGCCGACGCCGACCGCGAAATCCGCAGGATCCTCGCATCCCCCATGCCGGCCGAATCCCGGATTCCGCTGTGGGACGGGAACGCAGCCGGACGGATCGCCGGCGTCGTCCGGCGTTGGCTGCAATCCAGCGACGCCGCCCGGGGCCGCGGATGACCGCGGCGATGTTCGACCGGCCCCGGAGCCACCCTTTGCAGGCCCCGGGCGCGACGTTGCCACCTGATCCGCTGGTGAGCGTGGTCATGACCGCCTTCAACTCGGAACGCTGGCTCGAGGCCGCGGTGGCTTCGGTGCTCCGGCAGGAGGGCTGGAAACACCTGGAGCTGGTCGTTGTCGACGACGGCAGCAGCGACGGGTCGAAGCCGATCCTGGATCGGCTGGCCGCGATGGACCACCGGGTCCGGCCATTCCACCTGCGGCGCAACATCGGCACCTATCGCGCACGGAACGTCGGCATGTCCATTTCGCGCGGGCACCTGATCACGTTCATGGACAGCGACGACACGGCTTCCCGCGACCGGATCGCACAGCAGGCGGCGCTGTTGCTCCAGCGCGACCTGGTCGCCACGACCTGCAACTACGTGCGTCGCACCGCCTCGGGGCGGATCGTCCCCATGGGCGGGCTGGAGGAACGCCAGGCCCTGGTCAGCCTGATGTTCAAGCGGCCCGTGCTTGCGGACATCGGCTGGTTCGACAGCGTCCGGACCTCCGCCGACGACGAGTTCTTCGAGCGCCTCCGGCACGTCTACGGCCGGCATGCACACGCCAACGTGCCAAGGCCGCTCTACCAGGCCCTCCACCGGGAGCAATCGCTTTCGACCGACCCCGCCGCCCCGGTGCTGCTCTCCGCCACGGACGGACAGGACCCGCTCTCAGGCCCGAGGCGGGCCTACAAATCCGCCTATCAGTCCTGGTACGAGCGGCTGCGGGCCAACGGCAGGCGGCCGTACATCCCCTACAACATCGTCAGTCCGCGGCCGTTTCCCGTCCCCTCCGAACTGGCGGTGGAACCCGAACATCGCGCCTGCCGGTAACGCCGCCTCCGTAGAGCGCGTCAGGCCTTCAAAGCCACCCTGGCCAGTGCCCGCTGCCACGCTGCGTAGTGCTGGTTGAACGCTTCGCCGACGGGAACGGGAGCGAACAGCCAGTCGCGATACTCGTAGGTGGAATCGCCCGCTATCGGTTCCGGCGCTGTCAGGGGCCCGGCCTTGAGGTGGTATGCGTGGTATCGATGCTCGTCGACCAGCAGCTGGAGCCGGTCTTCGCCACGACCATGCAGCACCTCGCAGATGATCCAGGGTCGAGCGCGGCGGATGAAAGCCGACGCGCCCCGGATCACATCAGGCTCGGTGCTCTCCGTGTCGATCTTGAACAACCAGCCATCGGCGGGCTCCCCGCCATACACCTCATCGATGGTGGCAAGCTCAACGTCGATGACATCCTTGGCAGGACGGAACCTCGGGTTCAGGGAGTTCGAGGAGTCGGATTTCGCGGAAACATAGAACTTCGCCGTGCCGCTGGTATCCGACAACGCCTCGGGCCGGCACTGGATGTCCAGGCCGTTTGCTTCCGCCAGGCGCCGGCAGTGCGCCAGCAGGCCCGGAAGCGGCTCATGTGCACGCACCCGGATCGACGCGCCGAAAACCGACTTCAGGACCAGCGAGAACAGCCCGATGTTGGCGCCCACGTCAACGAAGTTGCGCAAGCCTCCCGAGGAGACCAGTGCCAGGGCTGCACCGATGGTCTCGGGCTCGTATCCCCCTATCCCCTGCCTTGCGACGATCTTGCCGACCGTGGTCGCCAGGGCGCTGTCGTCGAACTGCAGGTCGGAAGGGACCCCACCGGATGCGTCCAGCACTGGCAACGGAAACTTCATGTCTCACGGCTCCTGAATGTGCGTTGCGCAGCATGTCGGCAGCCCCTGCCCACGTCAACCGGCGCGCCCGGCCGCCAGCGCCGACTCCGGGCCTGGCCTGGCATCGCCGATGACATCCTCGCAAAGCACCGTAACGGCATACATCCGCAGGAGCTGGATCCTGGCCCGCCGGCGCGCGGGCGCACCGGGGAAGAACCCCCGCCCGCTCCAGTTCAGGACCGCATCGCGCATGCCGGCGCTGACGCGCGACAGCAATGCATCGCGAAGCCTGCTCGACAGCACCGCGTCCCGGGCGGTGGCCACGAGACCGGAGCTTTGCCATATGGAGCGCTCGGGAGGAATCGAATCCACCTCGTCCGCGGCGAGGACCGCGCGCGCATCGTATCCCGGGAACCGGCCGTCGGGCCGATCCAGTTCAAACTTCCACCGGTTGCGTGACATCGGCAGGTCGCGCATTTCAGGACACATCAGCAGCAGCATCGAGAACATGAAGGATTCGTCCACCTTCAGCATCATGTTCGAGGCGCCGCAGAACCTTGCAAAGTGTTCGTCGATAAGCGGGTAAACCGGCACCCCCTTTGCCGAGAACCTGTGATAGTGGGCACGCAGGTAATGGGTTACCCGGAAGTCATGTGCCGCCCAGTACACCGAGTGCCCGGGATCGACGTCCGCCCGGTGCTCGAGCCATGCGGAAATCCGGTTCCTGACCTTGCTCCTGAGCGCGTCCGTGGCCAACGGATTGTCGAATCTCCTGCCGAGGTAGTTCAGGGCGTGGGCCTTCGACTCGACGGGACCCCTCAACAACCCGCCTTTCTGCAGATGGGAATGTCCGAAGATGATCGCCTGGCCGCGATCGAAGCTCGTAGGCCACGGCAACATGTCGATGTTCGCCTCGCAGTTGAGCATCCCCTCCGCTCTTCTCAGCGAAGAGACCAGGTTGCTGCGGACGCTCTCGACCCCGAATTCAACGTTCTTTTCCGCCACCGGGATGCCGGCGGCACGGGCCACCTCCCTCACGACCCGGATCGCCGACCGGTCGGACAGCGACATCGTCGTTGCCACTGCCGGGATCCCCGAATGCTTCAGCGCCGCCGCCAACAGGCGGCTGTCCTTGCCATTGCTCAGGAACAGCTCGACCTTGTCGAACGAGCGCAGTGGACGCACGGCCGCCTCCAGCGCGGCGACGCCATCCTTGGCCATTTCCTCCAGGGACGTGTCGCGGTAGGGCATGGCCGGGTTGGGATGCCCCGCCGTGCGCGCGCCGTCGGCGCCCAGCGTCACCATCTCCGCGCTGTTGAGCGCCCTCACGCCCTGGAACGGCGTGACATCGTCCAACCCGTATCCGGTGGACATATACCAGTCCAGGTACGATTCGTTGAACGTCGCAACGCCGTTGCAGACGCCGAGTGGCCGATTCGAAAGCCGCGTGTCCGAATAGTAGATCGGCTCCACTCCGGGCTGCGAACTCCAGCCGTGAACCACGCCGAGGGCAAAGTCGATCACGGTGAACGCCGCGACGCCTCCGGCCACGGCGCGCAGCGCGACCGGCCCGGAAGACGATGAAAGGTTGCGGGCGAAGAACGCCTTCATGTCCGGCTCGCCGGTGTAGCCGGACCACAGGATCACCCGGCCATCCTCAAGCTCGACGACTCCGTCGCGCGCATCTTCCACGTGGCCGTAGAGAACGCCGAAGACACCGCCGCGCCGCCGCTCCCAGATGCGCACAAGGCCCTGCGGGTTGAACGAGACCGAGCTGGCCCCACCCCGCATCGCGCGCTCGGCCTCGTCGGCATTGGCGGCAACCCCGCCCAAAAACACCCTCATCGCACGCAAGCCTCTGAATTCGTCGCGACCGAGGGTCCACTGGCCATCCGCCCGCAACGCGCGACTTGAAGCCTAGTCCACGAACTCAAGCCGATCATAGAGTTCCTTCCACATGGTTCTTGAAAAAGTCGCCGACAGGTGGTGGGAATCGCGATACACCAACACGTTGCCCATCACGGGTGGACATGATGTCTGCGTGCAGAAAGTCGCGTCGAAATCCAGCAACGTCACTTCTGGGCTTCGTTCAGCGACGATGCTCAAAGCAGCACGTCCAAGGGCGCTTTGCCGCTCGGTTGAGCAAACATTCCAGTCATCCGCATTCGTCGCAACGCAATCCGGTATCTCGCGGCGGTTCCAGGGGGTGTGCTTGATGGCAGCCACCTGAATCCCGCTGTCGATCAGGGCGCGCGCCAGGCGCACGGTGCCCTCGGCGACGCTTGACTGCGACTGGGAATGATCCAAACCGGCAATCCGGTGCCTGGGTGAATAGCTGACCACCACAAGGTCTGGGCGTTCATCGAGAATCCTGGCCATCGCCAGCTCCCGCCACGCCTTGCATTCGGTGTAGTCGCGGGCCGGCTGTCCCCTTCGACCGTACTGCAGCATCACGTCCGTGAAGGCGCAGCTGTCCTTCGTCAGCCCGGTGACGCGCCAGTTCGCGTTCTCCGCCAGTTCCTCGAAAGCCGGCAGCCAATGTACGGCGTGCGAATCTCCTATCAGTACGATGTGGGGTCGCGCCTCGGGTGCTCCGTAAACGCACTCCATGAGGTCGGTCTGGTTCCAGCGCGCGATACACCGCGGGGTGCCCTCGGTGCCTCCGTATGCCGGACCCCTGTCATCGCCACCGAAATCAGGGTCGGGCATGACAGGACGAATCGGAACGGCCACCGCGGGGGAATGGCCCGCGAAGGCGCCGGGATAATTCTCGTCCGCCACTGCAACCGACACCGTCCTGGAGGTCACGCCGCCCAGCACAAGCAGCGAGCCGGCCAGAACCGCTCCCGTCGCGAAGACCGCGATCCCCGGTGCGGATGCCCACCCCGCGTGATGTCCTGACGCCCCGGAACTCGGGGAGCGGAATCGATCCTCCACCCAAGCCTTGCTGGCGTGAGCGAACAACATTGATACGCCCACCACCGTGAACACATCCGCGAAGTGCTCCACGTTCCGTCCGGCAACATACGGATAGAGCACGACCACCGGCCAGTGCCAAAGATAAAGGGAGTAGGAAATGTCCCCGATGTACTGGAGCGGCCGCAAACTGAAGACCCTTCCCAGCAGTGACCCCGGGGTAACGCCTGCGACAATGACGCCCGCCGCCCCCGCCACGGGGAGCGTGGCTTCGTACCCGGGGAACGGCAGCGTGGTGTCGTAAAAGAGCGCGCTGACCATGATCGCAGCCAAGCCACCCAGGGCCAACAGCGAAGCCCATCCGGTCCGGGAAGCGGGCAGCTTCATGCCCAGGATCGCAATCATGGACCCGACCCCCAGCTCCCAGACCCTAGTCGTGGTCATGAAATACGCAGGCGCCGGATTGACGAACGAAAGGTGGATCGCCCACGCGAGCGACGCCACGATCATGAGACCCAGGAGCCAGCCTGATACCAGCCTGGCGCTTGCATTGGCACGGCGGGCAACCAGGACCGCCCCGAAGATCACCAGGGGCCAGAGGATATAGAACTGTTCTTCGATCGACAGCGACCAGTAATGCGTCACGGCGCTTGGTGCCCCGCCGCCGGCGAGATAGTCGACCGAGTTGGATACGAACAACCAGTTGACGACGTACAGCGCCGATGCCAGTACTTCCACCGCGAGGGATCTGACAGCGGAGCCGGGCAGCACCAGCCAGGCCACCAGCAGCGTGACGACCAGCGTCAGCGATGCGGCAGGCAGGAGCCGCCGGATGCGTCGCGCATAGAACCGTCGGAAATCCAGGCCACCGCGGTCAAGGTCCTTCAGCAGGACTCCGGTAATGAGAAATCCGGAGATGACGAAGAAGACATCCACGCCGACATAACCACCCGGCATGGCGGTTGGCCAAACGTGGAACACGAGCACCGTCAACACTGCGACGGCACGCAGGGCCTGGATGTCGGCGCGCAGTCCCGCGCGCTGTTTCACTCCGTCGGATGCAGTCAACGTGAGGTCGCCTTACTACAGCAGGCTGGGCTCATACCAGTGCAGCTCCAGATGGGATTCCGCATCCGGGTACTGCATGGTTACCGGGCCTTCCCCACGCATCAGGATGGAAATGGCTAACCCGTCGGCCCCGGAGTAGGTCAGTCGCTGCCCTCCCTTGGCCGCGACTTCACCGGTACCCGTGTAGCCCAGTTCCCCCGCCGCCGTTGCCAGATGGTCCTGGACCGCCCCGGGCGGGTCATGCGCCTCCAGGACAACCACGCAGCCCGCTTTGGAGGTTTCGGAATGGATGACCTGGTAACCGATCTCGCCCATCAACCGCGGCAGGATCTCGTCGGTGCACCGCTCGACGCCCGGACCTACCGCTTGGACGCCCGCTGGCACGGGAGGCACTCCCTCGACATCGGCCCCGGCTCCTGAGCCGGCACGTTCGGACCTGCAGCCGACCATTGTTGCAACCAGGAGGATCCCGGCCACGATGACCATGCACTTGCTAGCCATTGTCTTCTCCTGTCTTTGGGAACAGCTTGCCGATATTCGGAGGCACCGCCGGCCGGGTCCTGAAATAGGCCACCGGCTGCTCGATGGAGTACCAGCGCTTGAACCTTGCCACGTTCTGCTCGTCCACCGCCGTACGGGTAAACACCTTCGAATTGCTGGCCATCGAATCCAGCGCCAGCAGGGTGACCGCGTCGTCATGCAGTATCCGTGACGCCCGATAGCGGTTCACGATGCGGGACTTGAACTCCATGTCCCCCCGCGTCCGCACCGCCATGAAGCCACCGATGGCGTCGAACACCGGGCGGCGGAACATGCTGGTGATGGGGCCGTCGCCCATGAACTGCCCGTTGTTCTCCAGCGCGGGCGCACCGTCGGCAAGCAGGCGGATGTGCCGGTTGTAGCTGGCAACCGCGTTCGACTGCATCAGCGCCATGACCTGCCTCTCGATCTTCTGCGGATGCATCCAGTCATCCGCATCCTGCGTGGCGACGAAGTCGCCGCGGGCCGTGGCCAGGGCGATGTTGCGGCATTCGTACGGGCCGCAGTTGACGCTGGCACGCTTCAGCACCACGTCGGGGCGCTCCCTCGCCCACTCCGGAAGCTGCAGAGGAGTCGGGCTGCAGTCGTCGACGAGGATGACCTCGATGTTGGGGTAGGTCTGGGCCAGCACCGACCGCAGTGCGTAGTCGATCGTCTCCTGGCCGTCGTATACCGCCATGACCACGCTTACCAGCGGCGCCGCCGGATCACGGAACGGCGGCAGCGGCTCCGCCACCAGTGCATGGAAGAAGCCGTCTGCCGGACCGGTTCCCACCTCCACGGGCAGCAGGCCGCCAGAGAGGAAGACGGCATTCACCGCGTGTTGCGCGTCCCGGAACGAGAACTGGTCCGGGGCGCGGGTCGCCGCGCGCCAGAGGGCCATTTCCGTCCGGCTTCCAAGGTCCAGGCTGTCCAGGGGGATCCGCTCCGACCAGGCCCGGTTGGCAACAAGGGCGGCAGCCGCGAACCTGCGGACCTCCTTGTCCATCCCCGGCATCAGGTCGGCCCATATTTCCGGGCTGCACGAAGGCAACGGCACCTTGGTGAGCACCTTGGTCAGCGCGCGGATCCGCCTGAGCTGGCGCGCGTTGCCGGCCTCGGCGAAAAGCGTCAGCACCATGTCTTCGGTCCAGGGCTTGCCGGTCAGCAGTCCAGCTACCGCCACGATCTGCCGGCCGAGGTGTCCGGTCTCCACCAGCCGTGCGGCGTCGTCGAGCACATCCTCCACCGCCCCCCTCTCCATCCAGACGCTGGCCCGCTCCACCACGGCTTCCGCGGCCGTGGCGGGGGACAGGCCGGACAGCGCGTCGTGAACCTCTCCGGCCAGTCTGGCAAGCTCCGCGCGGAGCAGCTCGGCATAGACCCGCAGCAGCGCCTTGGGGCGCCCCGCGACCACCAGTTTCAGCACCAGCAGGGCAAGCCCCAGCCGCGAATCCCCGTGCGTCCTGCCCGCCGCGAGCGCCGCGTCCTCCGCCTCGGCGGAGGCGTCGACGTACTCGTCTTCCGGCCTCAGCAGACGGAAGCCTGCGACGTGCTCATCGACGATGGCCGTCAGCTCATTCCATGTGGACCCCGACAGGCCGAGCGAGGCTGCACGGATCGGCCCGGTGGCCAGCGCCAGATCCTTCCTTGTCTTCCAGGCACCGACGAGCGCACCGCGTGCGACCGCAAGCGCCAAGCCGGGCCACCGGAGCCTGGCGGCAAGCTCCACGAGCAGCGTGCCATGCGGAACCGCGAGGGAGTCGGAGTCCGCATTGGATTCCAGTGCAACCAGGTACGCCAGGAACGCCGATGCATCGGCGGCAAGCGCCGCCTGCACCGCCGGCGAACCCAGGATCGCCCCGTGGATCCGGCCGGGACCGGGCACGCCCCCCTTGCGGATGAACAGATCGTGGGGACTGTCGACGACGGTGCTCTCGGCATAGAGGTTCTGGGCGGAAGCACGCACGTCGAGCCCGCGCAGCCATTGCGCCGGCCTGGCTACGGAGATCGCCGGAACCCCCTGCTCCGCCGCGACCCGGGACAGCACCAGGTCGGCCATCCCCACCTCGACGAATTCCAGCGAGTCGAACCTCAGGGTGGACGTATGGAACGCCGTGGTCCCGGTTCCCAGCGCTGAAACCGGCAGGTCGGTATCCAGGGCCTCGCCGAAGTGGAGCACCGCGCGATCCAGGAACAGCCGCGAGCCCGCACCGTAAACGACGCCATGCACGCCCACCATGGCCTGGCGGTCATAGCGCTCGATCGCGGCCACCAGCGCCGATACGTAGTTGCGCGGATACTCGATGTCGTCGTCGACGCTGAAGAAATAGACCTCCTCGTCCAGGCACCTCAGCCCGAAGTACTTGGAGTTGTCCCGGTAATCGCCGTAATCCCCGCTCCTGAAAACGGTGATCCCGTCCGCTACAAGGAATCCGGGCACGGAGTCGAAGCCGTTGAGGTAGACGAACAGGTGGTCCACCTGGTGCAGCAGCGACGCCACGGCAACCCGCAGGGCCTTGACCCTGGAGGGAATGGATGCCAGCCCGCAGACAACGGGACATGCGTATGGCTGCTTCGCTTCGACACGGACGCCGGGAACGTCCACCACCTGGACCGACGCGGGGCCCGGTCCGTGGCGGAGGCGCAGGGGGGCGGGACTGGCACGATCCAGCGGAACGCAGGTCACGCCCGGCCTGAAGCGCAGGATCCGCTCCCGGGACTCGCCACCAGGAGCGGAGTCCGCGATGTGGAGTGTTCCCGCCGCCTCCGCTTCCACCCTCAGCAACCTGGCCCCGTCGCGTGCCCCGGCGGGAAGCGGCGGCACCTCGAGCTCTCTATCCAGTTCCTTCAAACCCTGCTCCATCGTCCCGGACGGCGTCATGCCGCCTCCTGCAACTTGCCCACGATCTCATCCACCAGCTTTTCCAGGGCGACCGGCGCGGGATCTTCCACCAGCCCGCGTGCGCGAGCCACCCACTGGCGGGAACGCGCATCGCCGGCCTCCAGACGCCCAAGCTCCGCCTTCGCCAACGGCGCACGTCCGGCCTGCGCCAGCAGCGCCGCGCGAAGCGCGGCGATGGCGCCTTGCGCATCCGGTGCGAGCATGTAGCGATCCTCGATGCCTGAAATCTGTGCCAGGGCGGCGGAGGGCGACAGGCCGCCGACCTTGCGGATGGCCTCCACCACCTCACTCCGCACATCCAGCGCTACCGGAGCCGGCACGTTCTCCGCTTCCCCCGGAGCTGGGACGATTCCCGCCATCTGAGCCGGCACCGCTTCGATGGGCATCACCGCCGGCCCGCGGCCAAGGTGGGTTTGCCTGAACACGTTCACGCTTCGCACCAGGCTCGATATCTGAAGGTGGCTGGCGGCCCTGTGCTCCGGATTCGCTAACAGCCGTGCCCGCCGCGTGCTCATCAGCACCGCCAGCCCGATGGCGCCCAGCATGCCCGCCGTCCCCAGCCCCGACAGCCACGACCACTGCAGCAACAGCCCGAGAAGGAGAACCGCGGCCCCGGCTCCGAGCAGCAATGCGACAGCCTGCTCCGAGCGCGACCACAGCCGGGTGAACTGCTTGCCTAGGGCGATGAAGTCGCGGGTCATCCGCCGCACCCGCCCCGGCGCCCGAGCGGCCTCCGCCCTGGTCGCCCGCGGTTCCGCCTCCATTCCGGCTACAGCCGGTTCGCCGTCGGCAACGGCGGGCGGGCGGGCGGGCGCGGGCGGCGGCGCCTTGCCGGCGCCCTGCTTCGCGACGGGCTGTGAAACCTCCCGTGAAGCCCCGGCCTGCCCGCCCTCCGTGTGGCCGCCGGCCCCGTGCAGAGACCGGCCGGGCGCCCCGCGCTCCTCTCCCGCTGCACCGGCAGCGGCAAGCGGCGCGGTCCTCCCGGACCGCTCGACCCGAGCAATCGCCCGCTCGATGAAGTCGCCCGGCACGGCTATCGCCAGGTCGCAGAACAGGACATGGCCTGCAGGGAAGTCCGTCCGCGAACGCACGAGCTGCATCGCCTCCGCCTCATCGGCAACCACGTGGACCTTCCAACGCTCTCCTTCCAGACCCGACGCCTGTGCCCACGACCTGCGGCAGGAGGCTGCGCGCTCGCACTGCCGCCCGAGTTCGGACAGCGCAGGCGCGGCACCCGCTTCGGAGCCGAACGCGACGACGCTGATGAAGTTGCTGTCGTAGTCCCCTTCCCTCACCGCCAGCCTGGGGTCCACCGGGAAGGGGCGGTTCGTCACCGGGAACGGGATGTAGGGGATCGCGCCTGCCTCCAGCACCCGCGCGTGCCATGCCCGGAACCCCTCCGCATAGGCGCGCCTGGGCGGACTCAGCCCCTTGGTGACCGGCGAGTAGCGCGGGTTGTCCTTGTTGTGGGACAGCGAGCCTTCCCTGACCACGGCGGTATACAGCCTTTTTGACACGATGACGTGCGAGTCGACGCCGAAGGCGATCAGGATGCGGTTCAGCATCTCGTCGTCCGCGCTGGTGCGGACGGAGTCGAAGAACCCGATGACCTCCAGGACGTCCCGGCGGATCATCTGCGAGATGAAGGCGAATCCGCGCGAGCCCGGAATGGGCAGCTCACCCCCGAGCTCGTCCACCCGGCTGTAGGCACAGGTCGATACGGCTGCCCCTGGCGAACGCAACGCCTCCAGCTGCAGCTCGATGCGGCGTGCGTCACTGGTATCGTCGGAATCGGCGAACGTGACCACCTCGCCGCAGCACCGCGAGATGCCGAAGTTCTTGGCCCAGTAGGTGCCGTGGTTGCCGCCGAACCGGAGCAGCGTGACCCGGTCGTCCTCCTCGCACAGCCGCCTGGCGATCTCCAGCGTCCCATCCGTCGAACCGTCGTCGGAGACGATCACCTCGATATTGCGGTACGTCTGCTCGAGCAGCGACCTGACGCCGGCCTCCAGCGTCTGCGCGCTGTTGAACGTCGTCATGACCACCGACACCAGCGGCTGCGGCGACAGGGGCGCAAACAGCCCCTTCAGGTCGGCTACCGGCTCCTGCATCCTGGTTGCTCCCATGCTGGCCCTGGCCGGGTCAGAGACGATAGACATCTTCCGCCTTCCCCAGGGCGCTCTTGACGTCGAAGATGAATCCGCCAGGCCGGAGGAAACGACGGACCGGCAGTTCGGCGTCGGTTCCCAGGTACTGGTGGTGCGGCACCGCGAGCACGATCACATCATAACCAGCCGGCTCCGGCTCAGGCACCAGCTCCACTCCGCACTCTTCCGCCGCGGCAGCCGGTTCCACCCACGGGTCGTTCACCGAAACCTCCGCGTTCAGCCCGCCAAACTCCCGGATCACGTCCACGACCTTGGTATTGCGGACGTCCGGACAGTTTTCCTTGAATGCCAGGCCCAGCACCAGGATGCGGGAGCCGATCACGTTGATCCTGTTGCCGGCCATCAGCTTGAGGATCCTCGCCACCACGTGCGCGGCCATCTCGTCGTTGATCCGCCTGGCCGCCAGAATCAGTTCGGGATTGTAGCCAAGCATGGTCGCCTTGTGAGCCAGGTAATACGGATCGACCCCGATGCAATGCCCGCCCACCAGCCCGGGCGAGAACGGCATGAAGTTCCACTTGGTCCGGGCTGCCGCGAGCACGTCGAGGGTATCGATGCCGATGCGGTCGAAGATCCGCGCCAGCTCGTTCATCAGCGCGATGTTCACGTCGCGCTGGGTGTTCTCGATCACCTTGGCCGCTTCCGCGACCCGGATCGAGCTGGCCTTGTGGGTCCCGGCGGTGATGATCGACGCGTACAGGGCGTCCACTTCGTCGGCAATCGCAGGCGTGGAACCGGAGGTGACCTTGGTGATCCTGGTGACGGTCCTCTCCTTGTCGCCCGGGTTGATGCGTTCCGGGCTGTAGCCGCAGTGGAAGTCCACGTTGAACTCCAGGCCGGACTCGCGCTCCAGCACCGGGACGCACACCTCCTCGGTGACGCCGGGATATACGGTCGACTCGTAGATCACCAAGTCGCCCTTCTCCAGGACCGAGCCGATGGCCGCGCTGGACTTGAGCAGCGGATCGAAGTCCGGCCTGCGCGCGGTGTCGATCGGGGTGGGCACGGTGATGATGTAGGCGTTGCAGCCGCGGATGTCCTCCAGCGAGGAAGTGAAGGACAGGCCACGCGCGGCCGCCAGCTCGGCGTCGGGAAGTTCCAGCGTGCTGTCATGTCCCGCCCGAAGCTCCTCGATGCGGGCCTGGTTGATGTCGTAGCCGATCACCTCCCTCTGCCTGCCGAACGCGGCGGCGAGCGGAAGTCCGACGTATCCGAGACCGACGATGGCGATCTTGCGCGGGGTTGGTTCCAACATTGCAGATTCCTCTCAGTAAACCCGGCCTGTGGCCGTCATGGGCGCGCAGCAACCGGAGGCATTGGCCGCTGCCAACCCCAGGGCTGCCAGCTCCCTGTCAATGATGATGTCGCCGCCCGACTGGCGTACGACGCGTTCCGCGGCGCGCCGGGACATGGCCTGGTACCTTGCGCCGTCGGTGGCCAGCCGCACCACCGCAGCCGCCAGCCCGGCGGCGTCCTCCGGCTCGCAGACCTCGGCGCAGGATCCGTCGACGAACTCGGGCACCGCAGCCACCCGGGTCGTGACCGGCACCAGGCCCGAGGACATGGCTTCGTCCCGGCTGACCCCTTGGGTATCCCCCCGGGTCGGGACCAGGAAGGTCCCGTGCGCCCGGTGCAACGAGGCGATTTCCCGCTGCGGGAGGAAGCCGCGGACCAGGGTGACGTTGGGATAGCGGTCCAGGCCGTGGAAGTCCTCGTCCCACA
Source organism: Luteimonas dalianensis (assembly GCF_049339425.1). Lineage (NCBI taxonomy): Bacteria > Pseudomonadati > Pseudomonadota > Gammaproteobacteria > Lysobacterales > Lysobacteraceae > Luteimonas > Luteimonas dalianensis. The sequence goes on along the minus strand of NZ_JBMPPO010000007.1, from coordinate 186,657 downwards.
GTCCGCCGTCGCCGACCAGGGTAAAAGCAAGGGACGGGAACAGCTCGTGGCCGGCAAGCGCGTGGATTGCAGCGGCCACTAGGTCATTGGCGTAGATCCGGGAGGCATGGGGACGGATGGAAAGGATATTCCGCGCCAGCGCGGGCGGCTTCACCCGGTACCTGAACAGCCCGGTGTCGATGGGATTGTGGATGACGGACCAGGCGCCGGCGGACGGTCGCAGCCCGAGGTCCTCCCAGGTCTGCTCCGCGAAGAACCGCGAGACGAAGACGAAATGGACCTGCGGCCAATCGCGGGCAAACACCTGGCGCCAGAACGCCGCAAGTCCTTCGCCGGCCTGTCGCGCCGCTTCGCGTCCGGCGGCCGTGGCGTGGTTGAACTCCCGGTGGCGCCATGACTGGATCTCCGACCCATGCAGCCAGACCGTGATCGGCTGCCGACCGACGACGCCCTGCAGCGCCTCCCACACCGGGGCGTCCAGGAAGTGCACGGCGATGGCGGCATGGCCGGAGCCGGCGAGCGTAGCCGCCAGCGTCCCGGGATCGCATTCGCGTACCAGCACGCCCTCGAACTCGTAGTCGCTCGCCGCGCTCCCGGACCTGACGACGAACACGTCGACCCCGATGCCGCGCTCCCGGTACGCCATGACCCGGCGGTGCACGAATCCGTTGCGGTACAGTGATCCGGCCTTCGGATAGCCGTTGGTCACCAGCGCCAAGCGCCCCCTGCCGGGCACGAGTGCGGGCGAGGCGGGGACCTGCGACGCCCAGATGCCGTCGATCTCCTGGACCACCGGCCCGCGCACCTCGGCCGTGAACCTGCAGGAAGCGGCCAAGGCCCCGGCGGCGACCCTGACCATCACCGAGGGGTGCATGCGGACGCGCTGGAGCACCTGGCCCCGCCTTCCCAGGACTTCCAGATGAAACCGCACCGACGCCATCCAGGGTGCCTGCAGGCAGGCCTGCAGCGCGCCGTCCACCCGCAGCGTATCCAGCGGAAGGCCGCGGGTGGAGACGGTGGCCGCTTGATCATGCTCCAGCAACGAGCACAGCTCCATCCTGCCGCTCAGCGCCGCGCACGAGACCCGCGGGTCCGTGCGTCCGCCTGCGAACAGCCCCGCCAGCGCCACCCCGTCGATGGCCTTCGCGCCCGCGCCAGCGGGGTCCGGCTGGGCCGGCAGCCGCGATACCGCGGAATCGACATCGCGCATCGCCGGAGTTGAGGAACAACGGGCCGAGACGGCGGCACACGCCTCGACGCCCGCGCCGCCCTGCACGTACTCCCAGGCGTCGGTGGAGACACACCTGCCGGCCAGCTCGCCCGTCTCCAGCCGGTCGAGCAGGGACGTCACCGGCCCTGCCACGGCGTCCGCGCGGAACATCGCCCGGCGCAGCGGCAACGACTCCACGAGGCGGTACTCCCGATCCGCGTCGTGCTCCCGCAGGTCCTCGCCGGTCCAGGCATGCCACGCGCCCTTGCCGATGATGTCGCCCAGCCGCCACTGGGTAGCGGCGACCAGGTCGGAGAGATAGTGCGGGCCGTAGTAATCGCCCGGGTGGAGCAGGGCCACCCACCGGGCCGCGCCCGGCCCATCTTCGCCCAGGCGCGACGCGTATGCCGGAAGCGACAGCCCGGGCGGCGCATCGATCCACAGCTGCGCGCCTGCCAGCACTTGGCGGCGGAACGCGCCGCACACGCGGCCCAGTTCGGCCTCGTCCGCCACCCGGGCAACCACGCCGATGGCGTCGGCAGCCCGATGCAACTCCACCCCCAGCGCCTTCCGGGCCAGGTCGTGCGTCCTTCGCGCCCAGGTGTGCTCGCCCAGGACGGCCCGGAGCGCCCGCAGCCGGCGCATGCGGCAGCTGCGGGAAGACGGCTGCCGCAGTTCGGACCAAGCCTCCGTGAGCAACCGCTCCGGATCGTCCGATATCACCGCACCGTCGCCCAGGAAGCCGTGCAGCGCCAGCGAGTGGTTGCTGTAGACCGACGTGCCGCAGGCCGCAAGCTCCAGCGCGCGGCGCGCGAACATCGTGGGCGAGCCCTTGATCGTGTTCAGGGTCAGGCCGATCACGTGTCCGCGAAACAGCGCCCCGGTCTGCGCGTAGGGGACCGCGGGCCGCAGCGAGCCGGCGTACCTAGCGGGAAAGCGCTGGTAGCCGGCGCCCCGGCCGTCCTGCCGATCATGGATCACCAGGGGCCCCGCCAGCGCCAGCGCATCCGCGCAGCGGGTGAAATCCCGGCACCTTTGCGGCAGCCGCCCGTACCAGGCGCCGGCAAACACCGACGACCCATTGCGCTGCCCGAGGCCGACGGGATGGTGGATCGCGGGCTGGACCGCGAAGGGCATCACCGCCACCCGATCATGGCCGAGCAGCCGCCGATAGCGCGGGACGCAGTCGGCATCGGTGGTGAGCACCTGGTCGAACAGCCTTGCGGTCTCGAGGAAGGCGCCAAAGTGCAGCGGGTCCTCCTTGTTCCAGAAGACCGTCCGGATTCCCGCCTCGCGGCACGACGCCACCAGCGAACGGAGCACGGCGGGCGCACGCTCCACCTGCCCCTTCCATTCGCCGTCCAGACCGGTCCATGCAGACTCGACCAGCAGGAGATGCGGCCGGTGCCGGCGCACCTGTTCCACCCAGTCCGCCGGCGTCAGCAGGCACAGCGAGCACTCCGGCGCGAAACCTTCGGCGGAAAAGGGATCCAGCACCGCCGCGATGCGGAACCCTCCCGCATCCGCCGGCATGGCGCCGGGGGCAGGGAGGGCATGAATCTCTGCTTCCGGCGGAGCGGACGCCTGGCCACCGCCGGGCACGCGCGCGCGGACGCCACGGCGCAGCCTGCCCAGGACGCGGCGCCCGGACCTGGCACCACCGGAGGCGAGGCGCCGGGCCGTGACCGATGCCCCGGCGACGGGCACCATTGCATCGACCATCAGCGACGCTAGGCGATAGCGAAGGCTACCCTTCAGCCTGGCCAGTTCGCGTCTGTCGTCCAGCAGGGCCGCGATCGCCGCAGCCGCGTCCGCGGGAGTGCCTGCAGCGCCCGCCTCGCGGCCTTCCGAGGGCCCCAGCAGCGCCTGTACCCGGTCGAGCCGCGCGCGGCACCGCAGCAGCTCCAGCCGGAGCCGCAGGTCCGCGTCGTGGTCGTCGTCGGGCAGGCGCCGCGGCGGGGCGGACACTTCAACCGCCCCCACTGGCCAGGGTTCCCGCCGGCGGCGGGTTCCGCACGATCTCGTTATACCGCTCCAGCATCTCGTCAACGGGGCCGAAGCCGACCACCTCCCCGGCCTCCATCACGATGCCCTTGTTGCACACGCTGCGCATCAGGCTCGCGTTGTGGCTGGCCAGGACCACGATCTGGGCGTGTGTCAGCCGGGACTGGATCCGTGCCTTCGCCTTCCTCACGAACGCGGCATCCCCGGCGCTGATCCACTCATCCATGATCAGGATCTCGCTTTGCAGGGCGGTGGCCAAGGCGAAGCCCAGGCGCATCCGCTGGCCCGACGAGAGCGTGCGCAGCCGGTGACCCGCCTTGTCATGAAGTTCGGAGAATTCCAGCACTTCATTGATGATCGCGCTGGCGTCGCGGGGCTTGAGGCCCATCGCGATGCCGCGCAGCAGGATGTTCTCCACCAGGGTGGCTTCGGCGCTGAAACCCAGCGACAGGTTCAGCAGCGCCTGGCAGCCTCCTCCCATCTCGACCGCGCCCCTTGAGGGCGGGTAGGCACCGACCAGCACCTTGAGCAGGGTCGACTTGCCCGCCCCGTTGCGCCCGATGATGGCCAGGCGATCCCCGCTGTGCAGCTCAAAGCTCACGCCTGACAGGATCCGCCGCATCTCGCGTCGGGGGGGCTGGAAGGCGGCCTTCAGCAGCACACCGAGGCTCGCCCGCACGCCGCCCTGCTCCTGCGTATAGATGGGCAGGTCCAGCCCCACATCCGAAGCCTTGAGGAAAACGCCCATCGTCAGATCCAGATCGGGACGAACCTAGCGTAGCGCCGGTAAACCAGCGCCGCCAGGATCCAGCCGAAGACCAGGAAACCGGCCAGGTACACGAAAGTCGTGGGTTCGATCGGGTTGCCCAGCAGCGGCGCCCGGACGATCTCGACCAGGTGGAACAGCGGGTTCACCCGAGCGATCCCGCCCCGCAGGGAGTTGATCGGCGCCTGCTCCGCGAACCACAGGATCGGGGTGAACAGGAAGCTGAACATCAGGATGCTGCCAATGAGCTGGTGGACGTCGGGAATGCGCGCACCGATCACCCCCACCACGACGCCCATCCACGCCAGGTTGAGCAGCACGAGCAGCACGCTGAACGGCACCAGCAGCAAGCCCCACGGATCGAACGTGGCACTGATGGAGAACGCCACTACCAGCACCGGGATCGAGAGCACGAAGTAGAAGACCCCGCCGCCGATCACGCGAAGCACGTAGTCCGTCAGCCGTACCCGGCCGTCCAGGATGAAGCTCGCGTGCCCCGTGAAAACCGTCGTAGCCTCGTTGAGGCTCGCCGTCACCAGCCGGAACACCACGTAGCCCATTCCCATGTGCGGGACCAGCTCCCGGGGGGACACACCCACCAGGGTGGCGAAGAACCAGCCGATGCCGAACGCGTAAAGTGCCGGCGGAACCAGCGCCCAGAGCAGGCCGAGCCTGGACCGCCGGTACTTGGTCACCAGCACCAGCCAGGTCGCATAGATCCAGAATTCCGGGTGCCGCAGACTATCGACGTAGTCGCGGATCAGGGATCGCCCCATATCAGGAAGCCCTGCTCTCTAGCGCGCCAGAGACATCGGCGAGCAGGTCATCCAGCGACTCCACCCCCACACTCAACCGCACCAACTCATCCCCCAGCCCGATCTGCCTGCGCCGCTCCACCGGCACGCTCGCATGCGTCATCACCGCCGGATGGTTCACCAGGCTCTCCACCCCGCCCAGCGACTCGGCCAGGGTGAACAGCTCCGTGCGTTCGCAGAACCGCTTCGCGGCTTCGTAGCCGCCCTTCAGCCGGATCGAGACAATGCCGCCAAATCCATCCATCTGCTTTCTGGCCAGTTCGTGCTGCGGGTGGGAAGCCAGCCCGGGGTAGATCACCTCCTGCACCGCCTCATGCCCTTCCAGGAACTCGGCGACCGCCTGCGCATTCTCGCAGTGCGCCTTCATCCGCAGGTGCAGGGTCTTGAGCCCGCGCAGGGCCAGGAAGCTGTCGAACGGCCCCTGCACCGCGCCGACGGAGTTCTGCAGGAAGCCGAGCTGCTCGGCCAGTTCCTCGTCATCGCCCACCACCACCATGCCGCCCACGATGTCGGAGTGGCCGTTGAGGTACTTGGTGGCCGAGTGCACGACGATGTGCGCGCCAAGCTCCAGCGGGCGCTGCAGGATCGGCGAGCTGAAGGTATTGTCGACCGCCACGATCAGGCCGCGCTTGCGGGCAATCTCCGCCACCGCTGCGATGTCGACCAGTTTGAGCAGCGGGTTGGTCGGGGTTTCGATCCAGACCATCTTCGTTTCCGGACGGATCGCGGCTTCGAAGGCGGCCGGGTCGCTCAGATCCACCCAGCTGAAATCCAGCCCGGCGCTGCGCCGGCGCACGCGCTCGAACAGGCGGTAGGTACCGCCGTAGACATCGTCCATGGCGATCACGTGGCTGCCGCTGTCCAGCAGTTCCAACACGGTGGCGGTGGCCGCCAGGCCGGAGGCGAAGGCGTAGCCGCGGGTGCCGCCCTCCAACCCGGCGGCGCAGCGCTCGTAGGCGAAGCGGGTCGGGTTGTGGCTGCGCGAGTACTCGAAGCCCTGGTGCTCGCCGGGGCTGGACTGGGCATACGTCGACGTGGCGTAGATCGGCGGCATGACCGCGCCGGTGCTCGGATCCGGTGACTGGCCGGCGTGGATGGCGCGGGTGCCCTGCCCCCAGCGCTGCTGATGGTCGTCGGCGTCGCCGCGATGGTCGGTCATGGCAAGGGGATCCTGATCAAATCGAACCCGGAATTCTACCATCGGGCCCGACCCGGGCCGTCCGCGCAGCGCGGCCGTTCAGGTACGGAAAATGTGGGGGCTGCGGTTATGGCACGCGGCGGCGGAGGTAGTTGAGCAGGTCAATCCGCGTAATCAGCCCCAGGAACTTCTCACCGCCCCCCTCCGTCACGATCGCCACCTGCCCGCGGTCGAACACCGGCAGCAGGGCCTCGACCGGGGATTTCACGTCCAGCACGTCCAGCTTGCTGGTCATGGCGGTGGACACCGGGTCGGTGAAACGCTCCTCGTCCCCGTACACGTGCAGCAGCACGTCGGATTCGTCGAGGATACCGACGATGCGCTCGCCCTCCATCACCGGCAGCTGCGAGATCTCGTACAGCTTCATGCGCTGGTAGGCCATCACCAGCTTGTCGGTGGGGGCCAGCACCACGGTGTCCTTCTGGCTGTAGGGGCGGAGGATGAGGTCGCGCAGGTCGCCGTGCTGCTGGCGCTCGAAGAAGCCGTTGTCGAGCATCCAGTAGTCGTTGTAGAGCTTGGAGAGGTACTTGTTGCCGGTGTCGGGCACGAAGACGAGGATCTTCTTCGGCTCCGTCTGCTCGCGGCACCAGCGCAGGGCGGCGGCCAGCAGGGTGCCGGTGGAGGAGCCGCCGAGCACGCCTTCCTTGGCCAGCAGTTCGCGGGCGGTGAAGAAGCTTTCCTGGTCGGGGATCGAGTACGCCCGGGCCACGCGCGAGAAGTCGGAGATCACCGGCGGCTTGGAGCTTTCGCCGATGCCCTCCACCAGCCAGCTCCCGGCCGGGCCCTCGGTGGTGCCGCGGGTGGCGTATTCGGCCAGGATCGAGCCCTGCGGGTCGGCCAGGATCAGTTCCACGCCGGGGGCGTGTTCGGCAAAGCAGCGGGACAGCCCGGTGACGGTGCCCGAACTGCCCGAGCCCACCACCACGGCGTCCACGCCGCCCACCTCATTCATCTGGCGCAGGATCTCCGGGCCGGTGCCCTGCTCGTGGGCGTCGGCGTTGTCGCGGTTGCCGAACTGGTTGACGAAGTAGCCGCCCTCGGTCTCCGCGGCGATGCTGGCGGCCAGGTCCTGGTAGTGCTCGGGGTGGCCCTTGGGCACGTCCGAGCGGGTCAGCACCACCTCGGCGCCCATGGCCTTGAGGTTGAAGATCTTCTCCCGGCTCATCTTGTCCGGGATCACCAGGATCAGCTTGTAGCCCTTCTGCTGGGCCACCAGGGCCAGGCCGATGCCGGTGTTGCCGGCGGTGCCCTCCACCAGGGTGGCGCCGGGCCTGATGTCGCCGCGGCGCTCGGCCGCGTCGATCATGTGCAGGGCGATGCGGTCCTTGATCGAACCGCCGGGGTTCTGGCTTTCGAGCTTGAGGTAGAGCTCGCAGGGGCCGGCGTCGAGGTGCCGGGCGCGAACCACCGGGGTGTCGGCGATGAGGTCGAGGACGGAGTCGTGGATGGGCATGGCGGGCCGGGGCGTTGAGATGACGCCGGATTATCGCATCGCCGATGCCCTGCCGCGGGCGGCGGCGGCAGACGAGGAAGCCGCCGCCGCCCGCAGGTGCGCGGACGCGGCTGCGTCAGTGCTCCAGGGTGGCGTACATCCTGGTCAGGCGATCCTTGGCGGCGAGCTTTTCGCGCTTCATCTGGCTCAGGGTGGTGTCATCCATCGGCAGCACCCCGAGTTCGGCGTCCATCACCTTCTTGTCCAGCTCCTTGTGCTGGTAGTACAGGCGGCGGAACTCGGGGTTGGACTGCATGACGTCTTCAAGCTGCGACTGTTGCCCTTCGAACATGAAAACCTCCTTCGGGTCGTGAAATGCAAACGCCCCGGCCTGCGAAGGCACGGGGCGCTGGGGGAGGGAACGTGTTGGCGCGGGCCGCGGATGAACTCGGTGTAGGCCGCCCCTGCCTGAACACCACCGCGGAACCGATTTCCGGCGGCGTGCTCTTCGGGGTGGCTTGCCTGGATCATCGTCATCGGCCCTCGGCGGGCGGCGCGACTGGACAAATTTGCGCCGCCTGCAGATCGACCCTACTCCTCCCGATTCGGGGGGGCAAGGGTCTGGAGCACAGTCGCATGACGGCGCGGTTACGGAGGAAGCTGAATGCGACGAACGGGCTGACAATGCGCGTCAGGTGGCTTGCGGCGCGCTCGCGGCGGGCGCGGCAAATCGTTGAAATTAATGAATATTTAGCGAATGCGGATCAATCGTCGTCGTCTTCCAGGCTGCGCAGCAGCTCGGCCTCGCGGCGCTCCAGTTCAGCCTGGCGGGCGCGGGCGGCGCGCAGTTTGGCGGCCTGGTCGCTGGCGACGCCTTCCAGCACGCCTTCCACTTCCTGGCGGGCGCCGTGCTCGGCTTCGGCGGCCAGGCGCAGGCGCTCGGCTTCCTCGGCCTGGATCTGGGCCTGCACCCGCAGCCGCTCGGCCTCGGCGCGGGCGCGCACGGCCTCCTGGCGGCTGGCCTCGACCATCAGGTCGGAGCGGTCGCGGTCGAGCTGGTCGATCTCGCGGCGGATGGTTTCGGTGTTGACGGCGATCTCGGCCGTTTCCACCCGCCAGCGGGCCACCTGCAGGTAGGCGTCGCGCTGGTTGGAGCGGGCGGCCTGGAGGGCCTCCAGGGCCTGGCGGGCCTGCAGGCGCTCGAAGTTGGCCAGGCTGCTGCGGGCCGGGTCGGCGTCGATGGCCGTCAGGCGCCGGGACAGGGCGTCCGCCTCGGTGTCCCCGCTGTCCTGCTGCTGCGCCAGCGCGGGCGCGCCCACGGCGGCCAGGGCCAGGCCGATGGCGAGTGCGGCGTGCTTCATGCTCATGGCTCCATCCCCAGCTGTTCGCGCAGGCGCGAGACCTGGGCCCGGCGCTGGGCGAGTTCGGCGTTGGCCACCGCCTCGCGGCTGCGGGCGCGGGCCAGGTCGGCGGCGGCGGCGGCGGCCACCGCCGCGGTGCGGGCATCGCGGGAATTGCCCGTGCCCATCAGCGACTGGGCCTGGGACAGCAGCCCGCGGGCCCTGTCCAGGTCGGCGCTGGCGTACTGCTCGGCATCGGCGTCCGAGGCGCGGGCCACCGCCTGCTGGGCGGCCGACAGCTCGGCGGTCGGCGGCGGGGCGCTGGCGCAGGCTGTGAGCGCCAGCACGATACCCAGCACCGGTACCTGCAGGATCCTTCGCAATTGTGCAATGCTAGCGTGCATTGGCGGCCGCATACTCTGGGGAACAGGCGGTCATTGTCCGCAGCGGGGCCCCGGATCGCAACGACCGGGGGCGCATACAAGGGGGTTCGTTCATGGACATCGGCTATTTCCTGAAGCTGATGACGGAAAAAAACGCGTCGGACATGTTCCTGACGACGGGCGCCCCGGTGCACATCAAGGTCGAGGGCAAGCTCCATCCGCTCGGCAATACCGGGCTGCCGCCGGGCATGGTCAAGAAGATCGCCTATTCACTCATGGACGAGGGCCAGGTGCCGGTGTTCGAGCGCGACCTGGAGCTGAACATGGCGCTGTCGCTGCAGGACTCGGGGCGCTTCCGCGTCAACGTGTTCAAGCAGCGCGGCGAGATCGGCATGGTGATCCGCTCGATCCGCAGCGTGATCCCCTCGATCGAGGAGCTGCAGCTGCCGCAGGTGCTCAAGGACATCATCATGGCCCCGCGCGGGCTGGTGCTGATCGTCGGCTCCACCGGGTCGGGCAAGTCGACTACGCTGGCCTCGATGATCGACTACCGCAACTCCAACGTCTCCGGCCACATCCTCACCATCGAGGATCCGATCGAATACCTGCACAAGCACAAGAAGTCGATCGTGAACCAGCGCGAGGTCGGCCTGGACACCCACACCTTCCACAACGCGCTCAAGAACGCGATGCGCGAGGCGCCGGACGTGATCCTGATCGGCGAGATCCTGGACGCCGAGACCATGGAGGCGGCGATCGCCTTCGCCGAGACCGGCCACATCTGCCTGGCCACCCTGCACTCCAACAACGCCGACCAGACCATCGAGCGCATCCTCAACTTCTTCCCAGAGGCCGCGCACAAGAACGTGCTGATGAACCTGGCCCTGAACCTGAAGTCGGTGATCAGCCAGCGCCTGGTGGTGGACAAGGACGGGCGCCGGATGCCGGCCACCGAGGTGCTGATCAACACCCCGATGATCCGCGACCTGCTTCGGCGCGGGAACGTGCACGAGATCAAGCAGGCGATGGAGGAGTCGCTGGAGGAAGGCATGGAGAGCTTCGACCAGTGCCTGTTCCGGCTCTACAAGGAAGGCCGGATCGAGCGCGAGGAGGCGCTGAAGGCGGCCGATTCACGCGACGGCCTGGCGCTCAAGTTCCGCCTGTCCGAAGGCGGCGACGTGCACGATCCCTACGCGGACGTGTTCAGCCCCGGCGACGCCGAGCAGTCGTAGGCGCGCCCTACCCGCCGGCCTGGCGGTCGGGGGCGTCGGGCTGATTCCCGGGGTGGGCGGCCTCGAAGGCGGGGTGCGCCAGGCAGGCGGCCTCGATCCGGCCGATGGTGGGGTACGGCGCCAGATCCACGCCGAACCGGCGTGCGTTGTACAGCTGCGGCACCAGACAGCAGTCGGCCAGGCTCGGAAGATCGCCCTCGCAGAATGTCCCGGTCGAGGGGTGGTCGGCCAGCAGCGCTTCGAACGCGCGGAAACCTTCCACCATCCAGTGCCGCATCCACACGTCGCGCTCGGGCTGGGGCACATTCCACTCGTGCTCGAAGAAACGCATCACCCGCAGGTTGTTGAGCGGATGGATGTCGCAGGCCACCACCTGGGCCAGCGCGCGCACGCGCTGGCGGCCGCGCGCGGTGGCCGGCAGCAGCGGCGGTTCGGGCCACACCTCGTCCAGGTATTCCAGGATCGACAGCGACTGGCGCATCCGCCGCTGGCCGTGCACGAGCATGGGCACCAGCTGCTGCGGATTGGCGGCGGCGTAGTCGGGGGCGTGCTGCTCGCCGCCGTTGCGCACCAGGTGCACCGGCACCGTGTCGTAGTGCAGGCCCTTGAGTGCCAGGCCGATGCGCACGCGATAGGCGGCGCTTGAGCGCCAGTACGAGTAAAGCGTGAGCCGCTCCGACATCTCCCCTCCCCCTTTTCGCGCAGTCCCGCGCGCACCGTTCAGCTTACCCGCGCCGGCGGGCCCGGGCACGACCGCCGGTCGCGGGCCCGGGGCCGTTCGGGCCGGGACTCAGGACTGGGCCAGGCGTTCGATCCGCTGCTCAATGGCGCCGAAGATCGACTTGCCGCCGGCATCGAACATCTCGATGCGCACCGTGTCGCCGAACGACATGAACGGCGTGCGCGGCTTGCCGTGCTCCAGCGCCTCCACGGTGCGCTTTTCGGCGAAGCACGAGGCGCCCTTGCCGGTGTCCTCGTTGGCAATGGTGCCCGAGCCGACGATGGTGCCGGCCGACAGCGGCCGGGTCTTGGCCGCGTGGGCGACCAGCTGGGAGAAGTCGAACTGCATGTCCACGCCCGCCTCCGGGGCGCCGAACCATTCGCCGTTGACGTGGGTGACCAGCGGCAGGTGCAGCTTGTTGCCGCGCCAGGCATCGCCCAGCTCGTCGGGGGTGACGAACACCGGGCTGAGCGCCGAGCGCGGCTTGGACTGCAGGAAGCCGAAGCCCTTGGCCAGCTCGCCGGGAATCAGGTTGCGCAGCGAAACGTCGTTGACCAGACCCACGAGCTGGATGTGGCCGGCGGCCTGCCCGGGCGTGACGGCCATGGGCAGGTCGTCGGTGATGACGACGATCTCGGCTTCCAGGTCGATGCCGTATTCCTCGCTGGGCACCACCACCGGATCGCGCGGGCCCAGGAAGCCGGCGCTGGTGGCCTGGTACATCAGCGGGTCGGTGTAGAAGCTCTCGGGCACCTCGGCGCCGCGGGCGCGGCGCACGCGCTCCACGTGCGGCAGGTAGGCGCTGCCGTCGAGGAACTCGTAGGCGCGCGGCAGCGGCGAGGCCAGCTCGCGCATGTCCAGCTCGAACGCGCCCTCCGCCTCGCCCGCCTCCAGCGCCCTGGCCAGCGCGTTGAGCCGCGGCGCGGCGTTCGACCAGTCTTCAAGCGCCTGCTGCATGGTCGGCGCGATGGCGTCGGCGCGCACCGCGCGGGTGAGGTCGCGCGAGACCACGACCAGGGTGCCGTCGCGGCCCCCTTCCTTCAGTGAACCCAGCTTCATCGGAACTCCATTGCAACCGTGCAAAGCCCCATTGTACGTAGGAGCGCGCATGGCGCGCTCCTACAGCGGGGTCGGTTGGTCGGATGGGGGGCGTCAGTCGCCCAGGAAGCCTTCGGCGCGCCAGGTCAGCACCAGGGTGTCGCGGTGGCCGTGGCCGGCGACGGGCTGGATGGGGGTGGATTCGTGGATCACGCGGGCATCGTCGAGCAGCAGCAGGCTCCACGGCTCGCACAGGGTGAAACGCTGGCCGTCGGGGCCGTCGGCCTGGAAGACGCGGGTTTCGCCGCCCTTGATCGCCTCGCGGCCCACCATCAGCACGGCCACGTAATCCACCCCGTCGCGGTGCGCGCCCTCGGGGGTGGGCCGGCCGATGCCGTCGGCAGTGTCGATGCGGAACTGGTGCACCTCCACGTGCCAGGTCCGCGCCGGCCGCAGCGCCGTGCACAGCCCGGTGATGCCGCGCAGCAGCCCGGCCCAGGCCGGAAGCGCGACGACCTGGGGCTCGACCGGCTCGAACCAGCGGCGCATGCCGCCGTGCAGGGCGTTGTAGTCGCGCGGCTGGAAGTGGGCGCGGTGCGGCGCCTGTTCGATCCGGTCGCCGTCGATGACGAAGCACGAATGGCGCCGGCGCCGGTAGCGGCCGCCGTCGCGCAGGTAGGTATCCGGCGGCAGCCGATCCCAGCTTTCGCGCAGCGCGTCCAGGGCGTCCGGCGGGCAGCCGGCCAGCGCGGCGACATCGGCAGCCCCCAGCACGGCAAAGCCCTGCGCACGCATCGTGGCAAGCAGGTCGTCGGCGGCAACGGTGGGTGCGGGAAAGTGGGCCATCGGCAAATTCTACGCAAACGAAAAGACCCGCCGGGAGGCGGGTCTTTTCGGCTGTATGGCAGCCCCGGATGGATTCGAACCACCGAATGCCTGAGTCAGAGTCAGGTGCCTTACCACTTGGCGACGGGGCTATGGAGCAAATTGTAACGCCGTCGGCGCCGGTTGTCCGCAGCTTCGTGAACCTGCGGAAAACCGGGCCGTGAAGCGGCTTAGCGCTTGGAGAACTGGGTGGCGCGGCGTGCCTTGTGCAAGCCCACCTTCTTGCGCTCGACCTCGCGCGCGTCGCGGGTCATGAACCCGGCCCGGCGCAGTTCGGCCTTCAGCGAATCGTCGTAGTCCACCAGCGCGCGGGCGATGCCCAGGCGGATGGCACCGGCCTGGCCGGTGGTGCCGCCGCCCGAAGCGGTGACGGTGATGTCGAACTTGTCGGTGTTCTGGGTCAGTTCCAGCGGCTGGCGCACGATCATGCGCGCGGTCTCGCGGCCGAAGAACTCGTCCAGCGGACGACCGTTGACGTTGATGGTGCCGCTGCCCTTGCGGATGAAGACGCGAGCGACGGAAGACTTGCGACGGCCGGTGCCGTAGTTGTGCGTGGTCGACATGATCAGATATCCAGGACTTGCGGCTGCTGGGCGGCGTGCGGGTGCTCGGGGCCGGCGTAGACCTTGAGCTTGCGGTACATGGCGCGTCCGAGCGGATTCTTGGGCAGCATGCCCTTGACCGCGATCTCGATCACGCGCTCCGGGTGGCGCTCCAGCGCCTGGCCCAGGGACTCGGTCTTGAGGTTGCCGATGTAGCCGGTGAAGCGGTGGTACTTCTTGTCGGCCAGCTTGTTGCCGGTGACGGCCACCTTCTCCGCGTTGACCACGACGATGTAGTCGCCGGTGTCCACGTGCGGGGTGTAGACGGGCTTGTGCTTGCCGCGCAGGCGGCGGGCGATCTCGCTGCTGAGACGGCCGAGCGTCTTGCCGTCGGCATCGACCACGTACCAGTCACGCTGTACGGTTTCGGCCTTGGCGCTGAAAGTCTTCATGAAGGGAACTCGATTCGGTTGAATGGTCGGGCTGGTTGCGCCAGCGGAGCCGGCGGAACTTCACCACGCGTTGTGTGCGTTCTGGACATGGAACGTGAACGCAAGAGGCGGAATGATACAGTCCCGCCCTGTCCGCCGCAAGTTGCCAGTCCGCCATGACCGCCACCCGCCGCCTGAGCCCCTTTGATCACTTCCTCGCCCGCTCCCAGCACGCCATGGAGACGGTGTTCGGCCGCCCCGCCGCCGAGCGGCCCAACCCGGCCGGGGACGAGGCCGAAATGGAGCTGGATGCGGACGAGCGCCGCCACGCCGCCGGCCTGATGCGGATCAACCACGTCGGCGAGATCTGCGCCCAGGCCCTGTACGTGGGCCAGGCCGCCGTCGCACGCGACGCGGAGACGCGGGCGCACCTGCTGGAGGCCGCCCAGGAGGAAACCGACCACCTGGCCTGGTGCGCCGACCGGCTCCAGGAACTGGACGACCGCCCCAGCCTGCTCAACCCGCTGTGGTACGCCGGCAGCTACGCGATCGGCGTGGCCGCGGGCCTGCGCGGGGACGGCTGGAACCTGGGCTTCGTGGTGGAGACCGAGCGCCAGGTGGAAGCCCACCTGGAAGAGCACCTGGACACCCTGCCCGCCGCCGACCTGCGCAGCCGCAGGATCCTGCAGCAGATGAAGCTGGACGAGGCCCGCCACGCCGACAACGCCGAGGCCGCCGGCGCGAAGGTGCTGCCGCAGCCGATCCCGGCGGTGATGTCGCTGGCCTCGAAGGTCATGAAGACCGTCGCCTACCGGATCTGACCAAAAGCGGGGGGCCTGGTCAGTCGACCAGGTTGCGCCCGTGGTAGAGCTCCTCGATCTCGCGCTTGAGCCGCGCCTCGACCTTCATGCGCTCCTTGAACGACAGGTTGCGCGCCTTCTCCTCGAACAGGTACTGGTCCAGGTCGAAGTCCTTCAGGTGCATCTTGGTGTGGAAGATGTTTTCCTGATAGACGTTCACGTCCAGCATCTCGTACCGCGCCTTGATGTTGCGGTGCAGGTAGTCCTGGATCGAATTGATCTTGTGGTCGATGTAGTGCTTCTTGCCCTTCACGTCGCGGGTGAAGCCGCGCACCCGGTAGTCCATCACCACGATGTCCGACTCCAGGCTCTCGATCAGGTAGTTGAGCGCCTTGAGCGGTGAAATCACCCCGCAGGTGGCCACGTCGATGTCGGCGCGGAAGGTGGCGATGCCGTTGTCCGGGTGGGTCTCCGGATAGGTGTGCACGGTGATGTGCGACTTGTCCATGTGCGCGACCACCGCGTCGGAGATCACGCCCTTGGCGTCGCGCTTGTCGACCACCGGCTCCTCGGAAATGAGGATCGTCACCGACGCGCCCTGCGGATCGTAGTCCTGGCGCGCGATGTTGAGGATGTTGGCACCGATGATCTCGGCCACGTCCGTCAGGATCTGCGTGAGCCGGTCGGCGTTGTAGACCTCATCGATGTATTCGATGTAACGCTGCCGCTCGTCTTCGCTCCTGGCGAAGCAGACGTCGTAGATGTTGAAGGACAGGGCCTTGGTGAGGTTGTTGAAGCCCTGCAGCTTCAGGCGGGGCAGAGGTTTGACCACTTCGGTGCGGCTCCGGGATCGGGCAGGCGAAAGGCGAATTATGCGGCAAACGGCGTGCTGTTCGCGAGAAGGGTTTGCTCACCGGGGCGGTACGCCCTACTCTCCCTGCTCCCCCGATCCTGTTCAGGCTTCCAATCAAGAGGCTGTCGTGATCCTGCCCCCTACGCCCTACCAACGTCCCACCCATCCCCTGATGCCGTCGCCGGCGACGATCGAGCGCTTCCTGGCGCACTGTCACCGTCGGCGCTATCCACCGCGCACCGACATCTTCCGCCCGGGCGATCCGGCCGGAACGATGTACTACGTGATCAGCGGCTCGGTCACGATCATCACCGAGGAGGATGACGACCGTGAGCTGGTGCTGGGCTACTTCGGCGCCGGCGAGTTCGTGGGCGAAATGGGGCTGTTCATCCAGTCCGACACGCGCGCGGTGATCCTGCGCACCCGCACCCAGTGCGAACTGGCCGAGATCAGCTACGAACGCCTGCAGTCGCTGTTCGAGGGCTCACTGGCCAACGACTCCACCCAGCTGCTGTACGCGATCGGTGCGCAGATCTCCCGGCGCCTGCTCGACACCAGCCGCAAGGCCGGGCGCCTGGCGTTCCTGGACGTGACCGACCGCATCACCCGCACCCTGCACGACCTGTGCCACGAGCCGGAGGCGATGAGCCACCCGCAGGGCACCCAGCTGCGGATCTCGCGGCAGGAACTGGCGCGCATCGTCGGCTGCTCGCGCGAGATGGCCGGCCGTGTGCTCAAGAAGCTGCAGGAAGACGGCAAGCTGCACGCCCGCGGCAAGACCATCGTCCTGTACGGCACGCGCTGAGGCGCGCCGGGCCCTGTTAGCCGTCCGTCCGTTCCGGAGGGGCAGCGGCAGGCGGCTCCCCGCCGCGATCCCGGCAGCCCCAGTTGAGGATCGGGGTGTCCCTGCCCAGCACCCGGCGGAACATGTCGATGCGGCCGGGCTTGGGATTCACCACGACGGGATCTTTCGCCGCCTTCAGCAGCGGCAGGTCGGCGCTGGAATCGGAATAGGCGATGTCGATGTCGTGGTAGCCGGCCTCGCGCAGCATGCGCATCTTCTCTTCGGCGTGGCAGTGGCGGGTGGCGACCACGGCGCCCAGCCGCGGCCCGATCGCGGTCCCGATCACCGGCACCTGCTCGTGGGCCACGAAGGCCAGGATCGCCCGCGCCAGCTCCGGCGGCGCGCCGGTGGCGACCACCACCCGGTCACCGGCATCCAGGTGCTGCTGCAGCACGCCCAGCGCGTGCGGCAGCAGGCGCTTGCCGATGGCTTCGCGGTCGGCCGCCACGTACATGTCGGTGAGCACGTCCACGGTGCTGCTGCGATGCAGGCCGACGGTGCCGATCCAGACGAAGCCTGAAATCCCGAACCGCCGCGTGGGCAGGAACGCGACCAGCGGTCCGAACACCGGCGCGGCCAGCAGCGCCAGCGCGGTGCGCCACCAGCTGCGGCGGATCAGCCAGGCAAACAGGTGGCTGCCCGAGTCGCCGTCGTAAAGGGTGTGGTCGAAGTCGAACACGACCAGCTTCGGATCCGCGGCCGCGGCGACGTCCTCCGGCGCCGGCTCCCTGAGCAGCTGGGCCACGGTCGGCGCAGCCGCCGGATCGGCGGTGCCGGAAGCCGTGCCGCCCCCCGGCGCGGGTGAAGCGCCGGCCGCCGGCGCCGTCACGCCCGCCGGCGCCGTCACGCCCGCAGGCTCCGCCCCCTCGCCGGCCCCGGCCCGGGCGGCGGCGGGCGTAAAGAACAGCCGCCGCAGCGCCTGGCCCGGCTCCGGCTCGCGCATGAACGCCTCGCCGACCAGGAAGGCGTGGACATCGGCTGCGCGCATGCGCTCCACGTCGGCGCGGGTGTGGATGCCGCTTTCGGTGACCAGCCGGCGGTCGCCGGGCACCACGTCGCGCAGCGCCAGGGTGGTGTCGAGCGAGACCTCGAAGCTGCGCAGGCTGCGGTTGTTGATACCCAGCAGCGGCGCCGGCACCTGGATGGCGCGCTCCAGCTCGTCGGCATCGTGCACTTCCACCAGCACGTCCATGCCCAGGTCCAGCGCCAGCCCGGACAGGTCGGCCAGCCGGCCGTCGTCCAGGGCGGCCACGATCAGCAGCACGCAGTCCGCGCCCAGTACCCGGGCCTCGTAGACCTGGTACGGGTCGATGATGAAATCCTTGCGCAGCACCGGCAGCGCGCAGCTGGCACGCGCGGCCACCAGGTATTCGTCGGCGCCCTGGAAGAAGTCGCGGTCGGTGAGCACCGACAGGCAGGCGGCACCGCCCTGCTCGTAGCTGCGGGCGATTTCGGCCGGCTCGAAACCGGGCCGGATCACGCCTTTGGACGGACTGGCCTTCTTGATCTCGGCGATCACCGCCGGATCACCGGCGGCGATCCTCCTTTCGATCGCGGCGGCGAAGCCGCGCACCGGCGGGCCGGAGGCGGCGCGCGCGGCCAGGTCGGCCAGGGTCATCAGCGCGCGGCGTTCGGCCACTTCCTCGCGCTTGCGGGCGAGGATCTTTTCGAGGATGTCGCTCATGCGGCTGCCAGGCGGTTGGTGACGGCGACGAACTGCTCCAGCCTGGCCCGCGCCGCGCCGCTGGCCATCGCCTCGCGCGCGCGCCCGATGCCATCGGCGATGTCGTCGGCCACGCCGGCCACGTACAGCGCGGCACCGGCGTTGAGGGCGACGATCTCGCGCGGCAGGCCCGGCTTGCCGTCGATGGCTTCGAGCACCATCGCCTTTGACTCGGCGGGGTTGTCGACCCTGAGGTTGCGGCTGGCGGCCATGGCGATGCCGAAGTCCTCCGGGTGCACCTCGTACTCGCGCACCTGGCCGTCGCGCAGCTCGCCGACCAGGGTGGCGGCGCCGAGCGAGATCTCGTCCATGCCGTCGCGGCCCCAGATCACCAGCGCGCGCTCGGCGCCCAGCTTCTGCAGCACCCGCACCTGGATGCCCACCAGGTCGGGGTGGAACACGCCCATCAGGATCGACGGCGCGCCGGCCGGATTGGTCAGCGGCCCGAGGATGTTGAACAGCGTGCGCACGCCCATTTCCCCGCGCACCGCGGCTACCTGCTTCATCGCCGGATGGTGGATGGGCGCGAACATGAAGCCGATGCCGGTCTCGTCGATGACCCGGGCCACCTGCGCGGGCTGCAGCTCGATCGCCGCGCCCAGCGCTTCGAAGGCGTCGGCGCTGCCGGACTTGGACGACACGCTGCGGTTGCCGTGCTTGGCCACCCGCGCGCCGGCCGCGGCGGCCACGAACGCGGCCGCGGTGGAGATGTTGAAGGTGTGGGCGCCGTCGCCGCCGGTGCCGACGATGTCAACCAGGCGGCTGCGGTCGGCCACCTCCACGGTGCGGGAGAACTCGCGCATGGCCACTGCCGCACCGGCGATCTCGCCCACGGTTTCCTTCTTCACCCGCAGCCCGGACAGGATCGCCGCGGCCATCACCGGCGAGACCTGGCCGCCCATGATCTGGCGCATCAGGTCGACCATCTCGTCGTGGAAGATCTCGCGGTGCTCGATCGTGCGCTGCAGGGCTTCCTGGGGGGTGATGGGCATGGGCGGAGAACGGAACTTGTGGGCCGGCAAGGATAGCCCGTTTCCCGCCGCTGCCCACCGGTAGGAGCGCGCCATGCGCGCTCCTACCGGTGGGCAGGCCCGCAATGTCCGGGGGACAGGAGGCCTCAGCGCTCGAGAAAATTCTGAAGCAGGGCGTGGCCGTGTTCGGTGAGGATCGATTCGGGGTGGAACTGCACGCCCTCCACCGGGTGCTCGCGGTGGCGCAGGCCCATGATCTCCTCCACCCCGCCGTCCTCCAGCTCTGTCCAGGCGGTGACCTCCAGGCAGTCCGGCAGGCTTTCGCGCTCCACCACCAGCGAGTGGTAGCGGGTGGCGACGTAGCCGTCCGGCAGCCCCTGGAACACGCCCTGGCCGCGGTGCCGCACCGGCGAGGTCTTGCCGTGCATGATCCGCTTGGCCCGGATCACCCGGCCGCCGTAGGCCTGGCCGATCGCCTGGTGGCCCAGGCACACGCCCAGGATCGGTGTGGTCGCGCCCAGGCGCCCGATCACCTCCAGCGATACGCCCGCCTCGTTGGGCGTACACGGCCCCGGCGAGATCACGATCCTCTCCGGCCGCAGCCGCTGGATATCCTCCACCGTCAGCGCATCGTTGCGCTCCACCCGCACCTCGGCCCCCAGCGCCTGCAGGTACTGCACGAGGTTCCAGGTGAAGCTGTCGTAGTTATCGATCATCAGCAGCATGGCTGCGGCATCGTACGGACGAAAAAGGTGCGCAAGCTTAACAGCGCCACCCCGGTAGGAGCGCGCCATGCGGGGATGTCGGGGCATACTGGGAGCGTTCGAGCCAAGAACGCCGCATGTCCCAACCAGCCGACACCGGGCGTCAGGGCGCCCTCCAGGCCCTGCTCAACCTGCGCCGCGACGAGGTGCCGCCGGTGCTGCTGGCGGGACTGTTCTTTTTCTGCATCCTCACCGCGCTGATGCTGCTGCGGCCAGCGCGCGACGCGCTGGGAATGGAGAGCGGGATCGACGGGGTGCGCTGGCTGTTCATCGGCACGGCGGTGGTGACGCTGGCGGTGAACCCGGTGTTCGGCTGGCTGGTGAGCCGGTTCCGGCGGCTGCAGGCGATCGGGGCCACGTACGGCTTCTTCGCGCTGAGCCTGGCGGGATTCTGGGGGCTGCTGGTGTTCGCGCCCGGGGCGGTGGGCGAGCGCAGCGGGCAGGTGTTCTACGTGTGGTTCAGCGTGTTCAACCTGTTCGTGACCATGGTGTTCTGGGCGCTGATGGCCGACCGGTTCTCCAGCGACCAGGGCAAGCGCTTCTTCGCCCTGATCTCGGTGGGCGGCACGGCCGGGGCGATCTTCGGGCCGTGGCTGGCCGGTAGGCTGGCCGAGCCGCTGGGCACGCCGGCGCTGCTGCTGGTGGCGGCGGGGTTCCTGATGCTGGCGCTCGGCGTGGCCTGGCTGCTGGTGCGGATTGCGCCGGATCGGGCCGGCACCGCGCAGGCCGGCGGCACCGCCGGCAGCGACCGCGAGCGGATCGGCGGCAGCGCCTGGGCCGGATTCAAGGCGGTGTTCGCCTCGCGCTACCTGACCGCCATCGCCGGCTACGTGCTGCTGATGACGGTGGTGGCGACCTTCATCTACTTCACCCGCCTGCAGATGGTGGCCGCGGTGACCGACGACCTGGACACGCGCACGGCGATCTTCGGCAACATCGACATGTGGACCCAGATTGCGGTGCTGGTGCTGCAGCTCACCATGACCGGCAAGATCATCCGGCGCTTCGGCCTGGGGGTGGCGCTGGCGATCCTGCCGATCGCCACCGCGATCGGCTTCGTCGGCCTGGCGATCTACGGCTCGTTCGTGGTGCTGGTGCTGCTGGAGGCGGCCAACCGGGCGGTGCAGCGCGGCATCACCCGGCCGGCGCGCGAGGCGCTTTACACCGTGGTCAGCCGCGAGGACAAGTACAAGGCCAAGGCCTTCATCGACACCTTCGTCTACCGGGCCGGCGACGTGGTCGGCGCCCAGACCGAGGGCGCGCTCGGGCGGCTGGGGCTGGCGATGGGCGGGCTGGCGAGCGTGGTGGTGCCGCTGGCGCTGGTGTGGGCGATGCTGGCGGTCTGGCTTGGCCGGCAGCAGGGCCGCCTGGCCGAAGTTCCCCCGCAGGAGCCGGTGGCACCCACGGGGCGCGCTCCGGGGTGAGGACGGCTTGATCCATGTCACGGCGGCTCGGTCGTTCCGCCCGATCCGGAAATGGCGGTGGTGGCCGTGCAGCGGATCCGCTGAGCCTCAGCGGCTCCCCGGCCCCGCCTCCCCGGCCGCCGGCGGAAGCTCGATCAGGCACCAGTCCACGCCCTCCAGCCTGACCGGACGGTGGCCGTAGTCCGGCGCGGCCTGCACGTGGTGGATGCCGAACCGGGCCATGTCCGCCACGCTGAACGTCCACTCCCTGCACGCGCTCCCGGGCCGCTGGCCGTACACCGTCACCTGCTCGTCGACACCGAGCTTTTCATACAGCGCGCGCTGCTCCTCCTGCATGCGCCGGCCGTAGTCGCGAAATGCCCGCTTCAGGCTCCGCCGCTGCCACCAGCCCAGGGACTTGCCGTCCGGGCCGGTGACATCGGCCCCGTCCGTCTCCCACAGCCCGTCCTGGATCGCCGACCCGTGCCAGACCACCACCGCGTCGTCCCGGATCACCTTCCTGCGCCCGGCCGGGAACAGATAGTTGGCGCAGGACGACACGCATTTCTGCTCGACGTGCACGTCCAGCCCCCGGGCATGGATGGCCTCGCCCATCCGCATGGCGTCCTCGATCGACCCACCGTTGGAGTTCACCACCAGCACGGTGACATCGGGCGCGCCGGCAAGCCCGGTGAGGAAGCGCGCCGCGCCTTCCGCGGAAATGGTCCCCTCGTAGCGGATCACCTCGCCGTCCACGGCAACCACCTCCGGCGGCGGCCCGGCAACAGCTGCCTGCAGCGCAGCGGCCAGCAGCCAGCCGATCACAGGCCTTTTGCGGCCTGGGCGACGGCGCGGAACAGGGCGCGGCCCTTGTTCATGGTCTCGTCCCACTCCTTCCCGGGATCCGAGTCGTGGACGATGCCGGCGCCAGCCTGCACGTGCAGGCGGCCGTCCTGGATGACTACGGTGCGGATGGCGATGGCCATGTCGGCGTCACCGTCCCAGCCGATGTAGCCGATGCTGCCGGCGTAGACGTTGCGGCGAACCGGCTCCAGCTCGCGGATGATCTCCAGCGCGCGGATCTTGGGCGCCCCGCTCACCGTGCCGGCCGGGAACGTCGCCCGCAGCACGTCCGCGTAGCTCAGCCCGTCCTTCAGCCGCCCGGTGACCTCGCTGACGATGTGCATCACGTGGCTGTAGCGCTCGATCGCGAAGCGATCGCCCAGCTCCACGCTGCCCGCCTCCGACACCCGCCCCACGTCGTTGCGGCCCAGATCGATCAGCATCAGGTGCTCGGCCCGCTCCTTGGGATCGGCCAGCAGCTCCGCCTCCAGCGCCGCATCCTCTTCCGGCGTCTGCCCGCGCGGCCGGGTGCCGGCGATCGGCCGCACCGTGACCGTGCCGCCCTGCTGGCGCACCAGGATCTCCGGCGAGGAGCCCACCACCTGGGTGCCGCCAACGTCCAGGAAATACATGTAGGGCGACGGGTTGAGCGCCCGCAGCGCCCGGTACACGTCCACCGGCCGCGCGTTGAACGGCACCGACAGCCGCTGGCTCAGCACCACCTGGAACACATCCCCGGCGCGCACGTACTCCTGCGACTTCTCCACCGCCGCGATGAAGCCCTCGCGGGTGAACCCGGACACGAAATCGCCCTCGTCCAGCGCCGCCGGCTGCAGCGTCTCCGGGTAGCCCGCCCCCGCGTGCCGCAGCCGGTGCGCCAGCGCGTCCAGGCGCCGGTTCGCCCGCGCCCACGCCTGCGGCCGCGACGGATCCGCGTGCACGATCAGGTACAGGCGCCCCTTGAGGTTGTCGAAGACCGCAACCTCCTCCGACTCCATCAGCAGGATGTCCGGCGTGCCCAGTTCGTCCGGCAGCGGGGCGCGCGCCAGCCGCGGCTCGATGTAGTCCACGCACTCGAAGCCGAACCACCCCACCAGCCCGCCCGAAAACCCCGGCAGCCCCGGCAGCGCCGGCACCGAATGCGCGGCCCGCAGCCGCTCCACCTCCGCGAACGGATCGGCCACCTCGCGCGTCTGCACCACCTCGCCGTGCTCGATCACCGACAGCTCATGCCCGCGGAACGCAAACACCCGCGCCGCCGGCAGCCCGATGATCGAATAGCGCCCGAACCGCTCCCCGCCCTCGACCGACTCGAACAGGCAGGTGTAAGGCCCGTCGGCCAGCTTCAGGTACACCGACAGCGGCGTATCCAGATCCGACAGCACCTCGCGCACCACCGGGATGCGGGTGTGGCCGTCTGCGGCATGGCGGTCGAACTGTTCGCGCGTGATCATCGGTGCACTCTACCCATTCATCCTGGATGCGCGAAACGCAACCGTCCTGTCATCGCCGCGTCATCGGCCATCCCCAGCATGGAAGGCCATAACAGGGACGACTGGCGGAGGCAGGATCAGCCTCCAATCTATCTCCGAGGGCCGCGCCACAGGGCGCGGCCTTTTTTCTTGACTGCCCCGGAGCCGGGTGGCCGCAGCGCGAACCTACGCGCGCAGCTGCGTTGCCCGGGCCACCTCATCGCGCATCCGCGCAATCACTCCCCGGTAGTCCGGCTGGCCGAAGATCGCCGACCCGGCCACGAAGGTGTCCGCGCCCGCGGCCGCGATCGCGCCGATGTTGTCCGGCTTCACCCCGCCGTCGATCTCCAGCCGCACCGCGCGCCCGCTGGCGTCGATGCGCTCGCGCACCTTGCGCAGCTTGTCCAGCGCCGAGGGGATGAAGGCTTGGCCGCCGAAACCCGGGTTCACCGACATCAGCAGCACCAGGTCAAGCTCGTCCAGGACGTAGTCCAGCACCTCCACGGGCGTGGCCGGATTCAGCACCAGCCCGGGCTGGCAGCCCGTGGCGCGGATCAGCTGGATGGTGCGGTGCACGTGGCTGCTGGCCTCGGGATGGAAGCTGATCAGCGTCGCCCCGGCCTCGGCAAAGTCGCCGACGATGCGATCCACCGGCGACACCATCAGGTGCACGTCGATCGGCGCGGTCACCCCGTGCTTGCGCAGCGCCGAGCACACCAGCGGGCCGATGGTGAGGTTGGGCACGTAGTGGTTGTCCATCACGTCGAAATGAACCCAGTCCGCGCCCGCCGCCAGCACGCTGTCGACTTCCTCGCCCAGGCGGGCGAAATCGGCGGAGAGGATGGACGGGGCGATGACGGCTGGCTGCATGGCAATGGGCTCGGATTACAGGAAGTCTTGAATGTCGGCGACGGCCCGCGGCGTCTATCTGCGCCGGCGGCGGGTCTTGATCTGGTCGTAGGCGGCGTTGATCTCGCGCGCCCGCTTTTCCGCCTGCGCACGCAGCTCCGGCGCCGCGCCCGGCAGCCGATCCGGGTGGTACTGCGACATCAGCCGGCGGTAGGCCTGGTCGATCTCGGCATCGCTGGCGTCGGCGGCCACGCCCAGCACGTTGTAGGGCGCGCTCTTGCGCGGGAACAGCCAGTCCGCGTCGAAGGCATGCCCGATCAGCAGCCCGATCAGCCCCCCGAACGGATGGCGCAGCAGCAGCCAGCCGGCGATGAAGCCCAGCAGTTTCCCGTACCAGCGTTTCATGGGCGCATTGTAGGGCCTGCCCGCCCCCCGCGAACCCGGCGCTGACTCGCAGGCACGAATGGCACTAAACTGGCCGGCCCGCTGGCCACCGGCTTCGCACGTGCCGACGATCCTGACCACTGCTGACCTGCCGGGCCTGCCGCTGTTCCACCGCGGCAAGGTTCGCGACGTGTTCGACCTGGGGCGGCTGCCGCCGCCCGCCGAGGAAGCGCCCGATCCCGGCGAATGCCTGCTGATCGTGGCCACCGACCGGCTGTCCGCTTTCGACGTGGTGCTGCCCGACCCGATCCCCGGCAAGGGCGAGATGCTGTGCCAGATCAGCAACTTCTGGTTCCAGCGCACCCAGCACCTGATGCGCAACCACCTGACCGGGATCGAAGTCGCCACGGTGCTGCCCGAGGGCGTCGACCCGGCCCTGTACGCCAGGCGCTCGGTGGTGGCGCGCAAGCTGCGCCCGCTGCCGGTGGAGGCGATCGCCCGCGGCTACCTCATCGGCAGCGGCTGGAAGGACTACCGGCGCACCGGCCACGTCAGCGGCATCCGCCTGCCCGACGGCCTGCGCCAGGCCGAGCAGCTGGCCGAGCCGGTGTTCACACCCTCCAGCAAGGCCGCGCCGGGCGAGCACGACGAGAACATCGACTTCGACGCCATGGTGCATCGCATCGGCGGCGAGCTGGCCGAGCAGATCCGCGACGCCACCCTGCGCCTGTACCGCTTCGCCGCCGCCCACGCGGCCGAGCGCGGGATCCTGCTGGCCGACACCAAGTTCGAGTTCGGCACCGACGCCGACGGCCGCCTGTACGTGATGGACGAGATGCTGACCCCGGATTCGTCCCGCTACTGGCCGGCCGACGGGTACGAGGTCGGCACCAGCCCGCCCAGCTACGACAAGCAGATCGTGCGCGACTGGCTGGAAACACAGGACTGGGACAAGACCGCGCCCGGCCCGCGCCTGCCGCCGGAAGTAATCGAGCGCACCCGCGCCCGCTACGCCGAAGCGCTGCAGCTGCTGGCCGGCATCACCATCGACTGAGGATCCGGACATGGACACCGCCGCAGGCCGCCCGATCGACCGCTGGTTCGCCAGCTACTCGGACGACCACCGCAACGTCGCCAACCAGCGGATCCACGTGGTGGCGGTGCCGGCGATCCTGTGGAGCGTGATCGCGCTGCTGTGGTGCATCCCTTCGGGCGGGCTGTTCCAGCAGGGGGTGTGGGCGGCGATGGCGATGTTCGCCGCGTGGCTGTTCTATTACCGCGCATCGCGGCCGCTGGGGCTGGGGATGCTGGCGGTGTTCGTCCTCATGGCCGCGCTCACCCACTGGCTGCACGGCCGGCTGGGCACTTCGGGACTGCTGTGGCTGGCCATCGGCGTGTTCGTGGTGGCCTGGATCGCCCAGTTCATCGGCCACAGCAAGCTGTACGAAGGCAGGAAGCCCAGCTTCTTCACCGACCTGCGCTATCTGCTGATCGGCCCGGCCTGGGTGCTGGCGAAGCTGTACCGCCGCCTCGGCTGGCGCTGGTGAGCCCGTGAGTCCCGCGCTGAAGGGGCTGGGCGGACGCGACCTGGCCCTGGTGCTGCTGGTGTGCGTGTTCTGGGCGCTCAACTTCCTGGTCTCCGCGCATGCGCTGAGGGAGATCCCGCCGTTCCTGTTCACCGCCGTGCGCATGGCCATGCTGGCGGCGCTGCTGGTGTGGTTCATCAAGGCACCGCCGCGCGGGCAGTGGGGGCGGATGGCGGCGGTGGCGGTGCTCAACGGCGCGCTGCACTTCGGCACCAGCTTCCTGGCCCTGCAGCTGGCCGGCAACCTGTCCTCGCCGGCGATCGTGGCCCAGAGCTACGTGCCGATGGCGGTGCTGCTGGCCTGGTGGCTGCTGGGCGAGCGCTTCGCCTGGCGCACCGCGCTGGCCATCACCATCAGCTTCGCCGGGGTGCTGGTGCTGGGACTGGATCCGATGGTGCTCCAGAGCCCGCTGGCGCTGGTGATGATGCTGTTTTCCTCGCTGATGCTGGCGCTGGGCACGGTGCTGATGCGCGGCCTGCGCGGCGTGAACATGGTCAGCCAGCAGGCCTGGACGGCGATCATGGCGCTGCCGGTGCTGCTGGCGATCAGCGCGGTGTTCGAGCCGCAGGGCCTGCAGCAGCTGCGCGCGGCCACGTGGGTCGGCTGGGGCGGCGCGCTGTATGCGGCGGTGTTCGCCTCGCTGCTTGGGCACGGCCTGTTCTACCTGCTGGTACAGCGCCACCCGGTGGCGCAGGTGACGCCCTACCTGCTGATCACGCCGGTGATCGCGGTGCTGCTGGGGATCGTGTTCTGGGGCGACCGGCCGGGCCCCGCGATGTGGGTCGGCGGGGCGATGGTGCTGGGCGGGGTGCTGGTGATCGCGCTGCGCACGCTGCACAAGGCGCGCACGCCGGTCAACGACGCGGGCCCGGCGGCAGCCGCCGCGGCAGCCGCCGACGAGGCCTGCCGCCGGTAGGAGCGCGCCATGCGCGCTCCTACGGGTGGAACGTTGCGGCGGTGGGGCGGAAGGGACGCGGGGCGTAGCCGAAATCGCGTTTGGCCGGCCCGGCATCGAACACCAGGTCCTCGCCCATGCGCGCCACGGCCCCGGCGGGAAGGCCCTGCAGGCGGCCGGTCGCGCGCGCGGCGGCCAGCGCCAGCCGGAACACCGGGCCGGGCAGTTCAACCAGCCGCGGACGCGGCGACAGCACGGCCAGGGTGCGGGCCACCATTTCGCGGTACGGCAGCGTCTCCCCGCCCGGGAGCGCGTAGCCGCGACCGTGGGTGGCGACGCTGTCCACTGCGGCGGCCGCCGCAGTGGCCAGGTCGTCCACGTGCACGGGCTGGCGCAGGCCGGTGGCGCCGCGCGGCAGCGGGAAAAAGCCCGCGCCGGCCGCAAGCCGGGCGATGCGGGTGAGGTTGGCGTCCCGTCCCGCGCCGTAGACCAGCGTCGGGCGGAGCAGGGTGGCGGCGGCGCCGCGCGCGGCGGCGGCCTGGAACACCCGTTCCTCCGCCTCGCCCAGCGCAGCAGCCAGCGCGCGCTCGCCTGCATCGTGGGCGTCGTGCTTGACCTCCCGGCTGGTGGATCCGAACGCCACCACGCGGCCGCATTCGATCGCGCTGGCGGCGTACCAGCGGGAGAACAGATCCAGCGGGCCGCAGCTGAAGATCGCCTCGCAGCTCGCCGGCAGCTCCGGCATCCGCGCCAGCTCCCCGGACAGCCAGCGCACGCCCGGCAGCGCTTCGCGCGGCTCGCGCGTGAGCGCGAGGCAGTCCCAGCCCGACCCGGCCAGGCGCGCCAGCAGCGCCCGGCCGATCTGGCCGCTGCCGCCGAACACCAGCGTGGTGCGCGTCACCGCCGGCCCTTGCCGCGCGCGGGCGCGGCTGGCTGGCGGACGGGGGAAACCGGAACCCTGGGCAGCATCGGCCAAGCATAGGCCAGGGGCAGGCCGGGCGTGCGCTTTCGCCCCGTAACGGCGGCTGCCGGGTTACCCTGTCGGGTCATGTCGGGCCCGGAGGCCCTGCTAGAATCCCGACTCGCCGAACGCCCGCACACCAGAAAGGAGACCGATGCTAGAGGTACTGTTGGCCCTGCCGTTCGTGCTGGCGCTGTCGGTGGCGGTATTGCGTGCCGTGCCCCGCTCCGCGACCGCATGGATGGCTGCCGCCGCACCTCTGCTCGGCCTGGCGATCCTGGCCTGGTACACCCCCGCGGTGATGGACGGCGCGGTGCCGCGCGCCGTGTACGAATGGATCCCGCAGTTCGGCCTGCTGTTCGACCTGCGCCTGGACGGGCTGGCGTGGATGTTCGCCGGCCTGGTGCTGGGCATCGGCGGGCTGATCGTGATGTATGCCCACTACTACCTGGGCAGCAACGACTCGGCGCCGCGCTTCTTCGGCTGCCTGCTGCTGTTCATGGGCTCGATGCTGGGCATGGTGATCGCCGGCAACCTGCTGCTGCTGGTGGTGTTCTGGGAGCTGACCTCGATCAGCTCGTTCCTGCTGATCGGGTTCTGGTCGCACCGCCGGGACGCGCGCCAGGGCGCGCGCATGGCGCTCACGATCACCGGCCTGGGCGGGCTGGCGCTGCTCGGCGGCGTGCTGCTGATCGGCCGGGTCACCGGCAGCTACGACCTGGACGTGGTGCTGGCCTCGGGCGAGCTGATCGCCGCCAGCCCGCTGTACCCGGCGATCCTGGGGCTGGTGCTGCTGGGCATCTTCACCAAGAGCGCGCAGTTCCCGTTCCACTTCTGGCTGCCGCAGGCGATGGCCGCGCCCACCCCGGTGTCGGCGTACCTGCACTCGGCGACGATGGTGAAGGCGGGCGTGTTCCTGCTCGCGCGCCTGCATCCGGCGCTGGCCGAGGGCGAGCTGTTCTTCTACGTGGTCAGCAGCATCGGCGCGATCACCCTGGTGATGGGCGCGTGGTTCGCGATCTTCCAGCACGACCTCAAGGGCCTGCTGGCGTACTCGACCATCTCCCACCTGGGCCTGATCACCCTGCTGTTCGGGCTGTCCACGCCGATGGCGGTGGTGGCGGGCCTGTTCCACATCATCAACCACGCCACCTTCAAGGCCTCGCTGTTCATGGCCGCGGGCATCATCGACCACGAGACCGGCACCCGCGACATGCGCCGGCTGGGCAACCTGCGCAGGTACATGCCCTACACCAGCGCGCTGGCGATCATCGCCTCGCTGGCGATGGCCGGCATCCCGCTGCTCAACGGCTTTTTGTCCAAGGAGATGTTCTTCGCCGAGGCGCTGGAGGCGCAGGGCCCGGACATCTTCCGCTGGGCGATGTCGATCGTGGCGCTGCTGGCCGGCGTGTTCGGCGTGGCCTACAGCCTGCGCTTCGTGCACGACACCTTCTACGGCAAGGGGCCGCGCGACCTGGACGTGGTGCCCCACGAGCCGCCGCGCTGGATGCGGATCCCGGTGGCGGTGCTGGTGACGCTGTGCCTGGCGGTCGGCGTGCTGCCGGCGCTGGTGGTGGGGCCGTTCCTGGAAACCGCGGTGCGCGGCACACTGGGGCCGATGGCGCCGGAATACACGCTGGCCGTCTGGCATGGGCTCAACCTGCCGCTGCTGCTGAGCTTCCTGGGCCTGGTATTCGGCGTGGCGCTGTATTTCGGCCTGCGCTGGCTGTTCGACATCCACGCGGCGATCATCCGCACGCACGGGCGCAACTGGTTCCACTTCCACGTGGAAGGACTGTTCAGCGCCGCGCGCGGGGCCTCGGAGTGGGTGGTCGCCGGCGGCATGCGGCGCAGCCTGTTCTGGCTGCTGATCGCGGCCATGACGCTGGGCGCGGCGCCGTTCCTGGCCGATCCCGCCGCGCTGCTCGAATTGCCCGGCACCTCGCAGCACCTGCCGCTGATGGGCTGGGTGGTGTGGGCGGTGCTGGTGGTGGGCACGCTGGCCACGGTGGCCATGCACAGCAAGCGCCTGACCGCGCTGATCATCATCGGCTCGGTAGGGCTGATGGTCAGCCTGGTGTTCGTGTACCTGTCGGCGCCCGACCTGGCCCTGACCCAGATCCTGGTGGAAATGGTGACCATCGCGATGCTGATGATGGCACTCAACTACCTGCCCAAGCAGTCGCCGCAGCAGCGCTCCAGGGTGCGCCGCCTGCGCGACATAAGCCTGTCGGTAGCCGCCGGCGGCGGCATCGCGGCGCTGGCGTACTCCATGATGGTGCGCCCCTCCCAGACCATTGCCGGCGAGCTGCTGGCCCGCTCCCTGCCCGAGGCCTACGGCTCCAACGTGGTCAACGTGACCCTGGTCGACTTCCGTGGCCTGGATACCTTCGGCGAGATCGCCGTGTTCGGCATCGCCGGGCTGGTGGTGCACGCGCTGCTGCGATGGGCGCGCCTGCGGCCCGACCAGGTGATGCCGGGGCCGCCGGTGCCGCTGCCGATCCCGGCCGACCTGACCCAGCTGATCTTCCCGCTGACGCTGACGGTGTCGATCTACCTGTTCCTGCGCGGACACAACGCGCCCGGCGGCGGCTTCATCGCCGGCCTGGCCATCGCAGTGCCGGTGCTGATCAAGTACGTACTGCAGGGCGCGCGCTCGGTCGAGGCCACCTTCGGCTTCGACTACGTGCGCGGCATCGGGCTGGGCCTGCTGATCGCCGCGGCCGGCGGCATCGGGTCGTGGCTGTTCGGATTGCCGTTCCTCACCAGCGGCCACCTGGACGTTGACCTGCCCGTGATCGGCTATCTCCCCATCGCCAGCGCGCTGGTGTTCGACATCGGCGTGTACGTGGTGGTGTTCGCCAGCGCGCTGCTGATGCTCTCGACGATGGGTACCGTCAAGCACCGCCAGCAGGCGTACCAGGAGCCCTACTGATGGAGTTTGCTCTGGCAACCGCGATCGGGGTGCTGACCGGCGGCGGGGTCTACCTGCTGCTGCGCGCGCGCACGTTCGACGTGATCCTCGGCCTCACGTTGCTTTCCTATGCCACCAACCTCCTCATCTTCTCCGCCGGCCGGCTGGTGGTGGGCAAGCCGCCGGTCCTGATGGATGGCGTAGAAGCCACGCTGGCCAACCACGCCGACCCGCTGCCGCAGGCGCTGGTGCTCACTGCGATCGTGATCGCGTTCGCGATGACCGCGGTGGCCGTGGTGGTGGCGATGCGCAACCACGCCGACCTGCGCAGCGACCACGTCGACGCGGATGAGCCGTCGGAAAACCAGCGATGATGACGCACCTTCCCACCCTCCCGATCCTGGTGCCGCTGGTCGCGGGGGCGATCCTGCTCCTGCTCGAGCGCAAGCAGAGCACCAGCGTGCTGCGGGTCGGCGCGTGGATCGCGATGGCGGCCCAGGTGGCGGTGGCGGTGGCGCTCGTGGGCGCTGCGTCCGGCGGCGAGATCATCGCCTACCTGGTCGGCGACTGGCCGGCGCGGCTGGGCATCACCCTGGTGATCGACCGGCTCAGCGCGCTGATGGTCCTGACCACCACGCTGCTGGCGGTGCCGTGCCTGCTGCACGCCACCGCCGGCTGGGACAAGCGCGCGCTGCACTTCCATGCGCTGTTCCAGCTCCAGCTGGCCGGGCTCAACGGCTCGTTCATGACCGGCGACCTGTTCAACCTGTTCGTGTTCTTCGAGGTGATGCTGATTGCCTCGTACGGGCTGCTGCTCAGCGGCGCGCTGGGCCCACGCATCGCGGCGGGGCTGCATTACGTGGTTTTCAACATCGCCGCCTCCACCCTGTTCCTCATCGCACTGGGCCTGTTGTACGGGATGCTCGGCACCCTCAACATGGCCGAGATGGCGGTGCGGGTGGCACAGACCGCGCCCGAAGACGTGGCCATGGTGAAGGCGGCCGCCGGGCTGCTGCTGGTGGTGTTCTGCGCCAAGGCGGCGCTGCTGCCGCTCTACATCTGGCTGCCGGAAACCTATTCGCGCGCGCCGGCGGCGGTCGCCGCGCTGTTCACGATCATGACCAAGGTCGGCCTGTATGCCGTCCTGCGGGTCTACACCCTGGTGTTCGGCAGCACCGCCGGCCCGCTGGCGGACTTCGCCTGGGATGCGCTGGTGGCCGCTGGCGCGGTGACGCTGGTGGTGGCCGCGATCGGGGTAGTGGGCGCCACCCGGCTGCGCGCGGCAGTGGCCTACCTGGTGATGCTGTCGGCAGGAACGCTGTTCATCGCCTTCGCCCTGGCCAACGCGGAAGCGATCAGCGGCGGCCTGTACTACCTTGCGCACAGCGTCTTCGCCACCGCGGCACTGTTCCTGATCGCCGACCTCGTGCAGCGCCAGCGCGGCAGCATGGGCGACCACCTGTTGCCGATTGCCCCGCCCACCCGCTCCGCTTCCGGGATGATGTACGCGATCGCCGCGGTGTCCGTGGCCGGTCTGCCACCGCTGTCGGGCTTCATCGGCAAGTTCGTCGTACTCGACGCGGTGCCGGCCGCGGCCACCGCCTGGGTCTGGGCGGCGATCCTGGGTGGAAGCCTGCTGGTGATCATCGGCCTGTCGCGCACCGGAACCCGGCTGTTCTGGCGCGTGGAGGCAGTGGGCGATGCCAAGCCGCCGCCCTCGCCCCGCCCGATCGAGGTGGGCGCGACCGTCCTGCTGCTGGCGTATGGCGTGGCCATGACCATCGCCGCGGGCCCGATCCTGCGCTACACCGACGCCACCGCCCGCCAGGTGCTCGACCCCGGCAGCTATATCCAGCGGATCCAGGAAACCCAGCCGCAGATCCGGGAGCCGTCGCCATGAAACGACAGACCTTGAGGAAACTGCTGGTGCTGCGGCGCAGGTGGCTGCCGTCGATTCCGCAGAGCCTGACGGTCCTGGTCTTCTGGCTGCTGATGGCCGAGACCTTCGATCCTGCCAACCTCCTCATGGGCCTGCTGCTCGCGCTGGTCATGCCGATGATCTCTGCGCGCCTGGAGCGCGAGTTCGCACGCATGGCCCGGCTGGACGTGTTCCTGATGCTCGGCGGGCTGCTGCTGTGGGATCTGGTGAAGGCGAACTTCACCGTGGCACGGCAGGTGCTGGGGCCCGAGCGCAAGCTCACCCCGCACTTCATCTGGATCCCGCTGGAGCTGACCAACATCCACGGCATCTCGGCGCTGGCCGCGGTCATCACGCTGACCCCGGGCACGGTTGCCGCCGCCCTGACCGACGACCGCAAGCACCTGCTGGTGCACGTGCTGAGCACGGATGACCCCCAGGGCATGGTCGAGGAAATCAAGCAACGCTACGAAGTCCCGCTGCGGAAGGTGTTCCCATGATCCAGATCGCCATCGTCCTCGCCCTGCTGGTGGTCAGCGTGGCCATGCTGATGTCGCTGTGGCGGCTGCTGCGCGGCCCGACCGCGCCCGATCGCATCCTCGCCCTGGATACCCTGTACGTGAACGCGGTGGCGCAGCTGATCCTGTTCGGCATGGTGCTGGACTCGGAGATCTACTTCGAGGTCGCGCTGATCATTGCCATGCTCGGGTTCTTCGGAACCGTGGTGCTGAGCAAGTACGTGATCCGCCGGGACATCGTGGAATGAACCAGGCCCTCGACATCGTGCTGGTGATCCTGCTGGGCTTCGGAAGCTACTTCGCATTCCTGGGCGCATTCGCGCTGATCAAGCTCAGCAGCTTCCTGCGCCGGCTGCACGGGCCGACCAAGGCCAGCACCATGGGCGTGGGCTGCATCCTGCTGGCCTCGATCGTGTTCCACACCTTCTATGGCACCGGCCTGCACCCGCGCGAGCTGCTGATCATGGTGTTCCTGTTCCTGACCGCGCCGGTCAGCGCGCACATGATGTCGCGCGCGACCCTGTCGCTGATGGGCGAGCTGCCGCCGCGCGCCTCACGCCTGCCCGACCCCGACGGCAAGATCCGCGAGGACGTGGACAACCGCAACGCCTGAGCGGCCCCTGCCGGCCGGATGCCGCACGTTTTCAGCCGCGCCAGAACCTTGGCAGGAAAAGAACAAGCACCGTGAACAACTCCAGGCGCCCGAGCAGCATCAGGAACGACAGAGCCCATTTGGCCGTATCGGGCAGCGGGCCGAACGTCCCCGCGGGGCCGATGATGTCTCCCAGCCCCGGGCCGACATTGGACAGCGCCGAGGCCGCTCCGCTTGCGCTGGTCAGGAAGTCCAGACCCAGGCCCATCAAGATGACGGTGCCGGTCGCGTAACAGATGAAGTAGACCGCCAGGAACGCGACGACCGACCCGACGACTTCATCGGGAATGACGTGGCTGCCGTACGTCCGCGGAAACACCCCCCGTGGATATATCAGGCGCAGGAAGTGTGCCCTGAGCATGACGAATGTGACCTCGAAACGGAAGATCTTGATGCCGCCGCTCGTCGAGCCCGTGCATCCACCGATGAAAAGAAGCCCGAAGAAGACCCCGACGACGCCACCTCCCCACACACCGTAGTCGGTCGACGAGTAGCCCGTCGTGCTTATCACCGAAACCACGTTGAACGCGGCATGACGAAACGCCGGTTCGAGCGCATGTTCACCGGTCGCTGCAAGCCACAGCCCCAATGCGATGACAACCACAGCGATGAGGGAGAGCATTGCCTTGACCTGCCTGTCGAACATTGCCCGACCGTCGCCGGAAATCATCCGCACGTACAGCACGAATGGAACGGCGCCACTGAGCATGAACACGACTGCGAACCACTGGATCCCGTTGGCTTCCCAGGATCCGAAGGAGCCGTCGGAGGTCGAGTAGCCACCGGTGGCGATCGACGTCAGCGCATGTGCGACCGCATCGAAGGCGTCCATGCCCGCCCACCAGTAGACCAGCGCCGCCAGCAGAGTCAGCCCGACGTACACGCACCCGATCGTGACCGCGATCTGGCGGACCCTGGGCATGGCTTTCGGCGAGCGGTCCGAAGATTCGGTGCGGAAAAGCTGCATGCCGCCAATGCCCAGGGTGGGCAGGATCGCTATCGCCGTGGCGATGATGCCGACGCCTCCCATCCACTGCAGGAGCGCCCTCCACAGCAGGATCCCCGGCGGCGCACCCTCCAATCCGGTCATCACGGTGGCCCCCGTGGTCGTGATACCCGACACCGACTCGAACATCGAGTTGGCAAGGTTGCCGCCAAGCTGGGGGTGCTCGGAGAAAAAGAAGGGAAGCGCGCCTACCACCGCAACCATGGTCCAGCTGAGCGGGGTCAGGATGAACGCCTGCTTGCGAGACAGCCCCTCCTTGAGCATTCCCCGGTTCAGCCACGCCAGGCCCGTGCCCATAAGGCCCGCAACACCAGCCGCCATGGCGAACGACATCCAGTCACGATGCCCTTGGTGGATGTCGACGACCAGTGGGAGCAGCATGAAGCCGGAAGCGGCCAGCAGCACCTGCCCCGTCAGGAACAGCACCGGACGTATGCTGCGCGCCCGGGCCACACGCAGTGGAGGCTGCCAGTGCAGCCTTACTCCACTGTTCACAGAAGACGCCTGCGGGTGCCACCCAGGATCGACTCGGCCGCCCGAAGATTGGCGTACGTCACCAACGCAATGACGTGATCGCCAGCCTGGATTCGGACATCGGGGCCAAGCATGACGACGCAACCGTCCCGGACCAGGGCCCCGATCTTCATTCCCACCGGCAGGTCAAGCCCTGCATGGGGTGACTGGAGAAGCCTGGAGCCTTCCTCCACTTTCACCTCGACGACCTCGCCGAAATCCTCGCGCAGCGTATGGAGTGCCTCGATGGCCCCCCTGCGCATGTGCCGGAGCACGGTCGACACGGTCAGCGCGCTTGGACTGACCACCGTCCTGATGCCCAGCGTGGGGATCAGCTGCTCGTAGGAGCGTTTGTTGACCAGGGTGATAGCCCGCTTGCACCCGATCTGCTTGGCGATGACGGACGAGAATATGTTGGTCTCGTCATCGTTGGTCACCGCGACCAGGGTGTCTTTGCTGCCGGCCCGGGCTTCCTCGAGCAACCCGCGATCCAATGCATCACCCAACAACACCGTCGCCCGTGAACCCAGAATGCCGGCTATATGCCCGGCACGTTCCTTGTCGAGCTCGATGATGTCCAGGTGAATGCCCGGGAAATCGGTGGTGATCTTCTGGGCCAGGTGCAGGCCCACGTTCCCACCGCCCACGAGCAGGACGCTGCTGGCCATCCGTTCCCGATGGCCGAAAAGCGTCATCGCCGTATCCAGGCGATCGCTGGGTACGATCGCGTAGACATCGTCACCGACCTCGATCCGATGCTCGGGGGTCGGTATGAACATCTGCCCTTTCCTTGCCAGCGCCAGGATGGTCAGGCCCTCGTAGTCCTGCTGGGCGCAAATGTCCTGGATGCGTTCGCCGACCGCAGGACAATTCACGTCCAGCACGTGCATGGCGAGCATCTCCACCAGGCCACCGGCCATGGGAAGGATGTCGAACGCCCCCGGGGTGGACAAGCGCCTGGCGATGCTTTCGGCCACTTCCGCCTCGGGGGAAATGATCACATCGATGGGCATGTGTTCGGCCGCGTACAGCCCATCCGAATCCCTGGACTCGTAGCCCGAATGGCGCAGCCTGGCCAAGCGGCGCTTGACCTTGAAAAGTGAATAGGCCACTTGGCAGGCAACCATGTTCACCTCGTCGGAGCGGGTAACCGCGATCAGCATGTCCGCGTCCATCGCCCCGGCGATGCGCAGGGTTTCCGGATGCGAGGCGTGGCCAACGACGCCGCGGATGTCATGGCTCTCGTCGACGATGCGGACCAGCTCCGGATTGATATCGACGACGGTGACGCTGACTCCCTCGGCAGAGAGGTGCCGTGCAATCGTCGTTCCCACCTGGCCGGCGCCGCAGACAATGACTCTCATAGTGACCCTTTGCGCAGGCTGGCGCCCTGGATCGCGCACCACCTGGACACTGGCTACCCCGTAGAGCGAACCGGAAAACGTCGGCCTTGCGGCCTCTGGCGGCGCATTCTACACAGCCTTGGCCGGCATGGTCAGGCGAGCCGCCGGGTCAATCCCGGTCCGGCCCGCTGCTGGAAAAGTGCTTCTGCAGGCCGGCCCAGCAGGCCTGGTAGTCGCGCTGGCGGTGGGCCGCGTCCAGCGCCTGGGCGGTCGGCCGCAGCACCGCGCGGGTCTCGAACATGAAGGCCATGGTGTCGGTGATCACGTCCGGCTTCGACAGATCCGCCGTGGACGCCTTCTCGAACGTGGCCGCGTCCGGCCCGTGCCCGGTCATGCAGTTGTGCAGCGAGCAGCCGCCCGGGGCGAAACCGTCGGCCTTGGCGTCGTAGGCGCCGTGGATCAGGCCCATGAACTCGCTGGCCACGTTGCGGTGGAACCACGGCGGGCGGAAGGTGTCCTGGGCCACCAGCCAGCGCGGCGGGAAGATCGCCAGGTCCATGTTGCTGGTGCCCGGGGTGTCGCTGGGCGAGTGCAGCACCAGGAAGATCGACGGATCCGGGTGGTCGTAGCTGATCGAGCCGATGGCGTTGAAGCGGCGCAGGTCGTACTTGTACGGCGCGTAGTTGCCGTGCCAGGCCACCACGTCCAGCGGCGAGTGGCCGATGTCGGCGCGCCACAGGTGGCCCTGGAACTTGGCGACCAGTTCGAA
Organism: Luteimonas dalianensis; assembly: GCF_049339425.1. Taxonomy (NCBI): domain Bacteria; kingdom Pseudomonadati; phylum Pseudomonadota; class Gammaproteobacteria; order Lysobacterales; family Lysobacteraceae; genus Luteimonas; species Luteimonas dalianensis. The sequence goes on along the minus strand of NZ_JBMPPO010000007.1, from coordinate 148,679 downwards.
GTCGCCCTCGTCCTCCTCGTAGGCCGCCACCGGGGTGAGGAAATCACGCGGGTTGGCCAGGCCGTTGGCGCCGATCGGCCCCAGGTCCGGCAGCTTCAGCATCGCGCCGTAGTTCTCGCACACGTAGCCGCGCGCGACGCCGTCGGGCAGCTCCACCCGGAAGCGCACCCCGCGCGGGACCACCGCGATCTCCTGCGGCTCCACGTCCAGCACGCCCAGCTCGGTGGCAAGCCGCAGCCGGCCCTGCTGCGGCACGATCAGCAGCTCGCCGTCGGCGCTGTAGAAGAAGCGCCCACGCATCGACGCATTGGCCGCGTACATGTGCACGCCCACGCCGGTGCCGGCGGCCGAGCCGCCGTTGCCGGCCATGGTGACCAGCCCGTCGACGAAATCGACCGTCGCCGCCTCGTCCGGCAGCGGCAGCGGGTTCCAGCGCAGCTGATCCGGGGTCACCGGGCCGCTGCCGAAATCCTCATGCAGGCGCGGCTGGTCGAACGGGGTGAACTCCCCGTGCATCGCCGCCGGCCGGATCCGGTACAGCCAGCTGCGCCGGTTGGCATGCCGCGGCGCGGTGAACGCGGTGCCCGTCAGCTGCTCCGCGTACAGGCCGTACGCCACCTGCTGCGGCGAGTTGCGCCCCACCGGCAGCGCGCCGGCGATGGCCTCGGTGGCGAACTCGTTGCCGAAGCCGGACAGATAGCCGGCGCTGGAATCGATGCTGTTGGACATCCTGGGATCCTCGGTCTGTTGCGGTTGGCGCAGCCTGCTGGAATCGCGAATAATCCCGGAGCGCCCGCCTCAGGCGGCGCGTTCACTCCAGGGGAAAAAGGAAACGACACTGATGGACGACGCATCCAACGACGTGCGGGCGATCGTGCGCCCGCTCACCGACGGCAAGTTCTGGATGAAGCTGCTGGCGGTCATGATGATCCTCAGCGGCGCGCTGCAGGCGCTGACGATCGTCGGCATCCTGGTGGCCTGGCTGCCGATCTGGCTCGGCGTGCTGCTGTTCCAGGCCGCCGCCGCGGCCGAGGACGCCTCGGCTTCGGGCGACGCGGCCGTCGCGACCAGGGCCACGGACAAGCTGCGCCTGTTCTTCATGATCCAGGGCATCCTGATGCTGATCGGCCTGGTGCTGGTGGGCGTCATGTTCCTGTTCGGCGGCTTCGCGATGATGGCCGGCCTGGCCGGGTTGAACGGCGCGTACTGAGCCGGCATGCCGGGGCCGCCCCGCTGCGGGCGGCCCCCGGCGCGCGGGGTCAGAGCACGCCGCGCTGCATCTGGTCGCGCTCGATGGACTCGAACAGGGCCTGGAAGTTGCCCTCGCCGAAGCCCTCGTTGCCCTTGCGCTGGATGATCTCGAAGAAGATCGGCCCGAACGCGTTCTTGCCGAAGATCTGCAGCAGCTTGCGCTGCTTGGTCTCCGGGTCGGCGTCGATCAGGATCGCGTTGCGGCGCAGGCGGTCGACGTCCTCGCCGTGGTCGGGCACGCGCTGGTCGATCACGTCGAAGTAGGTGTCCGGGGTGTCGAGGAAGTCGATCCCCGCTTCGCGCATCTTCTCCACCGAGGCGTAGATGTCATCGGTGAACAGCGCGATGTGCTGGATGCCCTCGCCCTTGTATTCGCGCAGGTACTCGTTGATCTGGCTCTTCTCGTCGCTCGATTCGTTGAGCGGGATGCGCACCACGCCGTCCGGCGCGGTCATGGCCTTGGACAGCAGGCCGGTCTTGGCGCCCTTGATGTCGAAGTAGCGGATCTCGCGGAAGTTGAACAGCTTCTCGTAGTAGTCCGACCACTTCTGCATGTTGCCCAGGAACAGGTTGTGGGTGAGGTGGTCGATGAAGGTCAGCCCGAAGCCCTTCGGGTGCTGGTCCACGCCCGGCAGCGGCTCGTAGTCGGCGTAGATGTCGCCGGCCGAGTCGTCGATCAGGTACAGCATGCAGTCGCCGATGCCCTTGATCACCGGCGCGTCGACCACGCGGGTCTCCACCTTGTGGTCGGCCTTCTCGCCGCCGTTGGCGAGCACGTGCTCGAGCACCTCGGCCGGCTTCTTGCTGAAGCGGATGGCGAAGCCGGACGCGGACGGGCCGTGCTTGGCCGCGAAATCGGAGGCGAACGAATCGGCCTGCTCGTTGAGCAGGAAGTTGATGGTGCCCTGGCGGAACAGGGTGATGTCGCGCTCGCGATGCCTGGCCACCGCGGTGAAGCCGAGCTTCTCCAGGTAGTCGCGCATGCGCGGGCCCTCGCCTGCGGGCGCGGCGAATTCGACGAATTCGAACCCGTTGATGCCCATCGGGTTCTCGAAGGTGGTGACCTCCATGCCAAGGTTGGGGGCCTGGGTCTGGGTCTGCGTGCTCATGGGGGAAGCTCCGTGGATGAGGGGCGTACCGCGGACGCGGCTGGCCATCTGGACGAGCCCGTGGTTATAGTTTCATCTGAAACCATATGCAAGGCGCAACGCAGCATGACCCAGCCTCCCAGCGGCCAGCGCCCCGGCCGTGCAAGCACCGGCGGACGCCACGAAGTCCTCGAACTGGAGCACTTCCTGCCCTACCGCCTGAGCGTGGTGTCCAACCACATCAGCCAGACCATCGCCGACGCCTACGCCGAACGCTTCGGCATCGGCATCACCGAGTGGCGGGTGCTGGCGGTGCTGGGCCGCTATCCCGAGCTGTCCGCCACCGGCGTGGCCGAGCGCACCGCGATGGACAAGGTCGCCGTCAGCCGCGCGGTCGCGCGCCTGCTCAGAACCGGCCTGATCGAACGCGAAGTACACGGCAGCGACCGCCGCCGATCCGTGCTGCGGCTCAGCGCGGCCGGCTATGGCGTCTACGACCAGGTCGTACCGATGACGCTGGAGTACGAGCGCCAGCTGCTGTCGGGCTTCAGCGACAGCGAGCGCGCCATGCTGGATCGCCTGCTGACCCGCCTGGATCAGGCCTCGCGCCCACGGGACGGATCCTGATCCGTCCCGTGGTACGCGGGCCTGGCGCTCACATGCCCCGGGTTTCCCCGCGGCTGTCGGTGCCCGCCGCCGCCGGCTCGCCCAGCTCACCCTGGCCGACCAGCGCCCGATCCTGGCGCAGCTGCTCCTCGTCCTGGTGCATCAGGCGTGCCACCAGCGGCGAAACCAGGATCACCGCGGCGCCGACGATCACCGCCAGCCAGCCGACCGAGCTGTAGACCTCCATCACCTGGCGCACGGCATCGTCGCCCACGCCCGCGCCACCGGTGGCCGCCGCGATCGCGCCGGCGATGTAGTTGCCGGCCGCGGTGGCCAGGAACCACGAGCCCATCATCAGCCCCACCAGCCGCGACGGCGACAGCTTGGTCATCGCCGACAGCCCCACCGGCGACAGGCACAGCTCGCCCATGGTGTGCAGCAGGTAGATCAGGAAGATGAAGATCACCGGGGTCAGGCCGTCCGTCGAGTTCGCGCCCCACACCAGCACGAAGAAGCCCAGGCCCAGCTGGATCAGACCGAGGCCGAACTTGGCCGGGGTGGAAGGCTCCAGCCGGCGCCGCGCCAGCCACAGCCACAGCGCGGCGAAGAACGGCCCCAGGGCGATGATGTACATGGCGTTGATCGACTGGAACATGCCCGCCGGCACTTCCCAGCCCAGCATGGAACGATCGACGTGGCGGTCGGTGTAGACGTTGAGCGAAGAGCCGGCCTGCTCGAACAGCGCCCAGAACAGCGGCTGCAGCGCGATCAGGAACAGCGCCGCCAGGATCCGGTGGCGCGCGATCCGGTCAAGCTTCCACACCGCCTCGTAGAGGAAGTAGGCCACCACCGCCACCGCGCAGGCGGCCAGCAGCCCGCCCACCACGTGCTGGTACTGGATCAGGAACCACACCACCACGACGCCGACCAGGCCCCAGAAGTAGACCCAGTGCTCGGTGCGGATGCCGAACACCGGCCGCACCAGCGCAGCCTGGTCGGGCGCCTCGCCGCGGCCGAGCAGGGCCGGCCGGCCCCAGAGGAACACCAGCAGGCCCAGCAGCATGCCGATGCCGGCCGCGCCGAAACCCCAGGCCCAGCCGAAGGTCTGGCCCAGCCAGGCGGCCAGCAGCGAACCGGTGGCCGCGCCCAGGTTGATGCCCATGTAGAAGATGGTGAAGGCCGGATCGCGGCGCGCGTCGCCCGGCTCGTACAGCTGCCCGACCATCACCGAGATGCTGGACTTGAGGAAGCCCACGCCCATGATGATGAACGCCAGCGCCAGCCAGAACACGTTGAGCAGCGGCGAGTCCTGCCCGCCCGAGCCTTCGAACGCCATCAGGCCGTGGCCGATGGTGAGCAGGATCGCGCCGAACTGCACCGCGCGCCGCTGGCCGATGTAGCGGTCGGCCAGGTAGCCGCCCAGCACCGGCGCGATGTAGACCAGCGAACCGTAGGCCGCGTAGATCCCGTAGGCGCGCTCGTCGGAGAACATCCAGTGCTGGATGAGGTAGAAGATCAGGATCGCGCGCATTCCGTAGAACGAGAAGCGCTCCCACATCTCGGCGAAGAACAGCACGAACAGGCCGCGCGGATGGCCGAAGAACGTCTTGCCCTCGGCGCTCGGGGTCGGGTTGCTGGACACTTGCTTGGGTACTCCCGGACTTTGACGGGCGCTCGACGGACCGCCCGTGGCGAAATTTACACTACCGCATCGGCCGCGGCGGCTGAACAGGCAGGCCGGATGCGGCCGTCACAGCGCCGGATAGACGTAGCTCGCGCCCGCGCCCAGCGGGATCCCCAGCGCCCAGAACCCGATCAGGTACAGCGTCCAGACCACCAGCAGGGTGATCGAGAACGGCAACATCAGCGCCAGCAGCGTGCCCACGCCCGAGGACTTCACGTACTTCTGGCAGAACACCACGATCAGCGGGAAGTACGGCAGCAGCGGGGTGATGATGTTGGTGCTCGAATCGCCGACCCGGTACGCCGCCTGGGTCAGGTCCGGCGAGATGCCCAGCTGCATCATCATCGGCACCATGATCGCGCCGATCAGCGCCCACTTGGCCGAGGCCGAACCGACCAGCAGGTTGACCGCCCCGGACAGCAGCACCAGGCCCACCAGCATCAGCGACATGTGCAGCCCCATCGCCTGCAGCGCATTGGCGCCCTTGATGGCCAGCAGCACGCCCAGGTTGGACTGACTGAAGGCGTAGATGAACTGGGCGGCGAAGAACGCCATCACGATGTAGTAGCCCATCCCGCTCATCGACTTGCTCATGCCCTCGATGATGTCGCGGTGGCTCTTGGCGGTGCCGGCGACGTAACCGTAGACCACGCCCGGAATCAGGAAGAAGATGAAGATCAGCCCCACGATCGACTGCATCAGCGGCGCGGTGAACGCCAGCAGCGGATGTGTGCCCGGCGCCAGCGTGGCCGGATCGGCGGCCCACGGCGTGCCCTCGGGCAGCAGGGTCAGGATGAACAGGGCGATCGCGATCACCATCGCCACCATCGACCAGACGAGGCCGCGCCGTTCGTTGGGCTCCAGCGGCTCCATGGTCGGCATCTCGCTGGTGTCGCCGTCCACCTCGGTCCCCTTCAGCCGCGGCTCGATCACCCTGTCGGTCAGGAACCAGCCCACCAGGATCACCAGGAAGGTCGAGGAGGTCGTGAACCAGTAGTTGTTGAGCGGGTTGATCTCCATGCCCGGGTCCAGGATCCGCGCCGCCTCCTGGGTCAGGCCGGCCAGCATCGGATCCAGGCTGGAGGGCACGAAGAAGGTGGCCGAGAACCCGCCCGACACGCCCGCGAACGCGGCCGCGATGCCCGCCAGCGGATGCCGCCCTGCGGCGTAGAAGATCACCGCGCCCAGCGGGATCACCAGCACGTAGCCCGCGTCCACCGCGATATGGCTGAGGATGCCCACGCCGATCAGGGCCGGGGTCAGCAGCATCTTCGGGGTCACGCTCAGGATCGCCCGCAGCAGCGCGTTGATGAAGCCGGTGTGCTCGGCCACGCCCAGGCCCAGCATCGCCACCAGCACCACGCCCAGCGGGGCGAAGTTGACGAAGGTCTGCACCATCGTCGCCATGAACGCGGTCAGGCTGCTGCCCGACAGCAGGTTGTTGATCGCCACCGGATCGCCGCTGCGCGGATCGATCTCGCTGAAGCTCCAGCCCGACATCACCGCCGACACCACCCAGGTGAGCAGCATCAGGATCAGGAACAGCATCGCCGGGTCCGGCAGCTTGTTGCCCACGCGCTCCACGCCGTCGAGGAAGCGGGTTACCACGCCGCGCCTGGCGGGGGCGGAAATCGGGTCCGGGTGGCTCATTCATGACTCCTGGCTGAAGGTCGAACCCGCCGCATCCTAGCAGCCCCGGGACCCGCCGGGACGGTGCCGCGCTACATCGGCCGCTCCGGCCACAGGTACACCTTGTCGTCGAAGGACGAGCACCACTGCGGCCGGTACACCACGATCACCGCGATCAGGGCGCCGGTGAGGAAGGCCTCGGCGAACATCATCAGCGGCGTGGCCGCCAGGTACATCGCCGCCGAGCGGCTGCCCAGCCACGCGGCCACCGCGAACTTCGCCAATACCGCGGCGGCCGCTGCCAGCATCGAGGCGAAGAACCCGTTGGCCATGATGTAGACGAAGATGTTGTGCGGCAGCCAGCGCCGGGCCGCGCGCGACACCGCCGCGGTCACCAGCACCGGCAACGCCCCGCTGATCGCGAAGTCCGGCCCCCAGCCGTGCCAGGCGGCACCCATCAACACCCCCGACAGGCTCGCCAGCGCCATCACCACCAGCGCCGGCCCGGTGCCCAGCAGCAGGGTCGCGATGCTGGCGCCGGTCAGGTGCAGCATCACCCCCTGCAGCGGCGCGGTGTTGAACCAGCGCAGCGCCGCCAGCGCCAGCGCCGTCGCCAGCAGCACCCTGAGCCGGGCGCCGCCATCCCCGGCCAGGGACCGCGCCACCGGGCGTACCTGCCAGGTCAGCAGCAGGAGCGCCAGCACCAGCGCGCCGCTTTCGATCCAGCCGGGCAGGGCCTGCGGAGCGTGCATGCCGGGCACGCGGCCTCAGCCGGGCTGCCCGATCCGCGTGCGCGCGTCGAACAGCTCCGGGAAGAACGACAGGTCCAGCGCCTGCTTCAGGAAGCCCACCCCGCTCGAGCCGCCGGTACCCTTCTTGAAGCCGATGATCCGCATCACCGTGCGCATGTGGCGGTAGCGCCAAAGCTGGAACTGGCTCTCCAGGTCCACCAGGTCCTCGCACAGCGAATACTCGCGCCAGAAGCTGTCGGTATCGGCGTAGATGGCCGCGAACACGTCCACCAGCGCGTCATCGTGCACGTGCGGCCGGCTCCAGTCCCGCTCCAGGTGGCGTTCGGGCACCGCATGGCCCCGGCGCGCCAGGTAGCGCAGGAACTCGTCGTACAGGCCCGGCGCCTCCAGCACCTGGCGCAGCCGCTCCTGCCCGGCCGGGTCGTAGCCAAACACCTTGAGCATGTCCGCGTTCTTGTTGCCGAGCTGGAATTCGATGGTGCGGTACTGCAGCGACTGGAATCCCGACGACGGCCCCAGGATGTCCCGGAACTCGGCGTACTCGGCCGGCGTGAGCGTCTCCAGCACCGACCATTGCTCGGTCAGCTGGCGCAGCACCTGCTTGCAGCGCGCCAGCACCTTGCGGCATGGCCCGCGCTGGTCCGTCCGCAGGTACTCCAGCGCGGCGCCCAGCTCGTGGATCATCAGCTTCAGCCACAGCTCCGAGACGTGGTGCTGGACGATGAACAGCATTTCGTCGTGATGCTGCGGATCCGACAGCGGACGCTGCGCGTCCAGCAGCAGGTCCAGGCGCAGGTAGCCGCCGTAGGTCAGGCTGCCATCCAGGTCGGTGCGGATGCCCGCCTCGAGCGGGCGCTGGTTGCGGTCTTGGGTCATGCGCGCAGATTACCCGAGTGCGCAAGGCGTCACGCAATCGCAATGGTTCCCGGGGCAGTATCGGGATTCCGGCATCCAGGGGGGGCTGCCGGGAACCGCCGCAGGCCACGGCCACGCGACGGAGCCTGCACGCCCGCCGGGGTTTCCCGGCCGGGCCTCAATCCAGGAAGGGGAGAGCAACGATGAGCATGTCCGTACGCGGCCTGTTGGCCGGCCTGCTGGTGCTGTGCGGCCTGGGCGCCGCTGGCAACGCGCACGCGGAAGTGGTGATCAGCCAGGTCTACGGCGCCGGCGGCAACAGCGGCGCGATGTATGACCGCGACTACGTGGAGCTGTTCAACCGCGGCGGCACGCCCGTGTCGCTGGCCGGCGCCTCTCCATCCGCGCCAGCTACGCACCCTGAGAAAAACCTCCCGTCACCACTTCAACCCCGGCCCACGCCGGGGTTTCTTTTTCCCCAACCGGAGCCAAGCCCCGCCGTGGCCGGGAGGCCTCTTCGCGTAAGTAAAGGAGGAGGAATCCGCCGGCAGGCGGATTCCGGGGGACATGAAGCGAAGAGGCCTGCCGGCCGCGGCGGGGCCCACCAGCCCACCGCGTCAACAATCACGGTTCCACCTCGCACCCGTCATCCCCACACCGCACCCCAAACCCCGGGATCAAGCAAATCCCCCAAGCAAAGTCATGCCGCACCGCGCCATATCCGCGCAACGCGGACCAGTTAGAATGGCGGTCTTGTCCCAAACCCCCTGATTCCATGACCTCCGCCGCCAAATTCGAGATCGAATACCTGCAGTACCTCGGCCCCGACGGCAAGCCCGTCGGCGAGCTTCCCGAGGCATTCCGGGATCCGAAGACGCTCGTTCCCCTGTTCAAGCAGATGCTGTTCGTGCGCACCTTCGACAGCAAGTCGATCAAGCTCCAGCGCACCGGCAAGCTCGGCACCTATGCCGCCAGCCTGGGCCACGAGGCCGCCCACGTCGGCATCGGCGCCTCGATGCGCGAAGACGACGTGTTCGCCCCCAGCTACCGCGAATACGGCGCCCAGTTCATGCGCGGCGTGCAGCCGCGCGAAGTCCTGCTCTACTGGGGCGGCGACGAGCGCGGCAACGACTTCCAGGGCCCCAGGGGTGATTACCCCTGGTGCGTGCCCATCTCCACCCAGTGCCTGATGGCCGCCGGCGCGGCGCTGTCGTTCAAGCTGCGCGGGCAGGATCGCGTGGCCGTGGCCTGCTGCGGCGACGGCGGCTCGTCCAAGACCGACTTCTACGCCGCGGTGAACTCCGCCGGCGCCTACAAGGCCCCGCTGGTGCTGTGCGTGATCAACAACGGCTGGGCCATCTCCGTGCCCCGCCACGCCCAGACCGGCGCCGAGACCCTGGCCCAGAAGGGCCTGGCCGGCGGCCTGCACTGCCTGCAGCTGGACGGCAACGACCTGATCGCCGTGCTGGAAGGCATGCGCCGCGCCACCGAGCGCGCCCGCAAGGGGGAAGGCGGCACCGTGATCGAGATGATGACCTACCGCCTGCACGACCACACCACCGCCGACGACGCCAGCCGCTACCGCGACGAGGCCGAGGTCAAGGACGGCTGGACGCGCGAGCCGATGACCCGCCTGCGCACCTACCTCACCGACGCCGGCGTGTGGAGCGAGGAAGAAGAGAAGGCCTGGCTCGCCGAGTGCGAGGACAAGGTGGACGTGGAGATCAACGCCTACCTCAACACCCCCGTACAGCCCGTGGAAGCCATGTTCGACTACCTCTACGCCAACCCGCCCGCCGAGCTGCTTGAACAGCGCGAACAGGCCATCGCACGGGAGGGCCGGGCATGAGCGCCGACAAGCAGGCCGCGCCGATCACACTGATCGAGGCCCTGACCCAGGCCATGGCCTACGAAATGCGCAACGACAAGCGCGTCGTGGTGCTGGGCGAGGACGTGGGCGTGAACGGCGGCGTGTTCCGCGCCACCGCCGGGCTGCACGCGCAGTTCGGCTCCGAGCGCGTCATCGACACCCCGCTGGACGAGACCACCATCGCCGGCCTCACGGTGGGCATGGCCAGCCAGGGCATGCGCCCGGTCGCCGAGGCCCAGTTCGACGGCTTCATGTACCCGATGGTCGACTTCATCGTCTGCCACGCCGCGCGCATGCGCTACCGCACCCGCGGCCGCCTGGAGTGCCCGATGGTGCTGCGCGTGCCGTGGGGCGGCGGCATCCGTGCGCCCGAGCACCACAGCGAGGCCAACGAATCGATCTTCACCAACGTGCCCGGCCTGCGCGTGGTCATGCCGTCCTCGCCGCAGCGCGCCTACGGCATGCTGCTGGCGGCGATCCGCGAGCCGGATCCGGTGATCTTCTTCGAGCCCAAGCGCATCTACCGCCAGTACAAGGAACTCGTGCCCGACGACGGCGAAGAGCTGCCGCTGGACGTGTGCTACGTGCTGCGCGACGGCACCGACGTGACCCTGGTGACCTGGGGCGCGCAGGTGAAGGAGGCCCTGGAGGCCGCCGACAAGCTGGCCGCCGAGGGCATCAGCGCCGAGGTGATCGACGTGGCCACCCTGCGCCCGCTGGACTTCGAGACCATCGCCGAGTCGGTCAGCCGCACCGGCCGCTGCGTGATCGTGCAGGAAGCCCCGAAGACCGCCGGCTTCGGCGCCGAGATCGCCGCCCGCCTGGCCGAGGAGTCGATGTACGACCTGGTCGCCCCGGTCGAACGCGTCACCGGCCCGGACACGCACATCCCGCTGTTCCGGCTGGAAATGAAGTTCCTGCCCAGCGTCGACCGCGTGGTCGAGGCGGCCAAACGCGCGATGCAGCACAGCTGATCCCCAGTCCCGACTTCAACGGCGGGCCACGGCCCGCCCCATGGAAACCGACATGAGCAACAAGAAGACCTTTTACCTGCCCGACCTGGGCGAAGGCCTGCCGGACGCGACCATCGTCGAATGGAACGTCAAGGAAGGCGACACCATCCGCCTGGACGACGCGCTGGTGTCGATGGAAACCGCCAAGGCCGTGGTCGAGGTGCCCTCCCCGGTCTCGGGCAAGGTGCTCAGGCTGGCCGGCGCGGCCGGTGACGTGGTGGTCACCGGCAAGATGCTGGCCGAGTTCGAGGTCGACCCCTCGATGCCGCAGCGTGCCGAAGGCCAGGACACCGGCCACCACCACGGCGGTGGCGACGACAACGGCGTGGGCAGCCAGGATCCCGCGCCGGACGACCGCGTGGTCGCATCCGACGAGGGCGGCGCCATCAAGGCCGATGGCGAGCCCGCACCCAAGGGCGAGGTGCGCCAGGATGCCGGCACCGTGGTCGGCGCCATGCAGTCCTCCGACGCGGTGCACACCGAGCAGGCCAGCAGCGCCGGCGGCGTCAAGGCGGTGCCGGCGGTGCGTGCGATGGCGCGCAAGCTCAAGGTCGACATCGGCCGCGTGCGCGCCACCGGCCCGGACGGCGTGGTGACCATGGCCGACGTCAAGCAGGCCGCGGCCGACGGCAGCGCCGCGATCGGCTCCGCCCCGGCGGCCGCCCCCTCGCGCGCGGCGCCGGCAGCCGCGCCCGCCGCCCGCGACAGCGGCGACCGCACCCGCGTGTCCGCCAGCGGTCGGCCCATGCGCACCCAGCCGCCGTCGGTCAGCGCCAGCGGCCAGCCCGAGCAGCTCAAGGGCGTACGCCGCAACATGGCCCGGGTGATGGCCGACGCCCACGCCCAGGTGGTGCCGACCACGCTGGTGGACGACGCCGACCTGCACGCCTGGGAAGGCAAGCAGGACATCACCGCGCGCCTGATCCGCTCGATCTGTGCCGCGGCGAAGGCGGTGCCGGCGCTCAACGCCTGGTTCGACGGCAAGGATCTGACCCGCACCATGCACCCGCACGTGGACATCGGCATCGCGGTGGACACCGAGGACGGCCTGTTCGTGCCGGCCCTGCGCAACGCCGACGTGCTCGACGCGGCCGGCATCCGCTCGGGGATCAAGCGCCTGCGCCAGCAGGTCGAGGATCGTTCGATCCCGGCCAGCGAGCTGTCCGGCTACACCATCAGCCTGTCCAACTTCGGCATGTTCGCCGGCCGCTACGCCACCCCGGTGGTGGTGCCGCCGTGCGTGGCGATCGTGGGCGCGGGCAAGCTCAGCCACGACGTGGTGGCGGTGATGGGCGGGGTGGAAGTGCACCGCCGGATGCCGATCTCGCTGACCTTCGACCACCGCGCCGCCACCGGCGGCGAGGCCGCGCGCTTCCTCAAGGCGCTGCTGGACGACCTGTCCCTGCCCAACTGAGGCAGCGGGAGCACTCCTGCCGTCCGGGCGCCGGACGGCAGGCGCCTGCTACGCGGCCCTGCGGCTGCGATCCAGCCACACGCCCAGGCCCTGGGCGTTGAGCTCGATATCCATCTCCAGCAGCCGCGTGACCTGCGCGGTATCCACGATGCCCTGGCGCTGGGCGTTGGCGGTGTATTTGCGGGCCAGGCCCTCCACCAGCCGCTCATGGCGGTCGGCAGCGCCGTCGCAGCGGCGCGCCAGATCGACCATGCCGTCGACCTGGGCGATCAGGCTGGTGCCCAGCTGCTGCACCCCGGTGACCCGCCCGTAGTGGGTCACGTGCACCGCCTCCGGCGCTTCGGACAGGATCCGGCGCAGCGAGGCGCGCAGCGCGTCCGGGTCGAACTGCACCGGCGAGGTGCTGGGAACGATGTAGGCGCCGCGCGCCGAATCCAGCTCGCGGTAGGAAATCCCGAAGGTGTCGCCGCAGAACCAGCTGCGGCTGCGCGCGTCCCACACCGACAGGTGGTGGCGCGCATGCCCGGGCGTGTGCACGCAGCGCAGCGCGCGCCCGGCCAGGTCGAGCACCTCGCCGTCGGCCACGCTGCGCAGGCGGGCCTCGGGGATCGGCACCAGCGGCCCGTGGTGGCGGTCGTAGTCCTCGCCGTACACGGCGCGCGCGCTCGCCTCCAGCTTCGACGGGTCGATCATGTGCCGGGCGCCGTCCGGATGCACGGCAAAGGTCGCGTTGGGCAGCTCGCGCATCAGCGGCCCGGCGCCGCCGGCATGATCCAGGTGCACGTGCGTAGCAATCACCCAGTCGACATCGGCCGGCCGCAGGCCGTGCGCGTCCAGCGCGGCCAGCAGCCGCGGCACGCTCTGGCTGGTGCCGGTGTCGATGAACGCCGCGCGCCCGCGCTCGACCACCAGGTAGGCGGCGCAGAACCGCGGCCGCACGTATCCGGTGTCGATGGTGACAATGCCGTCCCGGGCAGGCATACCGGCCTCCAACTCCAAGCTCATGTCAGCAGTCTAGGTATGCCCGGCTGCAACCGGGATTGTGCTTTCGTCGCAGGAGCGGGCATCAGCGCCCGCGCAGCACCCGCGGCCGCAGGAAGAACGCGATGGCCATCACCGCCAGGTACACCACGTAGGCCAGCGCGGTGGCCAGGATCTGCCCCCACATCGGGCCGTACTGGGGGTCGGCCACGTCCAGCGACCAGTACTGGCTGTACGCGAACGCCACCACCGCCAGCACCAGCGACACGATGTCGTAGACCCGGCGCGCGGTGCCCCGCGGCTGCCGCGGATAGATCCAGAACAGCGCTCCCAGGATCAGGAACCAGGGCACGAACAGGATCAGGGCCAGGTTGAGCTCGACCAGCGGGTTCACGAGGCCTCTTCCACGAACCGCGCCAGCGCCCCGGCAAGCTCCTCGATCGCTACCGCCTCGCCCAGCTGTCCCACCAGCTCCTCGCCCAGGTGCACGCCGGCCCCGGCAACGTGGTGCAGGCCCGCGCCCGCGTCGCGCTTGAGCCGGGCGATCATCTGTCCGGCATCGCGCGGCGAGTCGTGGCCCGGCCCCTGCAGCAGCAGCCGGTCGCCGTCGACCAGCTTGAAGTGGAACCGCCCGTCGGCTTCGCGGTACTGCTTGAACTGCGGCGGCGCGGGCGCTGCAGCAACCTCGGCGGCGCCGTCGCCGCCCAGCGGCTGCGACAGGTCGTGCAGGCCGACCGCCTTGCGCAGCTCGCGCAGGAACGGCGCGGCCACCTCCTCGCGCAGGCGCGCGGCGCCCTCGCGCAGCCGATGCTCGATCGCGGCCGGATCGGCGACCAGCGCCTCGTAGCGCTCGCGCAGCGGCGCCACCTCCACGTCGATGCGTTCAAGCAGCTGCTCCTTGGCCTCGCCCCAGGCGATGCCGGCGGCGTAGGCCTCGCGCATGCGCGCGGTTTCCCCGGCGCTGGCAAACGCCCGGTAGATCTCGAACAGCGCCGAGCCTTCGGTGTCCTTCGGCTCGCCGGGCGCGCGCGAGTCGGTGACGATCGAAAACACCAGTTTGCGCAGGGTTTCGCGCGGGGCGAACAGCGGGATCACATTGTCGTAGCTCTTGCTCATCTTGCGCCCGTCCAGGCCGGGCAGCGTCGCCACCTGCGCCTCCACCGCCGCCTCGGGCAGGGTGAAGTGTTCGCCATACAGGTGGTTGAAGCGCTGGCCGAAATCGCGCGCCATCTCGATGTGCTGCACCTGATCGCGGCCCACCGGCACCCGGTCGGCGTTGAACAGCAGGATGTCGGCGGCCATCAGCACCGGGTACATGAACAGCCCGGCATTGATCCCCGCATCGTCGTCCTCGCCCTCTTCCCGGTTGCGATCCACCGCCGCCTTGTAGGCGTGGGCGCGGTTGAGCAGGCCCTTGCCGGCCACACAGGTCAGCAGCCAGGTCAGCTCCGGGATCTCGGGGATGTCGGACTGGCGGTAGAACGCCACCCGCGCCGGATCCAACCCGCAGGCCAGCCAGCTGGCGGCCACCTCCAGGGTCGAGCGCTGTACCCGCGCCGGATCCTGGGTGCTGACCAGGGCGTGGTAGTCGGCCAGGAAGAAAAAGCTCTCCACCCCCGGCGCTGCGCTGGCGGCAACCGCCGGGCGGATCGCGCCCAGGTAGTTGCCCAGGTGCGGGACGCCGGTGGGCTTGATGCCGGTAAGGACGCGGAGCGGACGTGGGGACATTGCGGACACGGTGGAAAAGCGGCCCCGCAGTTTAACCGCTGGCAACCCCGGTCATCGCGCCCGGGCGTTGTCAGGGCCGCCCACACGGAGAATCGCCATGTTCCGCATCATCCTGCTGCTGTCCATCGCCCTTGCCGGCGCCACCGCCTGCGCCCCGCTCGGCGCCTCGCCGCTGGTCCGGGTCGACGTCGTCGACCGCGAGCACGGGCGCATCCTGCCCGCGCACCGCCATCGCGGCGACACCTGGATCGCCGGCCGCCCGGGCCACCACTACGCGGTGCGCCTGACCAACACCAGCGGCGAGCGGGTGCTGGTGGTGCTGTCGGTGGACGGGGTCAACGCCGTCACCGGCCAGACCGCAGACCCGTCCCAGGCCGGCTACGTGCTCGCGCCCTGGCAGACCCACGAGATCACCGGCTGGCGCAAGTCGCTGGACGGCGTCGCCCGCTTCGTCTTCACCGACCTGCCCAACAGCTATGCCGCGCGCACCGGCCGTCCGGACAACGTCGGCGTGATCGGCGTGGCTGCGTTCCGTGAACGCCGCCCGCTGCGCCAGCGGCCGCAGCCTGCTCCGCCGGTCGCCCCGGCACCGCGCCGCGCAGGCGCCACGGCGGCGGAGGATTCGGCGATGGCCGAGAGCAGCCATGCCCAGCGCGCCCGGCAAAGCATCGGCACCGGGCACGGCCGGTACGAACGCGCACCCGTGGGCCAGACCGCGTTCCTGCGCGCCAGCCGGCACCCGGCCCAGGTGATCGAACTGCGCTACGACGCGCCCGAGCGGCTCGCCGCCCTCGGCATCCCGGTGCGCTGGCCCGACCGCCACTACGCGGGCCAGGCGCGCCCGCACGCGTTCCCCGGCGGCTTCGTCCCCGACCCGCGATAAACCGGCACGGCGGGCACGCAGGCGGCCCAAAAGGAACGGGCCGGCATGGCCGGCCCGTTCCCCCCTGTACGCGGCCGCGCCGGGCGCACGCCTCGGCGCCGCCCGCGCGGTCGCGGATCAGAGCGTGCGTTCGAAGTCGCGCACTTCCTGCTCGGCGCGCTCGCGACCCCAGCCGTACTGCTCCTGCAGCTTGCCGGCCAGATACTCGCTGTTGCCTTCGGCGACATCGAACACGTCGTCGGTCAGGTCGCCCCACTTGGCCTGGGCCTTGCCCTTCACCTGCGACCACTTGCCGGAAATGATGTCCTTGTTCATTGCGTCTGCTCTCTGTTGGGGAGGGAACGCACGGCGCGTTCGCCGTACGCCTGCACTGTGCAGGACGGGGCCTGAAAACCCGGTCAAATTTGCGTTGGAGATCGTTGACCTGGATGAACGGTTCACCCTGCGCACAGGCGTGGGAGAGCGCCCAAAAAGAAAGCCGGCTTGCGCCGGCTTCCCGTTGCTTGCGTGCGGTCGACCCGGCCTCAGCCGTCGGTCGTGCCCCCGGTGTCCTCGGCGGCTTCCTGCACCTTCTCGCCGGCCCGCTCAACGTCCTGGCCGGCACCGCGCACGGTGTTGCAGGCGGTGAAGGTACCGGCGGTGAACATGGCCAGCAGCAGCAATGCGATTGAACGCTTCATGTGACGCCTCATCGGTTGGTGGACAGGTGTAATGAAACCCCATCCGGGCGTGAAGCCCGCGCGAATCACCCCGCCACACGACCTCCGCCAAGCCCCTGCATTCAGCTTTGCGCAACCCGCGTCAATCGCGCATCAGGGTGGACTTGCCGAACAGGCTTTCCACCAGCTCCACCGCCAGCTCTGCGGTGACGTTGCGATCGTCCAGCGGCGGGCTGACTTCCACGATGTCCAGCGAGGCCATGCGCCCGGTGTCGGCGATCATTTCCATCACCAGCTGCGCCTCGCGGTAGTTCAGGCCGCCGGGCACGCGGGTGCCGGTACCCGGCGCGATCGCGGGATCCAGCATGTCCACGTCGAAGCTCACGTGCAGGTGCACGCCGTCGTCCAGGCCGGCCAGCGCCTGCTGCATGGTGCGCTTCATGCCCATCTCGTCGATGTAGCGCATGTCGTAGATGTCCAGGCCGTGCTGCTTGACCAGGCGCTTCTCCTCCGCGTCCACCGAGCGGATGCCGATCTGCTTCACCTGCGAGGGGCTGATCGCGGGCACGTGGTCGCCGATGCCGGTGAGCACATCCGGGCCGAGCCCGCACAGGCACGCCACCGGCATGCCGTGGATGTTGCCCGACGGGGTGACGTTGCTGGTGTTGAAGTCGGCATGCGCGTCCAGCCACAGGATCCGCAGCTCGCGGCCCTGCTCGCGGCAGTGGTCAGCCACGGCGGAGATCGAGCCGATCGCCAGGCAGTGGTCGCCGCCCATCATCACCGGCATGCGGCCGGCGCGCAGTTCGGCCAGTGAGGCCTCGCGCACGGCGCGGTTCCAGGCCACCACCTCGTCCAGGTGGCGGTAGCCATCGACCGGGCCCTGCCACGGGTTGGCGGGCCCGCCGACATTGCCGCGATCGACCACGTCCACGCCGCGCGCGCGCAGCGCCTCGGCCAGGCCTGCGATGCGCAGTGCTTCGGGCCCCATGCGGGTGCCGCGGTGACCGGCGCCCACGTCGGTGGGCACGCCGAAGATCGAAACGGGAGGATGCTTGCGGGTCATGGGCGCCTTCAGGTCTGGTGCCGGCAGTCCGACTCGAACGGACGACCTACCGCTTACAAGGCGGTTGCTCTACCAGCTGAGCTATGCCGGCCTGGGACGGCCCCGGTACGGGGGACGGGCGCGCATTCTAACGCGGCGCGGGCCCGGGTTCATTGCAGCGGCGCGCAGTCGGCCGGTTCGGCCCGGGTCGCGCCGGCATCTTCGCGCGCCGGCTCGGGATCGAAGTCGGGGCCTGCGGCCAGGTCGATCCAGGTTTCGCTGCCGGTCGCGCCAAGCGGTTCGGACACGGCTTCAAAGCCCGCCTCGCGCAGCGCGGCCTCGTGCCGCCGCGCCGACGCCTCGGCACCGAAGCGGCCCAGCGCGATCGCGTTGGCCTCCTCGCCCTGGCCGATGATGAAGTGGTCGTCGAAACCGGCCTCGACCAGCCGGGCCACCGTGGCCTGCGCCGCCTGGCGGTCGGCGTGGACGGGCGTCATCACCCGCCATCCGGTGATGCCGGTGGGCACTTCGCGGGCGACGATCCGCACCGCCTGCGCCTGCAGCGCGACCCGGGCCGCCTCGGCCGCGGCCGGATCGGCCCACGGGCCGAAGCTGAAGCACTGCAGGTCTTCCGCCGCCACCGCCGCCGCATCGCCGCCTTCGGCCAGCGGGCCGTCCGCCTGGACGTTGGCGTTGGCGGCGTTGAGCTGCACCGCCTGCAGGGTGTCGGCATCCGCCTCGGAGGCCAGCAGCAGGCGCGGCACGTCGGCGGGCAGCGCCGGCGGCGGCTCGGCGGCCGGGGCCGGCCGCAGCGCCCACCACAGGGCGACGCCGACGTTCATGGCAAGCAGCAGGACGATCAGTGCGCGCAGGTGCATGGCTGGATTCTAGGCGGTCAATGCGACCGTTCCATCCCCAGCCAGCGGGCCAGGCCTTCCAGCACCAGTGAAGGCGCCGCCCGGGCACCGCCGATCCGCTCCAGCACCGGCCCGGCGCCGCCGCCGTGGACAAGCAGCTGCGGCGCGCGTCCCAGCAGGCGGTGCGCGTGTTCGCGGCTGCGCTCGACCAGCGCCAGAGCCGCGCCTTCGCAGCCCGAGGCCAGCGCATCGGCGGTATCGCCGGCGAATTCCACGTAGTCGCCACCAGGCTCCGGCAGGTGCGGCGCGCGGGCGTGCAGGGCCTGGCGCATCAGCTGCGGAGAAGGCGCGATCCGGCCGCCCCGGTGCACGCCGTCGACATCGAGCAGGTCGATCGTCAGCGCCGTACCCACCCCCACCAGCAGCCACGGCCCGCCGCCGCGCGCATGCGCGCCGAGCAGTGTGAGGAACCGATCCACGCCCAGCCGCTGCGGATGCGCGTAGGCGATCCTGACGCCGTCACAGCGCGGCAGGGTGGCGGCCAGCGAGATCCGCCCGCAGCGCGCGGCCAGCGCATCCAGCAGCGCGGTGCGCAGCGGCGTGGAGACCACGCTGGCCACCGCCGCCGATTCGATCCGCGCTGGCAGCGCCGCCTCCCAGCCGGGCTCCAAGCCCGTGCCGTCGTGTCCGAACGCCTGCACCGCGCCGATCCGGCCCTGCGCGTCCAGCGGCGCGGCCTTGAGCCGCGAGTTGCCCAGGTCGAACAGCCAGCGGCTCATGGCGTCGTTGCTCCGGGCCGGATGCTGACCTCGCCCGCGTGGACGGCGTGCTCGCCTCCTTCGATGCGCACCCGCAGCGCGCCGTCGGCGGCGATCCCCAGCGCAGTGCCGGTGCGCACGCCGTCGCCGCCATGGATCCGCACCTGCCTGCCCAGCAGCGCGTCCAGCGCCGCATAGCGCTCCAGGAAGGGGGCCAGGCCGTCGCGGTCGAAGCGATCCAGCGCCGGCAGCAGCGCCGCCAGACACTCGCCCGCGAGCCGGTTGCGCCCGGGCGCGGCGTCGCCGGCCAGCGCGTGCAGGTCAGTCCAGGGCTGGCCGATGCCGGCCGCCGCCTGTCCCGGCATGCGCAGGTTGAGGCCGATGCCGATCACCGCCCGCACCGGGCCCGCGTTCTCGCCACCGCCCTCCACCAGCAGGCCGCCCAGCTTCAGCAGGCTGCCATCGGGCGCCGGCACGACCAGGTCGTTGGGCCATTTCAGCCGCACCTGCTCCAGCCCGCACGCGTGCAGCGCTTCGGCCACTGCGAGCCCGGCCACCAGCCCCAGCCCGCCCAGCCGCGCCAGGCCGGCATCGAAGCGCCGCGCCAGCGACAGGTACAGGTTGGCGGCCAGCGGCGACTCCCAGCTGCGCCCGCGGCGCCCGCGGCCACCGCTCTGGCGCTCGGCCAGCAGCACCTGCACGCCGCGCGCGGCCGGCGGCCGGCGCAGCAGCTCCGAATTGGTGGAGTCGATCGACCAGGCCACGTCCAGCCCGGCAATGTCCGCGTGCAGCGGCGCGGGAACCGCTGCAAGGATCGCGCCCGCGTCCAGCAGCTCCAGCGGCTGCGCCAGCACGTAGCCGCTGCCGGGGCGGGCATCGATGGCCAGCCCCGCCGCGCGCAGCGCCTGGATCCGCTTCCACACCGCGGCCCGGGTCTGGCCGCTGTCGCGGGCCAGCGCGTCGCCCGAGACCGGGCCCTGGCGCAGGCGCTCAAGCAGGCCGCGATCCGACAGCGGCTCGGACGGTGGGGAAACAGGCATGGACAGGCGCCGGACGGGGTCAGGGAACCCGATTATCCACATGTCATCCGCGTGCCGGCCGCCGCCCGCCGGCCGCGGGCAGGCTCTGCTGCGCCGCAACAGCAGCCGGACGGGATCGTTGTTATAGTGCCAAGTCGACCGCAAAAGTCAGGCGGTCACCCTGACCCTCCCACGGGCCACCACCATGATCCTGCGCATCACCCTCATGCTGCTGCTTTCCGGCGCAAGCCTTCCGCTGCTGGCCAACGAAGGCCGCATGGAAAGCCCCGACGGCGACCCCGGCTGCCCCTCGGTGACCGGCGTGGACGAGCGCGAGCTCGCGCCGGACGGCGGCCAGGTGGGCGACGCCGAGGCGGCGTCCGGTGAGCGCGCCACACCGGCGCGGCGCGGTGGTGACAACGCCGAGAGCGGCGTGCGCACCCCGCGCATGCACAACCTGCTGCCCGGCATGTTCCGCTGAGGCCGGCACCCCGGCGTGCTCGGCCTGCTCAGGCGCCTGCGCGGCGGGCCACCGCTTCCCGATCCCTCCCTCTGGCACAGCGTCCGCGCCCGCACCCCGTGGGCCGCGCGGCTTGATGCGGCGCGCGATGCGCGGCTGCAGCAGCTGGTGGCACGCTTCCTGGCCGACAAGGTCTTCACCCCGGTGGGCGGGCTGACGCTGGACGAAGCGCAGCGCGCGCAGCTGGCGGCGCTGTGCTGCCTGCCGGTGCTGGAGTTCGGCGAGACCGGGCTGGCCGGCTGGCGGGAGCTGATCGTGTACCCGGAGGCGTTCCGGGTGAACCGCACCCACGTGGACGCGGCCGGCGTGCTCCACGAATGGGACGACGAGCTGATCGGCGAAGCCTGGGAGGCCGGGCCGCTGATCCTGTCCTGGGCGGACGTGCAGTCGGATCTGGCCCAGCCGCGGGCGGGATTCTGCGTGGCCGTTCACGAGATGGCCCACAAGATCGATGCCTTGGACGGCGTGCTCGACGGCACCCCGCCGCTGCCGCGCGACTGGCAGCGGCAGTGGGCGCGTGACTTCCAGCGCAGCTTCGACGGCTTCGTGGCCCGGGTCGAGCGTGGCGAGGACACCCCGGTCGATCCCTACGCGGCCGAGGCGCCCGAGGAGTTCTTCGCCGTGTGCAGCGAGTACCACTTCAGCGACCCGGCCACGCTGGGCGCGCAAATGCCCGAAGTCGCCGCCCACCTGGAACGCTTCTACGGCCCTTCGCCCTTCGCGTAGCGCGCTGCTACAGCCCGGGCGGGAGGGTGACTTCGAAACGGGCCCCGCCGAGCTCTTCGGACTGGCCGACGTCGAGCTCGCCGCGATAGCTGTCGATCAGGGTCTGCACGATCGCCAGGCCGATGCCGTGGCCGTGCACGCGCTCGTCGCCGCGCACGCCCCGCTGCAGCACCCGGGCGATGCGGTCAGGCGGGATCCCCGCGCCGTCGTCCTCCACCACCAGCACCAGGCCGGGCCGCCGGTTGGCCGCCGGAGCCCCCGGCCTGACGGTGAGCAGCACGCGCGAGCGGGCCCACTTGAAGGCGTTCTCCAGCAGGTTGCCCAGCAGTTCCTGCAGGTCACCGGGCTCGCCGTGGAAGCGCGCCTGCGGATCCAGGTCGAACTCGCACAGCACGCCCTTGGAGGCGTAGATCTTCTCCAGCCCGCGCACGATCTGCTCGGCGTGCGGCTCGATTTCCACCGGCGCGGCGAACAGCTTGTGGCCGCTGGAGGCGGCGCGCCCGAGCTGGTAGCCGACCATGTCGTCCATGCGCCGCAGCTGGGTATCCAGCTCCTCGCGCAGCTCGGCGTCGCTGGCGCCCGAGTCCAGCCGCGTGCGCAGCACCGCCAGCGGCGTCTTCAGGCTGTGCGCCAGGTCGGACATCGTGTTGCGCTGGTGCTCCAGGTTCTGCCGCTCGCTTTCGATCAGGGCGTTGATGCTCTCGGTCAGCGGCAGCAGCTCGCGCGGATGCGCCTCGCCCATGCGGTTGAGCCCGCCGCGCTGCACCCGGGTCAGCTCGTCCTCCACCCGCCGCAGCGGCCACAGGCTCCAGCGCAGCACCACCGTCTGCAGCAGCAGCAGGATGATCCCGGACACGCCCAGGTAGCGCCACAGCGCCTGGCGGAACACCAGCACCTGGCTGGGCAGGCTGCCGGCGTCCTCCATGATGTAGACGGTGAACGGGGTTTCGGTTTCCACGCCGCCGACTTCGCGCACCAGCACGAAGCCGCGGCCGTAGCGGATCACCTCGCCGGCCAGGCCGGCGCTGTCGATCATCGGCAGCGGGCCGTCGATGCGCACTTGCCCGCCTTCCAGCAGGGCCAGATCCGGCAGCTGCGGCCCCTGGGCGGAGCCGGAGAACCAGTCGCTGTCCTCCATCACCACCGCCGCGTACAGGTCGCCGCCGGGACGCTCGAAGCGCTCGTCGGGCGGGTATTCGGGCGGGATCAGGGTGTCGTCGCGGGCGAACTCGACGGCGCCGGCGTAGAACTCGGCGAACACCCGCAGGCGCTCGCGCTGGCCCTGGCTGGCCACGTCGACGAAGGCGCGGTCGAGCGCATAGCCGGCCAGCGCCAGGAACGCCACCAGGCCCAGGCTGGCCGCCAGCAGCTGCCGCGCCTGCAGCGAGCGCGGCCGCCATGACATGCGATGTCGCCGGTCGTTCCCCATCGTCTCAGGCTATACCGGTCGGGCCGCGGGCGCAGCGGCGCCGCGCCCGGGCGGTCAGCTGTCCGAGTTGCGCGGAATGGCGAAGCGGTAGCCGCGCCCGCGCACGGTCTCGATCGGCTTGAGGGTGCCGTCCGGGTCGAGCTTCTTGCGCAGCCGGCCGATGAACACCTCCAGCACGTTGGAATCGCGGTCGAAGTCCTGCTGGTAGATGTGCTCGGTCAGGTCGGCCTTCGACACCAGCTCGCCAGCGTGCATCATCAGGTATTCGAGCACCTTGTATTCGTAGCTGGTCAGGTCGACGTTCCTGCCGTCCACCGCCACCGTCTGCGCGGCCAGGTCCAGGACAACCGGCCCGCATTCGAGCTGCGGCTTGCTCCAACCCGCGGCGCGGCGTACCAGCGCGTTGATCCGCGCCAGCAGCTCCTCGACGTGGAACGGCTTGACCAGGTAGTCGTCGGCGCCTTCCTTGAGGCCGTCCACCTTGTCCTGCCAGCTCGAACGCGCGGTCAGGATCAGCACCGGGAACTGCTTGCCCTCGTCGCGCAGGGCCTTGATCAGCTCCATGCCCGACATCTTCGGCAGCCCCAGGTCGATGATGCCCACGTCGAACGGCACCTCGCGGCCCATGTACAGGCCCTCTTCGCCATCCTGGGCGGCGTCGACCGCATAGCCTTCGCGCTTCAGGCGCGCGGCGAGGGTTTCGCGCAGGGGGGCTTCGTCCTCGACGAGAAGAATGCGCATCGGTGTCTCCAGTCACGATGGCCCGCGGGCCGTTGCGTTCAAGTATCTGAATTCAGTCGTCGTCACCGCGTGAGCGCTCTCTTCGGCGCCGCTGCGGATCATCCTCGATCACCCGCACCCGGCCACGCTCGTCGACCAGCTTGATGCGGTTGATCTGGCGGCCGTTGTAGTGCATCCGGTCGGCGGCGATGATCTGGCCGCGGTTGGCGCGGCGCACGTGGCGGATCGAATCGGCCATCGAGTCCTGGCGGCGCTCCTGGCGCCCGCGCGCGGGCTCCTGGCGCTGCTGTCGCGCCTGCTGTGCCGGCGGGCCGCGCCTGTCGGCCGAACGCTCAGCGCGCTCACCACGCTCGGGCTGGCGCTGCGCATTCGCAGGCGACCCCGCCAGCAGGACGGCGGCAAGCAGGGGCAGCAGCACAAGCGATACGCGTGAAGGAGCAGGCATGGACAGTGCGACCGGGCTCAAATGGGCGGGGACTGGAGCGGGTTGCCGCATCGAACTCCCTGGCGGCACGTAAATTGTTGATATTTCGGGGTGAATCCGTCCTTAACCCACCCGGCCGGGCGGTTCGCCGTTCAGGCCCGGAGCCCCCGATTCTGCCTGTTCAGTAGATTTCCGCAACACAGCACCGCAGCGAACCCCCGGCCACTTCGATCGCGTCCAGCTCGACCGCCCGGACTTCGAACCCGGCCGCATCCAGCACCTGCCGGCTGGCGGCCGACAGCGCCGCGGCGGCGGCGGCGCTCATCCAGACCGTGTCATGTCCGAGCGCAATGGCATTGCCGGCAAAGGCCTGGCGCTCCGCCGGCGACAGCCGGACCACGTGCGGCCGGTAAAGCGCCTCCAGGGCCGACAGCAGCGGCGCCGGATCGGCAAAACCGTCGGCGCACACCATCGCCGCGCGGCCGGCCAGCACCGCGAGCACCACGTTGGTGTGGTACTCGCCGTCGGCCAGCTCGCACATCAGGGTGGCGCGCAGGCCGAACGCCTCGTGCATCAGCCGCGCCCCCTGCTCGTCGCAGCGGCCGGACAGGCCGGCGAAGCCCAGCCCGCGCGCGCGGTCGATCACCAGCGAGCCGGTAAGTTCGCACGGGTGCGGCTGGGCCGACAGGTCGTGGACCTCGCAGCCCAGCACCCCGGTGAAGAAGCCGCGGATATCCGCCCTGCCCGCCTCGCGCCGGCGCACCGGATGGCGCATGCGCCCGACCACCAGTCGCCCGGGCACCGAGGCGAACGCGTTGTTGGGAAACAGCCCGTCCGGGGTCTCCGGATCACCAGGGAAGCACAGCGTGGGCAGCACCGCCGACATCGCCCGCTGCAGCCCGCGGTGCTGGGCCAGCGCGCGTTCGCCATGGAAGTCGCCCGCGGCGGCCATGTAGTGGTTGTCACCGGCCGACTCCGCGGCGTGGGTGAAGCCGTCGGGCGCGACCAGGAACGCCGCCCGCGCGGTCGCGGGGCCGAAGTCCGGCGCGCAGCCTTGCGCGACCGAAAGGAACTCTCCGGCGTCGCGGGTAATCATGCGGCCTCGCGCCGCGGGCGCACGGTTTCTGACAGCGCCCGCTCCACCAGCGACCAGTCCGCACCCGGCCGGTGCGCGCCCTCGCTGAGCACGCGGCGGAACGCGCGCCCGCCCGGCTGGCCCTGGAACAGCCCGAGCAGGTGGCGGGTGATGTGCTTGAGCGCGGCGCCCCGGGCCAGCTGCGCCTCCACGTATGGCCGCAGCGCGCGCAGCAGATCGCCGCGATCACGCCGTTCGCCGCCGAACCACGCGGTGTCCAGCATATGCAGCAGGTAGGGATCGTGGTAGGCCGCCCGCCCCAGCATCGCGCCGTCCACGTGCTCCAGGTGCGCGGTGGCCTCGGCCGCATCGGCGATGCCGCCGTTGACCATCACCCGCAGCCCGGGCCGCTCGCGCTTGAGCCGGTACGCCCAGTCGTAGCGCAGCGGCGGCACGTCGCGGTTCTCCTTCGGGCTCAGGCCCTTGAGCCAGGCGTTGCGCGCGTGCACCACGAAGGTGCCGCAGCCGGCCGCGGCGACGGTATCGATGAAGGCGGCGAAGCGCTCCCAGTCGTGGTCGTCATCCACGCCCAGGCGGCACTTCACCGTGACCGGCACCGGGCAGGCGGCGATCATCGCCGCCACGCTGTCGGCCACCAGCGCCGGCTCGCGCATCAGGCAGGCGCCAAAGCGCCCGGCCTGCACCCGGTCGGACGGACAGCCGCAGTTGAGGTTGATCTCGTCGAAGCCATGCTCCGCCCCGATCCGCGCCGCCTGCGCCAGCAGCGCCGGCTCGCTGCCGCCCAGCTGCAGCGCCACCGGGTGCTCCACCGGATCCATCGCCAGCAGCTTGGAGCGGTCGCCGTGGATCACCGCGTTGGCGTGCACCATCTCGCTGTACAGCCGGGCATGCGGGGCCAGCAGGCGATGGAACACGCGGCAATGGGAGTCCGTCCAGTCCATCATCGGGGCGACGGACAGGCGGAAGGCCTGGTCTTCCTGCGGATCGGTCATTCAACGTGGCCGGAGCGGCCGTGGCGAGGGGCCCCGATTCTACCGGGGACGCCATCTCACGCGACGGCAACGGCAACGGGTTTAAAGAGGGAGCACCCCCTGCAACGAGGTGTAGCCATGACCCGCGACCGCAAGGATCCACCTGAACGCCACGATGACCGGCAGGATGCGGAAAGCCCGCAGGAGCGCGAGCAGCGCAAGCGCCACGAGGAGAGCAACCAGGACGAGGCGCTGGAGGAAACCTTCCCCGCCAGCGACCCGACCTCCCCGTTCGTCCCGGCCAGGCGGCCCGACTGAACGGGAGCGTCAGTCCCCGCCGTCCGCAGCGGCGGCGGGCTTGCCGTAATCGGGGAACGCCCGCCTGAGCTCATCGTCCAGTTCCAGCGGCCGCGCCCAGCGGATGTGGCTCTCGACGATGCCGCGCTTGAGGCGGGCGAAGGCGGGGGTGCCGACGCCGGCCCCCAGCTCCTGGGCGAGCGCGCGCCAGCTGGCCTGCGGGGGCTGTCCGCGCTGGCCGACGACGAAGCGGCAGGAACGTCCCGTGACCCCGCCCAGCGCGCAGGCGAAATAGACGTCACCCGGCTCCCAGCCCTGCTCCAGCAGCGAGGCCACCGCCGTGCGGGGCACGTCGTGGTAGCGCACCAGCTCGTCGGCGAACGCATCCGGATACCGCTGCGCATAGCGGCCGATGCCGGCCAGCTGCGCGTCGATCCATCCGTCCCCGGTGGCCGACGGGTCTTCCGGCTCCGGCTCGGCGGCCTCCTCGTCGGCGTCCTCCTGGAGCACCTGCTCCTGCGAGTCGGCCTCCACGGCCGGCGGCTCCTGCCCGCTGGCCGCCAGCGGCAGCAGCAGCGCGGCGGCCAGGGCCAGCCACCCGGCCGGGGTGCGTTCGAACCTGCTCATTGCCTGCTCCCTCCGTCCGCACCGGCGCCACCGGCGCGGGGCGGCCTCACGTTTCGCATGCACGGATTGTGCCGTAATCACCGCGGCAGCACAGACAGGGAGCCCCCATGGCCCAGCAATCCCATCCCGGACAAGCCCCCGCGCGGCAGCGGCCGCGGCGCTGGCCGTATGTGGCCCTGGCAGCAATGGTGCTGCTGGTGGCCTACGGCAGCGCCGTCTTCTGGTTCAGCACCCGCATCGGTGATGACATCGAGGCCAGGATGCCCGAGGTACCGGTGGCAGAGGACATCCACCACCGGGCCGATTGAGGCCCGGCTCAGCGCCGGCTGATGATGAAACTGCCGAACGCCACGCCCAGGTCCCAGCCGTCGCCGGTGCCGGCCAGCGCGAGCGTGACCGGCCCCTTGGTGACCACCTGGGCCTTGGCAGAGCGCACCGCCCCCGCGTGGGCTTCGGCCGCGGCATAGCCGCCCAGCACGTCGTTGATGCTCTTCACCCCGGCAAAGGTGCCGGTGCCGTTGTCGATGCGCGACTTGCCCACGCTCAGGCCACCGCCGCGGGTCTCGATCTGCACGCCCATGCTCTGGCCGTTGCTGCAGCGCACGGTGCCGGTGCCGCTGGCCGTCTTGTAGAAGATCGACCAGCCGGACATGCTGAAATCAAGCCTGCAGGTCAGCTCCGACTGCGCCCGGACCTGGCCCGCCGGGAGCGCCGCCAGCAGCAGGGCCGCGGCGGCGCCCATCAGCATGCGCGCGGCACTCACCAGCCCCGGCCCCTGCGGTCACGGTGGCGACGGTCGCGGTCGCGGCGATCGCGGTCATGGCGCTTGCCGCGGTGGTCGCGGTCGTAGCGCACGTGGTAGCTGTTGCGGCTGGGATGGCCCCAGGCACGCGCGTGCGGCGGCGGGCCCGGACGATGGCGCGGCGGGTGGTACACCACGCGGCGGTGATGGCGCGGCACCTCACGGTAGTAGGTCACGCGGCCATAGCGGTCGCGCACCGCAATCAAACGGTCATGGCGGCCATAGCTGCCGTGGCGGTAGTACGGAGTGCTGCCACGCAGCACCACGTCGGCCACGTCGACCAGGATGCGAACCAGGTCGTCGCCGGCGCGCGCCGGGGCCGGAACCAGCGCCGCAGCGCCCAGCCCGGCCGCCAGGATCAGGGAAGTCAACCAGCGGGATGGTGCTGACATGGGGGCCTCCTCGTGGCAGTTCCCGCGATATGCGGTGGTAGGGACACCATGCCCCGGCAACCTTGAACGGGCTTTTAACCCGCACCCGGAGCGGTTGCCCGGACTTCTGCAGGGCGGGATCGGTGCCGGAGGCCGTTGCCGGGGGTTCAGTCCCGCCGGCCCAGCTGTCCGAGGGCCGCGACGATACCGTCTGCGTTGGCCACTTCCACCACCCTGCCGTTGCCGTTGAAACCGGGCAGCAGCTCGTGCGCCCAGCTGCTGTGGTAGGGCATGTACACGCCCCAGCCGCCCAGCTGGACCACGGGGTCGATGTCCGAACGCAGCGAGTTGCCCACCATGGCGAACTGCCCCGGCTCCACCTCGAACTCCCGGAGCAGGCGGCGGTAGGTGGCCACGTCCTTCTCCGACACCACCTCGATGCGCTGGAAGGCGGTCAGCCCGCACTGGGCTACCTTGCGCTCCTGGTGGAACAGGTCGCCCTTGGTGATCAGCACGACGCGGTAGCGGGCGGCCACGGCCTCGACCGCCTCGGGAATGCCGGGAAGCAGCTCCACCGGGTGCGCAAGCAGATCCTTGCCCAGCTCCATGACCTTCTGGATGTCGCTGGCGGCGATGGCGCCGCCGGTGAGCTCGATGCCGGCCTCGACCATCGACAGCACCATGCCCTTCACCCCGTAGCCGTAGCGGACCAGGTTCGAACGCTCGGTGGCCAGCAGGATCGAGCGCATCCGCTCCGAGTCCAGATCCACGTAGCCGGACAGGATCTGCTCGAAATCCAGCTGCGCCTGGTCATAGAAGTCCTGGCTGCGCCACAGGGTGTCATCGGCGTCGAAGCCAACCAGGGTGATCTGCGCGTTGCTGTCGGTGTGCATGCGCGCAAGTGTACGGTCGGGAGATTGCGGCTGCCCGAACAGACGGGGCGGCCCGAAGGCCGCCCCGCTGCAAACGATCCACCGCGGTGGATGAACCCGTGCCCGTTACTCCTGCGGCGGGCTGCCCGCACCCTGCGAGGCGGCGTACTGCTGGTACTCCTGCGGGGTCAGGTTCCCGTCGCCGTCGGCATCGGCCTGGTCGAAGATCGAGGCGAGTTCGGGCAGCGCGGCAGCCTCCTGGCGGCTGAGGTTGCCGTCACCGTCGGTGTCCAGGTCGGCCCAGCTCACCTGCCCCTGGGGGGCGGCCTGCTGGGTCGGGGCCGGCTCCTGGGCGAACTCGTCGGCTTCCTGGGCGAACGCCATCGGCATGGCCAGGGCCATGCCCAGCGCGATCAGACCGGTCAGGGGCTTGCGTACGTTGTTCATGCAGTTCTCCAAGTGTGGAAATCGAAAGTGCGGGGGCCCGGTCCGGTGCGACCAGTCGCCGGTCGCTTGCGTTCCGGTACGCATCGAAGCGTTGCGCACGGCAAGCACACTGCCGCGGCGCGAATGAACCGCAACGGGGCCGCGGAATCCGCGCCAACGCCCTGTTAACCAACCGCGCGGCCGCATTCGCTAGTGCTGTGCGTGACCTGCTCGACACTTCATGCCAACGCGCCCGAAAATCCCGCCAGACCGCGGGTTCGGCGGCCTGGCGCCGCGGGCCGCACGCCTGAATGGCAACGGAATTTTTATCCCCGCAGTGGGGCCGGCAGGCCAATCCGGCTATCGTATTCACCCCGCTTGCGCCAGATGGAGTGATCCCGCATGTCCCGATTCCTGCTCGCCGCCGCCTGCTCCATCGCCCTGGCCGCATGCAGCGGCAACGGCCAGTCCACCGGCTCCGACGCTCCGCCGGCGGATGCGGCCCCCGCCGCGGTGGATGCAACGCCCTTCCAGGTTGAACAGGTCACCCGCTTCAACGAGCCCTGGGCGATGGCGTTCCTGCCCGACGGGCGCCTGCTGGTGACCGAGAAGCCCGGCACGCTGCGCCTGTACGACGTGGCGCGCGACACCACCGGTGAGATCGGCGGGATTCCGGCGGTCGTCCACGGCGGCCAGGGCGGCCTGGGCGACGTGGCGCTGCATCCGCAGTTCGACGACAACCACCTTGTCTACATCAGCTACGCCGAGGCCGGGGATGGCGACACCGCCGGCGCCGCGGTGGCCCGCGCGCGGCTGGCGCTGGACGGCAGCGGCGGCGGCTCGCTGCAGGATCTGGAGGTGATCTGGCGGCAGGTGCCCAAGGTCAGCGGGCGCGGGCACTACGCCCACCGCATCGTCTTCCACGACGACATGCTGTGGATCAGTTCCGGTGACCGGCAGAAGTTCGACCCGGCCCAGGACATGGAGTCGAACATGGGCAAGATCCTGCGCCTGAACGACGACGGCAGCGTGCCGGCCGACAACCCCTTCGCCGACCAGGGCGGCGTGGCCGCACAGGTCTGGTCGCTGGGCCACCGCAATCCGCTGGGCTTCGTGTTCGGCGCCGACGGCCGGCTGTGGAACCACGAGATGGGCCCCAAGGGCGGCGACGAGCTGAACCTGGTGGTGCGCGGGGAGAACTACGGCTATCCGATCGTCTCCAACGGCGACCACTACGACGGCCGCCCGATCCCCAACCACGACACCCGACCCGAGTTTCAGGCCCCGGTGATCACCTGGACGCCGGTGATCTCGCCGTCCAGCTTCATCATCTACGACGGCGATGCGTTCGCGCAGTGGAACGGCAGCGGCCTGATCGGCGGCCTGTCCTCCGAGTCGCTGGTGCGGGTCGAGTTCGACGGCGACAGCGCGCGCGAGGCCGAGCGCTTCGACATGGGCACCCGCATCCGCGACGTGGAGCAGGGGCCCGACGGCAGCCTCTGGCTGCTCGAGGACGGCGGCCGCGGCGCCGACGGAAACCTGCTGAAGCTGACGCCCGCCGGCAGCGACTGACCCGCCACGGCAGCGCACGTCGCGCGCGTGATCCAGGTCAGCCTTTGCTGGCCTGGCCTGGGTTAGGCTTGCCGCAATGACGCGTCCGGACACCATCCTGCTGGTGGATGACACGCGCAGCGACGCCCTGCTGTATTCGGCGCTGCTGCGCGCTGCCAAGCCGCCACGCACGGTCGAACACGCCCCCACGCTGGAAGCCGCCCTGGCCATGCTTGAGACCGGCGGCTACAGCGCGGTCCTGCTCGACCTGGGCCTGCCCGACAGCGAGGGCCTGGAAGGCCTGGAGCGGATCACCGCCCGCCATCCGGACCTGGCGGTGGTGGTGCTGACCGGCCGCGAAGACGACGGCCTGGGCGAGCGCGCCATCGCGGCCGGCGCGCAGGAATACCTGCTCAAGTCGGAGGCCCGCCCGGACATCCTGGAGCGCGTGATTCGCCACGCCGAGGCCCGGCAGGCGCTGGAGAACAACGCCCGCGAGGCGGCCGCCGAGCTGCACGTGCTGTTCGACCGCAACCCGATGCCGGTGTTCGTGTTCGAGGTGGAGAGCCTGCGCATGCGCGCGGCCAACGCCGCGGCGCTGGAGTTCTACGGCTGGACCCACGAGGAGTTCCTGCGCCTGACCGCGCTCGACATCCGCCCCGAGCGGGAGCACCACCTGTTCCTGTCGACGCTGCGCGACAAGCCGGAACGCTTCCTCGGCGTGGAATGGACCCACATGAACCGCGATGGCCGGCTGTTGACGGTCAAGGTCAACAACGAACCGATCCGCTTCCAGGGCCATGACTGCCGGATGGTGATCGTGCGCGACCTCAGCCGCGAACGCGCGGCGGAGTCCGCGCGCCGGCGCGGCGACCGGCGCCTGGCCACCCTGGCCGATGCGTTGCCACTGCTGCTGATGTTCCTGGATCGAAAACTGCGGGTGGAGTTCATCAACTCGGGCTGGACCCGCGAGCTGCGGCGCCCGGCCGGGGAGATCCTCGGCCAGCCGGTGCTCGAGCTCATCCGCGAGCCGGCCGCCTGCCATTTCGCGGAAGGGCTGGAGATCGCGCGCGCCGGCGTGGAGCATACCGTGGAGTTCGACGACCCCGACGAGACCGCCATCCGTACCTGGGCGGCCACCTTCATCCCGCAGCATGACCACGCCGGCGGCGTCGACGGCATCCACGTGATGCTGCGCGACGTGACCCTGGACAAGGCCTACCGGCAGGACCTTGCCCGCCGCGCCGAACAGGATCCGCTGACCGGGGTGCTCAACCGCGCGGGCTTCCAGCGCTACGGCGCCCAGGCCTGGGCCGAGACCGCGCGCCAGGGGCGCCGGCTGGGCGTGTTCTACTTCGACCTGGACGACTTCAAGGAAATCAACGACAGCCTGGGCCACGCGGCGGGCGACGGCCTGCTGCAGGAAGTGGCCGCACGGGTGGGCGAATGCGTGCGCGCCGATGATCTGGTGGCGCGCCTGGGCGGTGACGAGTTCGCGGTCATCGCCAGGCACGTTTCCCGCCCCGACGCCGCGCGGCGCATGGCCGACAAACTGATCGCGGCGGTGGGCGCCGCCTCGCTGCAGCACGGCCCCGGCGACGCGCCGGTGCATGCCTCATGCAGCGTGGGCTACTGCATTGTGGATCCGGCGCAGGTCACGCCGTCGCAGGCGCTCAAGCGCGCGGACGAAGCCCTCTACGCCGCCAAGCGCGCGGGCAAGGGGCGCGCAGCCGCATGGCCCGGCCCGCGTCCGGAGCCGGCGCGCGAATCCGAGCCGGCCCCTCCCGCCTGAGCCTGCCGGAGCGGCCCCTACGGGGAAAGCGCCCTGGCGATATCGCCCAGCGGGGCGTTGGTCAGGTTCTTGTCGATCGTGGCCAGCAGGCGGTTGCCGACCTCCTTGTGCAGGCTGCGGCGGATCTGGCCCAGGGTCTGCGGATCGGCCATCAGCACCAGGTTGTCGAACTCCTGCCTGAGCGCCCGCGCGTTGAGCCAGTTGGCCAGCTGCTTGGCGAAGGTCGCCTCGTCGATCTCCTCGCCGCGGGTCTCGGCGGGAACCGGGCCGGCCGGGCCGTCGTCATCAAGATCCTGCGGCACCAGCGTCTGCTCGGCGATCAGCTCGGGATCGAACGCGGCGCCGACGTTGCGCAGCACCCGCGCGCCGCCGCCGTCGGCGACGACCACCAGCGTGTCCTTGGGAACTCTCATCTCGTGCCTTCTCCTTTCGCGTTGGTCATGGGAAGCAGGCTGGTTCAGCCGGACGCCAGCGTGCGGCCGATCTCCCCATCGGCCGGCCGCACCATCCGGGCCGTCTCCACGCCGTCGCGCAGCACCACGATCGTCGGCCAGAGCTTCACCCCGAACGAGCGCCCCAGCGGCCGCCCGCGCCCGTCCTCGATCTTGATGTGCCTGACATCCTCGCGCCCGGACAGCGCCTGTTCCAGCGCCGGCTGGGCGGCCTGGCAGTGCCCGCACCACGGCGCGCCGAACTCCAGCACCACCGTCCCCGGCATGGCATCCACGGCCGGGCGCGCGGGTTCGCTCGCTTCGTATTGGCTGGTATAGCCCATGGGCCGAGCCTGCCAAGCCGAAGGTGAAGCCGCGGCGATGGCCGCGACCCGAGCGCGGTCAGGGCTTGCGCACTTCCAGCAGCTCCACGTCGAACACCAGCGACGCATTCGGCGGGATCACCCCGCCGGCGCCGCGGCGGCCATAGGCCATTTCCGACGGGATCCGCAGCTCGCGCCGGCCGCCCACCCGCATGCCGGTCACGCCCTCGTCCCAGCCGGCGATCACCCGCCCCGCGCCCAGCGGGAAGCTGAACGGCTCGTCGCGCTCGCGCGAGCTGTCGAACGCCTCCCCGCGCAGATCCGGCTCGCGTTCGTCATAGACCCAGCCGCTGTAGTGGACGACCACCTCGTCGCCGGCCTGCGCGATCTCGCCGTCGCCCTGGACGGTATCGATCCGCTCAAGCCCGGCCACGCTGCCCCCCGGCGGCGGCCCCGGATCCGCGCAGCCGGCAACCAGCAGCGCGACAAGCAGGGCGAGGCAACAGTTGCGGACGGCGGCAATCGACATGGCAGGCTCCGGCAAAAGATGACGCGCAGGTTACACCGCCTGCCCGGCGGCGTGGCCCGACGCCCACGCCCACTGGAAGTTGTAGCCGCCCAGCCAGCCGGTGACCTCCAGCACCTCGCCGATGAAATGCAGGCCGGGGACGTGCCTGGATTCGAAAGTGGATGACGAGACCCCGTCCGTATCCACGCCGCCCAGGGTGACCTCGGCGGTACGGTAGCCTTCTGTGCCGCTGGCCACCAGCGGCCAGGCGGACAGCGTGCCGGCCATCTGCCGCAGCTGCGGCGGCGTGTACTGCTTCATCGGCCGGCTGGGCAGCCAGTGCTCGCACAGGCGCTGGGCGAAGCGGCGCGGCATCGCCTCCGACAGCAGGGTTTTGAGCTCGGCATCGGCGCGCTCGCGCTGCCAGCGCTGCAGCAGCTCCAGCGCATCCTCGCCCGGAAGCAGGTCGATTCCCAGCGCATCGCCCGGCTGCCAGTACGAGGAGATCTGCAGGATCGCCGGCCCGCTGATGCCGCGGTGGGTCACCAGCATCGCGTTGCGGAAGCTGGCGCCGTTGCAGCTGGCCTGTACCGGCAGCGACACGCCGCTCAGCCCTTCCAGCCGCTGCTGGTGCCTGCCGCTCAGGGTCAGCGGCACCAGGCCGGCGCGGGTGGGCAGCACTTCGTGCCCGAACCGGCGCGCCAGCTCGTAGCCGAAACCGCTCGCGCCCATGCTCGGGATCGACAGCCCGCCGCTGGCCACCACCAGCCGGCCGGCGGTGGTGCGGCCCAGGCGGCTGTCGATGTGGAAGCGCCCGCCGTCGCCCACGTCCACCGCGGTGATGTCGCATCCGGTTTCAATGCGCACGCCCACTTGCTGGCACTCGTCCAGCAGCATCCGCACGATCAGCTTCGAGGACTCGTCGCAGAACAGCTGGCCCAGCTCCTTCTCGTGCCAGGCGATGCGGTGGCGCTCCACCAGCTCCAGGAAGTGCCAGGGCGTGTAGCGCGCCAGCGCCGACTTGCAGAAGTGCGGGTTGGCCGACAGGTAGTTGTCCGGCCCGGTGCCGGTATTGGTGAAGTTGCAGCGCCCGCCGCCGGACATCAGGATCTTCTTGCCGACCCTGTTGGCACGTTCAAGCACCAGCACCTTCAGCCCGCGCGCCGCGGCCACCTGCGCGCACATCAGCCCCGCGGCGCCGCCGCCGATGACGGCTACGTCGACATGCCCGTTCCGCATCGGCGCGCTATCGGCCGTGGCGCAGCAGCGTGCCTGCCTTCGCCACCCGCTCGCCGCCCTCGAACGCCGGCGTCCCGTTCAGCAGCACCAGGTCGAAGCCCTCGGCCTGCGCGGTCGGATCCACGTAGTCGGCGTTCGCGCGCACCGAGGCCGGGTCGAACAGCACCAGGTCGGCCACCGCGCCCTCGCGCACCGCGCCGCGGTCGGCCAGGCGCAGGATCGACGCCGGCAGGCTCGTGACCTTGCGCACCGCCTCCTCCAGCGACACCCGCCCCTCGCCCACCGCGAACTCCTCGATCCACCTGGCGAAGGTGCCGGCGCCGCGCGGATGGCTGCCGCCGGGCGAGCCGTCGCTGGCGATCGCCACGTGCGGATCCACCATCAACCGCGCCTGCAGCGCCTCGTCCATCACGAAGTGTGCGGCCTGGCCGCCGCGCGGGCCGATCTCCAACAGCACGTCCGGGAACGCCTGCCCGGCTTCCTCGGACACCTGCGCCAGCGACTTGCCCACGTGCGGCCCGCTGCCGAACAGCAGCGCGCCCGGCCCGCCGCGTCGGATCATGCGCGCCTGCAGCGCGGCGCGCAGCTCGTCGCGGCGCGTGGCCAGCACTTCGGCGTAATCGGTCGGCGGCATCGCCCATTCGGGAAACAGGATGCCCACGCCGGTGTAGCTGGCGGCGTAGGGATAGGCGTCGGCGGTCAGCTCGATGCCGGCGCGGCGGTACTCCTCCAGCGCCTGCAGCAGCCGCTCGGCGCGCTCGACGCCTTCGCCGTAGACCACCTTCAGGTGCGAGATGTGGGTGCGCGCGGGCCGG
This sequence comes from Luteimonas dalianensis, assembly GCF_049339425.1. Lineage (NCBI taxonomy): Bacteria > Pseudomonadati > Pseudomonadota > Gammaproteobacteria > Lysobacterales > Lysobacteraceae > Luteimonas > Luteimonas dalianensis. Next base: position 112,626 of record NZ_JBMPPO010000007.1, on the reverse strand, counting down.
CTGGCTTCGATGTGCTCGCGGATCGACGCCTCCACCCTGTCATCGTCCTCCGAGCGCATGTGGCTCATCGCCACGCCGCCGAAGCGCGCAACCGCCTGCCCCAACGCGGCGATTTCCGCCTGCTGCGCATACATCCCCGGCACGTACTCCAGCCCGGTGGAGGTTCCGAAAGAACCTGCCGCCAGATCCTCCTCCAGCAGCGCCACCAGGCGCGCGATCTCCGCCTGCGAAGGCTCGCGGGTCGCGTCGTCGATGCCGGCCTGGCGGCGCAGGGTGCCGTGGCCGGAGCAGGTGGCGACGTTGATGTCCGGGCCCGAACGCTCCACCGCGTCCATCCAGTCCGGCAGCCGCCGCCTGCCTTCCTTGCCGGCGCCCGGGCTGCTGCCGTCCTGGCCCAGCACCACGGTGGTCACGCCCATCGCCAGGAACGGCTGGTAGGAGTGCTGCAGCGGATCACCGTGGACGTGCAGGTCGATGAAGCCGGGCGCGAGCACCCGGCCGCCGCCCTCGATGATGCGGGCGCCGCGCGCGACGCGCCGGCCGACCCGCCCGATCTGCACGATCCGCCCGTCCGCCACCAGCACGTCGGCCGCGCGCGCGGGCGCACCGGTTCCATCGACTACCGAAACGTCCCGCAGCAGCAGCCCGCCGCCTACGGCACGCGCGCCCCGCGGCAGCATCGACGTCGCCGCGCCGGCCGCCATCGCCGCCAGCAGCTCGCGCCTGGACCAGCCCGCATCCGTCATCAAAAACACCTCATCAGACCTGTCCCCGAGTGTACGACGCCCTCCCCCTGTAGGAGCGCGCCATGCGCGCTCCTACGATTCCGGCTTGTCGCGGAAACGGTTGACCAGCTCGACCACCGCCAGCACCACCGCGCCGACCAGGATGCCGACCACCGCGTTGGCAAGCATCTCCACCAGGACGCCCCAGCCGCCGCCGGGCGACATGTTCTGGACCAACCCCTGCAGCGCGCCGATGCCGTGCACGAAGATACCGCCGCCGACCAGGAACATCGCCGCCGTGCCGACCACGCTCAGGGTCTTCATCAGCCACGGCGCCGCGGCCACGATGCCGCGTCCCAGCACCGCCGCGGCGCCGCCGCGCCCCACCAGCCACAGGCCGGCGTCGTCGAGCTTCACGATCCCGGCCACCAGCCCGTAGACGAACACGGTGATGCCCAGCGCGATCACCACCAGGGTGATCGCCTGCTGCTGGAACGGGGCGCTGGAAATCACCCCCAGCGAGAGCACGATGATCTCCGCCGAGAGGATGAAGTCGGTGCGGATAGCGCCGCGGATCTTGTCCTTCTCCGCCGCCACCAGATCCAGCCCCGGGTCGGCGTTGTGGGCGGCGTGTGCGGCCTTGCGCTCTGCCGCCTGCTGCGGGTGCAGGAACCGGTGCACCAGCTTCTCGGCGCCCTCGAAACACAGGAACGCGCCGCCGATCATCATCAGGGGGGTGATCGCCCACGGCAGCCAGACGCTGATCGCCAGCGCCGCCGGCACCAGAATGGCCTTGTTGAGGAAGGATCCCTTGGCCACCGCCCACACCACCGGCAGCTCGCGGGCGGCGCGCACGCCGGTGACCTGCTGGGCGTTGAGCGCCAGGTCGTCGCCAAGCACGCCGGCGGTCTTCTTGGTGGCGGCCTTGGTCAGGACAGCAACGTCGTCCAGGATCGAGGCGATATCGTCGAGCAGGGTGAGCAGGCTGGCACCGGCCATAGGCAGGGTTCCAAAGGCAAGATCGGCAGAGTGTGCACGATCCCGCGTCAAGACCAATGCGTGGCCTCCACCCGGTAGGAGCGCGCCATGCGCGGCGGGCGGCGTAAACTGGCCTGCATGCCGGACAATTCCCTGCAAACCAACCTCGACGCAATCCGCGCGCGCATCACCGCCGCCTGCGCCCGCGCCGGGCGCGATCCTTCGGAAGTACGCCTGCTGCCCGTGAGCAAGACCGTGGACGCGGCCCGGCTGCGCGCCGCCTACGACCTGGGCATCCGCGAGCTGGGCGAGAACAAGGTGCAGGAGGCCCAGGGCAAGTGGGAGGCGATGGAAGACCTCGCCGACCTGCGCTGGGTGCTCATCGGCCACCTGCAGAGCAACAAGGCCAAGCACGCCGCACGCTTCATCAGCGAGTTCCAGGCCCTGGACAGCACCCGCCTGGCCGAGACCCTGGATCGGCGGCTGCAGATGGAAGGCCGCGCGATCGACGTGCTGGTGCAGGTCAACACCTCGGGCGAGGACAGCAAGTTCGGGCTGCCGCCCGACGAGGTGGTCGATTTCGTGCGCACCCTGCCGGCGTACTCGTCGCTGCGGGTGCGCGGGCTGATGACGCTGGCGCTGTTCTCGCCGGATGAGGCGCTGGTGCGCCCGTGCTTCGTGCGCCTGCGCGAGCTGCGCGACCGGCTGCGCCAGGAGGCCCCGGACGGCATAGTGATGGACGAGCTGTCGATGGGCATGTCGGGCGACTTCGAGATGGCGATCGAGGAAGGCGCCACCACGGTGCGCGTAGGCACCGCGATCTTCGGCGCCCGGCCGACGGCCGACAGCGAGTACTGGCCCGGCTTCGCCGGAAAGAAGTCCGGCGCGTGAGCCGCCCACAGACCCCGCCGCCGCCCGTGGGCGAGCGCATCGTCGACGTGGTGTCGGTGCAGTCGCAGGTGGCCTACGGCAACGTCGGCAACAACATCGCGGTGCCGGTGCTGCAGGCGCTGGGCCTGCACGTGGCGCCGGTGCCCACGGTGGTGCTGGGCAACACCCCGCACTATCCGAGCATGCACGGCGGGCCGCTGCCGCTGGAGTGGTTCCAGGGGCTGCTGGACGACCTGGAGGCGCGTGAAGCCGCCACCCGCGCGAGGCGGGTGCTGGTCGGCTACCTCGGCTCGCCGGAGCAGGGCCTGGCGCTGGCGCAATGGCTGCGCCGCATGCAGAAGCTCAACCCCGCGCTGCGGGTGCAGATCGACCCGGTGATCGGCGACCACGACTACGGCACCTACACCGACCCGGCGCTGCTGCCGGTGTGGCGCGACCACCTGCTGCCGCTGGCCGAGGGCCTGTGCCCGAACCATTTCGAACTCGGCAAGCTCGCCGGCCGCAGCCCGCGCACCCTCGACGACTGCCTGGACGCGGCCGCCGCGCTGCTCAACGACACCACCCGCTGGGTGGTGGTCACCAGCGCCGCGCCGGAGCTGTGCCCACCGGACAGGATCCAGCTGGCCATCGTCGGCGACGGCGTGCGCGAGGTGCGCGAGCACCCGCTTGTGCCGCATCCGGTGAAGGGCGTGGGCGACATGTTCGCGGCGATGATCGCCGGCAGGCTGGAGGGCGGCGCAGGCCTGCTCGACGCCGTCGACCGCACCTGCGCAGACGTGGTCGAGGTGCTCGGGCACGTGCAGGCGCAGGGCTGGCAGGAACTCGCCCTGCCGCGCCACGCCGCGCGCCGCCTGGACTAGGCGCGGCGCGGGCCGGCGCCTGACGCAGGTCAATGCAAACCGTTCCCGAGGCCGCCATGCTGGGCACTTCCCCCGCTCCGGAACCGCCGATGCCCGTCCGCCTGGATCTTCGCGACCTGCCCCCGCCCGAGCCGATGGATCGCATCCTCGACGCGGTGCAGGCGCTGCGTCCGGGTGAACACATCGAGGCGCTGACGCCCTTCTGGCCGGCGCCGCTGCTGCCCGTCCTGGAACAGCACGGCTGCAGCTGGCGCCGCGAACCCGTCACTTCCGGCGAGTACGCCCGCATCACGATCTTCCTGCGCGAGGACGCCGCGCCACCCGCGGGCGGCACATGAGCGGCCTGGATTTCGCCAAGGCCCCGCTTCCGGCGCGACCGCTGCGCTGGCTGCTCACGGTGCCGGCCTGGGGCATCGTCGCCGGCGTGTTCCTGCTGGCCTACGGCGAAACCGCGCTGGTCAGCCGCTGGTCGCCGCACACCGTGGCCCTGGTGCACCTGTTCACCCTGGGCGTGCTGGGCAACGCGATGCTCGGCAGCCTGCTGCAGTTCCTGCCCGTCGCCGCCGGCACCCCGATGCCGCTGCAGCGCTCGGCGGCGTGGCTGCACGCGGCGTTCAACCTGGGGCTGGCGGTGTTCGTCGTCTCCATGGTGTCCATGCACCGCACCGGCCTGGTCGTGGCCAGCGCGCTGCTGGCGGTGCCGATCCTGGTCTTCGCCGCGGCCGCCCTGCCCGGCCTGCTGGCGCGCGGCGCGCAGCAGGTGCTGCGCTCGGGCATCGCCATGGCGGTCACCTCGCTGGCGGTCACGGCGGTGGCCGGCGCGCTGCTGGTGGCCATCCTGCGCGGCGATGCCCTGCTGCCGCTGGAGTCGATCGCCGACTCCCACGCCACCATCGGCCTGCTCGGCGGCGTGCTCGGCCTGATGGCCGCGGTGGGCAGCGTCACCCTGCCGATGTTCCAGGGCACCGCGCGGCTGCCCGAGCGCTGGCTGGGCGGGTGGATCGCCCTGACCATCATTTCGCTCGCCGTCGGAGTGGCCCTGCGGATCTGGAGCGGCCAGCAGCCGCCGCTGGTGGTGTCCGCGCTGCTGCCGGCACTGCTGTTCACCGGCGTCTCGCTGTGGCTGCCGCTGCGCCCGCAGTTCCGCCGTAACCGGCCGCTGGTGTGGGCCTGGCGCATGGGCACGCTGGCCGTCGGCGCCGCCTGCGCCATCGTCCTGGCCGGCACCACCACGCCGCTCGCATCAAGCGCGGTGATCCTCGCCGGCACCCTCGCCATCGCCATCGGCCTGCCGCTGATGCTCAACGGCATGCTGCTGGAGATCATGGGCTTCCTGGCCTGGATCGGCCTGCGCCGCGACTGCCCGCGCGGCATCCGCGTGCCGGGCGTGGGCACGCTGGTGGCCGAACGCGACAAGTGGGCCGTGCTGGCCATGCACCTGCTGGCCGGTACCGCACTGGCCGGTGCGGCGCTCAACCCGGCGCTGCTCGCACGCCCGGCCGGGCTGTTGCTGCTGCTCGCCTGGGCGGCGGTGCTGCTGACCCAGCTGCGCGGCCTCGGGCGGGCGCGGACGTTCCGGCGCGAGCACTTCCCCCAGGCCGCGTCCGCGACACCGGAAACCGGCGGGCCGGTCGCTTGAGCCGGATCAGGCGCCCCCTCCACCATCGCCTGCGCATCACCCCGCAGCGCGGCGCCCGGCTGGCACATCCGGTGCGCGAAGCGTACCGTGCCTGACCCGACTCCCACCCTCCGACGGAAAGCATCGACCATGCCGCATTCGCAAGCCCAGACCACGCCCCGCTGGCGCCCCGAGCTGGAAACCGAGTACGCCGAGCTCAGCGCGAAGCTGGAACCGCTGGTGCCGTGCCTGGAAGTGCCGCTGCACCTGCCGTGGATCGACGCCATCCGCGCGCTCAAGCGCGAGCGCGGCGCGGTGGTCATGGCCCACAGCTACCAGTCGCCGGAGATCTTCCACGGCGTGGCCGACATCACCGGCGACTCGCTGGCGCTGGCGCGCGCGGCGGCAGACTGCGAGGCCGACCTGATCGTGATGTGCGGCGTGCACTTCATGGCCGAGAGCGCCAAGGTGCTGGCCCCGGACAAGACCGTGCTGATCCCCGATCTGGAGGCCGGCTGCTCGCTGGCCTCGTCGATCACCGCCGCCGATGTGCGCAGGCTGCGCCAGCTGCACCCCGGCGCGCCGGTGGTCACCTACGTCAACACCAGCGCCGAGGTGAAGGCCGAATCGGACGCCTGCTGCACGTCGGCCAACGCCGCCCGGGTGGTTGAAGCCATCGCGGCCGAGACCGGCGCGGACAAGGTGATCTTCCTGCCCGACCAGTACCTGGGCCACCACGTGGCCCAGCAGACCGGCATCGAACTGGTGCTGTGGGACGGGCGCTGCGAAGTGCACGAGACCTTCACCGTGTCCGAGGCGCGGCACGCGCGCGAGCGTTTCGACGCCAGGCTGGTCGCCCATCCCGAGTGCCCGCCCGAGGTGCAGGACGAAGCCGACTTCGTCGGCTCCACAACCGCAATGGGCGCGTGGCTGGAAAAGGAGAAGCCGGAGCGGGTGGCGCTGATCACCGAGTGCTCGATGGCCGACAACCTGCGCGACCGGTTCCCGGCCGTGGAGTTCATCAAGCCGTGCAACCTGTGCCCACACATGAAGAAGATCACCCTGCCCAACATCCACGCCTGCCTGCGCGACATGAAGCACGAGGTGACCGTGCCCGCCGACGTCGCCGCCGGTGCGCGCCGGGCGCTGGAGCGGATGCTGGCGGTGGGGCGGCACGACCGGGCCTGACGTCCGGCCCCATTCGCCCGACCGCGCCGCGGGCCCGTGGCCAGCGCGGCGCGGTGAACGGCCGATCAGGACTCGGTGAGATCCTTGATGGTGGTCGACGCCCCGTTCTTCTTCACCGACTCGATGCCGTTCTCGCGCGCGGCCTCGGAGGAGTACATCTGGCTGCTGCCGATGACCTGGTGGTTGGCGGCCTTGAGGTTGAAGAAGGGCTTGCCGTTGCTGGCTTCCTTGCGCTCGTAGCGGGCGTCGTCGCCGCAGTTCTTCTGCACCGACTCGATGCCGTTGCGGGCCGATGCCTCGGCGGTATACATCTCGCTCGTGAGGATCGTCTCGGCGTTACCGGCCTTGAGCACGAAGCGGAACTGGCCGTTGGCGGCCTTGGTCAACTCGAACCAACCTGACATTGCACTCTCCTTCCAAGGTTCGGGGACAGATATACACGACCATCATGACCGCGGCCACCGCCGACTGGCTGACGGGATCAATCCGCCGTCTGCCCGCTTCCCGGCGCCTCTGCGTCCGCGGAAACGGGGCCGTTGGACGCAGACGTCCGCGCAGCCGATTCCCGCGCGCCTCCGGACGTCAGGCCGGTCACGGCAAGGCCTGCCATGACGAACGCGAACCCGACCGCGATCGCCACCCCATGCCTGCCCACCGGCGCGGCCAAGCGCCCCAGCAGCGCGCCCACCGGCGGCAGCACCACCAGCGCGCCGGCCAGGATCAGGAGGAAGGGAACCACGTCCCCGGCGCGCAGCGCCCCGTAGGCAATGAGGCCAAGCGCGAGGGCCGCAACCCAGCGCACGAGCTTGATGAGCATGTCCGGGCGGGCCCCGTCGGGTGGATGGAACGACTTTACCGAACCCGGCCACCCGATGGCCAACCGCCGCCGCCCCCCGTGCGGAAGCAAGCCTTGCGCGCCCCCGCACGGGCGGCCGCCGGGTCAGAGGATGTAGCGGCTCAGATCCGGGTCTTCGGCCAGTTCGCCCAGCTGGCGGTCGACGTAGGCGCGGTCGATGGTGACCTTGCCGGTCTTGTCGGGCGCATCGTAGCTCAGCGAGTCGAGCAGGCGCTCGAGCACCGTGTGCAGGCGGCGGGCGCCGATGTTCTCCTGGCGCTCGTTGACCTGGGCGGCGATCTCGGCGAGCCGGTCGATGGCATCGTCGGTGAACTCGAGATCCACGCCCTCGGTCTTGAGCAGCTCCACGTACTGCGTGGTCAGCGCGGCCCTGGGCTCGGTGAGGATGCGCACGAAGTCGTCCTTGGTCAGCGCGCTCAGTTCCACCCGGATCGGGAAGCGGCCCTGCAGTTCGGGCACCAGGTCGCTGGGCTTGGCCATGTGGAAGGCGCCCGAGGCGATGAACAGGATATGGTCGGTCTTGACCGGCCCGTACTTGGTGCTGACGGTGGAGCCTTCCACCAGCGGCAGCAGGTCGCGCTGCACGCCTTCGCGGCTGACGTCGGCGCCGCTCACGCCGCCTTCGCTGCGGCGGGCGACCTTGTCGATCTCGTCCAGGAACACGATGCCGTGCTGCTCGGCGGCCTCGATGGCCAACTCGCGCACCTCGTCCTCGTTGACCAGCTTGCCGGCCTCCTCCTCGACCAGCAGCGGGCGCGCGGCACCGATGCTGAGCTTGCGCTTCTGGGTCCTGCCGCCGCCCAGGTTGGAGAACATCTGCCGCAGCTGCTGGCCCATTTCCTCCATGCCCGGCGGGGTCATGATGTCCATGCCGCTGCCGCCCATGGCCAGCTCCAGCTCGATCTCGCGATCGTCCAGCTCGCCGGTGGCCAGGCGCTGGCGCAGCTTGCGACGGGTCTCCGACTCCTGGCTGGACGGCTCGGCGCCGATGTCGACGGTGGCGCTTTCGTTGCGCACGCCGAAGCCGAACGCCGGCGGCGGGGTCTCGCGGCGCGGCAGCAGGGCGTCGAGGATGCGGTCTTCGGCCATCTCCTCGGCGCGGGTGCGCACGCGCTGCTTGGCCTGCTGGCGGAACATCTTGACCGCGGTGTCGGCCAGGTCGCGGATGATCTGCTCCACGTCCTTGCCCACGTAGCCGACCTCGGTGAAGCGCGTGGCCTCGACCTTCACGAACGGCGCGTTGGCCAGGGTGGCCAGGCGTCGCGCGATCTCGGTCTTGCCCACGCCGGTGGGGCCGATCATGAGGATGTTCTTGGGCATGACCTCGTTGCGCAGCTCGTCGGCCAGCTGCGAGCGGCGCCAGCGGTTGCGCAGGGCGATGGCGACGGCGCGCTTGGCGGCGTTCTGGCCGATGATGTGGCGATCCAGCTCCTGCACGATCTCGCGCGGGGTCATGGTTGAAGAGGTGTTGTCGGTCATCAGAGTTCCTCCACCACGACGTTGCCGTTGGTGTAGATGCACACGTCGCCGGCGATCCTGATCGCCTCCACGGCGATGGTCCTGGGATCCAGTTCGGTATGGGCGGACAGGGCGCGGGCGGCGGACAGGGCGTACGGGCCGCCCGAGCCGATCGCGACCACGCCGTCGTCCGGCTCGATCACGTCGCCGGTGCCGCTGATCACCAGCGAGGTTTCCCTGTCGGCCACCGCCAGCAGCGCCTCGAGCTTTCCGAAGCGGCGCTCGGTGCGCCAGTCCTTGGCGAACTCCACCGCCGCGCGCAGCAGCTGGCCGTGCTTCTCCAGCTTGGATTCGAACAGCTCGAACAGGGTAAAGGCGTCGGCGGCCGCGCCGGCGAAACCGGCCAGTATCTGGCCGTCCTTGCCCAGCCGGCGCACCTTGCGCGCGTTGGCCTTCATGACGGTGTTGCCCAGGGTCACCTGCCCGTCGCCGGCAATGGCGACCTTGTCGCCGCGGCGCACCGAGACGATGGTGGTGGCGTGGAATACGTGGGGATTCTGGCTGGGGTCCATGCGGGCCTCCGGGGGATGAATTCCCTGTCTGGGGGTCGACCCGGGCCGATGCAAGGGCCCCGGCCCCTACCCCGGCTCCCTGCTTTTCCCCGGTTTGCGGCGGGCGCGGGGGTGGGCGGCGTCGTAGATGCGCGACAGGTGGCCGAAGTCCAGGTGGGTGTAGATCTGGGTGGTGGCGATGTCGGCGTGGCCGAGCAGCTCCTGCACGCCGCGCAGGTCGCCGGAGGATTCGAGCACGTGGCTGGCGAATGAATGCCGCAGCAGGTGCGGATGCACGCGCTTGAACAGGCCCTGGCGCCGGGCCAGCAGGCGCATGCGCGCCTGCACGCTGCGCGGGCTGATCGGGCGCCCGCCGCGGCCGGGGAACACCGGTGAGTCACTGGTGCCGCCGCTGTCGGCGCGCCATTCCTCCAGCGCCCGGCGGGCGTGCGAGCCGACCGGCACCACGCGCTGGCGGCTGCCCTTGCCCAGCACGGTCACCAGGCCGTCGTCGAGCTGCAGGTCGCGCCAGCGCAGCGCGCACAGCTCGGCCACGCGCAGGCCGGAGGAGTACAGCAGCTCCAGCATGGCGCGGTCGCGCAGGCCCAGCGGGGCGTCGGTGGGCACTTCCACCAGCGCCTTGGCCTCGTCGGGGTCGAGCACCTGCGGCAGCTTGCGGCTGGCCCTGGGGGCGCGCACGCCGGCGGTGGGGTCGGCCTGGATGCGGCCGTGGCGCAGCAGCCAGCGGTACCAGCCGCGGCAGGCCGACAGGCGCCGCTGCAGGCTCGACGGCGACAGGCCGCGGCGGTGTTCGGCGGCGATGAAGGCTCGGATGCCGGCGCCGTCGAGCGTTTCGGGCGCCGCGCCGTCCTTCGCTGCCCATTCGCACAGCGCGGTGAGGTCGCGGCGGTAGGCGTCCAGGGTGTGCGCGGACGCGCGGCGCTCGACTTCCAGATGATCCAGGAAGGGCTGCACGGGTGCCAGTCGCCCGCTCATCCCGTCGTCCCTCCCGGCCTCTGGGGTGTCAGCCATCGAAGCGGCGCAGGGCGGTGGCGAAGGCTTCGCCCATCATGCGCAGGAACAGGGTGCCCATGCCGGGATAGAAGCGGTTGGGATCGTGGCTGCCAACGGCCACCAGGCCCAGCCCCTCCAGCGGCAGCAGGGCGCTGGAGTTGACCTCCTCCACCCGCGCGCCATAGACCACCGCCTGCTTGTCCGGATGCAGGCGCCCGCACAGCGGCTCGCCTGCCTTCAGGAAATCGGCGAACGGCTGCAGCACGCGATCCTCGCGCGCGATCACCTGCAGCCATTCCGGCTCCTCCAGCCCGGCCACCGGCTCGAACAGCACGATCCGCACCAGGTCGCCGGCAAAATCCTCGGCAAGCGCCGCCGCCATCGCGCGCACGGTGCCCGCGGCGCTGGACTGGCGCATCAGCGACAGGGTGAGCTGGTGGGTGCGCACGGCCAGGCGCTCGTTCTCCTGCGAGATCGCGAACAGATCCTGCAGCCGCCGCGACAGCTCGCGGTTCTTGTCGCGCAGCACTTCCAGCTGGTAGCTGGCCAGCGAGGCCGCCGGGCCGTCGTCGCGCGGCACCACCAGGCTCAGGGCCAGATCCGGGAACTGCTGCAGGAACTGCGGGTGCCGGCGCAGCCAGGCGGCGACTTCGTGGGCACCGATCTTCTCGACGGTTTCATTCATGGATCCACTCCCCTTCGAATACGAACGCGGCCGATCCGGCCATGATGACGGGCTGGCCCTCTCCGGGCCATTCGATGCGCAGGGTACCGCCGGGCAGGGCCACGTCGATCGCCCGCGCCACCCGGCGGCGGCGCATCAACACCGCCGCCGCGGCGCAGGCGCCGCTGCCGCAGGCCAGGGTCTCGCCGACGCCGCGCTCGAACACGCGCAGCCGCACCCGCTCGCGATCCAGCACCTGGACGAAGCCGACGTTGACCGAATCCGGGAACGCCGGGCTGTCCTGCAGCGCGCGGCCGACCGCGGCCACCGGCGCGGTGTCGACGTCGTCGACCTCGATGACGGCATGCGGATTGCCCAGCGAAACCGCGCCGAACTCGACCGGCATCCCGCCCAGGTCGAGCACGCAGGGATCGTCCCCGGCGCCGAAGCCCGCCAGCGGAATCGCGCCGGCCGCGAAATCCGGCTCGCCCATCACGACCCGCACCCTGCCCTCGCCCAGCAGCTCGACCTCGTGGCTGCCGGCGGGACTGTCGAGGATGAACGAAGCCGGCGCGGCGCCGGCGCGCTGCAGCCAAGCGGCCACGCAGCGCGCGCCGTTGCCGCACTGGCGGCCGCTGGAGCCATCGGAATTCCAGATCCCGTACGCGGCCACGGCGCCGGGCGAGCGCGGCGGCTCGATGGTGATGATCTGGTCGCAGCCCACGCCCGTGTGGCGATCGGCCAGCGCGCGACACAGCTGCGGCGAAGGCGGCGGGCTGCCGTCGCGCAGATCCAGCATCACGAAGTCGTTGCCGGCGCCGTGCATCTTGGTGAACCGGAAGGTGGACGCCCCTGGCCGTGGCGCGGCGGCGTTCATCGCCTCATTCGTCACCGGTCGGCACGGGAAGCGGCAGCGCGGGTTCGTCTTCGACCGCCTCGTCTTCGAGCGGCTCGGCGAACGGATCCGCGGCGGGCTCGCCGTCCACCGCGTCGTCGGCGAACGGATCCGCGACAGGCTCACCGTCCACCGCATCGTCTGCGAACGGATCCTCGCCCTCCCACGGATCGGCCACTTCCCCGGACTCGGGCTCGGGCGGCGGCGGCATGAACAGGTCGGCCTTGTTGCCGCAGGCGGCAAGCGCGAAGGCGGACACCAGCAGCGCAAACAGGAACAGGCGGGGGAGTTTCATGCCGGCAGTGTAGCGGCAGCCGCGGCGCTGCGGAACGGATGCGGGCTCAGGTTCGGCCGCCGTCGCCCGCGGCAGGGGGCTCGGGCCGCAGCCACAGCCAGATGGCGACCACCGCCATGATCGCGGTCGCGCCCCAGCCGATCCACGGCCGCGGGGCAAAGAAGTACAGGATCACCGCAGCCAGCACCATGGTGCCGATCGCCAGCACCTTGGAGCGGCGGGTGATGGCGCCGTGTTCCTGCCAGTTGCGGATCATCGGCCCGAACGTGCCATGCGCCAGCAGCCAGGCGTGCAGCCGCGGCGAGCCGCGCGCCGCCGCCCAGGCCGCCACCAGGATGAACGGCACCGTCGGCAGCCCCGGCAGCAGCACGCCCAGCGCCCCCAGACCGAGGCAGGCGTAGGCCAGCAGCCACCAGGCCCAGCGAAAGCGGACGAACGGTTCCATCGGCCCATGGTATCCGGCCATCCCGAAGGTGAGGGGCCGGCGGAGCGGCCCGCCCGCGAACCTGCCGGCAGTCAGTTCACGCCGAGCTGCTCAAGCAGGAACGCGTACATCTCCGACAGCTCCTCGTAGCGGCGGAAGCGGCCGGACTTGCCGCCGTGGCCGGCGTCCATGTTGGTACGGAACACCACCGGGTGCTCGCCGGTGTTGAGCACGCGCAGCCGGGCCACGTACTTGGCCGGTTCCCAGTACTGCACCTGCGAATCCCACAGCCCGGTGCCGACGAACATCGCCGGGTAGGCCTTCTGCTCCAGGTTGTCGTAGGGCGAGTAGGAGAGCATGTAGCGGTAGGCCTCCGGTGTTTCCGGATTGCCCCACTCATCGTATTCGTTGGTGGTCAGCGGGATGCTGCGGTCGAGCATCGTGGTCACCACGTCCACGAACGGCACCTGCGACAGGATCACCCGGTACTTGTCCGGGGCCATGTTGGCCACCGCGCCCACCAGCAGGCCGCCGGCGCTGCCGCCGTAGGCCGCCACCCGATCCGGCGCGGCATAGCCCTGCGCCACCAGGTGGTCGGTGACGTCGATGAAGTCGGTGAAGGTGTTGATCTTGTTGAACAGCTTGCCTTCGTCGTACCACTTGCGGCCCATCTCCTGGCCGCCGCGGATGTGGGCGATGGCGTAGACCATGCCGCGGTCGAGCAGGCTGACCACCGGCAGGTTGAAGCCCGGATCCATCGACATGCCGTAGCTGCCGTAGCCGTACTGCAGCAGCGCCGCGGTGCCGTCGCGCTCGAAGCCGTTGCGGTACACCAGCGACACCGGCACCTTGGTACCGTCGCGGGCCGTGGCCCACAGGCGCTCGGTGGTGTACTGCTCCGGGTCGTAGCCGATCACCGGCTGCTGCTTGAGCTGGCGGCGCTCGCCGGTGGCCACGTTGAGCTCGTAGGTGGTGCCCGGGGTGGTCAGCGACGTGTAGCCGTAGCGCAGCCAGTCGGTGTCGGCCTCGGAGTTCACGCTCAGGCCCATCGAGTAGGCCGGCTCGTCGGCCTGCACGTACTCCTCGCCGCCGTCGGCGCGGATCACCCGCACCCGCTCCAGGCCTTGCGAACGCTCGCCGATGGCGGTGAAGCCGTCGAACAGGTCGACGTCCTCGATGAACACCTCCTCGCTGTGCGCCAGCCAGTCCTGCCACTGCGCGCGCGAGGTGGCGTCGCTGGGCGCGGTCATCACCCGGAAGTTGGGCGCGTCCCAGTTGGTGCGGATCACCCAGCGGCCGTTGTGGTGGTCGGCGTCGTACTCCACGTCGCGCTCGCGCGGAGCCAGCACGGTGAATTCGCCCGGGCTGGCGGCCGGGGTGCAGCGCATCTCGGAGGAAACGGTGCTCTCCACGTAGATGCAGATGTAGGCGTCGTCGCGGGTGCGGCCAATGCCCATGTAGAAGCTGTCGTCGGTCTCCTCGTACACCAGCACGTCCTCGGAGGCCGGGGTGCCGAGCACGTGCTTCTTCACCCGCACGGTGAGCAGGGTGTCCGGGTCGTTCTCCACGTAGAACAGGGTGCGGTTGTCATCCGCCCACACCAGGCCGGCGGACACGCCGCGGATCTCGTCCTCGAAGACCTCGCCGGTTTCCAGATCCATGAACCGGATCACGTACTGGCGCCGGCCCACCGCGTCCTCGGCCCAGGCCAGCATGCGGTTGTCCTGGCTGACCTCGTAGTTGGCGAGGCTGAAGAAGTCCTTGCCCTCGGCCATGGCGTTGACGTCCAGCAGCACCTGCTCGGCGGCGAAGTCGCCGGCGTCGTTGGCCTGCTGGATCGACAGCGCGTCCACGCCCTCGCCGTCCGCGCGGCGCGCGTACACCGGGTAGTCCTTGCCGGTTTCGAAGCGCGAGTAGTACCAGAAGCCGCGCTCGCGGCTGGGCACCGAGCTGTCGTCCTGGCGGATGCGGCCGACGATCTCCCCGTACAGCGCTTCCTGCACCGGTTTGCTGGCCGCCATCACCTCGTCGGCGTAGGCGTTCTCGGCGTTGAGGTAGGCCAGCATGTCCGCATCCTCGCGGGTGTCGTCGCGCAGCCAGTAGTACTCGTCCTCGCGCACGGCGCCGTGCGGCGAGGACACCCGGTGCTCGCGCTGGTCGGCGACCGGCGGCACCGGCGCGGTGGCAGCGGCGGCGGAGCTGCCGGCGTCGTCAGCGGAAGAAGAGCAGGAGGTGGTCATCAGCAGGGCCAGGGCAATCGTCAGGGGAAGCTTCATGGATGGGGTTTCCGTGCAAATGGCAATGAATCACTCGTTGCCCAGCTGCTGCCACAGGAACGTGTAGTACAGCGCGTCCATGTGCGCGGCCTGGCGGTTGTTGGCCGCGCCGCCGTGGCCGCCCTCGATGTTCTCGTAGTAGCGCACGTCGGCGCCCGCCTCGCTCATCAGCGCGTGCATCTTGCGGGCGTGGCCCGGGTGCACGCGGTCGTCGCGGGTGGAGGTGAGCAGGATGGTGGGCGGGTAGTCCTTCTTCTCCGGGTCGAACAGGTGGTACGGCGAGAAGGTCTGGATGTATTCCCACTCATCGGCCACGTCCGGGTTGCCGTATTCGGCCATCCACGAGGCGCCGGCCAGCAGCTTGTGGTAGCGCTGCATGTCCAGCAGCGGCACCTGGATCACGATCGCGCCGAACAGCTCCGGGTACTGGGTGAGCATGTTGCCGGTGAGCAGGCCGCCGTTGCTGCCGCCGCGGATGCCCAGCTTCTCCGGGGAGGTGATGCCGCGCTCGATCATGTCCTTGGCCACCGCGGCGAAGTCCTCGTAGGCGCGGTGGCGGTTCTCCTTCAGCGCGGCCTGGTGCCAGCGCGGGCCGTATTCGCCGCCGCCGCGGATGTTGGCCACCGCGTACACGCCGCCGCGCTCCAGCCAGGCCTTGCCCACGCCCGCGGCGTAGCCCGGGGTGAGCGAGATCTCGAAGCCGCCGTAGCCGTAGAGCAGGGTCGGGTTGGAGCCGTCGAGCGCCATGTCCTTCGGGCGCACCAGGAAGTACGGCACGCGGGTGCCGTCCTCGGAGGTGGCGAAGTGCTGCTCGGCCACGTGGGTGGAGGCGTCGAAGAACCCGGGCATCGACTTGAGCTCTTCCGGCGCCTGGCCGGTGGCCAGGTCGGCCAGCATCAGGGTGCTCGGGGTCAGGTAGTCGGTGACGGTCAGCCAGACGGCGTCGGATTCATCGCTGTCCACCGCGCGCGCGCCGATCGTGCCGAACTCGGGAACCGCGGGGAACTCGCTGCGCTCCCAGCCGTCCTCGCCGGGGGTGAGCACGCTCAGCCGGTTCTTGACGTCGTCGAGCACGTTCAGCACCAGGTGGTTCTTCGTGAACGAAGCGCCCGCCAGCGAGGTGGTTTCCGTCGGCTCGAACAGCACGTCGAACTCGCGCTTGCCGGCCATGTAGTCGTCGAAGTTGGCCGCCAGCAGCGAACCGGCGGCGTAGGTCCTGCCGCCGACCTCCCACGGCTCGCGCAGCTCGATGCCCAGCCATTCGCGCTGCACCGACGTCTGCGCCGAGTTCGGCACGTCGACCCGGGTCAGGGTGCCGTCTTCATTGCGCAGGTACAGCTCGTCGTTGTAGAAGGCGATGGTGCGGCTGACGAACTCGCGCTCGTAGCCCGGGGTGTGGTCGCGGCCGGCGCTGATGTACATGTCGTCCGCCCGGCCTTCGTAGACCACCTCGGCCGATTCCATCGGGGTGCCGCGCTTCCATTCCTTGACGATCCGCGGATAGCCGGATTCGGTCAGCGAGCCGTCGCCAAAGTCGGTGTAGACGAACACCGTGTCGCGGTCGATCCACTGCAGCCCGCCCTTGGCCTCCGGGCGGAAGAAGCCGTCCTCCACCCACTGCTTGCCGGCCAGGTCGAACTCGCGGGTGACGTTGGCGTCGGCGCCGCCGCGCGAGAGCGCGATCAGGCAGCGGTCGTAGTCCGGGCGCAGGCAGTTGGCGCCGTGCCAGACCCAGTTCTCGCCCTCTTCGGCGTTGAGCGCGTCCAGATCCAGCAGCAGCTCCCACTGCGGGTCGTCCTTGCGGTACTCCTCCAGCGTGGTGCGGCGCCAGATCCCGCGCTCGTGGTCCTGGTCGCGCCAGAAGTTGTAGTAGTAGTCACCCATCTTGCCGACGGCGGGGATGCGCTCGTCGGAGTCGTAGATCGCCAGCAGTTCGGCCTCGAGCCGCCGGAACTCCGGGGTAGCGGCCAGCTCGGCCTCGGCGGCGGCGTTCTGCTCGCGCACCCAGGCCAGCGCCTTGTCGCCGGTCACTTCTTCCAGCCACTGATGGGGGTCGGCTGCCACCTCGGCTCCTCCTTCCTGGGACTGGGCCGTGCAGCCGGCCAGGCCGACGGCGATCGCGGCGGCGAGGCAGAAACGTGAAATCGGGGACATGCGGACGGCTCCGGTCAGGTATCAAACCTGACACGCTAGCACAGCCGCCGCGCGCCGGGACGTGCCTGAAGTTGGCCCGCTCAGGCCGCCGCGCGGCGGCGCGGCGAAGCCGGACGGGCGGCCGTGCGGCGCCGGGCCTGGGCCGGACGGGCGCGCCTGCGCGGGGCAGCGGACGGGCTTGCGGGAGCGGCCTGCGGGCCCCGTTCGCGCAGATCCGCGAGCGCCAGCGCCGCCAGCGCGGCCAGCGG
This sequence comes from Luteimonas dalianensis, assembly GCF_049339425.1. Classification (NCBI taxonomy): domain Bacteria; kingdom Pseudomonadati; phylum Pseudomonadota; class Gammaproteobacteria; order Lysobacterales; family Lysobacteraceae; genus Luteimonas; species Luteimonas dalianensis. Next base: position 95,531 of record NZ_JBMPPO010000007.1, on the reverse strand, counting down.
CATGCCCAGCAGCCACATCGGCATCCAGCCCACCGGGCCGGCGCCGCGCGCGGCCGGCAGCGACGCGATGGCCACCAGGCCCAGGAAGACGAGGCCCGCCAGGGCCTGGCGAAGAACGCGGGTATCGGGGGACGTGTTGCGCATGGCCGGCTCCGGGTGCGGAAAATGGTGACGGACGCACCATGCCCCGCCCCGGTCGCACCGGCTGCGACCCGTGCCGGAAGCCTCAGCGGTCGTAGTTGGACAGCGCCAGCGCCAGCAGCGAGCGCGCCTGCTCGCGCAGCGAGGCCGGCTCGATGATGGTGGCGTCCGCGCCGTAGTGCAGCACGTCCATCAGCAGCTCGCGCGGGGAGCTGTAGGGCACCTTCAGCTCGTAGCCGCCGTCGGCCAGCATCCGGCCCTTCTGCTGCGAATGCCAGTGCTCGTCGGCCACCCAGCGCGCGGCGCGCTGGTTGAAGTGGATCGTGGCCCAGCCGCGCGGTTCGCCGGAGAAGATGCCGTAGCTGCCGGCCAGGTGCCGGTCGAGCTGCTCCTCGTCGACGTCGCGGGCGCGGGGCTCCAGCGCCCGGGCCTTGACGATGCGATCCACCGAGAAGCTGCGCAGGCCGTCGCGGTCATGATCCCAGGCGTCCAGGTACCAGTTGCCCCGGTAGTGGGTGATGCGCTGCGGAGACACGGTGCGCCGGGTCTGCTCGTTGGTGGAGCGGGCGCGGTATTCGAACGCCAGCTGCTTGCGCTCCAGCACCGCGCTGCTGACCGCGCGGAACGCCTGCTCGTCCATGCGCCGGGAGTGGTGCGGGATCACCCGCACCCGCTCCACCGGCCACTGCTTGCCGGTGGAATGGGCGTTGAGCAGCTTGTCGATGCGCTGCTGCAGCGGCGCCAGCGCGCTGGACAGCACCCCGCCGGCGCTACGCGAGAGCAACTGCTGGGCCGCGACCAGCGCGTGCAGCTCGTCCGAGCTCAGCCACAGGCCCGGCAGCTCGAAGCGCTCCGCCTCGTCCGGGTCGTAGCTGAAGCCGGCCTCTCCGTCGCCCACCACCGGCGCCATCAGCGCGTCGCGCAGGAACGCCAGGTCGCGGTAGACGGTGGCGCGCGAGCAGCCCAGTTCATCCTGCAGCCGCGCCACCGTGACCGGGTAGCGCGCGTTCTGCAGGGTGCGGTGCAGGGCGAGGATGCGTTCGTATCTGTCCATGGGCCGATTATGGGCAATTTGCCCGTCGCCGTGGCGGGCCGGGCCGGTCGGGCCCGGCCACTCGCCGCGCACCGGTCGCGCGGGCACAATAGCGCCCATGCCAGCGCCCGCCCCGAACGAGCCGGCCCTGGATCTCTCACCCTCCCCGGGGGACGAGGCCAAGGCCACCACGTGCTACATGTGCGCCTGCCGCTGCGGCATCAAGGTGTGGCTGCGCGACGGCTCCATCCGCTACCTGCAGGGCAACGCCGCCCATCCGGTCAACCGGGGCGTGATCTGCGCCAAGGGCGCGGCCGGGATCATGCAGCACAACTCCCCGGCCCGGCTGTCGCGGCCGCTGCTGCGCGTGGGCGAGCGCGGGGCCGGTGAATTCCGCGAGATCGGCTGGGACGAGGCGCTGGACATCGCCACCTCGTGGCTGGCGCCGCTGCGCGAGCGCGACCCGGACGGGCTCGCCTTCTTCACCGGCCGCGACCAGTCCCAGGCGCTGACCGGCTGGTGGGCGCAGCAGTTCGGCACCATCAACTACGCCGCCCACGGCGGGTTCTGCTCGGTCAACATGGCCGCCGGCGGGCTGTATACGGTGGGCGGCAGCTTCTGGGAGTTCGGCGAACCGGACTGGGAGCACACGAAATACCTGATGCTGTGGGGCGTGGCCGAGGATCATGACTCCAACCCGATCAAGCTGGGCCTGGGCAGGCTCAAGGAGCGCGGGGCGAAGATCGTGGCGGTGAACCCGGTGCGCACCGGCTACGGCGCGATCGCCGACGAGTGGATCGGCATCCGGCCGGGCACCGACGGGCTGTTCGCGTTCGCGCTCATCCACGAGCTGCTGCGGATGGATCGCATCGACCTGGACTACCTGGTGCAGCACGCCGATGCGCACTGGCTGGTGGTGCGCGACCCCGGCGGGGCGCAGGACGGCCTGTTCGCCCGCGACGGGGAGGGCCGGCCGCTGTGCTGGGATCGCGATGCGGACGGGATCGCGGGCGGCGCGGTCGCGCCCGCCGGCGCGGCCGGCATCTCGCCTGCGGTGGTCGGCAAGTTCACCCTGGCCGATGGCCGCACCGCGGTGCCGGCGTTCCAGCTGGTGGCCGAACGCTATCTCGACCCGCAGTACGCGCCCGATGCGGTGGCCGGGCGCTGCGGCATCCCCGCCGCGACCATCCGCCGCATCGCCCGCGAACTGGCGGTGACCGCGTTCGAAAACCCGGTGCGCCTGCCCACCGCCTGGGTCGACGCCCAGGGCCGCAGCCACGAGGAGATGGTGGGCCGGCCGGTGGCCATGCACGCCATGCGCGGGATCAGCGCCCATTCCAACGGTTTCCACACCTGCCGCGCCCTGCACCTGCTGCAGCTGCTGCTGGGAGCGGTGGATACGCCCGGGTCGTTCCGCTTCCAGCCGCCGTTCCCGCGTCCGGTGCCGCCGCCCAACCGCCCCGGCAAGGCGCGGCGCGGGGACGGCAGCCTGGACGCGCCGCCGCTGGGCTTCGTGCATTCCCCCGCCGACCTGGTGGTGGACGCGGCAGGCAAGCCGCGGCGCATCGACCACGCGTTTTCCTGGGCCTACCCGCTGGCCGCGCACGGGATGATGCACACGGTGATCCGCAACGCCCACGCCGGCGACCCGCGGCCGATCGACACCCTGATGATGTTCATGGCCAACATGAGCTGGAACTCGGCCATGAACACCACCCGGACGATGCAGTGGCTGACCGACAGGGGCGAGGACGGCGAATACCGGATCCCGCGGATCATCTACTCCGACGCCTACGCCAGCGAGATGGTGGCCTACGCCGACCTGGTGCTGCCGGACACCACCTACCTGGAGCGCTTCGACGCGATCAGCCTGCTCGACCGGCCGATCTCCGACGCCGATGGCGCCGCCGACGCGATCCGCCAGCCGGTGTTCGACCCCGCCACCCAGGCCGACTCGCAGGGCCGCGCGCGCGACGTGCGCGGCTTCCAGTCGGTGCTGCTGGAGCTGGGCGCGCGGCTGGGCCTGCCGGGCATGGTGGATGCCGAGGGCGCGCCGCAGTACCGCGACTACGCCGACTACATCGTCCGCCACCAGCGCGCCCCGGGCGTGGGCCTGCTGGCCGGCTGGCGCGGCGAGGACGGCAGCGCCCATGGCAAGGGCGCGCCGAACCCGGAGCAGCTGCAGCGCTACATCGACAACGGCGGCTTCTGGCGGGCGGAGATCCCCGAATCGGCGCGCTACTTCAAGATGTCCAACCGCGCCTACCTGGACTGGGCGCACGGCATGGGCTTCATCGGCACCGCCGACCCGATCCCGATGCAGCTGTACGCCGAGCCGCTGCAGACGTTCCGCCTGGCTGCGCAAGGCCACGGCGAGCACCAGCCGCCGGAGGAACACCGGGCGCGGGTGGACACCTATTTCGATCCGCTGCCGATCTGGTACGAGCCCTTCGAAGGCACCCAGGTCGAGCTGGCGGACTACCCGCTTCACGCGATCACCCAGCGGCCCATGTTCATGTACCACGCCTGGGGTTCGCAGAACGCCTGGCTGCGCCAGATCGCCGCCCGCAACCTGCTGTACATGCACCCGGAGACGGGCGCGCGCCACGGCATCGGGGACGGCGACATGGTGCAGGTGTCCTCGCACAATGGCAGCATCACCGTGCCGGCGAAGTTCGCCGCCAACGTGCAGCCGGATACCGTGTGGACGTGGAACGCGATCGGCAAGCGCCGCGGCACCTGGGGCCTGGACAGCAACGCGCCGGAAGGCAAGGAAGGCTTTATGCTCAACCACCTGATCTCCGACCTGACCCCGCGCGGCGACTACGCCAACGCGGATCCCGTCACCGGCCAGGCGGCCTGGTTCGACCTGCGGGTGGCGCTGCGCCCGGCCGGCGGCGTTGAAGGCGCGCAGCCGCAGTTCGCCCCCCTTCCCGGGGCCGAAGCGCCCGGCGTGCTGCGCTACGCCGGCGGCAAGCCCGGAGTGGCCGCCTGATGCCGGGCCTGCCGCTCGAACTGTGGATCACCATCGCCGTGATGCTGCTGGCGGTGTACCTGTTCATCACCGAGAAGCTGCGCGTGGATGTGGTGGCGCTGCTGGTGATGACCGCACTGCTGGTGCTGGGGGTGATCACCGTGCCCGAGGCGCTGTCGGGCTTCAGCAACCAGGCGACGGTGATGGTGGCGGCGATGTTCGTGCTCAGCGGCGCGCTCAAGGCCAACGGCGCCCTGGACGCGATCGGCGAAGTGCTCTCGCGCATCCGCTGGCGCTGGCTGTTCCTGCTGGTGATGCTGGGCCTGGTGGCCGGCCTCTCCGCCTTCATCAACAACACCGCCACGGTGGCGGTGTTCCTGCCGCTGGTGCTGGTGGCGACCACGGCCAACGGCTGGGCGCCGTCGAAGTTCCTGATCCCGCTGTCCTACATCTCCCAGGCTGCGGGCGTGTGCACCCTGATCGGCACCTCGACCAACCTGCTGGTTGATTCGATGGCGCGCGAATCGGCCGGAGTGGGCTTCACCATCTTCGAATTCGCGCCGCTGGGCATCATCTTCGTCGGCATCTGCGCGGTGTACCTGCTCACCGTGGGCTGGTGGACCCTGCCCAACCGCGGCACCCCGAACCCGGGCGAGACCGAGCACGTGGGCCGCTTCATCGCCGAACTGGTGGTGCCGGCCGAGGCGCCGGTGGTCGGCAAGTCGCCGCGCGAGGCGCTGCCTGACAGCGCCCAGGACGTGGACCTGATGGAAGTGCTGCGCAACGGCACCCCGGTGCACGGCGCGGACGCGACCATCGCCGCCGGCGACCGCCTGCTGGTACGCGGCGACTGGCCGCGGATCGACGCGGCGCGCAAGGCGATGGAATGCAGGTTCGACCACGTGCCCAAGGCTCCGGAGCGGGCGCCGCCACGCACCGGCGAAAGCGGGGAGAACGGCGACAAGGGCAGGGAAAAAGACAAGGACAAGAACAAGGATGCATCGCGCAAGGACGAGCGCCTGCACGTGGAAGCCATGGTGGCCCCCGGCTCGCACCTGATCGGCCGCACCCTGTACGGCATGCGCTTCGCCCACACCTACCGCGCGCGGGTGCAGGGCATCCATCGCCGCCAGCTCGCGATCCGCTCGTCGCTTGACCGGGTGCCGCTGTCGGTGGGCGACGTGCTGATGCTCGACGCCCCGGCCGACGCGCTCGATGACCTGCGCGCCGATCCGGGCATGATCGTGCTCGGCGAGCGCGCCCAGAAGCGGGTCAAGCCGCGCCGGGCGATCCTGTCGGCGCTGATCATGGTCGCCGCCATCGCCGTGGCGGCGCTGGGCTGGCTGCCGATCGTGGCCTCGGCGCTGGTAGGCTGCCTGGCGCTGGTGGCGCTGCAGCTCATGACCCCGGACGAGGCCTACGAGTCCATCGACTGGCAGGTGATCCTGCTGCTGGCCGGGATCATCCCGCTGGGGTTGGCGCTGCAGAAGACCGGCGGCGCCAACATGGTCGCCGAACTGCTGCTCAACGTGCTCGGACCCTACGGCCCGGTGGCCACCCTGGCCGCGATCTACCTGATGACCTCGGCGCTGACCGAGGTGATGAGCAGCAACGCATCGGCGGTGCTGGTGGTGCCGATTGCGCTGGCCACCGCCGAATCGATGGGCGTGGACGCCAAGCCGCTGCTGATCGCGGTGGCCTTCGCCGCCTCCACCAGCTTCGCCACCCCGATCAGCTACCAGACCAACACCATGGTCTACACCGCCGGCGGCTACCGCTTCAGTGACTTCGTCAAGATCGGCATGCCGCTCAACGTGATCTTCTGGATCTCGGCGGTCCTGCTGATCCCGCGCTTCTTTCCCTTCCATCCCTGAAGCGCGCGGCATGAGGACGCTCTACCGGCTGATCGGGGTGCTGATGGTGGCGGCGGGCTGCCTTGGGGCGGTTGCCTGCACCTGGGCGCTGATTGATCCGTCGATCATCACCGGCGCGGGCGGCTCCTGGGCCGCGCACGCGCCCTCCCCGCGCTGGCGCGCCGCGTTCGGGCTGGTGTTCTCGATCGCCCTGGTGCTGTTCGGCAGCGGCCGGCTGCGCCACCGGAGGCTGCCGTGACCGCGCTCCCGCCGCCGCCGGCGAAAAAGCTCGGGCTGGTGATCGACCTGGACACCTGCGTGGGCTGCCACGCCTGCGCGACCAGCTGCAAGGAGTGGAACGCGGGCGGGATCAGCGGGCCGCTGGTGGACGAGCAGCCGTACGGCGAGCAGCCGTCGGGCGTCTGGTTCAACCGCGTGCACAGCTACGAGCTGGCCGAAGAAACAGCCGGCGCCGCTGCCGACCCGCAGCCGGCGATGACCCTGCACTTCCCGCGCTCGTGCCTGCACTGCGACACCCCGGCGTGCGTGACCGTGTGCCCGACCGGCGCCAGCTACAAGCGCGCCGAAGACGGCATCGTGCTGGTGGACGAGGACAAGTGCATCGGCTGCAAGCTGTGCAGCTGGGCCTGCCCCTACGGCGCGCGCGAGTATTCGCAGGTGGACGGGGTGATGAAGAAGTGCACCCTGTGCGTGGATCGGATCTACAACGAGAACCTGGAGCCCGAAGACCGGGTGCCGGCCTGCGTGCAGGCCTGCCCGACCCGCGCCCGCCATTTCGGCGACCTCGCCGACCCGGACTCGGACGTCTCGAAGCTGGTGGCCGAGCGCGGCGGGGTGGCGCTGATGCCGGAGCTGGGCTACGCCCCGGTCAACCGCTACCTGCCGCCGCGGCCACGGCGTGGCGGCGGCCAGCCCGATGCCGCCGCCGACGGCGGCAGCGGCGGCATCGCCGCCTCCATGCAGCGCTGGCTGGGCCGCGCCCTGCGGCGCTGAGCAAAGGGAACCGGACAGGATGCATCCCGCGCTTTCGGTGATCTTCTTCACCACCCTGTCCGGGGCCGGCTACGGCCTGCTGGCCTGGCTGGGGCTGTCGGTGTTCATGCTGCACACGCGCGCCGACCTGATGCCGATGCTGCAGCCGCTGTACCTGTGGGGGCTGCTGGCCGGGCTGGCGCTGTCCACCGCCGGGCTGCTGAGCTCGCTGGCGCACCTGGGGCGGCCGATGCGGGCGTGGAGGGCGCTGGGCCAGTGGCGCACCTCGTGGCTCTCGCGCGAAGGCGTGCTGGCGCTGCTCGTGCCGCTGCCGGCGCTGGCCCTGCTGTGCCTGTTGCTGCTGGTGGATCCCGGCCCCGGCCGGGCCATCGCACTGGGCGTGCTGGGGATGCTGCTGGCGGGACTGTCGCTGGCCACGGTGGCCTGCACCGCGATGATCTACGCCTCGCTGCCGCCGATTCCCGCCTGGCGCCACCCGCTGGTGGTGCCGGTGTACCTGCTGTTCGCCCTGCTGACCGGCCTGGCGCTGCTGTTCTGGCTGATGGCCGCGCTGCTGCCGTTCGCGGCGGAGTCCGGCCCGCTGCTCACGCTCGCGGTACTCGGCCTGCTGCTGGCCGGCTGCAAGCTGGCGTACTGGCACCGGATCGACCGCCAGGAACTGCCGGCCAGCCGCGCCGGCGCACTGGGACTGCCGGGCCGCGAGGCATCGGTGTTCGAGCGGCCCCATAGCGAGGCGAACTTCATCACCCGGGAGATGGTGTTCGTGCTGGCCCGGCGTCACGCCCGCGCCCTGCGGGCCGTGGCACTCGTGCTGCTGGCGGCCGTGCCGCTGGCGGCCTGGGGCCTGGCCGCGTCGGGCCTGCTCGCGCCGGGCGGCCTGATCGCCGTCACCAGCCTGGCGCTGCTGGCCGGGGCGTTTGCCGAACGCTGGCTGTTTTTTGCCCAGGCCCGGCACATGGTGTCGCTGTATTACTGAAAGGCGGATCGCGGCCGGTGCGGTTTGGATCCTGCAGGCGAGTCGGCATAATGACCTGCTTGCACGTGATCACACAGGTCTGTCCCCGACATGCGCGTTCGTTTCCTGCTGCTCGCCCTCACCGCCGCATCCGCCGGCCCCGCCCTGGCCCAGGATCCCGCCTTCGAGGAGAACCGCGAGCCGATCTGGAACGCGACCGGTGAACTGGGCTTCGCCCTGACCCGCGGCAACCGCAACTCGGAAAACCTCAACACCCGCCTGCACCTGGCGCAGGAGGACGCGCGCAGCAAGCACCAGCTGACCTTCTCCGCGCTGCGGGCCAAGGCCGATGTCACCGTGACCGACGAAGACGGCGTGTCGCAGACGATCTACCAGACCAGCGCCAACCGCTACCAGATCGGCGGCAGTACCTCGATCAAGGTCGACGCCACCCACAACTGGTTCGGCGCCGCGCGCTACGAGCGCGACGACTACGCGCTCAACGACTACCAGGGCACGTTCTCGTTCGGCTACGGCCACCACTTCTTCAACAACGACGACACCCTGCTGCTGCTGGAGATCGGCCCGGGCTACCGCCGCGCGCGCGAAGCCGAGACCCAGGAGGTGAACAGCAACTACATCGTGCGTTCGCTGCTGGACTTCGGCCACAACCTCACCGGCAACACCCGCCTGAGCAACACCCTGCTGGTCGAGGCCGGCAGCGACAACACCTTCGCCCAGAACGACCTTGGCCTGACGGTGGCGATGAACGACGCGCTGGCGCTCAAGGCCGGCCTCCAGTTCCGCCACAACACCGAGGTGGACGAGGCCGCCGGGCGCAAGAACACCGACACCCTGAGCACGGTCAACCTGGTCTACACCTTCAGGTAGCCGCCGGCCCCGGCAGCAGCTCGCCGGCGCCGCGCGCCAGCAGCATCGCGGCCACTTCGCCGCCCAGCGCTTCGGGCGCGTGCGCCTGGCCGTCGGCCTCGGCGCGCACCAGGCGGCCGGTACCGGCGTCGCCCACCAGCCCCTGCAGCACCAGCGCGTCGCCGGCCAGCTGCGCCAGCGCCGCCACCGGCACGTGGCAGCTGCCGTGCAGCGCGCGATTCATCGCCCGCTCGGCCTCCACGCAGGTGCGGGTGGGCGCGTGGTCGAGCACGGCCAGCAGGGCGGCCAGCTCCGGGGCGTCGTCACGGCATTCGATCGCGATCGCGCCCTGGGCCGGGGCGGGCAGCCATTCGGGCGCCTGCAGGCGGCTGCCGATGCGCGCGTCGAGCCCCAGCCGCTGCAGGCCGGCGCAGGCCAGGACGATGGCATCGTGCTCGCCTGCATCCAGCTTCGCCAGCCGGGTGTTGACGTTGCCGCGCAGGTCGCCCAGCACCAGGTCGGGGCGCAGCGCGCGCAGCTGGGCCTGGCGGCGCAGCGACGAGGTGCCCACGCGGGCGCCCCGGGGCAGCGCGGCCACGTCGCGGTGACGGTTGCTGATGAAGGCATCGGTGAAGTCGGCGCGTTCGATCACCGCCGGCAGCGTGAAGCCGGGCTCCAGCTCCATCGGCACGTCCTTGAGCGAGTGCACCGCGCAGTCGGCCTCGCCGCGCTGCATGGCCAGCTCCAGCTCCTTCAGGAACAGCCCCTTGCCGCCGATCGCGGCCAGCGAGCGATCCAGGATCTCGTCGCCGCGGGTGGACAGCGGCACCAGCTCCACTTCCAGTCCGGGGTGCGCGTGGCGCAGCAGGTCGGCGACGTGTTCGCTCTGCCACAGGGCGAGCGGACTCTTTCGGGTGGCGATGCGCAGTGTCTTCATGCGCCCATTATCGCCGCCAAGCGCGGCCGGCGTTCAAAGGCGCCTGATCGCCTCGCGCACCTGGGCCACGCAGCGGCGGCTGACCTCCAGCGGCGTGTCCACGTGGCGCAGCACCACCCGGGCGTGGCCGTCATGGTCGCGGCGCAGTTCCACCAGCGCGTGGCGCGAGACCAGGCAGTTGCGGTGGATGCGCAGGAAGCGCTCGCCGAACTCGGCTTCCAGCGACTTCAGCGACTCCTCGATCAGATCCTCGCCGCGGGCGTGATGGACGACCACGTACTTCTCCTCGGCCTGCAGGTAGTGAACCTCCTCGACCGGGATCAGCCGCAGGCTGCCGCGCAGGCGCGCGCACAGGTGGGTGCGCTGGCCGGAGCCGGCGCCCGGCCCCTCCTCGCGCTCGCGGCCCAGGGTGAAGGTGCGCGCGCGCTCGATCGCCGCCTGCAGGCGCTCGGGCCGCACCGGCTTGACCAGGTAGTCGACCGCGGCGGCCTCGAACGCCGACAGCGCGTGGGCATCGTAGGCGGTGCAGAACACCACCGCCGGGCGCGGCTCGAACGCGGCCAGGTGGCGCGCGGCCTCCAGCCCGTCGATGCCGGGCATGGCGATGTCCAGCAGCACCAGGTCGGCGTCGTGCTCGGCCACCGCGTGCAGCGCGGCATGGCCGTCGCCCACCTCGGCCACCAGTTCCACGCCGTCCTGCGCGGCCAGCAGCGTGCGCAGGCGCTCGCGCGCCAGCGGCTCGTCATCGGCGATCACCACCTTCACTTCTGCTCCCCAGTGCCCCCGGCCCCCTCCAGCGGCAGATCCAGCTCGCTCACATAGTAGCCATCGGCCCAGCCCCCCGTCATCCGCACCTTCGGGCCAAAGGCGTAAGCCAGCCGGTGGCCGATGCTGCGCCGGGCGTGGCCGGCGCCCGCCACCTCCTCTCCCGGAGGCGGCGACGGATTGCGCACCCGCACCTTCAGCCGTGACAGCGTGGCCTCCAGCTCGATCTCCACCCGGCCGCCGCGCGGAAGCCGCGAGATCCCGTGCAGCACCGCGTTCTCCAGCAGCGGCTGCAGCACCAGGCGCGGCATCGGCAGATCCCACGGCAGCGGCCCGGCGTGCCGCCACTGCACCTGCAGCCGCTCGCCCATCCGCAACTGCTCGATCGCCAGGTAGCGCTCGGCCAGCTCAACCTCGCCGCGCAGCGAGGAATCGACCTCGCCCGCGCCAAGCGCGGCCCGGAACAGATCCGACAGATCCAGCACCGCGCGTTCGGCCAGCTCCGGATTGCGCGGCAGCAGGCCGGCGATCATGTTCATGCTGTTGAACAGGAAGTGCGGACGGATGCGCGCCTGCAGCGCCTCGGCCTCGGCACGGGCGCTCGCGCTGACCTGGGCCTGCCAGCGGTCGGTGACGTAGAAATAGCGCAGCGCCAGCGCGGTGATCAGCGCCACCACGCCGGCCGAGCCGCCGACGAAGCGCCCCAGCGACGGCCACGCCCAGTCATCCGGCCCGCTGCCCACGCTCACGAACAGCCCGTGCACGATCGCCGCGGCCAGCCCGGCCACCACCGCCGCCAGCGCCACCGCCAGCAGCGAGCCAAGCCGCGGGTTGAACCGCGACAGCCCGCGTCGCGACAGGCACAGCAGCACCGACACCGCCAGCCCCAGCCACAGCGCGTATCCGCTCACCGACAGGAACCGGCCCAGGCTCCAGCCCGGCGAGCCGTCCGGCACCAGCGCCACCACCACCACGACCAGCTCCGCCAGCCCCAGCATCGCCGCCAGCCGCGGCAGCCGGCACAGGTCGGGCAGCCACGGCTCGGGCGCTCGGGCCTGGGCCACGACTCAGCCGCTCGCCAGCCGCGCCGTGAACCAGTCGCCCAGGTCGCGGACCTCCTCGGCGCAGAGCCCGTGCTGCATCGGGTACTCGTGCCAGTCCACTTCGAACCCCAGCTGCCGCAGCAGCTGCGCGCTCTGCTTGCCGGCCGCGTACGGCACCACCGGATCGTGGCTGCCATGGGCCATGAACACCGGCTGCCGGGCTGCCCCCTCCACCAGCGCCGCCTGCGCGCCCTGCGCCGCCGGCACATACGTGGACAGCGCGACCAGCCCGGCCAGCGGCTCGCGCCGCCGCAGCCCGGCCGCCAGCGTGACCGCGCCGCCCTGCGAGAACCCGGCCAGGACAATGCGCGAGGCCGGGATCCCGCGGCCGGCTTCACGCGCGATCAGCGCCTCGACCTGGGCAACGGATTCGGCCACGCCCTGCTCGTCGGCACGGTTGGCCAGATCCAGCTCGCGGATGTCGTACCAGGCGCGCATGGCCATGCCGTTGTTGATCGTCACCGGCCGCACCGGCGCGTGCGGGAACACGAACCGGATCGCCGGCCAGTCCCCGCGCACCAGCTCGGGCACCAGCGGCACGAAATCGTTGCCGTCCGCGCCCAGCCCGTGCAGCCAGATCACCGCCCAGCGCGGGTCGGCGGCGGTTTCGCGTTCGATGGTTTCAAGCAGCGTGTTCGAATCCAACCTGATCTCCCCGGAACGTTGGTGGCCCAGCAGCAACCGCAAAGCTGGCATAACTAATTGAGTTTCCGGCGATTCATCGGAGACGCCGCGCGTTGTGACTCGCAAAATGACTCACTTTTATCGGGCCGCCTTTGCCGCCCTATGCAAGCGCTGCATGTAACCCTCGCAGCCGCCCATGTTGCCCTCGAAATCATAGCGGCGGACCAGGTTGTCCGGGCCGACGATGAGCTTCACCGTGCAGGCATAGCTCACCGATGTGGTCTGCATGCCAGTGGTCGTCGCATTGAACGGCGTCGAGCCTACGGTGCCGCTGGTCGTCGAGGTCGTCGGAGCAATGGCAACGCCGGTGTGGCTGGTCGCCCAGGTGTAGACGGTGTCATCACCGAACTGTTGCTGCTGGGCCGGATAGCCGAGCACGTCGAACGCCTCAGAGATGGGTCGACCCTTGAAGGAAGCAAGCCCTTCCTCGAACCCGCTCCATGTCAGGCAGCTCGACAGGCTGACAGCCAGCACGACGGCCGGCAGGAATCGAAGTTTCATCTGCGGAACCCCCTGTGTCGCACGATCGGAAGGCCTGGACGGGGGTGCGCGATCAGCGCCAGCAGCGGCGAGCGGCATCCCTCCAGCTTGGGCCAGTGTACGCCGCGTGCTGCGATCAGGTGCGCCAGTCGAACGGGTTAATCATCGGCACCTCCTCCGCCTCGCGCTCCATCACCGCCGCCCAATGCTTGATCAGCCGGGCCCCGCTCACGTAGGCGGGCTCGCTGCCGGCCTTCCATCCGCGCAGGGTGGCCAGCGGCACGCCGAGCACCTGAGCGACCCGGACGTGGGGCCAGCCTGCGTACTGCAGGTCCATGATCACGCGAAACCAATTCACGCGGTCGACACCACGCCGCTCCGCAATCCCCACGGCGCTACTTCCTCCCGCCCCAGCGAGCAAGCATCTCCGTCGCTTGATTTTCGGCCGCCTTGATCATCTTCTGGCGCTCGATCCCCGCGTCGAAGTCATCCGGATCGGCCGCCGCGATGTCCTCGCGGAGCTGCTCGATGCGCAGCAGGAGGCCGACGGAAGCATTGGCCTGCTTCCGGCACCAGAACCCGTCTCCGCGCTCCTTTGCCGTGAGCTCCTTCGGCTTGCGCCCTGCGCCGACCCAGTTGCTTGGGTCGCAGTCTGCTATCACCACCTCGGCGAGTTGCTCGCTCAGCAGCGCCAGGCGTTCCAGTTGATCCGGTCGCATCGTCATTCTCCCATTGCCGATTCAAGGTCGGGCGCGCGGCTGGGCAAGGGCTCGCCCGGCTCCCACCAGTAGTCCTGCCCCCACTCCCTCCGCGCGTTCTTGCGCATTCGCCGCAGGTATCCAGGGCTGAGCCCTTCCTGCATGTCGTGGATCAGCATGTGATCGAGTGCCCCGCGCAGATACCAGAGGTTGATAAAGGGCGCGTTCCACTTCGCGAACCGGAACGCGCCGGCCTTCGTTCGATCCACGACCTTGCGGCGATCGAGCGCATTGCCAGCGCTCGCGTAGCGGTAGGCGTTGCCCAGGGTGAGGTCCGCCGCATCCATCATGTTCCCGAACACGGGGCCGGCCATGCTGGTCCAGTTCGCTTGTCCAGCACGGGAGTCGCCGCCCATGCCGGTGTACAGGATGTCGCCGAAGATCCCCAGCCCGCCGCCCTGCGCGGCCGCAGCGAGCCAGAATTTTCCGGTGGTCATGTCGCGCGGATCCTTGCCGTCTCGCAGGTCCTTGAGCTGAATCGCCACCGCGCCGAACAGCTGCAGGCTCGTCATCATGGCGATGCTGTACGCGGCTTTGCCCTGGCCGGTCGGGATGTTGCGCAGCCGGCGCAGGTGCTTGTCCACGATTCCCATCGCGAACGACTTGAACAGCATCAGGGAGCGCAGCATCTCCCCGCCCAGGGTGCCGGCACGGGTGCCCTGCTGGAGGCTTGCCCGGGTCGTGAGATCCGGAATCAGCACCGCCGTACGTGCTTCGCTGTCGATGTAGCCCAGGAAGCGGGCGACGGCACGATTGGCTTCGGTCTCGGTGATGCCCTGCACCGCCCGGATGCCGTCCTTGGTCAGCATGCCGCCCTGGGACTGCGCTTGCTGCCAGATGCGCCAGTCGGCTTCGGTGACGCCGGCCGAATCCAGCCGGCGGCGGCTGCCCTCGTCGAGCTCCGCCCAGGCCGTATGCCGCTGGCGGTCGAGCACGCGCGACAGGGTCAGGCCGTAACCGCGGCGCAGGGCGTCGGTCCACTGCTGGACCAGGGTGGCGCGCATCGTAGTGTTGGCCAGCTTCGAGGTCCAGCCCTGGGCCAGGTGATCCTGGTGCCAGCGCGCCATCTCGCCGGCGACCTCGTCCATGCCGATCGCCAGGTCTCGGGCCAGCGCGCGGCGGTTTTTGCCCACGCCAGCGAACAGCGAGGTCATTGCTTCGCCCAGCGGGACACCCGCCGACTTGGCCACGATCACCTGCATGGGGGCATCCGTGATGCTGGTGATCATGACCGACTGCAGCTTGGCCGCCACCGTGAAGTTCCGGATGCCCTGGAACACCTGGGCCATCTGCGCGCTGACCGGCTGCGCCGTGCTGCCGTTGAGCGTCTCCCAGGTCATGTCGAGGGTCGCGAACTCGTGCCACGCCGCGCGCGCGCCGGCCACGTTGTCCGCCTTCTCGGCCACGTCCTTGAGAAGCCGGAAGGTGCTGTTCGGGTTCGCCCCGAACTCTTCCATCAGGCCGATCGTCTTGGCCATTCGCCCGACATGGCCGACGATTCCCTCGAGCATGGAGCCGCGACCGAACTCCCCCATGTAGTCGAGGTAGCTGTCGGCGTCGCGGAAGTGAATGACGCGGTGCTTGTCGTCGAAGCGCGAGGCGCGGGAGCCGCCGCGGCCGCTCCGTTCCCCCGGCACCAGGGTATTGCGGCCCTCCGTCGCGATCGACTCCCAGGCCCCGCGCAGGAAGTCCATCATCTCCGCATCGCCCATCGCCTGGCCGCTGGCGTCAACGTACCGGGAACGGTCCAGGCGCGGCAGGACGGCGGCGGCCCAATCGTCGGCGCCGGAACGGGCAACCCGCCCGACGTCATGGGGCTGCGGAAGGTAGCCGTAATCGATCTGCCCGATGTCGGTGCCGGCGGCGTTGGCGCGCTGGCGCGTGGTTTCCATGGTGTCGAGGTAGGCTTTTGCCGCCCGGGTCATCTCCGGCGAACTCGTATCCCCATCCATCACGGCACGGGCGAACGCGCGCACGGACACCGGGTCATTCATGAGCCCGAGAAACCGCGGGTTGACCGCCTCCACGGCGTCCACCAGCCCGCTCAGGACCTCGTTTCGCACCCCGGACACGTAGTCGTCGGCCTGCCTCATGCGTTCGAACAGGGCGCCGTGGTGCGGGTTCTTCCGGCCTTGTCGGGCGAGTTGGGCGGCACGGACGCGGATGCGCTCGGCTTCCCGGCTCTGCGCCAGCAGGTTGGACGCGCGGCGCTGGGCGCGCAGGTCGGCAGAATGCATGGCGGACTCCTGCGCCATCGCCGCCGCGGCTTGCAGCCGCTGCTGCCCGGACATGCTGCGCCAGTTGGGTTCGCTGCGGGCAAGGTTCCGCATCTCGGCCAGTAGGCCGTTCTCGAAGGCTTCGATCTCGGCCTTCGTCGGGGTGCGACCGATCGCGGCCGCCACTTCCATCACGCAGTTCGGGTGCATCAGGAGCCCATCCGAATAAAGCAGCCCACGGCTGCGGGGAAAGCGCGCGCGTCGGCTTGTGCTTGCGTGCGCTCGGCCTCGATCTCGGCCAAGACCTCACCGGCGGCCCGATAACGGGGGCTGCCATCGGCATCGAAACCGTCGATCACCTGGAGGTCCGGACTTTCTCTGGCCATGCGGACGGCCTCGTCCAGGGGGCTGGACGTCACGCGCGCTGCGGGGTCGCTCCCGGTCGCGCCAGGCCGCCGCGCAGCCGGGCCGCCGAAGATCTCGCCCAGGTGCGCGACGGTGGCGGCGGCGTCGCCCGGGTCGAGCTCTGCCAGCCCCGTCACCCGGAACCCGTCAGGGCTCGCCTGCACGCGCACAGGGCCGAAGTCCGCGCCCACTGTTTCCCCGGCCTCCACGCGCGCCGCTGCGTCGCCCAGGAACGCCCTAGCGGCCGCGGCGGGCGACTCCGTGGGGCGCCCTGCCGGGCGCCTGCTGGATTCTGCGGCGCGGGCCTGCTCGCGCGCGTACAGCGCGTCGAGCACCAGGGGCTCTGGCAGTTCCACCTGCCCAGCCTCTGCTTTCGCGATCCGGGCGCGCAGGGCATCGAGCTGCGCCTGCTGCTCCTCGGCGTGGCGCACCGCCGCTTGGTCGTTGGGCCTGAGCCGTGCCTGCTCGGCAGCTTCCGCGGCGTCCCACTGGTAGCGCTGGAGGTCTCCTCGCAGCCCCTCGAGCGTGGCCGGAAGCTCGACGCGCAACCTGCCCTCGGTCCAGGCCTCGAACTCGGCGCGCGTGGCCTGCGGGGGCGGCTCGTCGAACAGCTCGGCGCCGCTGCGCAGCTCCTCCACGGTGGGCCGACGCGCGGCCATGTCGCGGGGCGCGAATGTTTCACGTGGCGCCTCGATGGGGTCGGGCTGGACCGAGGCCGGATCCCGTGCCGGCACCTCGACCCCGGAACGGCGCGCGCGCGCGTCCCATTCGGTGATCACCTCGCCCTTGGTCTTGCCGCGCAGGTACGGATTGGCGGCGATCTGCTCTGCCCCGAGGATCTGGTCGACGCGCACGTCGTCCGCTGCCCGTGCGAACGCTAGGCCGCGCTGCTGGCCGAAGTGATGCAGCGCGTACAGGTTGTGGACCGTCGGGACTCGGCCGGCGGCCTCAAGCGCGGCCGCGTTGGCGCGGTCCAGTGCCGCAGCCATCTCGCCGGAACGTTCCGGGTTCCCGCGCTGGGCCAGCAGGTCGGCGTCGCTGAGCCCCCGCGCCCAGGCGGGTTGCTCCTGCGCCACGATGCGCCGCCACGTGCCGGCGGTGAACTGGTCGATGCCAAAGGCCGACGAGGAGCTCGCGCGCGCGTCCGGCCGGTTGCCACTTTCCAGCGTGCGACGGTAGGCCACGTAGTCGGACCCGGCCGGTGCCAGCTCGGGGCGCAGGCGGAACCCGGCAGGATCCACCATGCCCGCCACGTTGATCGACTCCCCACGCAGCACCTGACCGATGGCCTCGGACAGCGCGTTGGCGTGCGCCATGGCCGCCTCAGGCGTCACCGGCTCACCCGGGAGCGTCTGCCTGTGCAGGTGGTCATTGTTTCGCGCGGTCAGCACGGCGTCGCGCTGGGAGGGCGTCAGCCGCGGCGCATCGACGTGGGCTCTCACGCCAAACGCCAGGCCCATCAGCACGTCCAGGCTGCGTGTGTACGGATCCGTGGCGGCGAAGCGCTGCGCCTGGTCCTCGAAACCCGCGGCTTCGAGCGTCTCGGAACTTGCGACGTCCGCGGCTACGCCGATGCCCAGGTTCGAACCCGCACCGGTGGCCAGTCGCTGCGACAAGGTCGAGCCCCAGGCGGCCGGGATCCGCATCCCCACGCCAGTCGCCAGCAGGTTGATTCCACCGACGGCGCCGGCGGTCTCCGCGTCCACGCCCTGGCGCACTAGGTCCATGCCCGGGCTCACGCCCGACTGGCCCAGGAACACGGAGGGCATGCCGAACATCTGCGGAATCGATCCGCCGACCTCGCCGACCATGCTCATGGCACGGGCTGCGGACCCCATCGCGTCGGGATCCGGCCGCCAGTAATCGACGGTGCGATTGCCGACGCCCTCCACGGCATGCTTGAAGAACCAATCCTGCGCATCGGTGCCGGCCGCGCGCGGGCCTAGGCCGAGCTCCTTGCGGCGCGCGCGCTCATCCGCCGGCAGCGTCTGCCAGCCGAGCCATTCGCCGGCGGCCTCGGCCTTGTCCACGCCGATAGCGAACGTGGAGCCGGCCAGGCTCAGGTACTGGGTAGCACGCGCGGACGCGCCCATCCAGCTCCTTTGTGCCTCGCCGAATCCGGTGAAAGCCGGCAACCCCTGATCACCGGGCTGCAGGACGTTGCGGACCGCTTCCTCATCAAGGTCGCGCCGTCCACGGGTTGCCAGGTCGAAGACGCTCATGGTCAGAAGGCTCCGAATGCGCCGGTGCTGATCTGGACTTTCGGCCGCTCCCTCGCTGGCACCGGCTCGCGCCCGAGGGTCAGCGTGATCGGCTGGCCGTCGATGCCGTAGAGATACCCGCCGCCAGCGCCGACAACGCGATAGGTCGAGTTCCCGATCTGCCGGAGCTGGTAGTGCCGGAACTCACGGGACAGGCCTTCGGGAATGCGATCCTCGATCACCGCCCACCGATCTTCCAGGCGGTCCAGGAACTCCCCCTCGTCCATGCCCCACGGAGCGAAGACCGCGCCACGATTTACTTCGATCGGTGGCCCCAGGACCGCCAGGACGGCCTGCCCGAGCTGCTTGTGGTCCAACTCGCCGGAAATGTCGCCCGCGCGCGCTGCGCTGCCCACGTAGTAGGCCCGTATCGCCTGCTCGGCAATCTCGTAGGCCTCGGGGTTGCCGGCGAACGCTTCGCCCAGGGAGTCGATGCGCGCCAGCTCGGCCCGGAACTGCGCCGGCGTCGGGATGGGGAACTTCCCGTGTCCGCCCGCGGCCTTCTCACCGGCGGTCTTGTTGAGAATCGCCTCGCCTTCGAGCATCGTGCGCGCCACGTCGCCCGAGGCGTTGGTCACCGGCTTCTTCCACCACAGCGCGCCCGTCGAGCCGGTCGTGATGTCCCGCTGCTCGGCGAAGATCATGCCGGCGTACGCCTTCACCGGACTGTCGCTGGCGATTTGCTGCATTACGGCGCGGTAGGCGTCGGGACTCCCCATCGCCCCGGTCAGCAGGCCGAAGATCTCCGCCGACTGCTGGGCGCCCGACTGCTGCAGGATCCCGGACAGGGCGGCCGCCTCCTGGGGAAGCAGCGGGTGCACCGCCACCGAGGCCCCGAACTCGCCGCGCAACCCTCGGATCGCGTCCATGCGCGCCTGCACCGCCACGCCGATCGCTGACGCATCGCCGCCGTCGAGTGCCCTGGCAATGTCCAGGGGCTCCACGCTCAGGCCGGTCATGTTGGCCAGCCACAGCAGCGGCTGTTCCTGACGCTGCGTGTTGGCGCTCTCGATCACACGCTCGATGCGCTCGATGCGGGTCAGGTCCTCGGGCGTGCCGCCGCCGGCGGTGAGCTTGGCGCGCAGCTCCTGGACGTACGCCGCCTGCTCCTCCGGTCCTTGGCGCAGCACGCCGTACACGTGCTGCAGGGTGCTCACCGCAGCGGTGAACTCGGCCTCATAGGGCGTACCTGCGACGGAAGCCTGCCAGTTCGACAGCATGTCGGCGGTCGGGCGCACTCCCGACGTGGCCTGGCTCCACACGTCGGAGACCGTGCGCCTGGCCGCCTCCTCGCGCCGGTTGGCCTCCTGTTGCGCATGGGTGTCGAGCTGCTGCAGCCGCGAGCGCACGCTGTTGGCCAGCACCAAGCGCTGGTTCGGATCCTCGAGCGTGGCGGTGTACCGCCCATCCTGCGCGGTTAGGTCGCGCAGCACGCCGTTGAGCGCGTTGGCGTCGGCGCCGGCGGCCTCGATGCGGCCTTTTGCCTCGTTCGCGTAGATCGCCTGGCCCGCCTGCCGGATCAGGGCGCCGGTCCGCGCCTCGTCATATCCCGCGGCGCGCAGCAGCGGCTCCAGGGCCCGGCTCCGCGCGATGCCTTCCGCGACATTCCCGCCCGGCATCCCGGCCACCATCACGATGCGGTTGATGGTGTCGATCGCCATGGCCTCGTAATGCGCCTGCTCCGCCCGGACGCGCGCGGTCTCGTTCTTCGCCAGCGCGCGCTGGCGGGTCTGTCCGACCATCACCTGGTACTGCTCGGCCGTCACCTGGTCGTGGTCGAAGTCGAGAGGCGGCGGCCGCAACCGCTCGACCCGGGTGGTCCACTCCTGTTCGGCGTTGCGGTGATCGACACGCCCGGCCGCCAGGTCCTGGCTGAATCGTGCCTGCTCTTCGAAGACCTGCGCCTCGTACTGCATCGACGCTGCCCCGAGCTGGACGCGCCCGAGCGCCTGGCGCTTGGCCTCCTCCTCCCGCGCGCGCTGTTCGATGCCCTGGGCAAACCGCTCAGCCACGGCCATGCCGGTGCGGCCGGCCTGCTCCAGCGCACGGCCAGCAACGTCCGAGCCCGACAGGTCCGGGCGCGACGTGCCGGTGCGCGACAGCACGCGCGGGCGGTCGAACTCACCCAAGGGGATCTGTGCCATGTCTAGCTCTCCGATTCCGCCGCGGTCGGCTCAACGGGCGTTCGCCTGGTGGCGTTGCCGGGCTTGTCGTGCGCACGCATGCTCAGCGCGGCGACCGCGGTCTCCCGCGACTTCTTCGTGATGTCGCGGAGCGCGTTCCGCACGACCACCAGCTCCTCGTCTTTCATCCTGGCCATGCCCTCGAACGGCTTCGGCATCAGGGCCCACCCAGACGGGGTGAATACCTTCTCCACGGGCGTCAGCACGTCGGCGTTCCAGGACGCGGCTACCGCCTCGCTCACGGCCTTGAAGAACGGCCCTGCGAGCTTCTCGGCCCGGTCGAAGGCCGCCGTCCTGGCCTCCAGCGCCTCCCCGAAGGCGTTCCACTTGGCGACCTGCGCCTCGGCCTCCTCCCGCTCGCGCGCGTCCACCAGGCGACGCTGCAGCGCCTCGTGGGCGGCCTGCAGGCGCTCGAGGTCGGCCTGCCGCTCCTTGACGTGCTTGGCGGCCTTGTCGGCCTCGCCTGGGCCCTTGCCGATCACGGCGTCGCCGTACGCGGCCTGCGCCTCTTCCAAGGCGATCCGGGCGGCATCCTGGCCGTTCTCGATGGCGGCAACCCGGAGCTCGAGCTGCGCCGCCGCGGTGGGGGTGTCGGTTTCGGTCTGCTTGGTCATTTTCGTGCGCCTCTGGCGGTAGGGGTGGTGGTAACTCGGCGGTGCCGCTTGAGCCAGGTCAACGCGCGGGCCACAAAAGCGCGCGCGCGCGAGGCTGCCGGTGGTTGAGGGGGCTTGTCGGTCATCATTTGGGCTCCCAGCTGGCTTTGAAGTCGTCGAAGGCTGGTGGGCTCATTCGGACGAACTGGCCCTCGATGGCTTCCCCAGGGGCGAAGCGGGCGCGGGCGATGTTGGCCGCGACGCGGTCCACGGCAGACAGTCGGCGCTGGGGTTTGCTGCCTTCCCCGGCGGTGATGGGCGTAGATCCCGTGGCGTGACGTCCGCGTGCAGTGGCAATCGCCCATGCGAACGGGTGAACCTTCCCCCCTTCGACAGCTTCGCGAGCCGTGCTTTCCAGGACCTCGGGCGTGACGCCCTCAGCAAGGGCGGCTATCAGGTCGGGATGGCTTGAGTTGGATTTCGTGCATCCCGCTTCCCTCATCAGCAAGCACGCGCGCCCTCGTTCGGTCTGAGCCGGAAGATCGCCGGTGCTCGCCGTGTGTGCTTGTTCCCTTCTATTGCTTTTAACTTTCTTCTGTTCGGGTGCCACTGTCGGAACCGGTCCGGTCCCGGTGGTGTGACCGGTTTTACCGCGGCGCAGGTTCGAAATGGCACCGGTTTTGCCCAAAGTGGCACCGGTCACACCTTCGGAACCGGTCACACCCTCGGATCTGGTTAGGGTGTAGGTCGAGCTTGCTCCGAACCTCCTTTCAACCTGGATCCAATCACATTCCTCCAGACGCTTGATCGCTCTCAGCGCGGTGGTCTTCGGCACCTCAGCTTCCATGCAAATGCGCGCGACCGAGGGGAACGCAACACCCGTGCGCATGTTCGCGTAGTCGATCAGCACGGAGTAGACAGCCACGACCGTGCGGGTGAGCCGTTGATCCCGAGCCACCCGAGCGAGGAGCGTGAGCTTCCCCGAATAGTTGAAGGGGTCATCAGCCATGCCCCCCACCTTGGCGCTGCAGCGCCTCACGCAGTCGCATGCACGCGCGCGCCGCGCCCTCCAGGTTGCGGGCAACCCGCTCGCACTCGTCGGGGTCCGGCGCCGCCTCCAGGCGCGACAGTTGATCCGCCATCGCCTCGCCCACCTCGGCCAGGCCCTTGGCCAGCTCGGCGACGCTGCGGCCGTACAGCGCCCCGTAGGCGCTCACGGCGCGCTGCGTGACCGCTTCCGCCTGCTCGCCATTGCGCGCCTTCACTGCAGCAGCTCCGGCGGCTCCTGGACCATCTCCATGCCCAGGGCACGGTATGCCTGGCGCAGGAAGATGCCGGCAGATTCGAGGCCGCGCAGCATGGCCTCGACCGACTCGGCCGTCGGCTCATGTTCGGTGCGCTCGAGGATGCGATCGAGCTGGGCCAGCTCCTCGCGCAGCAGTCCGGCGCTGGTGTGCAGCCGCATCAGGTGCCGGTCGGTGCCACCGCACCAGTTCGCGGTTTCCAGGTGATCAGGTGCCAGGGCCCGCGGCGTCACCGTCTGGTGGGCGCGATGGTCGCGCAGCCATTCGAAGAACATCGCGGGCGGGTCGACGGCGCCGCCGCCGTAGACGGTGTACCCGTCCAGGATCGCGACCAGGGGATCCAAGACGCCGGCAGCGACCGCATGGCCGAACTCCCTCGGCGTGATGTGCTTCGGCTGCGAATCCGCCCGTGCGCTGGACAGGCGCCGGGCCGTCGGGGACCTCACGACGCGGCCGGTCATGCCGCTTTGCTCCGGCGGAGCTGCTCGAGAACCCATCGATCGATCTCTCGGCTATCCCATACGCTCACCTTGCCGCCGAGCTTTGCCGGACGGGGAAACTCGCCCCGGGTGATGCGCTCGTAGATGGCGGTGCGGCGCAGCCCTACGCGAGTCTGGACCTCCGGCAAGCGGAGCAGAGAGACCGGTGCGGCCTGTGCGTGATCCATCGTTGTCACTCCCATTCCTGTTGCGGATGGGAACGGATGCTGACGGCTGCTACCGGATGGGAGAGGCTTTAATTCCGATTATTTGCGGCCTGTCGCGCCAAGCGCTTCCGGACCTGCTCGGGGGTGAGGCTCACCCCCCAGTCGCGAGCAGCCCGCACAGCGATCTCGCTCGCCGGGATGCGCGCGCGGATGCTCTCCTCCCAACTCGTAATCCCGCGTTCCCGGTTGATCTCGTGCCGCAGGAAGTCGAGCAGGACCACCCCGAAGGCCGGCGGCCGCCCAGCTGTCCGCCTGGCATCAGCCGCTGTCCGCACGTACCGACCGAGGAGCCGCGCCGCTCTACGTTCGGACAGCCCGGAACACCTGATGATCCGCGCGAGCGAACCGCAGTAACGGCCAAACGCTTCCGCGCCGCGGTCTTCGCTTTCCCGGAACTCTGTCAGCACGCAATCAAGTTGGCGCTGAGCTGCCTCGAGGTCAGGGTCGGGCGGCAGTTCGCTCCCGGCTGCAGCATCCAGCAGGCTCGCCGCCTTCGGCTGCGCGCGACCCGAGTGCGCCCGGGCCGCGCGGATCCACGCCGTGCCAGGCTTCTGGCTCGTCAACGGGCGCGCCCCAGCGCCGCCTTGGCCTCCTCGAGGAGCCGCATCGATACGCTGCACGCGCGCTGCAGCATGTCGAAGTCCTCCTCGTTGTCGTGCCGGGCCCTGGCGCCCAGCTCCAGGATGGCAAGCGCGTCCCCGACCAGGTCGCCGGCGTCGGAGGTTGCTGCGTTGCTGTGGTCGATTGCCATGATCAGCTCCTCCCTTCGGCCGGATCGCTGGGCGCGTAGGCGTTGACGACCGCCTCGAGGGCGTCGAACTTCTCCAGCAGCAGCCCGAGCGCGCTGGCCATGGCGTCGTCGCTGATGCCCAGGTCGTCGTCGCTGATGCCCAGGTCGTCGTCGCTGATGCCCAGGTCGTCGTCGCTGATGCCCAGGTCGCTGGTGAGCGAAGCCCGAGCCATGGACACGATGCCGCCGACCTGCTCCAGCGCGATGTTCGCGTGGGCGATCAGCTCCTCGGGGAGGTAGTGCTGGCGCTGGGCGGCGGGGCTGGTGGCCCGCTCGGTTACAGTGGTGGTTGCCATGATCGAAGGTCTCCTCTTCGGTTGTGGAAGGCGGGCCGGGTGCGCTATCACCCGGTCCCGCCGCTTTACCGGGCTTGGCCCGATTCTTTGCGGCGCGGCGTGCTCATGCCGCACCCGCCGCACTCAGCGGCACAACGTTGGCCCCGGTGCGCAGGGCGTCCAGGTAGTCGGCCCACGCCTGCATCATCTTGCGGCGCTCCGGCAGGTGTGTCGCGCGGTTGTAGGCTCGCCCCAGCGGGTCACGCACGGCATGCGCGAGCTGGTGCTCGATGTAGTCGGGACGGAAGCCCAGGACCTCATCCAGCACCGTACGCGCCATAGCCCGGAAGCCGTGGCCGGTAATGGTGTTTCCGTCATAGCCGAGGTTACGCAGGGCCGCATTGACCGTGTTCCCGCTCATCGGGCGGCGCGCGCTGCGGATGCTCGGGAAGATGTACTCGCTGCGCTTGGTGAAGGGGTGGAGTTCGCGCAGGACCTCGATAGCCTGGTCGCTCAGCGGGACGATGTGCGGGGTGCCGGTCTTGCTGGCGGTGAAGCGCCACTCGCCGGCCTGCAAGTCGATATCGGCCCAGCGCGCGGCCCGCAGCTCGCCCGGACGGACGAACACCAGCGGTGCCAGCTTCAAGGCGGCCACGGTCACCGGAGAGCCCTGGTAGGTGTGCAAGGCGCGCAACAGCTCGGCGATCTGCTCCGGCTCGGTCACGGAAGCGAAGTGCCGCACCTGCGGCTGTTCCAGCGCATCGACGAGGTCGGCCGCCGGGTTCCGTTCGGCGCGGCCAGTAGCGATCGCGTAGCGGAAGACTCGCCCGGCCAGGGACCTGGCCCGGTGGGCCGACTCGATCACGCCGCGGGCCTCCATGCCGCGCAGGGCAGACAGCAGGATCGGCGCGGAGACGTCGGCAATCGGCAGGTCCGCCACCGGCGCCAGGTCCTTCTCGATGAGCCGCCGCTCACGCTTCACGGATCCGGGGCTCAGGCCTTCGCGTGCGCGCTTCTCCAGCAGCTCCAGGGCGATGGCGCCGAAGGTGTTGGCGGCGTGCTCCGCCTGCGCCGCACGCTCCACGCGGGCCACCTGGGCGGGATTGGCACCACCTTTCAGCAGCGCGCGCAGCCTCTCACGCTCCGCTCGGGCCTCTACCAGCGGCATCATCGGGTATTCGCCGATCGTGATCATGCTGGCCTTGCCCTGGTGGCGGTAGCGGTAGCGCCAGACCTTGGTTCCGACCGGGCGGACCTCGATGCACAGCCCATTTGCGTCCGCCACTCGGTAGGCCGTCGGGCGGGGTTTCAGCGTGCGAATCTTGGTGTCGGTCAGCATGTGAGTCACCCGCTTGTGAGTCGGGGCGCAATGAGCCGGCCCTGTGACTCGCATCCTGACTCACTTTTTACCCGGATGCAAGCGAACACCAACGAACGACGCCGGACGCTATTCCACGTAAACACAACGTATTTTTCGGGGCTTGCGGACGTTGCCGGACGTTGCCGGTCTTCCATATGGTGGGCCCAGCAGGACTCGAACCTGCAACCAAAGGATTATGAGTCCTCTGCTCTAACCATTGAGCTATAGGCCCGCCTGACCGGCAAGTGTAGCGCCCGCGCACCGCGACCAACCCTGTTTTCACCGCAGAAACACAAGTGACAGCGCGCTGGAGGCGTGGCGTCGCAGAAGGAACAGCCGAAACCACCGCTGGGGTGAGCCGCGCCCTGCCGAAGCCCGAACCCCAGACCAGGCAAAAAAGAAGCCCGCACAAGGCGGGCTTCAGGCAACGCTTTTTGCCGACCCGGCGTCAGTCGATGTCCAGGAAGCTGCGCAGCTGCTCCGAGCGGCTGGGGTGGCGCAGCTTGCGCAGCGCCTTGGCCTCTATCTGGCGGATGCGCTCGCGGGTGACGTCGAACTGCTTGCCGACCTCTTCCAGGGTGTGGTCGGTATTCATGTCGATGCCGAAGCGCATGCGCAGCACCTTGGCCTCGCGCGGGGTCAGCCCGGCCAGCACGTCGTGCACGGTCTCGGACAGGTTGATGTTGGTGGTGGCCTCCATCGGCGACTCCACGTTGGTGTCCTCGATGAAGTCGCCCAGGTGCGAGTCCTCGTCGTCGCCGATCGGGGTCTCCATGGAGATCGGCTCCTTGGCGATCTTCATCACCTTGCGGATCTTGTCCTCGGGCATCTCCATTTCCTTGGCCAGCTCCTCCGGCGTGGCCTCGCGGCCGTACTGCTGGAGCATCTGGCGGGAAATGCGGTTGAGCTTGTTGATCGTCTCGATCATGTGCACCGGGATGCGGATGGTGCGCGCCTGGTCGGCGATCGAGCGGGTGATCGCCTGGCGGATCCACCAGGTGGCGTAGGTCGAGAACTTGAAGCCGCGGCGGTGCTCGAACTTGTCCACCGCCTTCATCAGGCCGATGTTGCCCTCCTGGATCAGGTCCAGGAACTGCAGGCCGCGGTTGGTGTACTTCTTGGCAATGGAGATCACCAGGCGCAGGTTGGCCTCGACCATCTCCTTCTTGGCCTTGCTGGCCTTGGCCTCGCCGTAGGCCATGGTGCGGTTGATGTCCTTGAGCTCGGGCAGGGTCACCCGCATGTCCTTCTCGAGATCCACCATCGACTGCTGCTCGGCGACCACCTGGTCCTTCACCTCGCGCAGCCCGGATGCCCACTTCTGCTTGCGCTTGAGCATCTCGTCCACCCAGCCCAGGTTGGTCTGGTTGCCGTCCCACACGCGCAGGAAGTCGCGGCGCGGCATCTTCGCCACGCGGGTGGACAGGTGCAGCACCTTGCGCTCGTGGCTGCGCACGTCGTTGGCGGCGTCGCGCAGCCGCTTGACCAGCACGTCCACGTAGGGCAGCGGCAGCTTGAAGATCACGAACGCGGCGGCCATCTCCTCGCGCAGCCTGGCCACCGTCTTGTGCTCGGGGCCGTGCTTGGCGTAGGCGCGCTCGAACTTGGCGTACAGGGCGGCCACCTCCTCCACGCGGGCGGCGATCTCTTCCGGATCCGGGCCGGTGGGCGCGGCTTCCTTTTCGTCCTCGTCGTCGACGTCGTCGTCGCCGTCGGCTTCGTCGTCGCCATCGGCGGCCCCGGTGTCGGCGGGCTCCTCGGCCTCGTCCTCTTCCTCTTCGGCGGCCAGCTCCTCGAGCATGTAGTCGTTGAAGCCGGCGATGATCTCCGGCAGCCGCTTCTTGCCCTCGCGGTGCAGTTCGTAGTCCTCCAGGAACTGCTGGATCGTCCACGGGAACGTGCCCAGCGAGGCCAGCATCTGGTTCAGGCCTTCCTCGATGCGCTTGGCGATCTCGATCTCGCCCTCGCGGGTGAGCAACTCCACCGTGCCCATCTCGCGCATGTACATGCGCACCGGGTCGGTGGTGCGGCCGCCCTCGGCGTCCAGCGCGGTCAGGGTGGCGGCGGCCTCTTCGGCCGCGGTGTCGTCGACGTCGCGGCCGCCGTCGGACTCGCCGGCCAGCAGCAGGGTCTCGGCATCCGGGGTGGTTTCATGCACCTGGATGCCCATGCTGTTGATCATGCCGATGATGTCTTCGATCTGCTCCGGATCGACAAGGTCGTCGGGCAGGTGGTCGTTGACCTCGGCATAGGTCAGGTAGCCCTGCTCCAGGCCCTTGCTGATCAGCTGCTTGATATCGGACTGGGGAGCCGCCGGGCGTTCGTTGGCCATAGAAATGCGCTACCTGAAGGTGGAAAAAAACGGAACCCCTAATTATACCAGCCGGCCCGGCTTCCTGCCGGCCAAGCGCGGTTCGGGGGGCATCTGCGCCGGGCGCCGTTCAGGCCCTGAGCAGGAAGGTGACCGGGCCGTCATTGGCCAGGCTCACCACCATATGGGCCCCGAAGCGGCCGATTTCCACCCCTGGGGCGTGTTTTTCCCGGCAGCGGGCCACCAGATGGCCGAACACCCGTTCAGCAAGCTCGGGCGCGGCGGCGGTGCTGAAGCCCGCCCGCATCCCCGACGAGGTGTCCGCGGCCAGGGTGAACTGGCTGACCAGCAGCAGCCCGCCGCCGGTATCGGCCAGCGAGCGGTTCATGCGGCCAGCCCCGTCGGCGAACACCCGGTAGCCCAGCAGGCGGGTGGCCATGCGCTCGACCTGGGCATCGCCGTCGCCGGGCTCCACCCCGACCAGGGCCAGCAGGCCGGGCCCGATGGCGCCCACCGGTTCCCGGTCGACGCTGACGCTGGCATGGGTGACGCGCTGGATGAGGGCAAGCATGGCAGTGCGATCGTAACCGCTAGACTTGGCCGATGGCCCGCTTCGCCTCCGCCCTGCTGTACCTGACCGCCGCCGCGCTGGGACGGCTGCCGTGGCCGGTGCTGAACCGGATCGGCGACGGCCTGGCGGGGATCTGGCGGCGCAAGGACGCGCGCGAGAGCCACGTGGCGCGGGTGAACCTGGCCATCGCCTACCCCGAGCTGCTGGCGGCCGAGCGCGAGGAGTGGCACCAGGCGATCCTGCGCACCACCGCGCGCCAGTTCCTGGAGACCATGCGCTTCTGGACGCGTCCCCACCGCGACAACCTGGCCCTGATCACGCGCACCAGCGGAGTGGAGCTGTTCGACGCCGCGCTGGCGTCGGACAAGGGCCTGATCGTGGCCGCCCCGCACTACGGCAACTGGGAGCTGCTCAACCAGTGGCTGGCCTGGCGCACGCCGATCTCGGTGCTGTACCGGCCGCCGGAGTCGAAGGTCGGCGAGGCGTTCCTGCGCCGGGT
The DNA here is from genome assembly GCF_049339425.1 of Luteimonas dalianensis. Lineage (NCBI taxonomy): Bacteria > Pseudomonadati > Pseudomonadota > Gammaproteobacteria > Lysobacterales > Lysobacteraceae > Luteimonas > Luteimonas dalianensis. The sequence goes on along the minus strand of NZ_JBMPPO010000007.1, from coordinate 66,490 downwards.
GCGGGGCGATTCGGCCGAGCGCGTGACCCAGATCCGCGCCGACGGGCCCAACGCGGTGCGCCAGCTGCTCAAGCTGCTCAAGGCCGGCGGGGTCACCGGGATCCTGCCCGACCAGCAGCCGAAGGTGGGCGACGGCGAGTTCGCGCCGTTCTTCGGCATGGACGCGCTGACCATGACCCTGCTCGGACGCCTGGCGGCGCGCACCGGGGCCACGGTGCTGTTCGCGTACTGCGAGCGGATCGGCGCCGGGCCGGAGTTCGCCCTGCACGTGGAGGCCGCGCCGGACGACATCACCGATCCGGACCCGGTGGTGGCCACCACCGCGCTCAACGCCGCGGTCGAGCGCATCGCCCGGCGCGACCCGGCGCAGTACCAGTGGACGTACAAGCGCTGGCGCTGGCGCCCGGTGGGCAGCAACCAACCCAATCCCTACGAGCGAACCGGAACATGATCGAGATCGACGACCTGGGCCTGGGCGATGCCCGGCCGGCTCCCGCCAGCGGCCCGGACTGGCAGCCGCTGCCGGCCCGGGCGCGTCCGCTGTTCATGCTGTCGGGCGCGCTCGGGATCGGCCTGCCGGCGCTGATCGCGCTGGTCGTGGCCGCGGTCGTCCTGGGCCCGGGCACCACCCTGCTGGCGGCCGGCGCGGCGCTGTGGCTGCTGCTGGTGGCCATCGGCGCCTGGATGGGCCTGCGCAAATACCGCTACACCCTGTGGCTGCTGGACGCCGACGGCTTCGCCCTGCGGCGCGGGCGCATGTGGCACAGCGAGACCCGGGTGCCGGCCTCGCGGGTGCAGCACCTGGATATCCGCCGCGGCCCGATCGAACGCCGGTTCGGCCTGTCCACCCTGCTGGTGCACACCGCCGGCACCCGCCAGCACGCGGTCGCCGTGCCGGGCCTGGACGCGGATGACGCCGAACGCCTGCGCGACCACCTCGCCCGCCAGGTCGAGCACGATGACGACGACGCCTGACCCGGCCGACACCGGGGCCGGCGCGGCGGCGGTGGATCTGCCCACCGACCACGAGCGCCGCCTGCACCCGCTGTCGTGGCTGTTCGTGCTGGTATCGAGCATCGGCCGGTTCCTGGTGCCGCTGGTGGCGCTGGTGGTGCTGGGCGGGCGCGGCGAGGACAGCTGGCAGCTGGCCGCGGCCGGCATCGGCGTGGCCGCACTGGTGGTCGGCGCGGTGTGGCGCTACTTCACCTGGCGCTACCGGATCGGCAGCGACAGCCTGTTCGTCCGCAGCGGCCTGCTGGAGCGCAGCCTGCGCCAGATCCCGTTCTCGCGCATCCACGACGTGGCCGTGCACCAGACCCTGCTGCACCGGCTGTTCGACGTGGCCGAAGTGCGGCTGGAGTCGGCCAGCGGCGACAAGCCCGAGGCGCGCATGCAGGTGCTGCGGCTGGACGAGGCGCTGGCGCTGGAACGGCTGATCCGCGGCCGCGGCGAGGTCGCGGCCCCCGACGCCGCCCAGGCCGGGCCTGCGGATGAAGGCGACCTGCTGCTCTCGCTGCCCACGTCCGAAGTGATCCGGCTGGGGCTGATATCCAACCGCGGCATGGTGCTGGTGGCCGGCGCGTTCGCGCTGGCGTGGCAGGTCTCGCCCGATGGCGGCCTGGCCGAGGCAATGGCCCGCTACGGCCGGCAGGCGTTCGGCTACGCCGGCAGCCTGGCCCTGGGCTGGGTGGGCGCGGTGCTGGGCGCGCTGGCGGTGCTGGCGATCGCGCTGGTGCTGCTGCGGGTGCTGTCGGTGCTGCTGGCGCTGGTGCAGTACCACGGCTTCCGCCTGGCCGAGCACGGGCGCCGGCTGACCGTCAGCCGCGGCCTGTTCACCCGCCGCCGCAACAGCGTGCCGCGGCGCCGGATCCAGGCCTGGACGCTGGTGGAAAGCTTCACCCACCGCCTGTTCGGCCGGCGCAGCCTCAACGTGGACACCGCGGTGCTGGGCGAAGGCAACGAGGAGCGCGGCCTGTCCGAGCTGGCCCCGGTCGGCACGCCCGGGCGCTGCGACGACCTGGTGCGCCACCTGCTGCCGCAGGCGCAGTGGCCACCCGCCGGCTGGCAGCGGCTGCACCGGCTGGCGTGGCTGCGGCTGTCGATCGGCGGCGCCGTGTTCGCGCTGGTGCTGTCCGCGGCGCTGGGCTGGCGTTTCGGCGCCTGGGGCCTGCTGGGCCTGCTGTGGATCCCGTGGAGCGTGTTCGTCGCCCGCCAGCACGCGCGCCGGGCCGGCTTCTGCGTGGACAATCAGCTGGTGGCGGTGCGCGAGGGCTGGTGGTCGCGGCACTGGCGCTTCGCCGAGATCGGCAAGCTGCAGGCGCTGCAGCTGCGCCAGGGGCCGCTGGATCGGTGGCTGGGCATGGCGTCGCTGTGGCTGGACACGGCCGGCGCGCGCCAGGTCTCGGTACCGCTGCGGATCCGCTACGTGGACGAACAGGAGGCACGTGCACTGATGGCAAGACTCGGCCCCGAAGTCGCGCGCAGGCCCCTGCGATGGTGAGCGCGCATCATTCCCATGCGCCGCCGCTGGTGGTGCGCTGCGGCGCCCTGGGCGACATGGTGATGCTGAGCACCCTGATGCGGCTGGTGGCGGCGCGCCACGACGGCCCGGTGGACGTGGTCAGCTCCGGCGGCTGGACGCCCGGGGTGCTGGCCCACGTGCCCGGGCTGGGGCACCTGCAGCTGGTCACCAGCCGCAAGACCCCCTACCTGTTTTGTCCGAGCCAGTGGGAGCTGGTGCGCTGGCTGCGCCAGCGCGGGCGCGGCCCGGTCTACCTGTGCGACCCCGACCGGGAGATGCGGCGCCTGCTCGAACGCGGCGGCGTGCATCCCGATGACCTGGTCGAGCGCACCGCGCAGGAAATGGCCACGCCGATGCTGTGGCCCGACCGCTGGCTCGCCTTCGGCGTGCGCGACCCCGCCCGCCGCTACGCGATCCGCGACGTCGACCCGGCGCCTTTCCGGCTGCCGCGACTGGTGGTGCCGGACGCCTCGCGCACGCAGCTGGCCCAGTGGCGCAGCGAGCAGGATCTGCAAGCGCCGCTGGTGCTGTTCCAGCCGGGCAACAAGCGCACCCACAAGCGCGGCAAGCGCATGACCGCCGACCACCCCAAGCACTGGCCGGCCGAACACTGGGCCGCGGTCGCGCACGCGGTGCTGGAGGACGTGCCCGAAGCGCGGGTGATCCTGTGCGGTTCGCCGGCCGAGCACGAGGTGCTGGAGGACATCCGCCAGGCCGCCGGCGGCGATCCGCGGGTGCGCAACCTGGCCAACGACCTGCCGATCCCGCGCCTGTTCGCGCTGCTGGAGCAGGCCCGCGGCATGGTCTCGGTGGACACCGGCCCGGCGCACGCGGCCGCCGCGCTGGGCTGCCCGCTGGTGGTGCTGTTCGGCGCCGCCCCGCCTTCGCTGTGGCGGCCGATCGGCCCCGGGCCCATCACCGCCCTGGGCGGCGAGCCCGAGGGACGCGCGCGGGTGGCGGACATTCCCGTGCAGGACGTCATCGCCGCCTGGCGGAACCTGCCCGCGCCACCAAAAGGCCCGCAGGCGGCCGGGGTCACGCCGTAGCCGCGGTTGACCCCCGGGCGCTGCGCGCCTTTTCCAGCCGCCGGCGCGTGGCGGCGTAGAACGCTTCGAGCTGCTGCGCCTTCGCTTCCACCCGCAAATCATCGAGCGGGTAAGTGCGACGAAGGCCGGGCGTGCCCGCCGCAGCCGCCAGCGCGGCGGCCAGCGCCGCGGCATCATCCGGCGGCACCAGTTCGCTGCCGATCCGCGGCGCCAGGTGCCGCGCGCCGCCGGTCGCGGTGGCCACCACCGGCAGCCCGGCCTGCATGGCCTCCAGCAGCACCAGCCCGAACGGCTCGCTGCGCGACGGGCTGACGAAGCAGTCGAACGCCGCCAGCCAGTCCTCCGGGCGTTCGACGAAGCCGGGCATCAGCACCTGTTCCGGAGCGCGCGCCCGCAGCGCCTTCCACTCGCGCCCGCCGCCCACCAGCGCCAGCCGCGCGCCGGGGATCGCGGCGCGTTCGAACGCCTCCAGCAGCACGTCCATGCCCTTGCTCGGCTCCATCCGGCCCACGGTTCCGAACAGGAACTCGCCGGGGCCGATGCCGGCCTGCGCCCGGATCCGCTCGCGGGCGTCCGCCGCGGGCGGGCGCGGCACCACCCAGTTGTCGATCTGCACGCAGTGCCGCCGCAGCGGCTCCGGGATGCCTTCCAGCTGCCAGGGCGCGATCGCCACCAGCCCGTCCAGGCCGCGGTGGCAGACCGGGTCGAAATCGATGTGCAGGGTGGCCACGCGCGGAAGGCCCGACAGCCCCTGCAGCACCCGCGAGGCCGATCCCAGGTGGGCGTGGGCGATGTCCGGCCGCAGCGCCCGCACCCTGGCCCGCGCATGCGCCACCGCCGGCCAGCGCGCCAGGAAATCATGAACCAGCTCCACCCGCACCCGTGGATCGACGCGGTGGGCGATGGCGTTGCTGCGCTGCCCCGCGGCCTTGCGGCGCAGGATCAGGGTGACCTCATGGCCGGCGGCCGCCTGGGCGGCGGTGAGCTCCAGTACGTGGCGCTCGGTGCCGGCAAAGCGCGAGGTGAGCAGTACGTGGACGATCCGCATCCGGTCAACCGTGTGGCGTGCCAGCCGGCATTTTTACTCCGAAGCTCCCGTCGGCGCGTGATGGGCCGCCATGCCCGCGGCCGCGCTCAGCGGCGCCTCATCCGGGCGACGAAGAAGCCGTCCATGCCTTCTTCGCCCGGCAGGCGCTGCCGGCCCGGGCCGTCGACGCGGCCGAAGCGCGCGTCCAGCGGCTCAATCACGGCATCCGGCGTGCGCGCCAGGAAGGCCTCCACCTGCCGCGCGTTCTCCTCGCGCAGGATCGAACAGGTGGCGTAGACCAGCGTCCCGCCCGGGGCGAGCATCGGCCACAGCGCGTCCAGCAGCTTCGCCTGCAGCGTCACCAGCGCGGCGACGTCGCCTTCGCGCCGATGCACCAGCACATCCGGCTGCCGGCGCACCACCCCGGTGGCCGAACACGGCGCGTCGAGCAGGATCGAATCGAACGGCCCGCCATCCCACCACTCGCCGGGAACGGCGGCATCGGCGGCCTGCAGCGCCGCCTGCCCGGCCAGGCCCAGGCGCTCGAAGGTCTGGGCGATGCGCTGCAGGCGCCGTGGATCGACGTCCAGCGCCAGCAGGCGCAGCGCCGGGTGGCGCTCCAGCAGGTGCGCGGCCTTGCCGCCGGGCGCGGCGCAGGCGTCGAGCACGCGCGCGCCGGCGGCCGGCGCCAGCGCATCGGCGACCAGCTGCGCCGAGCCGTCCTGCACCGACACCGCTCCCTCGCCGAATCCGGGCAGCGCGGCCACCGGCACCGCTTTCGCAAGGCACAGGGCGTCCGGCAGGCCCTCGGGCGCGGTCGCCTCGATACCGGCCGCCTGCAGCTGTTCCAGGTACGCATCGCGGCTGGCCTGGCGCCGGTTCACCCGCAGCCACATCGGCGCGGGGGTGGCGCTGGCCTCCACGACCGCATCCACGTCAGCGGGCCAGTCGGCGCGCAGCAGGGACAGCAGCCAGCGCGGCCACGCCGCCGCGGGATCGGCGGGCGGCAGGCCCTCGCGCTGGGCCCGGCGCAGCAGCGCGTTGACCAGCCCGGCCTGGCGCGGATGGCCCAGCGCCCGGGCCGCCTCCACCGTGGCCGCGAGCGCGGCGTGAGCCGGCAGCTGCAGCGGATCAAGCTGGGCGAAACCGGCGTGCAGCAGCGCGCGCAACGGACGCTCGCGCGGCGGCAGCGGACGCTGCATCCACGCCTTGAGCGCGGCGTCATGGCGGGCGCGGTTGCGCAGGGCGGCGAAGCAGATCGCCTCGACCAGCGCGCGGTCGCGCGGATCGTCCAGTTTCGGCAGCATCGCCGCCAGCTCGGCGCGCAGGGAGCGCCCGCGGTGCAGCACCGCATCAAGCACGCGCGCCGCGGAGACGCGGGCATCGGTTCCGGCCGGATTCTTCATCCGCCCATTGTAGGAGCGCGCCATGCGCGCTCCTACGGGAGCAGGTCGCGGCGGGCGTTGAGGTAGTCGGCGGCGGCGATGGCCTTGCCGCCCGGGCGCTGCACCTGCAGCAGGCGCAGCGCGCCTTCGCCGCAGGCAACGTCGATGCCGTCGCGATTCGCTGCCAGCACCGTGCCCGGCGCGGCTTCGTGGGCCTGTTCCAGCGCGCTGGCGGCGTGGATGCGCACGCGCTCGCCGGCCAGCTCGGCCTCGGCCACCGGCCAGGGGTTGAAGGCGCGCACGCGGTTGGCCAGCTGCCCGGCCGGCTGCGACCAGTCCAGCTTCGCCTCGCTCTTCTCAAGCTTGCGGGCGTAGGTGACGCCCTCCTCCGGCTGCGGCCTGGGCACCGGGCGGATGCCGGCGCGCAGCAGGCCCAGCCCGTCCGAGAGCACCTGCGCGCCCAGCTCCGCCAGGCGGTCGTGGAGCTCGCCCGCGGTCTCCTGCGCGCCGATCGGCGTGGACTGCGACAGCAGCACCGGGCCGGTATCCAGGCCTTCGGCCATCCACATCAGGCACACGCCGGTGTCCGGGTCGCCGGCCTCGATCGCGCGCTGGATCGGCGCCGCGCCGCGCCAGCGCGGCAGCAGCGAGGCGTGCACGTTCCAGCAGCCAAAGCGCGGGATCTCCAGCACCGCGCGCGGCAGGATCAGGCCGTAGGCCACCACCACCAGCAGGTCGGGTTCCAGTGCACGCAGCTGCTCCTGCGCCTGGGCCGAGCGCAGCGTGGCCGGCTGCAGGACTTCGATCCCTCGCTCCAGCGCCTCGGTCTTGACCGGCGAAAACGCGACCTGGCGGCCGCGCCCGGCCGGCCGGTCGGGCTGGGTGTAGACCGCCACCACCTCGCCGCGGGAGGCGGCGGCGCGCAGCGAGGGCACGGCGAACCCGGGGGTTCCGGCAAAGACGATCCGCATCGGTCAGGCGCGCTTGCGCGCCTTCTCCAGCTTGCGCAGCGCCATCGAACGCTTGAGCGGCGACAGGTAGTCGATGAACAGCTTGCCGTCCAGATGGTCGATCTCGTGCTGGATGCAGGTGGCCAGCAGGCCGTCGGTGCGCAGCACGAAGCTGTTGCCCTCCCGATCCAGCGCCTCGACCTCGATGCCGTCGGCGCGGGTGACCTCGGCGAACACGCCCGGGATCGACAGGCAGCCCTCCTGGTGCGCGCGCAGCTCGTCGGAGCGCTCGCGGATCACCGGGTTGACCATCACCAGCGGCTGGTCGCGCTCCTCGGTCACGTCGACCACCAGGAAACGCTCCATGATGTCGACCTGCGGCGCGGCCAGGCCGATGCCCGGGGCCTCGTACATGGTCTGCAGCATGTCATCGAGCAGGCGCTGGAAGGCGGGATCGGCGAACCGGCCCGTTTCCACCGGCGCGGTGACCACGCGCAGGCGCGGATTGGGATATTCGATGATGGGAAGTGCTGACATGGGGCGTAAAAGAGGGGCCTGGATCACAACCGTGGGCGTCGGTGCCCATTGTAACGCCCGCCGCACTTGCGCGGGTCCGGGCCTTGTGGGCATAGTGCCAACGCTGCAAGGGGAAAATCTCCAAGGGGAGCAAGTAGATGGCAGGCATCCTTAAGCGCCTTTCAGGAGGGCTTCGCACGGTCTGTGCCGTGTCGTTGCTCACCGTCGCGACGTTCGCTGCCGCCCAGGGAGTCAGGGGCGACCATCCCGACACCTACGTGGTGGTACGCGGCGACACCCTCTGGGACATTGCCGGACGCTTCCTGGAGCGCCCGTGGCTGTGGCCCGAGATCTGGCAGGCCAATCCGCAGATCCAGAACCCGCACCTGATCTATCCCGGCGACGTCATCAGCCTGGCCTACCTGGACCGCGTGGCCGAGGCCCGCGTCGCTCCCGGGCCGCGCCAGGAGGCGGCGCCGATCAACGCCATCGCGCTGTCGGACATCGAGGCCTTCCTCAAGGACCTGCGCGTGGTCGACGGCTTCGAGCACCTGCCGTACGTGGTCGGGCTGGAAGAAGACCGGATGCGCTCGGTCGAGGGCCAGGTCGCCTACGTGCGCCACCTGTCCGCCAATCCGGGCGATCGCTTCACCGTGGTGCGCCCGACGGTGCGCTACCACCACGTGGCGCGCTCCGGGATGTGCTGCGACCTGTTCCAGACCGATGACCTGGACTTCCGCGGCCGCCGGATCCTGGACACCCAGCAGTTCTGGACCAACGTTGTGTTCCCGGACAAGGGCAAGGAAGTGCTCGGCTACGAAATGATGCGCGTGGGCGCGGGCACCGTGACCCGCGGCGAGGTCGGCGGCATCCAGGTCTCCACCCTGCTGCTGGACGACGAAGGCTACGAAGTCCGCGTCGGCGACCGCCTGGTGCCGGTGGACGCGCAGCCCTACGATCTGCAGTTCTTCCCGCACCCGCCCGCCCAGCAGACCGACTACGGCCGTGCCCGGGTGCTGGCAGTGGCCGACATGCTCACCAGCGGCGGCCCGCGCGACGTGATCGCCATTTCGGTCGGCGCGCGCGAGGGCATCGACAACGGCACCGTGTTCTCGGTCTGGCGCGAAGGCACCAACACCGTGGATCGGGTCGAGAAGGGCGAGTACCGCGACGAGGACACCGTGTTCTACGAGAACAAGGTGCGCCTGCCGGACGAGTTCGCCGGCCACGCGATGGTGTTCCGCACCTATGACAAGGTCGCCTACGCGCTGGTGATGGACAGCATCAAGCCGACCCGGGTGGGCTATCACCTCAAGCACCCGGACGCGCCGTACTGACGCCAGGGCGCGGCGTTTTCCTACGATCCAACGCGACGGCGCCCGAGGGCGCCGTCGTCGTTTGCGCACTAGCCTCCGGGGATGACCTCGATCTCCCCGATGGACGACCCCGGTGAACAGGCCGCGCTGCTGCGCCTGCTGGCCGCCGGCGGGCCGGCACAGCCGCGGCGGCGGCTGCTTGAAGCCCACGGCACGGCCGCGGCCGCGCTGGCCGCGGGCGCCGCGAACTGGCGCGCCTGCGGCCTGGATCACGCCCGGATGCATGCATTGGGCTCCGGGCCGGACGACCGCCGCAGCCTGGACTGGCTGGCCGCGCCGGGCCACCACCTGGTCGGCTGGGGCGATCCCGACTACCCGGCCCTGCTGCGTACCGCGCCCAGCCCGCCGCTGGCGCTGTTCGTGGCCGGCGACCCGGCGCTGGCGTGGCATCCGTCGGTGGCGGTGGTGGGCAGCCGCGCGCCCAGCGCGGGCGGGCGCGACAACGCCGCCGCCTTCTGCCGCGCCTTCGCCCGCTCCGGGCTGTCGGTCGTGAGCGGCCTGGCGGCGGGCATCGACGCGGCCGCGCACCAGGCCGCGCTGGACGCCGGTGGGCTGACGGTGGCGGTGCTCGGCTGCGGCATCGATCGCGCCTACCCGGCCCGCAACCGCGCGCTGTGCGAGCGGATCGCGCGAGCCGGCGCCGTGGTCAGCGAGTATCCGCCGGGCACTCCCGCGCGCGCCTGGCAGTTTCCCGCCCGCAACCGCATCGTGGCCGGGCTCGCGCTGGGCACCCTGGTGGCGGAGGCGGCGATGCGCTCGGGCGCGCTGATCACCGCCCGCCTGGCCGCCGACGCCGGGCGCGAAGTGTTCGCCATCCCCGGCTCGATCCACAACCCCAAGGCCCGCGGCTGCAACCGCCTGATCCGCAGCGGCGCGGCGCTGGTGGAATCGCCCGACGAGGTCGTCCAGGCGCTGGCACCGCTGGCCGGCCACCTGGGCGCGGCCTTGCGCAGCCGCCTGGGCGCCCCCATCCACGGGGGCGAAGGCGCCCCGGACAGCACCGGCGGCGCTTTCGAGCCGGCCGACCCCGACTACAAGAAATTGTGGGAAGCGATCGGCCACGACCCAACAGATATGGATTTGCTGGCTGAACGCACCGGATTGACGGCGGCCCGGCTCTCCTCCATGCTCCCGGCCATGGAGCTTGAGGGGCGGGTGGTGGCCGAACACGGCCGCTACTGCCGCAGATCCTGAACCAGGCGTCGCAGACGCAGGCAGAGGTAATGAAAGAAAGCATCCTGGATGTCCTGCTCTTCCTGTTCGAGCACTACTTCAGCGACGAGGCGGATCTGCTCCGCGACCGTGATTCGCTCCAGGCCGGGCTGCTGCAGGCCGGATTCAGCCCGACCGAGATCAACAAGGCGTTCGAGTGGCTCGACGCCCTGGCCGAGCAGCGTCCCGGCCCGGCCACGCCGCGTCCGGGCGGCCCGGTGCGGATCTACGCCGGGCCGGAACTGGACAAGCTGGACAACGAGGGCCGCGGCTTCCTCATGTTCCTGGAGCAGCACGGGGTGCTGGACGCCGACCAGCGCGAGCTGGTGCTCGACCGCGCGATGGCCCTGGACCAGGACGACGTCGATCTGGACGACCTGAAGTGGGTGGTGCTGATGGTGTTGTTCAACCAACCCGGCAGCGAGGCCGCCTACGCCTGGATGGAAACCCAGATCTTCGCCGACGAGCCCGAACCGGTGCACTGAACGCGGCGTCCACGCCGCCCGTGGCACCCTTGGACGCCTGCCCGGCGGGCAAAGCCCCGCCAGTTGCAACATAATGCCCAGCCCTCGCCGGCTTGACAGCGCCTGCCAAGGCGTGATTCCTGCTATACCGGCAAGCTGAATGCAGCGCCGCCACCGGGCGGCCGCACCCTTTCCCGCTCCGGTGCGCGGCCCTGCCGCCCACCCCTGCTACCGGATATCGATGGCCAAGAACCTCCTCATCGTCGAGTCACCCGCCAAGGCCAAGACGATCAACAAGTACCTGGGCAAGGACTTCCAGGTTCTGGCCTCGTATGGCCACGTCCGCGACCTGATCCCCAAGGAGGGCGCGGTCGATCCGGAGCACGGCTTCCGGATGCGCTACGACCTGATCGACAAGAACGAGAAGCACGTGGAGGCGATCGCCAAGGCGGCGAAGAAGGCCGAGGGCATCTACCTGGCCACCGACCCGGACCGCGAGGGCGAGGCCATCAGCTGGCACATCGTGGAGATCCTGCGCGAGCGCGGCCTGCTGGAGGACAAGGACCTGCACCGGGTGGTGTTCACCGAGATCACCCCGCGGGCGATCAAGGAGGCGATGGCCAATCCGCGCCAGATCGCCGAGCCCATGGTCGACGCCCAGCAGGCACGCCGGGCGCTGGACTACCTGGTCGGCTTCAACCTCTCCCCGGTGCTGTGGCGCAAGGTCCAGCGCGGCCTGTCCGCCGGGCGGGTGCAGTCGCCGGCGCTGCGCATGATCGTCGAGCGCGAGGAGGAGATCGAGGCCTTCGTCGCCCGCGAATACTGGTCCATCGCCGCCGAGTGCGCGCACCCCTCGCAGCCCTTCAGCGCCCGGCTGAACAAGCTGGACGGGGAGAAGTTCGAGCAGTTCACCATCACCGACGGCGAGACCGCCGAGGCCGCGCGCCAGCGCATCGTGTCCGCCGCCAACGGCACGCTGCACGTCACCGACGTCACCAGCAAGGAGCGCAAGCGCCGCCCGGCGCCGCCGTTCACCACCTCGACCCTGCAGCAGGAAGCCTCGCGCAAGCTCGGCTTCACCACCAGCCGCACCATGCGCGTTGCGCAGAAGCTGTACGAGGGCGTGGCGATCGGCGAGGAGGGCACGGTCGGCCTGATCACCTACATGCGTACCGACTCGGTGAGCCTGTCGGGCGAGGCGCTGGACGAGATCCGCGACGTGATCGCGCGCGACTTCGGCACCGCCTCGGTGCCGGACAAGCCCAACTTCTACAAGACCAAGTCCAAGAACGCGCAGGAGGCCCACGAGGCCATCCGCCCCAGCTCCGCGCTGCGCACCCCGGCCCAGGTGGCGCGGTTCCTGGACGACGACGGCCGCCGCCTGTACGAGCTGATCTGGAAGCGCGCCGTGGCCTGCCAGATGGTGCCGGCCACGCTCAACACGGTGTCGGTGGATCTGGCCGCGGGCAGCGAGCACAGCTTCCGCGCCAGCGGCACCACGGTGGTGTTCCCGGGCTTCCTGGCGGTGTACGAGGAAGGCAAGGACACCAAGGGCGCCGATGACGACGACGAGGGCCGCAAGCTGCCGCTGATGAAGACCGGCGACAAGGTGCCGCTGGATCGCGTGAATGCCAACCAGCACTTCACCGAGCCGCCGCCGCGCTACTCGGAAGCCTCGCTGGTCAAGGCGCTGGAGGAATACGGCATCGGCCGCCCGTCCACCTACGCCTCGATCATCCAGACCCTGCAGTACCGCAAGTACGTGGAGCTGGAGAGCCGCCGCTTCCGCCCGACCGACGTCGGCCGCGCGGTGTCCAAGTTCCTGTCCAGCCACTTCACCCGCTACGTCGACTACGACTTCACCGCAAAGCTCGAGGACGAGCTGGACGCGGTCAGCCGCGGCGAGCAGGACTGGGTGCCGCTGATGGAGCAGTTCTGGGGCCCGTTCAAGGAGCTGGTGGACGACAAGATCGAATCGGTCGACCGCAGCCAGGCGACCGGCGCGCGCGAGCTGGGCACCGACCCGAAGACCGGCAAGCCGGTGAGCGTCAGGCTCGGCCGCTACGGGCCGTACGCGGCGATCGGCAGCACCGCCGAGGACGCCGAGGAGAAGCCGAAGTTCGCCTCCCTGCGCCCGGGCCAGTCGATGCACACCATCACCCTGGAGGAGGCGCTGGAGCTGTTCCTGATGCCGCGCATCCTGGGCGAGGACAAGGGCGAGGAGGTCAGCGTGGGCATCGGCCGCTTCGGCCCGTTCGCCAAGCGCGGCAGCACCTATGCCTCGCTGAAGAAGGAGGACGATCCGCACACCGTCACCTTCGATCGCGCCGTCGAGCTGATCGAGGAGAAGGAAGAGATCATCCGCAACCGTATCATCAAGGAGTTCGAAGGCAGCGACATCCAGGTCCTCAACGGCCGCTACGGGCCGTACATCTCCGACGGCAGGCTCAACGGCAAGATCCCGAAGGACCGCGAACCGGCCTCGCTGACCCTGGAAGAGGTGACGAAGCTGCTGGAGGAAACCGGCAAGCCGGCGCGGCGCGGATTCGGCAAGAAGGCGGCGAAGAAGGTCGCGAAGAAGGCGACGAAGAAAGCCGCGAAGAAGGCTGCGAAGAAGACCGCGAAAAAAACCGCGAAGAAGGCCACGAAGAAGGCAGCAAGCAAAAAGAGCGCCCGTCCGCTTTCCGGCGACCTTGAGGACGCGAAGTCCCTGGTCACCCCGGCCAGGGTCGTGCCCGGCAGGAAGCGCGTGGTGAAGAAGGCGGACGCCGACGACGCACCGTTCTGACCGCCGCCTGGCATCGCGGTCCGCAGAAATGACCATCCGCCCGCCCGTCAATGCCGCCGCCGCCGCCGCGGCCATCCGCGCCGGCGGCGTGGTCGCCTATCCCACCGAGGGCGTCTGGGGCCTGGGCTGCGATCCACTCGACGAAGCCGCCACCATGAAGCTGCTCGCGCTCAAGCGCCGCAGCGTCGACCAGGGCCTGATCCTGGTCGCGGCGTCGGTCCACCAGCTCGATCCTTACGCGGACTGGAGCGCGCTTCCCGGCAAGTGCCGCGACGCGGTGCATGCCAGTTGGCCCGGCCCGCATACCTGGATCGTGCCCGCGACCCCCGCGACGCCCGCCTGGATCCGCGGCGTGCACCCGGGAGTGGCGGTACGGGTCAGCGCGCATGCGCCCGTGATCGCCCTGTGCAACGCCTTCGGCGGCGCCCTGGTATCGACCAGCGCCAACGTCACCGGCGCCCCACCGCCACGCGACCTGGCCGGGCTGGAACCGGTACTCCGTGACAGGGTGGACGCGGTGCTGGCCGGGGAAACCGGCGCCCTGGAGCAGCCGACCGCAATCCGCGACGCCCTTGCCGGAACCGTGCTGCGCTGAGCCACGCGGCAACCGGGCCGCGGCAACAGTTTCTTTTGCAACGGAATTTGCCGCGCCCGGCGAATTGCCGCACTGCACAATTTGTGGTCTATTCGAAGTCGTCCGCGGTACCCGCGGCCCCTCCACGACCACGGCGACACGATGCGCATATCCCCGCAGCGGAGCCTTTACGACCCCGGCTCCGAACGCGACAACTGCGGCTTCGGGCTGGTTGCCCGGGTCGACGGCAGCGCGGATCGCGCCCTGCCCGGCATTGCGCTGCGGGCGCTGGCGCGCATGGGCCACCGCGGCGGGGTCAATGCCGACGGCCTGAGCGGCGACGGCTGCGGGGTGATGCTGTGCGGCGCGGGTGACTTCGTGCGCCGGATCGCCGGCGAGGCCGGGATCGACCTGCATCCGGGCACCTGCGCGGCGGGCATGGTGTTCCTGCCACGGGATCCGGACGTCGCCCGGCGCTGCCGGGACGCGCTGGCCGAAGCGCTTGAGGCCGCCGGCGCGCGGGTCGCCGGCTGGCGCCGGGTTCCGCTGGACCCCGCCGCCTGCGGCCCGCAGGCACTGGAGACCATGCCGCTCATCGAACAGGTGATGGTTGAAAGCGACGGTCCCGATGACGACGCCTTCGAACGCGACCTGTACCTGGCCCGGCGCCGCTGCGAGCAGGCGCTGGGCGACGTGGACGACTTCTACGTGGTCAACCTGTCCGCACGCCTGCTGGGCTACAAGGGCATGGTCCTGCCCGATCGCCTGCCGCAGCTTTTCCCCGACCTGGCCCGCCCGGAGCTGGCCGCCAGCGCGGTGGTGTTCCACCAGCGCTTCTCCACCAACACCCTGCCGCGCTGGGCGCTGGCGCACCCGTTCCGGCGCCTGGCCCACAACGGCGAGATCAACAGCATCCAGGGCAACCGCCACTGGGCGCTGGCGCGGCGCGCGGTGTGGCGCTCGCCGTTGCTGGACGTGTCCGCGTTCGAGCAGCCCGTCGGCATGCACGGCTCGGATTCGCAGACCCTGGACAACGCGCTGGAATGGCTGCTGCTGGGCGGCATGGACCTGCCCCGGGCCGTCAGGATCCTGATGCCGCCGGCCACCCAGTCGCTGGAGTACAAGGACCCGGACCTGGCGGCGTTCTACGAGTACCACGCGCTCAACTCCGAACCGTGGGACGGCCCGGCGGGGGTGGTGATGTGCGACGGCCGCCATGCCGCCTGCACCCTGGACCGCAACGGCCTGCGCCCGGCGCGCTGGACGCTGTCGAAGGACGGCGTATTCCTGGTCGCCTCCGAGGCCGGGGTCTGGGACCTGCCGGCCGAACGGGTCCAGTCCAAGGGCAAGCTCGGCCCGGGCGAGATGATCGCGGTCGACCTGGCCGAAGGCGCCCTGCTCGACAATGACGCCATCGACGCCCTCAACCGCGCCCGCGCGCCGTACAAGCAGTGGCTCAAGCGCGGCATGACCTACCTGCACACCGAGCTGATCGACCCGGCCCTGGCCGACGCGCCGTTCTCGCCCGACACCCTGCTCGGCTTCCAGAAGCTGTTCCAGCTTTCGCGCGAGGAGCAGGAGGCGGTGCTGCGGCCGCTGGCCGAGACCGAGCAGGAAGGCACCGGCTCGATGGGCGACGACGTGCCGATGGCGGCGATCAGCCAGCGGATACGACCACTGTACGACTGCTTCCGCCAGGCCTTCGCCCAGGTCACCAACCCGCCGATCGACCCGCTGCGCGAGGACTGCGTGATGTCGCTGGCCACGCAGATCGGCCGCGAGGGCAACATCTTCGAAGACCGCGCCGGCAACGTCGACCACGTACTGCTCAACTCGCCGGTGCTCTCGCAGCGCAAGCTCAACCAGCTTCTGGCCCTGCCGCGGTTCGCCGAAAGCTACCGCTACATCGACCTGTACTTCGACCCCGGCCAGTCGCTGCGCGAGGCGCTGCTGCGGATCCGCGCCGAGGCCGAGGCCGCCGCGCGCGAGGGCATCGAGCTGCTGATCCTCAGCGACCGCCGGCCGCGCCGCGGCGCCGCGGCCGCGCACGCGCTGCTGGCCACCGGCGCGGTCCACCAGCACCTGGTCCGCAGCGGGCTGCGCTGCGAGGTCAACCTGGTCGTGGAGACCGGCACCGCGCGCGACCCGCACCACTTCGCCTGCCTGCTCGGCTGCGGCGCCACCGCGGTCTACCCCTACCTGGCCTACCAGACCCTGCACGCACTGGGCCGGCGCGGCATCCTCGGCCGGCGCGCCAGCAGCGAGCCGCTGCAGATCGGCCGCAGCTACCGGCGCGGGGTCAAGAAGGGCCTGCTCAAGATCCTCTCGAAGATGGGCATCTGCTCGATCGCCAGCTACCGCGGCGCGCTGCTGTTCGAGATCGTCGGCCTGCGCGACGAGGTGGTGGAACTGTGCTTTTCCGGCGCGCGCTCACGCATCGGCGGCGCCGGCTTCGCCCGCCTGGAGGCCGACGCGCGCGCGCTGTCCGCGCTGGGCTGGGACGACAACGCCCTGCCCGAGCCCGGCGGCCTGATGCGCTGGATCCCCGGCGGCGAATACCACCAGTACAACCCGGACGTGGTCAACGCCCTGCAGCGCGCTGTCAACAGCGACGACCGCGAGGAATGGCGGCGCTACTCGGCGCTGGTGGACGAGCGCCCGCCGGCGGCGCTGCGCGACCTGCTGCGCCTGCGCACGGCCGACGCGCCGCTGCCGCTGGAGGAGGTGGAGCCGGTGGAGGCGATCGTGCGCCGCTTCGACTCGGCGGCGATGAGCCTGGGCGCGCTTTCGCCCGAGGCCCACGAGGCGCTGGCGATCGCCATGAACCGGCTGGGCGGGCGCAGCAACTCCGGCGAGGGCGGCGAGGACCCGGCCCGCCACGGCACCGACCGGCGCAGCAGGATCAAGCAGATCGCCTCGGGCCGCTTCGGCGTCACCCCCGGGTACCTGGTCAGCGCCGAGGTGCTGCAGATCAAGATCGCCCAGGGCGCCAAGCCCGGCGAGGGCGGCCAGCTTCCCGGTTCCAAGGTCGATCCGCTGATCGCACGGCTGCGCTACGCCAAGCCCGGGATCGGCCTGATCTCGCCGCCGCCGCACCACGACATCTATTCGATCGAGGACCTGGCTCAGCTCATCTTCGATTTGCGCCAGGTCAACCCCCGGGCGCTGGTCTCGGTGAAGCTGGTCAGCCACGCCGGGGTGGGCACGATCGCCGCCGGCGTGGTCAAGGCCGGCGCCGACCTGATCACGCTGTCCGGCCACGACGGCGGCACCGGCGCCAGCCCGCTGGGATCGATCCGCTACGCCGGCGTGCCCTGGGAGCTGGGCCTGGCCGAGACCCGCCAGGCGCTGCAGGCCAACGGGCTGCGCGAGCGCGTGCTGCTGCAGGCCGACGGCGGCCTGAAGTCCGGGCTGGACGTGGTCAAGGCCGCGCTGCTGGGCGCCGACAGCTTCGGGTTCGGGACCGCGCCGATGATCGCGCTCGGCTGCCGCTACCTGCGCATCTGCCACCTCAACAACTGCGCCACCGGCATCGCCACCCAGGACGAGCGACTGCGCGCGGACCACTTCAAGGGCCTGCCCGAACGGGTGGAAGCCTTCTTCCGCAACGTGGCGCAGGACGTGCGCGAATGGCTCGCCCTGCTCGGCGCCCGTTCGCTGGACGAGGTCATCGGCCGCACCGACCTGCTCGAACAGGTCCACGCCGCGCCGCGCGAGGACGTGTGCATCGACCTGGGCGGGCTGCTGGAGACCGACCCGGCGCTGCCTGCGCGCTACGGCGGGAAACCCGCGCCGCAACCGCCGCCGGCGGGGCTGGCGGCGCGCCTGGATACGGACCTGGCCGATGCCATCGAACGTGCCACCGGCGGCAGCTTCGATTACCCGATCGGCAACGTCGACCGCGCCATCGGTGCGCGGCTGTCGGGCGCGATCGCGCGTCGCCACGGCAATACCGGCATGGCCGGCGCACCGATCCGGGTCGACCTCGCCGGCAGCGCCGGGCAGAGCTTCGGCGCCTTCAACGCCGGCGGCCTTTACCTGCGGCTGACCGGCGAGGCCAACGACTACGTGGGCAAGGGCATGGCAGGCGGCCGGCTGGTGCTGCGCCCGCCGCCGGGCAGCACGTTCGAGCCGCGTTTCACGCCGATCCTCGGCAACACCTGCCTGTACGGGGCCACCGGCGGCGAGCTGTACGCCGCCGGCCGCGCCGGCGAGCGCTTCGCGGTGCGCAACTCCGGCGCGGTGGCGGTGGTCGAGGGCGCGGGCGACCACTGCTGCGAGTACATGACCGGCGGCACCGTGGTGGTGCTGGGCCGCACCGGCCTGAACTTCGGCGCCGGCTTCACCGGCGGCCTGGCGTACGTGCTGGACCTGGAGCGCGACTTCGTCGACCGCTACAACCACGAGCTGATCGACATCCTGCACATCACCGCCGAGAGCATGGACAACCACCGCCAGCACCTTGGCAGCCTGCTGGCCAGGCACGCGCGCCTGACCGGCAGCGCCTGGAGCGCGCGCATCCTCGACGAATCGCGCGACTTCCTCGGCAAGTTCTGGCTGGTCAAGCCCAAGGCCGCGAGCATCGAGGCGCTGGCCGAAGACATGAGGCGCGCGGCGTGAGCAGGAAGCAGGTCTTCCAGTTTTTGGACCTGCCGCGCGAGATGCCGCGGCGGATTCCGCTGGAACTGCGCACGGCCGGCGACTGGAACGAGCTGTACGGCCGCTTCGACCAGGACGCGGCCGCGCACCAGGCCGGTCGCTGCCTGGACTGCGGCAACCCCTACTGCCAGGCCGGCTGCCCGGTGCACAACCACATCCCGCGCTGGCTGCAGCTGGTGGAGGAGGGGCGCATCCTGGAGGCGGCGGCACTGTGCCACGAAACCAACCCGCTGCCGGAGATGTGCGGCCGGGTCTGTCCGCAGGACCGGCTGTGCGAGGGCGTGTGCACCCTGGACGACGGCTTCGGCGCGGTCACCATCGGCGCGGTGGAGAAATACATCGTCGATACCGCCTTCGCCCAGGGCTGGCGCCCGGACCTGTCGCGGGTGGCCGATACCGGCAAGCGCGTGGCCGTGGTCGGCGCCGGGCCGGCCGGGCTGGCCTGCGCCGACCGGCTGGTCCGGCGCGGGATCGGGGCCACCGTGTTCGACCGCTACGAGCAGATCGGCGGGCTGCTGCAGTTCGGCATCCCCGCCTTCAAGCTCGAAAAATCGGTGATCCAGACCCGGCGCGAGGTGCTCGAGGGCATGGGCGTGGAGTTCCGGCTGGGGGTGGAAGTCGGCCGCGACGTCCCGCTGGACGCGCTGCTGGAAGGATACGACGCGGTGTTCCTGGGCCTGGGCGCCTACCGCTACACCGACGGCGGCCTGCCCGGCCAGGAGCTGGACCGGGTGCTGCCGGCGCTGCCGTTCCTGGTCCAGAACGGCCGCATCGTCACCGGCGGCGATCCGGCCGGCCGGCCGATCGCGGGCTGGGAGGACACCCTGGCGCTGCCCGACCTCAGGGGCCGCCGGGTGGTGGTGCTGGGCGGCGGCGACACCGGCATGGACTGCGTGCGATCCGCGGTGCGGCTGGGCGCGGCGGAGGTCACCTGCGCCTACCGCCGCGACGAGGCCAACATGCCCGGCTCGGCGCGCGAGGTGGCCAACGCGCGCGAGGAAGGGGTGCGGTTCGAGTTCAACCGCCAGCCGCTGGCGATCCTTGGCGACGGCAACGGCGGCGCGGCCGCGGTGCGCATGGTCGCCACCCGCCTGGGCCCGGCCGACGGCAACGGCCGACGGCGGCCGGAGCCGGTGCAAGGCAGCGAGTCGGAGGTTCCCGCCGACGTGGTGATCATCGCCTTCGGCTTCTCGCCGCAGGCGCCGGACTGGCTGGCCGCGCACGGGGTCGAATCGGCCGCCGGCGGCCGGATCCAGGTCGGCGGCGAGGGCCGGCTGCCCTACCAGACCGCGCATCCGAAGCTGTTCGCCGGCGGCGACCTGGTCCGCGGCGCCGACCTGGTGGTGACGGCGGTGCAGGAAGGCCGCGACGCCGCCGCGGCCATCGCCCGACGGCTGCTGGCCGCGCGCGAAGCTGCATCGGCGCTGGACGCAACCTGAACAGCGGCCGGGTTTCAGCCGGCCGTGCTTTCGCCCGCGGCCGGGGGACGGCATGATCGATTCATGCGCATGTTCCTGCCGCTGCTCCTGCTGCTGGGTACCGCCGCGACGCCGGCGCCGGCGCAGGACGACGTGACCATCTACCGCTGCACCGACGCGCAGGGCCGGCTGGCGCTGCAGGACTTCCCCTGCGCGGACGAGGAGCAGCAGCAGGTCCGCACCATGGCCAGGCCCCGGGATCCCGCGCCGCGGACGGATGCGGGCGCAGCGCCGGCCCCCGCGGCGGCTCCGGAGCCGCCGGCGGTCGACGTGGTGGTGCGCAGCCCGCCGCGGCCGATGTTCGAGTGCATCACCCCGGACGGCGAGCGCTACACCAGCGACAGCGGCGACGGCAATCCGCGGCCGGCCCCGGTCTGGAACTGGGACAGCGGCCTGTGGGCCGGGCCCGGCCCTGGCGTGCCGCCGGGCCCGCGCGGCGCCGACCGGCGCGCCGCCGGCATCGCCTCGCCGGGCATGAGCACCTCGCCCGGCCCGGGCCTGACCACCCCGTCGCAGGCCCGGACGGCGCCGCCGCCAACCCGGCCCGGCCGACCCGGCCACCGCAGGGGCTACGGCTGGGGCTACGACGCCGGCATCATCCGCGACGAATGCCACCGCCTGCCGCAGGCCCGGGCCTGCAGCGTGCTCAACGACCGCCGCACCGAGATCCGCCGGCGCATGTTCAACGCCCAGCCGAGTGAACGCGCGGTGCTGCGCGAAGAGGAGCGCGACATCACCGCGCGCCTCAACGAGGACTGCGACATCCGATGACCGCCAGGCGGATCCTGCCGACGCTCCTGCCGGCGCTGCTGCTCGCCGCCGCCGTGCCGGCGCTGCACGCCGAACCGGTCAGGGTCTACGAGTGCACCGAGGCGGACGGCATGGTCACCGTGCGCACCGGCACGCCGTGCCCCGAGGGCCAGCCGCAGCGCATCCGCATGGTCGACCCGCCGCCGCCGGTCACCCTGCAGCCGCCGTACGTGGAAGGGCGCGTGCTGGCGCCGCAGGAGCTGCCGGTGCTGAGCGCCGGATCCGTCGTTTCCGCTGAAGAAGAGGCCGAGGCGCAGGAACGCACCCCGCCACCGCCGCTGTTCCAGTGCGTGCGCTACGACGGCCAGCGCTACCTGCACGACAACGACGACCCGCCGTCACGGTGCCGACCGCTGCAGACCGTCGGCATCGGCGGCGTGCCCGGGATCGGCGCCGGCCAGGCCTGCGAGCGGGTTCACGACGAATGCGAGCCGGTGCCCGCGGACAGGCTGTGCCGGGCCTGGGACACGCGCGTACGCGAGGCCGAGTTCCGCTGGAAGTTCGCCGGCTCCGGCCGCGAGGCCGAATCGCTGCGCGCCGCCTACGAGGAGCTGGCCGCCATCCACGCCGCCAGCACCTGCGGCGCCGATCCGGACTGAGGTCTTCCCCGGCGTACACGATGCGCCCGGCCGCCGGCTGGCGTACCCTGTCGGGCCCCGGCCCAGGCCACAGGATCCGCCCATGTTCAAACACCTGCTGCTGCCCACCGACGGCTCACCGCTGTCCGCCCGTGCGATCGACCAGGGCCTGGCCCTTGCCAAACAGCTGGGTGCAAAGGTCAGCATGATCATCGTGCTCGAGCCCCTGCGCGCCTTCAACGCCTCCTCCGAACTGCTGGCCGACGTGCGCGAAAGCTTCGAGAAGAGCTCGCGCGAGGCCGCCGACCGGGCGCTGCAGGCCGCAGCCGACCAGGCCGCGGCAATGGGCGTACAGGCCTCGACCACGGTGGTGACGGGCAGCCAGCCCTACCGCCAGATCATCGACGCAGCCACCCAGGGCGGCTGCGACCTGATCGTGATGGCCTCGCACGGCCGCCGCGGCGTCAGCGGCCTGCTGGTCGGCAGCGTGACCCAGAAAGTCCTCACCCACTCCAGCGTCCCGGTGCTGGTGATCCGCGGGGAGGCCTGAGCATGTACACCCACCTGCTGCTTCCCACCGACGGCTCGCCGCTGTCCAGCGACGCCCTGGAGCGCGGCCTGGCCCTGGCAAAGACCCTCGGCGCCAGGGTCACCATCCTCACCGTGGTGGAACCGTTCTACCTGTTCACCGCCTCCGAGGAACACCTGGGCGAGACCCGCGAGCAGTACGAGAAATTCGCCCGCGAGGCCGCAAGCACGATCCTGAAGGCCGCGAAGGAGCGCGCCGCGGAACTGGGCGTGCAGGCGCAGGTGAAGCTGGTGGGCAGCGAGCATCCCGACCAGGCGATCATCGACGCGGTCAAGGAGTCCGGCTGCGACCTGGTGGCAATGGCCTCGCACGGCCGCCGCGGCGTCAACGCCCTGCTGCTGGGCAGCGTGACCCAGCAGGTGCTGACCCGCTCCAGCGTGCCGGTGCTGGTGTTCCGTCCCGCGACCTAGAAGCCGTAGCGCAAAAAGCCGCCGTCCACCGCGATGCACTCGCCGGTGATGTAGGCGGCGGCCGGCAGGCACAGGAACGCGACCGCCGCGGCCACCTCCTCCGGCTCGCCGACGCGGCCCATCGGCGTGCGCAGCAGCACTTCATCAAGGTAATCGGGATCGGCCAGCGCGCCCGAGGTGCGGCGGGTGCGGATGTACCACGGCGCCACCGCGTTCACCCGCACGCCCTCCCCGCCCCACTCCGCCGCCAGGTTGCGGGTCATCTGGTGCAGCCCGGCCTTGCTCATGCCGTACGGCGCGCCGGTGCGCACGTGGGTCAGGCCCGACACGCTGCCCACGTTGACGATGCACGAGCCCGGATGCGCGGTGAGCAGCGGGAACGCGTAGCGCGACAGCTCGAAGGCGCTGAACAGGTTGACCTCGAAGATCTCCCGCCACTCGTCCTCGGCGTACTCGGTGGCGCCGCGCGACAGGTTGCCGCCGGCGTTGTTGACCAGGATGTTGAGGCCGCGGCCCTGGTCCTCCACCCAGTCCAGGATCTCGCGCCGCTGCTCGTCGTCGGCGACGTCGGCGATCAGCGCGCGCACGTCGCCGTCGGGGAATTCCTCCAGCAGCTCCTCGCGGGCGACTTCCAGCGCGTCTCCGTCGCGGGCGGCGATCACCACGTCGGCGCCGAAGCCCAGCAGCTCGCGCGCGATCGCGCGGCCGATGCCGGCGCTGCCGCCGGTGACAAGTGCGAGCTGCCCGTCCAGGCGCCAGCGCTGGGGATCCATTCGATACCGCCCCGTCATTGCAGTGGGCGTAGGATAACCCCGGGCCCACGAAGGAGCCGACCATGTCCATGACCACAGCGCGGCCGCTGGCCGCGGGCATCATCGCCATCGCCGCGGCGGCCTGCTCGCCGCCGCCGGAAACCCCGCCGATCGACGAGCCGCCCGAGCCGCAGGCAACCCGGCTGCACGATGCGATCCAGGCGCCGATCGACAAGGCGCGGGCGGTCGAAGACACGCTGGAGCACGCCGCCGAAGCACAGCGCGCCCAGGTCGAACACGCCTCGCAGTGAACTACGCGGCCGCCCCGGTAGCGGCGGCCGCGCCAGGTCTCAGCGGATCGCGCAGAAGCAGTAGGCCATGGTGCTGACCGGCGCGCCGCGGTCGTTCTCCAGCGCGCTCTCGAACACCTGCAGGTGCCGCTCCATCTCCGGCACCGCCTTGACCACCAGCGCCCGCGCCAGCGCGCCCTCGCCGCCCAGCAGCGCCGCGCCGACGCGGCTCTGCGACATGCCTTCCAGGAACTGGGCGAACGCCGACGGTTCCTTCTCCACGTAGCGCACCCGGTAGCCGCCCTCCTCCAGCTCCGCGCGGCGGGCGGCATCGGCCAGCGCCTCGCCCAGGCCGCCAAGCTCGTCCACCAGCCCGCGGTCGTGCGCCTGCGCCCCGCTCCAGACCCGCCCGCGGGCGATCTGGTCGATGGCCTGCGGCGTGCTGCCGCGGCCCTCGGCCACCTTGCCCACGAAGTCGGAGTAGATCTTCTCCACGCTGGCCTGCACCAGCCGGCCCACGTCGGGCTCCATCGGCCGGGTCGGGTCGAACGCGCCGGCCAGGTGGGTGGTGCCCACGCCGTCGGTGTGGATGCCGATCCGATCCAGGGCGCGGGTGAAGTTGGGCACCATGCCGAACACGCCGATCGAGCCGGTGATGGTCGACGGGTCGGCGTAGATCACGTCGGCGTTCATGCTGATCCAGTAGCCGCCCGAAGCGGCCAGGTGGCCCATCGACACCACCACCGGCTTGCCGGCCGCGCGCAGCGCCTGCACCTCGCGGTTGATCTGCTCGGACGCGAACGCCGAGCCGCCGGGCGAGTTGACCCGCAGCACCACCGACCTGACGTCATCGTCCTCCAGCGCCTCGCGCAGCAGCGCCGAGGTGGACTCGCCGCCCACGCCGCCCGGCGCCTGCTCGCCGTCCATGATCGCGCCCTCGGCCACCACCACCGCCACCTGTGGCTGGCGCGGGTTGGGCACCAGGTCGCGGTCGACGTGGGCCAGGTAGGCATCCATCGAGACCGAGCGGAAGCCGCCCGGCGCATCCTCGTCGGCCACGCCGCGCTCGGTGAGCAGGTCTTCCACCTGGCCGCGGGTCATCAGCCCGTCCACCAGGCCCTGCTGCTCGGCGTAGCGGGCGAAATCGCCGCCCAGCGCCGCAACGCCGTCGGCCATGCCGTCGATGCCGGCCTCGACCTGGCCGGCGCTCAGCCCGCGCGCGGCGGCGATGTCGGCCACGTGGCGCTGCCACAGGTCGCTGAGCCAGTACAGGTCGGCCTGCTTGGCCTCCGGCGAGGCGGCGTTGAGGGTGTACGGCTCCACCGCCGACTTGAACTCGCCGACCTTGAACACGTGCACGTCGACGCTCAGCTTTTCCTGCAGCGCTTCACCGAAGTACGGCCCGTAGCTGGCGAAGCCCTCCAGCATCACCCCGCCGGACATCGGATCGGTATAGACCTCGTCCGCCTGCGCCGCCAGCAGGTAGTTGCCCTGGCTATAGGCGTGGCTGAAGGCCACCACCTGCTTGCCCGATTCCCGCAGGCCGGCCAGCGCGCGGGCCACCTCGCGCAGGGTGGCGGTGCCGGTGCCCTGCAGGCCGTCCAGGTTGAGGTACACGCGCTCGATGCGCGCGTCATCCCTGGCAGCCTCGATCGCGCGCAGGATGTCGCGCAGCTGCACCTGCACGTTGCTGCTGTCCCCGCTCATGCGCGAGAGCGCGCGCGAGACCGGGTCGATGCTGTACTGCTCCACGATCCGGCCCTGCGGCGCGATCACCAGCGTGGTGCGGTCCAGCAGCGGCTTGGTCCTGTCGCCAGTCGCCAGCAGGGCCAGCACGAACAGCAGCAGGGCGAAGAAGATCAGGTTGAAGATCAGCCGGCGGGTGAAGTTCATGGCATCCCAGATGCCCACCAGCACCCGCGCGATCGGCCCGCGGCGGCGAGGTTCGTTCATGTCGCAGCTTCCTGCATACGTCGGAAATGGATCACAGTTTATCCCGCGCCCGCCGCGCCCACATGCGCCGGACGTCACCCGGCCGTCGGGCCTACCCGGGCGCTGCGCCACAGGAAGCGGCTGCCCAGCAGCACCGCGGCCGTCGACAGCCCGGCGATCAGCCCGATCCACATCCCGCGCGGGCCCCAGCCCAGCCCCAGGCCCAGCCACGCGCCCAGCGCCATGCCCACGGCCCAGTAGGAAATCGCCGCCAGCAGCATCGGCACCCGGGTGTCCTTGAGCCCGCGCAGCGCGCCGGCTGAAATCACCTGGATGCCGTCGGGGATCTGGTACACCGCCGCCAGCAGCAGCAGCGAGGCGCCCAGCCCCACCACCGCCGCGTCACTGGTGTACAGCCCGGCCAGCAGCTGGCTGCCGGTCAGCAGCACGCCCGCGCTGGTGACCTGGGTGGCCAGCACCAGCACCAGGCCGGCCAGCGCCGCCCGGCGCACGCCCGCGCGGCCCAAGCCGCCGCCGTAGGCGTGCCCCACCCGCACCGTGGTCGCCTCGGCCACGCCGAAGGGGATCATGAAGCACAGCGAGGAGATGTTGACCGCGATCTGGTGCGCGGCCGCTTCCAGCTGGCCCAGCCGCCCGATCAGCAGCGCGGTGGCCACGAACAGGCCACCCTCCATCGCCACCGTCACCCCGATCGGCAGGCCCACCCGCAGCAGCTCGCCGATCCGGCGCGGGTCGGGCGCATCGAAGCGCTCGAACAGCCGCAGCGGCGCGAACCTGGGAGAGCGCCACAGGTAGACGAAGAACCCGATGGCCTGCGCCCACAGCACCAGCGCCGAGGCCAGCCCCAGCCCGCCCGCGCCGCGCTCGGCGAACCCGAACGCGCCGAAGGTGAGCGCGTAGCCGGCCGGCACCAGCAGCAGCAGGCCGCCGAATCCGAACACCATTGTCGGCAGCGTCCAGTGCAGGCCGTCGCTGAGGTAGCGCATGCAGTAGTACAGGGTCAGCGCCGGCACGCCCCAGCGGATGCCGCGCAGGAAATCGGCCGCGCCCGGGCGGATCTCCGCCGCGATCCCCATCGGCTCCAGCAGGTGCACGGCCGCCGTGAGCAGGGCGAACATCAGCGCGCCCAGCAGCGCCGCCAGCCACATCGCCTGGCGGAACACCGCGCCGATCTCGCCGCGCCGGCCGGCGCCATCGAGCTGCGAGACCGTAGGCGGCAGCGCCATCAGGGTGCCCATCGGGATCATGATCGGCAGCCAGAACAGCGCCGTGCCCACCGACACCGCGGCCAGGGTGCCGGTGCCGTGGCGGCCGGCGATCAGGCCGTCCACCAGCCCGATCATGCCGGTGGCGACGTGGCCGGCCACCAGCGGGCCGGCCAGCACGGCGGTAGTGCGCAGCTCGCGGCCGAAGCCGGGCGCGGGACGGGTGATTGCATGCATGGGGGAAAGGCGTGCGGCGACTGCGGCCGCGCCGGTCGGCTGCCGGGCGCTGGCGCCGGGTCGCGGCGGGGCCGCTATCTTAGTCGACGAGGCCGCGCAGCCACGCGGCGCGGTTCTCCGCCGGCGTGCCCAGCAGCGCGTCGCGCAGGGCGTCGCGCTCGCCGGGCGGGGTGCGCTGGGCGATGACGGCCAGGTCGGCCCGCTCCACCGCGTCCATCGACATCAGCACCGCCAGCAACTCCTCCTGCTGCCCGGCGGGCACCAGCGCGAACAGCGGGTGCAGATCCGGCCAGTCCGCGCCCAGATCCGGCCCCAGCCGCCAGCCGTTGCGTTCCAGCTCGTCCAGCTGTGCAAACGCCTGCGACAGCGACTGCTGCTCCTCGTCGGGCAGCTCCATCCAGGCGGCGGCCGCCTGGCGCATGCGCGCGCGGGCGTCGGCGGGCAGCCGGTTCCAGGTCTGCCAGGCGTCGCGCCGTGCGCGCTGGGCGGCCACGTCCAGCGCCGCCCACTGTTCGGCGTCGCGGCGCAGCGCGGCCACTTCCTCGGCCGCCATCGCCTGCATCCGGCCGTGGCGCAGGGCCATCCGGTTGGCCTCCTCGGGCGGCAGCGCCGCGGCGTGCTCCTGCAGCTCCGGCGGCATCACCGGAACCTGCGCGGGAGCAGCGGCGTCGTCGCCGGATGCGGCTTCCCCGGATCCGGGGATCTCAAGCCGGTGCACCAGCCAGGCGTGGAACGCCGGCTCGCGCATCGCGGCGTCCGCCGCGTCGACGGCCAGCAGCTCGAAGTCGGGATGGGTGAGCAGGGCCAGGTCTTCGTCCCAGCCGTCGGCGGCGGCCGGCGCCGCCGGCAGCTGCTCGCTGAGGATGCCGTCCGGCCCGCTGCCGGCCACGCCCGCGGGCGCGGCAAACCGCGTGGTCGCCCACAGCGCGGCCACGGTCGCCAGCGCCACCAGCGCGGTGGCCGGCCACAGCCAGCGCGGCCGGGCCGGCTGCTCGGCCGCCGCCGGCCCGGGCGGCGGCTGCGGCTTCCACTGCGTGCCCTGCAGCGCGGCCTCGCGCAGCTGCGCCAGTTCGGACAGCGTCTCCGGCGCCAGGTCGCGGACTTCCTGGCGGGCGGCGTCGCCCAGCTGTTGCCAGGCCTCGGCGTCGGCGCTGCCGTCCGCGCGCCGCGGCAGCGCGCGCCGCAGGGCCATGCGGTAGGCGGGGCGGCCGACACCCAGCACCGCGGCCGCGTCGGCCTCGGAAATGTGCGCCACCAGCCGCAGCAGCAGCGCCGCGCGCGGGCCGCGCCCGATCCGGCCGAGCACTTCGAACCCCTCCGGCCAGCGCGGATCCTCCAGGTGTCCGCGCAGCTGCGGGGCGGCCAGCAGGATCGCCCAGAAGCGCCGCGGCCACTCGCCGAACGGGGTACGCGGGGCGACCGTGCGGAACGAGGCCATGGCCTCGGCCAAAGCCGCCGTCCCGGCCGCGGCGTCACCGGCCTGCAGGTGCGCGAACACCCGCCCGCGCCGCTCCACCCCGCGCAGGAATGCGCTCAGGGCCGGGGCGGGGTCGTTCACAGGGTGCGTGGGCATCGAGAGGACATCATCGGCCCGGGCATCATAGCCACTGGCACGGGTGCACGAACCGCTTGACAAACGTGCCGCAGCTGATCCGCCGCGATACGGCGCGAAAATGGTTGTGCACAGCGGTCACTGGAGCGTCACATGACAGCCGGCAACGCGGCCTTCACGCGATGTTACGCCAGTGTTTCACGGACAAGTGACTGACCCGAAAGGAAAAAACACGTTTGGCGCTTTTTTCGCCAAGTTCAGCAAGACGGCATGTGTGAAGGTCAAAACGGCTCTCGCCCCGCTGCCATGCACAGAGTTATCCACATGTTGTGTGGATAAGGGCAAATTCCCTTTGATCCCCGTAGCTTGCGGGCGAAATGTGCCGCGTCGCACAGGTTTGGGCCGCAACTGGCTCCTTCCGCCGCCGGCCTTCCCGGCGGGCGGAAAGCCCTAGACTTGCGGCCATGCCAGCCAGCCCCGAAACCGTGCTCCGCATCGCCCTGCCGGTGCCGCTGCCGCGCCTGTTCGACTACCGCCCACCGCCGGGCACGGGCGCCTCGGCCGCCGACATCGGGCGGCGGATCCGGGTGCCGTTCGGCCAGCGCGAAGCGGTAGGCATCGTGGCCGGCTGCGGGCCGGCGGACGTGGACGACGCCGGGCTGCGCCAGGCGCTGGCCTGGATCGACGAGGCCCCGCTGCTGGCCGGCGAACTGCTCGAGTCCACGCGCTGGCTGGCCCGCTACACCCACGCCCCGCCCGGCGAGGTGCTGGCCACCGCCCTGCCCGCCGCCCTGCGCCGCGGCGAGCCGCTGCCCGACACCCGCGAGCCGGCCTGGCGCCTGACCGAAGCCGGCGCCACCGCCCTGCCCGGAATGCGCGAGGGCCGCCCGCGCAGCCTGGCCACGCTGCTGGCCGGCGGCGTGCGCCACGAAGCGGCGCTGGACGGCCTGCTCCCCGGCTGGCGCGCGGCCGCGCGCAGCCTGGCCGGCCGCGGCCTGGCCGAACAGATCGCCCTGCCGGCCTCGCAGCTGGCGCCCGAACCCCGCCCCGGCCCCGAGCCCAATCCCGACCAGGCCGAGGCGATCGAAGCCATCCACGCCGCCGCCGGCGGCTTCGTGCCGCTGCTGCTGGACGGCGTCACCGGCAGCGGCAAGACCGAGGTCTACCTGCACGCGATCGCCCACTGCCTGGCGCGCGGGCGCCAGGCGCTGGTGCTGGTGCCCGAGATCGGCCTGACCCCGCAGCTGCTGGAGCGCTTCCGCGCGCGCCTGGGCGTGCCGGTGCACGTGTCCCATTCCGGCCTGGGCGACGGCGAACGCGCGCGCACCTGGGCCGCGGCGCTGCGCGGCGAGGCGGGGGTGGTGGTGGGCACGCGCTCGGCGGTGTTCACCCCGCTGCCGGACGCCGGGCTGATCGTGATCGACGAGGAGCACGACGGCAGCTACAAGCAGCAGGACGGCTTCCGCTACCACGCCCGCGATTTCGCCCTGGTGCGGGCCCGGGCGCTGGGCGTGCCGGTGGTGCTGGGCAGCGCCACGCCCTCGCTGGAAACCCTGCACAACGCCCGCAGCGGCCGCTACGTGCACCTGCGCCTGGGCCGGCGCGCGGGCAGCGGGCGGCCGCCGCAGGTGCGGGTGCTGGACGTGCGCAAGCGGCCGCTGGAGGCCGGGCTCTCGCGCGAGATGCTCGAAGCGGTGGAGCGCGCGCTGGCCGCCGGCGGACAGGTGCTGGTGTTCCGCAACCGCCGCGGCTACGCGCCGGTGCTGCTGTGCCACGACTGCGGCTGGAGCGCGTCGTGTCCGCGCTGCTCAAGCCCCGAGCAGGCCAGCCCGATGACCGTGCACGCCCAGGGCCGGCGCCTGCAGTGCCACCACTGCGGCCACCGCCGGCCCGCGCCGATGGCGTGCCCGGACTGCGCCAGCCTCGGGCTGCAGCCGCAGGGCATCGGCACCGAGCGGCTGGAGGAACTGCTGGCGGCGCGCTTTGGCGACTACCCGGTGCTGCGCATCGACCGCGGCAGCACCCGCCGGCGTGACGCGCTGGAAAAACTGTTCGCCGAACTGGGCGAGCAGGCCGGCGTGCTGGTCGGCACCCAGATGCTGGCCAAGGGCCACGACCTGGCCGGGCTGACCCTGGTGGCGGTGGTGGGCATCGACGAGGGCCTGTTCTCGGCCGACTTCCGGGCCTCTGAAAAACTCGCCCAGCTGCTGATCCAGGTGGCCGGCCGGGCCGGCCGCGCCGAGCGCGCCGGCGAGGTGCTGCTGCAGACCCATCATCCCGACCACCCGCTGCTGGCCACGCTGATCAACGGCGGCTACCACGCCTTTGCCGAAGCCGAGCTGGAGCAGCGCGAGGCGGCCGGCTTCCCGCCCTTCGCCCACCTGGCGATGCTGCGCGCGGAGGCGAAGCTGGCCGACCCGCCCATGGCCTTCCTGCACGCGGCAAAACAGGCGCTCGCCGGCTGGCAGAAGCAGCTGCAAGGCGTGAACCCCGCCGCCGCCGAAGTCGAAGCCAGCGGCCCGATGCCGGCGCCGATGTCCCGCCGCGCCGGCCACTACCGCGCCCAGCTGCTGCTGAGTGCGCCGCGCCGCGCGCCCCTGCACGGCGCGCTCGGCGAACTGGTGCCGGCCCTGCACGCCCTGCCCGAATCACGCAGGGTGCGCTGGTCGCTCGACGTCGACCCGATCGACCTCTACTGACCGCCTGTCAGCCGGCGGCCTTCTTGCGGGCGCGCTTGCGCGGCTTGGCCTTGGGTGCCTCGCGGATCTCGACCAACTGGCCCTCGCGGCGCAGCTCGAACAGCCCGGTGGCCTCGAACAGCGCGCTCAGGTTGCGGTAGCCGTAATTGCGCTCGTCGAACGAGGTGTGGTTGCGAATGTGGCTGCCGACCACGCCCAGGTGCGCCCAGCCCGAATCGTCCGACGTGGCCGCGACCGCGTTGCGCAGCAGCTGGATCAGCTTGGTGTCGCGCTGCAGCTCGGAGCTGGACTTGGGCCTGGAGGCCGCCTGCTGTCCGTCCTCGTCGCCGGCGTCCAGCTTCTCCAGGTACAGGAAGGTCGAGCATGCGTTGACGAACGGCTTGGGCGTCTTCTCCTCGCCGAAGCCGAACACGCGCATGTTCTGGTTGCGCAGCCGCATCACCAGCGGGGTGAAGTCGGCGTCGCTGGAGACGATCGCGAAGCCGTCCAGGTTGCCGGTGTAGAGCAGATCCATGGCGTCGATCACCATCGCCATGTCCGAGGCGTTCTTGCGGCTGGTATAGGCAAACTGCTGCACCGGCTGGATGGCGTAGGTGTGCAGGCACTCCTCCCAGCCCTTCAGGTGCGGGCTCTTCCAGTTGCCATAGGCGCGGCGCACGTTGGCCACGCCGTGGCGGGCAAGCTCGGTGAGGATCGGCTCGATCCTGCTGGCCGGCGCGTTGTCGGCGTCGATCAGCAGCGCGATGCGCAGTTCGGTGTCGGCCATGCGTGGGGGCTCCGGTTGCGTTGCCGCAAAGCCTAACCGATCACCGTTTCCGTAGAGCGGCGGGTTGGCCCATGCCACAATCCCGGCTCTCCCCGCTGCCGGACACTTGCCGAATGCCCACCCAGCTCGAACAGCTGCGCACGCTGTCCACCGTGGTCGCCGACACCGGCGACATCGAGGCCATCGGCCGGTTCCGGCCGCAGGACGCCACCACCAACCCGTCGCTGCTGCTCAAGGCCGCCTCCATGGCGGCCTATGCCGGCCACATCGACGCGGCCGTGGGCGCGGCATCGGGCACGGGCGAAGCGCGCGTGGCCGACGCCGGCGACCGGCTGGCGGTGGCGATCGGCGGCGAGATCCTCAAGCTCATCCCGGGCCGCGTCTCCACCGAGGTCGACGCGCGCCTGAGCTTCGACACCGAGGCCACGGTGGCCAAGGCCCGGCGGCTGGTGGAGCTGTACGGCGAGGCCGGCATCGGCACCGACCGCCTGCTGATCAAGATCGCCTCCACCTGGGAAGGCATCCGCGCCGCCGAGCTGCTGGAGCGCGAGGGCATCCACTGCAACCTGACCCTGCTGTTCTCCTTCGCCCAGGCGCTGGCCTGCGCCGAGGCCGGGGTGTTCCTGATCTCGCCCTTCGTCGGCCGGATCCTCGACTGGCACCTGGCCAATGGCGCCGACAGGCCGGCCACGCCGCAGGACGACCCCGGCGTGCAGTCGGTCACCCGGATCTGGAACTGGTACAAGCGCCACGGCTACGACACCGTGGTGATGGGCGCCAGCTTCCGCAACACCGGCCAGGTGCTGGCGCTGGCCGGCTGCGACCGGCTGACGATCTCGCCCGAACTGCTGGGCGAGCTGGAGTCCGCGGACGCCGCGGTCGAACGCGGGCTGGTCGACGACGGCCAGCGCGCCCAGGCGCCGGCGGTCATGGGCGAAGCGGACTTCCGCTGGCAGCACAACGAAGACGCCATGGCCACCGACAAGCTCGCCGACGGCATCCGCCGCTTTGCGGCCGACCAGCGCAAGCTCGAAGAGATGCTGGCCGGGCGCCTGGCCTGACTGCCTTGCCTGCAAGCGGGCGACGCCCGGCCCGGTGGATGGCACCGTGGCGGCCGGTTTGGGTAGCATGCCCCTGTGGCCGGAGCGGTCATCGTCGGCTCGCGGCCGGTGCCCCCTGACCTGGCCACGGCATGTCCGAACTATTCACCAGCAGCGTCCTGTTCGCCCTCGCGGTCACCACCGCGGCGGGCCTGGCCACCGGCCTGGGCGGGCTGCTGGTGTTCACCACCAGGACGCCCAACGCGCGCATGCTCGCCTTCGGCCTGGCGTTCGCCGGCGGCGCGATGGTGTACGTCTCGCTGACCGACATCCTGGGCAAGTCGGTGGACGCGTTCGCGGCCGATTTCGGCGAGCGCGGCTTCGCCTATGGCACCTTCGCCTTCCTGGCCGGCGTGCTGCTGATCGGCGCCATCGACCGGCTGATCCCCAACCCGCACCAGCGGCTGGAAACCGACGATCCGTTCTTCCGCGAGCACAACCGCGAGTACATCAAGCGGGTCGGGCTGCTGACCGCCGCGGCGATCACCGCGCACAACCTGCCCGAGGGCCTGGCGACGTTCTTCGCCACCCTGGCCGATCCCAACCTGGGCCTGGCGCTGGCGTTCGCCATCGCCATCCACAACATCCCCGAAGGCATCGCCATCGCGGTGCCGGTGTACTACGCCACCGGCAACAAGGGCTATGCCTTCGCCGCGTGCATGCTGTCGGGCATGGCCGAGCCGCTGGGCGCGCTGGTGGGCTACACGCTGCTGGGGCCGTTCATGTCCAACGCCCTGTTCGGCGCGGTCTTCGGGATCATCGCCGGGGTGATGGTGTTCCTGGCCCTGGACGAACTGCTGCCCGCGGCCAAGCGCTACGCCAAGGGCCACGAGACCGTGTACGGCCTGGTGGTGGGCATGGCGACGATGGCCATCAGCCTCGTCCTGTTCAACTGGTAGCTGCGCCGCGCCGGGGCGCCGGCGGCCTGCAGAATGCAAACGGCCCGGGGATGCCGGGCCGTTCGGGTGTTGCCGGGTGCCGCGGGTCAGGCGGCGATCAGGCCGCGCATCTTCTTCAGCGCGTTGGCTTCCACCTGGCGGATGCGCTCGGCGGACACGCCGTACTCGTCGGCCAGTTCCTGCAGCGTGTCCTTGCTGTCCGGGTTGAGCCAGCGGCGCTGGATGATGTCGCGCGAGCGATCGTCCAGTTCGGCCAGGCCCTCGCGCAGCAGCTCCAGGCGGTGATCCCTGCGATCCTCGCGCTCGTAGGCCACGGCCGGGTCGCCCTCCTCGGAGACGAGATAGGCCTCCGGGGCCGGCGGGATCCGCTCGCTGTCATCGTCCACCGGCGCGTCGAAGCCGATGTCGCGGCCGGACAGGCGCGACTCCATCTCCAGCACCTCGCGCTCGGGCACGTTGAGCTCGCGCGCCACCGTGCTCACCTCTTCGGCGTTCAGCCAGCCCAGGCGCTTCTTGCTCTTGCGCAGGTTGAAGAACAGCTTGCGCTGGGCCTTGGTGGTGGCGACCTTCACGATGCGCCAGTTCTTGAGGATGTACTCGTGCATCTCGGCGCGGATCCAGTGCACCGCGAACGAGACCAGGCGCACGCCGACCGCGGGGTCGAAGCGCTTGACGGCCTTCATCAGGCCGATGTTGCCTTCCTGCACCAGGTCGCCCAGCGGCAGGCCGTAGCCCATGTAGCCGCGGGCCACGTGAACCACGAAGCGCAGGTGCGAATGCACCAGCTCCTGGGCCGCGTCCAGGTCTTCCTGGTCACGGTAGCGGTGGGCGAGCGCCTGCTCGTCCTCGGCCGAGAGCACCGGGATCTGGTAGACGGCGCCGATGTACGCATCGAGCGAGCCGATCGGGCTCGGCACCGGGAGGCTGTTGGAAACCAGGGCGTGGGAGGTCATGGTCTGTGTCATGGGCATCATTTTAGCAGTGTCCATATGTGACTGCTAAGCCGGTGAAAAGTTCCTTTTCCGTTCCATTCATGGAACATGATTAACGCAACCCATTGATTTTATTTGAACCCTGGAGCCAGCCCATTGTATCTGGTCCGGCGGGAACAGCGACCTTGCGCTATGCTCGCACTCCCCGCCCGCAGTCCCGGCGCGCCATCCGCACGCCCCGTTTCGTGGCCAACCGACTCCTGCTCCTGCTGCTGTCCCTCACCCTGCTGCTTGGCGGCACGGGATCGCTGATGGCGCAGGTCCGCATGGCGGCGGGCATGGACATGGGGACAGTGCAAACGCAGGCAGGCGCTGCCGTGGTTGACCCGGTTGCCGGGGAGGATGATTGCCATGGCGAACATGCCAGCCAGGACACCGAGAGCTCCGGCCATGAAGGCCACGACATGCACGGCGACGAGACCTGCCTGAAGCTGTGCCTGACACTTTGCCTGCACTCGTGCAATGCGGTGTTCGGCGCCCAGGCACAGTTCCCGGCCCCGGCC
Source organism: Luteimonas dalianensis (assembly GCF_049339425.1). Classification (NCBI taxonomy): domain Bacteria; kingdom Pseudomonadati; phylum Pseudomonadota; class Gammaproteobacteria; order Lysobacterales; family Lysobacteraceae; genus Luteimonas; species Luteimonas dalianensis. The sequence goes on along the minus strand of NZ_JBMPPO010000007.1, from coordinate 31,159 downwards.
ATCTCGAGCATGCTGCTGCCCGAAGCCGCATCGGCGCCGCCTGCCACCCCGTCGTCCCCACCGATCCGTCCCCCGATCGCCTGAGCCTCCGCCACTGGCGGACGACGCAACGTGTGCCTTGCAGGGCATGCGCGCTCCGAACCAATGATCGAAAGCGGTCGCCGCACAGGCGCCGCAGCGAGGACAACCAGATGACTTCCAGACGACACAGCCCACCGGCGCAGATGCCGGTGTCCCCGTCGCGTCGCATGTTCGTGCAGGGCCTGGCCCTGGGCGGCGTGGCGCTTTCCACCGGCCTGCTGCGCAACCCGGCCCACGCCGCCGGCTCCGGCCATGCCAGCCCGGGCGGCGTGCTGACCGCCACCGACCTGCAGCTCGGCGTCGGCGCGAGCACGGTCAATTTCACCGGCCGCACCCGCCCGGCGATCACCGTCAACAACAGCCTGCCTGCCCCGCTGCTGCGCTGGCGCGAGGGCGACACGGTCACCATCCGCGTCTCCAACCACCTGCCCGGGCATACCCAGACCTCGATCCACTGGCACGGCATCCTGCTGCCGGCGAACATGGACGGGGTGCCGGGCATGAGCTTCGACGGCATCTATCCGGGCGAGTCGTACCTGTACCGCTTCCAGCTCAGGCAGTCGGGCACCTACTGGTACCACAGCCATTCGCTGCACCAGGAGCAGGCCGGCCTGTACGGGCCGATGATCATCGACCCGATCGAGCCGCCGCCCTACCACTGGGACCGCGAGCACGTGGTGCTGCTGTCGGACTGGACCGACCTGACCCCGGACGCGCTGTTCCGGCGGCTGAAGAAGAACTCCCATTACGACAACTACTACATGCCCACGATCGGCGATTTCTTCCGCGACGTGCGCCGCGATGGCTGGCGCGCCACCCGCGCCGACCGCCGGTCCTGGGGGCAGATGCGGATGACGCCGACCGACCTGTCCGACGTCAACGCCAACACCTATACCTACCTGATGAACGGCGCGAACCCGGCCAGCAACTGGACCGGGCAGTTCCGCCCCGGCGAGAAGGTCCTGCTGCGCTTCATCAACGCCGCCAACATGACCTACTTCGACATCCGCATCCCGGGCTTGAAGATGACCGTGGTCGCCGCCGACGGCCAGTACATCCATCCGGTGACGGTGGACGAGTTCCGCATGGGCGTGGCGGAGACCTTCGACGTGATCGTCGAGCCAAGCGGCCAGGACGCCTTCACCATCTTCGCCCAGGACATGGGCCGCACCGGCTATGCGCGCGGCACCCTGGCGGTGCAGGCGGGGCTGGAAGCACCAATCCCCGCGGTCGATCCGCGTCCGCTGCTGACGATGGACGACATGGGCCACGGCGGACATGGCGATCATGGCGGGCACGATGCCCACGCGGGCCACGGTGGCCACCACGGGCACGGCGGTGCCGACATGCAGGCGCACCCTGCCAGCGAAACCAACAACCCGCTGGTGGACATGCAGACCATGACCCCGACCCATCGCCTGGACGATCCGGGCATCGGCCTGCGCGACAACGGCCGCCACACCCTGACCTATGCCGACCTCAACAGCCTGTTCGAGGATCCGGACGGCCGCGATCCGGGTCGCGACATCGAACTGCACCTGACCGGCCACATGGAGAAGTTCTCCTGGTCGTTCGACGGCATCCCCTTCGCCAGCTCCGAGCCGCTGCGGCTTAACTACGGCGAGCGCGTGCGCATCATCCTGGTCAACGACACCATGATGCAGCACCCCATCCACCTGCACGGCATGTGGAGCGACGTGGAGGACGAGCACGGCGCGTTCAAGGTACGCAAGCACACGGTGGACATGCCGCCCGGCTCCAAACGCAGCTACCGCGTGCGCGCCGACGCACTCGGCCGCTGGGCCTACCACTGCCACCTGCTCTACCACATGGACGGCGGCATGATGCGCGAAGTGCGCGTGGAGGAGGCGGCATGAAGACGACCCTGCTCTCCCTCGTCCTGCTGGCCGCAGCCGGCGCTCCCGCCTGGGCGCAGCATCATGGTGGACATGGCCAGCATGACGCCGGCTGCACTCCGGAACACGCTGCGATGGGCCATTGCGTCATGCCCGAGGACGATGACACGCCTCCGGCACACGAGCACGACACCCGTCACGACCATGGACACGATGCCGACTGCACCCCGGAACATGCCGCCATGGGCCATTGCGTCATGCCCGAGGACGACGACACGCCCCCGGCCCACGACCACGACGCCCATCACGGCCACGGGCACGATGCCGGCTGTACGCCGGAACACGCGGCCATGGGCCACTGCGTCATGCCGGTGGAGGAGGATCCGGACTGCCCGCCCGAGCACGCGGCGATGGGGCATTGCACCCCGCGCCCGGCCCAGCCGCCCGGCCTGCTGGAGCCGCGTGAACCGATCCCGGAACTCACCGAGGCCGATCGCGCCGCCGCCTTTCCGGTCCTGCACGGTGGCCATGGCCACGGGTCGGCCATCCACTGGCGCGCACGCTTCAATCGCCTGGAAGCCTGGGACGCCGACCCCGGCACCGGCCAGGCCTGGTCGGGCAACCTGTGGGTCGGTGGCGACATCAACCGGCTACTGGTCAAGACCAGCGGCGAGCGCAGCGGCGGCCGCACCGGCTCGGCCAACGTGGAGGCGCTGTACAGCCGCGCGGTCAGGGCGTGGTGGGATGTCGTAGCCGGCGTGAAGCACGACTTCCAGCCCGACTCGCGCACCTGGGGCGCAGTCGGTGTTCAGGGGCTGGCCCCGTACATGTTCGAAGTCTCGGCCATGGCCTATGTCACCGATGGTGGTCAGGCCCAGGTCAAGTTCGAAGCCGAGTACGACATGCTGCTGACCAACCGGCTGATCCTGCAGCCGCTGGTGGAAGTCACCGCCTCGCTGAAGAACGAGCCGGAGCATGGCATCGGTTCGGGACTGGGCAAGCTGGAAGCCGGACTGCGCCTGCGCTACGAAATCACCCGGCGCTTCGCGCCTTACATCGGACTGGTCCACGAGCGCGCCCTGGGCAATACCGCCGACATCGCCCGCGACCACGGCGGCCACCTGCGCGACACCCGGGTGGTCGCAGGCGTGCGCTTCTGGTTCTGAGCCCGGGGCTGGCCGCTCAGGCGTCCAGTTCAGCGCGCGGCGGCAGCGACCAGTCCACCGGCGCTCCGCCGCGCCGCTCCAGGTATTCGTTGGCAGCGGAAAAGTGGCCGCTGCCCAGGAAGCCGCGATGCGCCGACAGCGGCGAAGGGTGGGTGGTCCGCAACACCTTGTGCCGGCGGGCATCCACGATCCTGCCCTTCTTCTGCGCGTAGCTGCCCCAGAGCATGAACACCAGGCCCTCGCGCTCGCGGTCGAGCACCTCCACCACGTGGTCGGTGAAGCCTTCCCAGCCCTTGCCCTGGTGGGCACCGGCGCGGCCCTGCTCGACGGTGAGCACCGCGTTGAGCAGCAGCACCCCGCGTTCGGCCCACGGCATCAGGTAGCCGTGGTCGGGACGGGCGATGCCCAGGTCGCGCTCGATCTCCTTGTACATGTTCTGCAGCGACGGCGGCACCGGCACGCCCGGCTGCACCGAGAAGCACAGCCCGTGCGCCTGCCCCGGCCCGTGGTACGGATCCTGGCCCAGGATCACCACCTTCACCGCCTCGAACGGGGTGGCATCGAAGGCGGCGAAGATGTGGCGCGCGGGCGGGAAGATCCGCGCCCCGGCCGCCTTGCGCTCGCGCAGGAACGCCGACAGTTCGCGCATCTCCGGCCGCAGCAGGTAGTCGCCCACGCGGGCCTTCCACGACGGCTCGAGCCGGATGCGGTCGGCCTCGGCCATCAGATCCGCGACAGGCGCAGCTGGAACAGCGCCTTGGTCACCAGCAGACGCTCCTCGATCGGCTTGAGCACCAGGTCGTTGGCACCCTCGCGCAGCAGGCCCATCTGGTTGATGCGGTTGTCGTCGCCGGTCATCACCAGCACCGGCAGCCGGCGCTTGCCGTAGCCCAGCTCCTCGCGCACCGCCTGCAGCAGGTCGCGGCCGCTCATCTCGCCCTTCAGGTACACGTCGGTCAGCAGCAGGTCGGTGCCCGGCGCGTCGTCGGTATCGGCGTGCTCGCGCAGGTAGGCCAGGCCCTCTTCGGCGCTGAGCACGTGGGTGACCTGCATCTGCCGCGCCTGCAGCCAGCGCCGGGTGGCCACCGCCACGGTGCGGCTGTCCTCCACGTACAGCACCCGGGCGCCGGGGATCGGCTCGGGCATCACGTAGCCGCGGATGAAGGCGGCCAGCGCCTCGTGCCCCTGCGCCTTGTCGAAATAGTCGGTGACGTCCTCGGTGAAGCGGCGCGTCTCCAGGTGCGACTGGGCCTCGGCGGAGACCACGATCACCGGCACGTAGCGCTGCCCGGCCGCCTCGCGCACCCCACGGGCCAGCTGCATGCCGTCGCCGTCGGGCAGCACCAGCGAGGTGGTCACCAGATCCACCGGCGCCGCCTCCAGCGCCGCCTGCGCCTCGGCCAGGCCCGCGCACTCCACCACCGCCACGTTGGCCAGCTCGGCGCGCAGCACGTCGCCGATCAGCCGCCGCACCAGGCGCGAGCCGTCCACCACCATGATCCGCGGCGAATCGCTGGCCACGTGGCGCAGGCTGTAGGGGTCGGAGTCGTTCATCGGCTCAGGTGTCGGTGGGGCGGGTCTGGCGCAGGAAGTGGCCGGTCACCACGCTGGCACCGACCCAGCCCAGCGCGCCCGAGCCCACCAGCACCACCAGTACGTGCAGGGGCGAGAAGCCATGCAGGGCGAAGCCGCTGCCGTAGCTGGCGGCCAGCTCGGCCACCGGCGCGCGCAGCGCCAGGCCGACAACGGTGAGCACGCCCAGCGCCAGCGCGCCGGCGGCCAGGCCGTACCACGCGCCCAGGTACAGGAACGGACGGCGGATGAAGCCGTCGGTGGCGCCCAGCAGCTGCAGCACGCCGATCTCCTCGCGCCGGGCCTGGATGTCCAGGCGCACCGTGTTGCCCACCACCAGCAGCGCGCCCAGGCCGAGCAGCGCGCCCAGCACCAGCACCACCCGGCCGCCGAATTCGAGCCAGTCGTCCAGGCGCTGGCGCCATTCGGCGTCGTGCTGCACCAGCTCCGCCTGCGGCAGCGCGCGCAGGGCTTCGGCCAGCGTGATCTCGTCGCCTTCGGGCACCACCACCAGCAGCGTGGGCAGCGGGTTGTCGCCCACCGCGTCGATCGCCTCGCCCAGGCCGCCGCGCTCGCGCAGCTCGGCCAGGCCCTGTTCGGGCGTGCGCAGCTCCACCGAGGCCACGTCCTCGCGCCCGCGCAGGGTCGTGGCCAGGGTTTCGGCCTCGGCCACCGCGATGTCCTGCTGCAGGAACACGCCGATCTCGCGCGACTGCTGCACGCTGCCCGACAGCCGCGACACGTTGTCCAGCACCAGCCACAGGCCCAGCGGCAGCGCCAGCGCCACCGCCATCACGCCGATGGTCAGCGCGGTCGCCCACGGCCGGCGGAACACCCGGCCCAGGCTGGAAACAAAGCTGTACGCGTGGTGGTCGCCCCAGGTGCCCAGGCCCGATCGCGCGGCGGGCACCGGGGCGGCGGGCGCGGCGCGCTGCTCACTCATCGGCCAGGTCCTCCGGCGCGATGTCGTCGGCCAGGCGGCCGTGGTCGAGCACCAGCACGCGCTTTTTCATGCGCTTGACCAGGGCCAGGTCGTGGCTGGCCACCAGCACGCTGGTGCCGCGCCCGGGCAACGATTCGAACAGCGCCATGATCTCCGCGGCCAGGGTCGGGTCGAGGTTGCCGGTGGGCTCGTCGGCCACCAGCAGCCGCGGCTCGCCGACGATGGCGCGGGCGATGCCCACGCGCTGCTGTTCGCCGGCGGACAGTTCGGTGGGCAGGGCGCGTTCGCGCGCGCCCAGGCCCAGGCGCTCGAGCGCGCTGCGCACCCGCTTGCCGATGTCGCCGCGGCGCATGCCGCGCAGGATCAGCGGCAGGGACACGTTCTCGTACACGCTGCGGTCGGTAAGCAGGCGGTGATCCTGGAATACCACCCCGACCTCGCGCCGGTGCATCGCCACCTTGCGCCCGCGCACCCGCGCCAGGTTGCGTTCGCCGAACAGCACCGCGCCGCGGCTGGGGCGCTCGGCCAGGTGCACCAGCCGGAGCAGGGTGCTCTTGCCGGCGCCCGAGTGCCCGGTGACGAACAGCATCTCGCCCTCGCCAACGTCGAAGCTGACCTCCGACAGCGCCGCATGGCCGCCGGGATACTGCTTGCTGACGTTGTCGAAGCGCAGGACGCTCATCGCCTCAGCCCGGGTCGCGACTGACCAGCTTCTTCAGGCCGCGGCCGATGCGCGAGATCAGCCCGCCGGATTCGGACGGCGGCGACTTCGGCACCGCGGCCCTGGCCGGGACGTGGCGGGGGCCGTTGCGCCCGGCGGGAGCCTCGGCGGGTTTGGCCTGCCGGCGCTGCTCGCCGGCCTGCTGCGGGGCGCGCTCGGCGCGCGGCTGCTGGCCGTTGTCGCCCTGGCGCTCGCCGCCTGCCTGGGGGGCGCCTTCGCCGTTGACGCGGCGGCCGCCGCGACGGCGACGGCGCTTGCGCGGCGGACGATCCGCGTCGTCGCGCGCACCGCCGGACGGGTCGTCCGGAGCACCGGCAGTGGCGGAGCCGCTTTCGCGGTTGTCGCCGTCCGCTGCCTGGCCGCCCTCGCGGGCAGCTTCGCCCTCGCCACGGCCACCGCTGCGGCGGCGGCGCCTGCGCGGCCGGCGCGCCTCGCCGTCCGCGGCGTCGGCCGCAGGGCCGCCCGCCTGCGCGGACACGGGCTGCCCGCTTTCATCTGCCGGCACCTGGGCCGACGCGGATTCAGCGGCCGGAGTCCCGGCCTGCGCGTCGCTCCCGCGCTCGCGCCGCGGGCCACGCCCGCGACCTTCACCGCCACCGCTGCGCCCGCGACCGCCGGAGCCGCCCTCGCGACGGCCGCCGCCGGAACGGCCGCCGCCGCGGCGGGCCTCGTCGGCGGCGCGCTGCTCGCGCGCCTCGCGGAAGATCTCGGTCACGCTCTCGCCCTCGGCGGCGTCGACTTCCACCCCTTCGCGCGGCTTGCGCGGCAGCGCGGTCAGCAGCTCCTGGGTCACCGGCTCGGACGGGATCTTCTGTTCGATGAAGGCCTCGATGTCCGGCAGGCCCATCGCGTAGCGCTCGCAGGCAAAGCTGATCGCGTCGCCCTCCTTGCCCAGGCGCGCGGTGCGGCCGATGCGGTGCACGTAGTCCTCGGCGTCGAACGGCAGGTCGTAGTTGTAGACGTACTCCACGCCGTCGATGTGCAGGCCGCGCGCGGCGACGTCGGTGGCGACCAGGATCTCGAGCTGGCCGGCCTGGAACTTCTTCAGCAGGCTCTCGCGCTTCTTCTGCGGCACGTCGCCCGAGAGCACGCCCACGCGGTAGCCGGCGCGCTCCAGCGCCCGCGCCACCCGCTCCACGAACACCTTGGTGTTGACGAACACCATCGTGCGCGCGCCCTCGCCGCGCGAGAGCAGGCCCAGCAGCAGCGGCAGCTTTTCCTCGTCGGCGGGGTAGTAGATCTTCTGGCGCACGCGCGCGGCGGTGATGGATTCGGTCTCCACCACCAGCTTCTGCGGCTCGTTCATGTGCTCGTAGGCCAGCTCCAGCACGCGGTGGCTGAGGGTGGCCGAGTACAGCAGGGTCTGGCGCTCGGTGCGCGCGGGCATGCGCCGCAGCAGGAAGCGGATGTCCTTGATGAAGCCGAGGTCGAACATGCGGTCGGCCTCGTCCAGCACGCACACCTCGCAGGCGTGCAGGCTGACCACCCGGTGCTGCTTGACGTAGTCGATCAGGCGCCCCGGGGTGGCGATGATGATGTCGGCGCCTTCCTGCAGGATCGAGCGCTGCTTGTCGTAGTCCACGCCGCCGTAGACCAGGGCGAACTTCAGGCCCAGGCCGGAGCCGAACTTCACCGCGTCCTTGTGGATCTGGATGGCCAGCTCGCGGGTCGGGGCCAGGATCAGCGCGCGCGGATCCTCCGGCTTGCGGTCGGCCAGCGCCGGGCGGGTCAGCAGGCGGTTCATCACCGCGACCAGGAACGCCAGGGTCTTGCCGGTGCCGGTCTGGGCCTGGCCGGCGACGTCGCCGCCGGGCAGCGCCACCGGCAGGGTCATGGCCTGGATCGGCGTGCAGCGCATGAAGCCGGCGGCTTCAAGGCCGGCGAGCAGCTGCGGATGCAGGTCGAATTCGGAGAAGGGGATGTCGGTTAGGGGTTTGTCGCTCATGCGTTGGGAATGCTTCGTTGCGTTGCGCGCGGTTGCGCGAGAGGGCGTCCGCGTCGCAGACTGCCGGGGCCGGCTGGAGTTGTCCGGAGCGTTGCCTGGAAACCGATTGCGGGCCTGGGAAGGCCTTGATTCAGGCCGGAAAACACCCCAGTTTAACAGTACGGCCCGCCCGCCACACGCGGCCGGGCCCCGCCATCATTCAGGAGAATCCCGTGAGCGACAAGGTCATCCACACCACCGATGCCGATTTCGATGCCACCGTGCTGCAATCCTCCGAGCCGGTGCTGGTCGATTTCTGGGCGCCCTGGTGCGGGCCGTGCCGGATGATCGCCCCGGCCCTGGACGAGCTGGCCGACGACTACGCCGGCAAGGCCAAGGTGGTCAAGGTCGACATCGACCAGAACCAGGCCACCGCGCTGAAGTACCACGTGCGCTCGATCCCGATGCTGCTGCTGTTCAAGGACGGCCAGGTGCAGGCCACCCAGGTCGGCGCCGTAGGCAAGCCGCAGCTGGCGAAGATGATCGACCAGGCGCTCTGACGCCGCCGCCGGGCCCCGCACGCCGGGGCCCCGCCACCGGGGCCGGCCGCGCCGCGAACCCCAACCGTTCCAGACCGTGCATCTTGTCGCCAGCCCGGCGCGGTGCTAGCTTTATCCCGATCCGGCGTGGGTTCTCCCGCCGCACCCTATCTTGAAGGCCCATCCTTCCCACCCCCTGCCCGCCTCCCTGCGGGCGCTCGCAGCGAGCGAGGAAATCGCACTTGTCCGACAACACCCCCGACTCCGGCGATACCGCCGAGAAGCCCGTGCGCAAGCCGCGCGCCACCAAGAAAGCCGCCCGCAAGACCGTGAAGGCCGACGCCCCGGCGGCGACCGGGAGCGCGCCTGCGCCTGAAGCGCCGGCGGCACCCGCCGCGCCGGCAGAGGCCAGGCCCCAGGACACCGCGCCCGCGGCCAAGTCCCAGGACAGCGCCCCGGCGGCCTCCAGCGGCGAAGGCGACGATCGCCAGCGCGGCGGCGGCAAGTCCGGCGACGCCAAGTCCAACGACGGCGGCGGCAACGGCGGCCAGCAGGGCCAGCAGCGCAATGACCAGCAGCGCGACGGCGGCGGCGGTGGCGGTGGCCGCCAGGGCGGTCGCCGCGACCGCTTCCGCAACCGGCGTGACCGCGGCCGCGGCCGCGACGACGGCCTGCCCGACGACAGCAACGACCAGGGCCAGCGCCTGCCGCCGCCCAACGTGCCCGAAGGCTTCCCCCAGTACTCGCTGAGCGACCTGAAGGGGATGCCGGCGCACAAGCTGATGGATCTGGCCGAACAGCTGCAGATCCACGAAGGCGTGGCCCGCGCCCGCAAGCAGGACGTGATCTTCGCCCTGCTCAAGGTGCTCACCCGCCACGGCGAAGGCGTGGTGGCCGACGGCGTGCTGGAGATCCTGCCCGACGGCTTCGGCTTCCTGCGCGCCGCGGAGGCCAGCTACCTGGCCGGCCCGGACGACGTCTACATCAGCCCCAGCCAGATCCGCCGCTTCAACCTGCGCACCGGCGACCACCTGAGCGGCCGCATCCGCTGGCCGAAGGACGGCGAGCGCTACTTCGCCCTGGCCACCATCGACACCATCAACGAGGAGCCGCTGGAGGCCAGCAAGGGCAAGGTGCTGTTCGAGAACCTGACCCCGCTGTTCCCGCGCGAGCGTTTCAAGCTCGAGCGCGGCGACGGCTCCAGCGAGGACATCGCCGGCCGCATCCTCGACCTGATGGCGCCGCAGGGCAAGGGCCAGCGCTCGCTGATCGTCTCGCCGCCCAAGGCGGGCAAGACGATCATGATGCAGCAGATCGCCAGCGCCATCACCTACAACCACCCCGATGTGCACCTGATCGTGCTGCTCATCGACGAGCGGCCCGAGGAAGTGACCGAGATGCAGCGCACCGTGCGCGGCGAAGTCATCAGCTCGACCTTCGACGAGCCGGCCGCGCGCCACGTGCAGGTCGCCGAGATGGTGATCGAGCGCGCCAAGCGCCTGGTCGAGCACAAGAAGGACGTGGTGATCCTGCTCGACTCGATCACCCGCCTGGCCCGTGCCTACAACAACGTGGTGCCCAGCTCGGGCAAGGTGCTCACCGGCGGCGTGGACGCCAACGCCCTGCACCGCCCCAAGCGCTTCTTCGGCGCCGCGCGCAACGTGGAGGAAGGCGGCAGCCTGACCATCATCGCCACCGCGCTGGTGGATACCGGCAGCGCGATGGACAAGGTGATCTACGAGGAGTTCAAGGGCACCGGCAACTCCGAGGTGCACCTGGACCGGCGCATCACCGAGAAGCGCGTGTACCCGGCGATCAACGTCAACCAGTCCGGCACCCGCCGCGAGGACCTGCTGATCGAGCCCGAGCTGCTGCAGAAGATCTGGATCCTGCGCAAGCTGCTGCACCCCATGGACGAGCTCGCCGCCATGGAGTTCCTGCTCGACAAGATGAAGAACACCAAGTCCAACGACGAGTTCTTCGCCTCGATGCGGCGCTGACGCGCCTCGCCGGTCCGGAAAAGGAAACGCCCCGCAACCGCGGGGCGTTTTTTTTCAGCCGCCCATGGGGGGTGGGGAGGTGTTTGCTTCAGGGCGCCCTGAGCCGGAAGTGGGAATCGGCGGAAACAAGCTGGCCGCGCGGCTGCAGGCCCTCGGCGGCCAGGCATTCCGGCGAGTCCTTCCAGCGTTGGATGATGGCCTGCTCGAACTCCCTGCGCGTGGCGGGTCCGTCCGTGCCCATGTGGAAGCTGACCCGGGTGCTGAGCCGGGTGGCGACCGGCTGGCCATCCAGTTCCTCGGGCCGGTAGCGCATCGCCGACACCCAGTCACGCAACCCGCGAGCGAAATTCTGGCGCAGCGGCTTTTTGTAGCCGTCCCCGTAATCAACCGAATCCAGCGTCGCCGACCCGTCCGTGTTGACCGTGTAGTTCACCGTCACTTCGGCTTCCAGGCCCCTGCGGAGTGCCTGCACCGGATAGTGCGGCGGCTTCACCTGCGCCGCGCGTCCCACGGGCACCGGCCCGTTGGCGACATGGCGCGAGGAGAGCGCGAAGCCCTCGCCGCTCGGCACCGCGCACACCGACAGGCGCGCCCAGGTGGTGCCGGTGCGGGCAACGCCGTCGATCACCACCGGCTCGAACCGCCACTCGCGCAGGCTCGATTCCACGTACTCGCGCAGCGGCCCAGGCAACTCCGCCGCGCCCTGAACCTCCTGCGGCCGGCCATCAACGCCTACGGTGACCCTGGCCACGGTTTCGAACACGCTGACCTCCGGCCCGGCCCACGCCAGCGCTGGCAGCAAGGCCGCCAGCGCAACCAGCAGCGCCTGGCGCCGGAACCTGCCCGGCGCCGACGAGCCCCCTCCCCCCTGGACGCGCATGCTCAGCCCTCCTGGAGCGGAGTCAGCAGGCGCCGCTCGTTGCCACCGAGCAGTTGAAGGCCACCGGCCAGCATGGCGTCACTGTCGCCGCTGCGCGATCGGCGCATCCACTCCGGCAGCTCCTCCCTCGGGCCGCGAACATACGCATCCCACTCACCCGGTCCGGCCGCCTGTGAAGTGGTCAGCCTGTAGGCGACCGGCACCCGGGCCATCCAATAATCGTCATCGGCATCCGGGCCTGTGGTGGGCACATCGAAAGTCCACGAACGCGCGGCGCGGCGCGTGCTCAGCGCAAACAGGCGGCGCATGTCCCGCAGGTCCGACTCGGAACTGCGCCCGTACAGGTTGACCCGCTCCACCACCATGTCCTCGACCTTGCCGTCGCGGCCGATCTTGAGCACCACGTAGGCCACGCCTTCCACGCCACGCGCCAGCATGGAGTCCGGGTATACGGGTGGCCTCATGTTCTTCCGGCGCAGCCGGGCGGTCTCGGCGTCCGACTCGCCCTGCGCGCCGAAGTGGGCGTTATCTATCCGCAGCGCGTAATCATCGCTGCCCTCCACCGGCTCGGCCACCACGCGCAGGCTCATTTTCGCGCGCGCGGCGACCGGCGCGCCATCGACTTCATAAGGTTCGAAACGCCAGCGCGGCGCCTGGCGTTCAATCAGGGCGGTGACGAATCCGGGAAGCTTGTCACGCTGGTCAAGCGAATGCGCCGACACGGTGCCATCGGCCTCGATATCCACGTGTCCGGTCACGACCATGCTCGCTTCGATCGGCACCTCGGAGTTCCGGGCGATGCCGTGCCCCGTGAACGCGAGCAGCACCAGCGCCAGCAGCCAACCCTGGATCCTCATCGCCCCCTCCATCCCTGTTCGTGATGGGCACAAGTTACCCCCGGGGGGACGGGACCACAACCGCCGACAGGTGGCGGGCGTCGGGGGCGCAGCCCCGACCTAGTCGCGCAGGAAGCGGGCCATGGAGACGCCGGGCTGGGCGTTGGCCGGGGCCAGTTCGGCGGCGACGTCGATGAAGCCGCGCATCACCGCGATCTCGCGCGGGGTGCGGTTGAGGGTGTCGCGGCGGTCCGGGTCGGCGCCGGCGCGCAGCAGGCTGCGGCTGAGCTGGAGCAGGCCATGCAGGCAGGCCAGGTGCAGCGGGCCGAACCCGCGCGGGTCCTGCGCGTCCAGCGAGACGTCCTCGTCCAGCAGCTGCGCCATCGCCGCGCCCACCACGTCCTCGTCGCAGGTGGCGCCCGGCTCGGCGCGCGCACCCAGCAGCAGCAGCAGCGGGGTCACCCCGCCCGCGGCCTCGGCGTCGGGCTCGGCGCCGGCCAGCAGCAGGGTGTCGAACAGCGCCATCAGCCGCGCGCGCTCGCGGCTGGTGAATCCGTAAAGCGCCGCGCAGTGCAGCGGCGTAAGCCCCTGGGCGTCGGTGGCATGCACGTTGGCGCCCGCGGTCAGCAGCCGCGCGCACAGCTCCGGCAGGCCCAGCGCGGCGGCCAGCATCAGCACGGTGACCTCGCCCGGCAGGCGCTGCTCCAGCGCCGCGCCGGAGGCCAGCAGGCGCTCGACGATGTCGCCGTGGCCCATGCTCACCGCCGCCGACAGCGGGGTGGCACCGGTATGGGCGGCAAGCTGGCCGCTGGCACCGCGCTCGAGCAGCAGGTCGACCACCGCCGCATGGCCACCACCGGCCGCGCGCAGCAGCGCGGTGCAGCCCTGCGCGTCCACGGTATCCACCGCGAACCCCAGGTCGAGCAGCCGGCGCACGGCGTCGGCATCGCCGGTGCCCGCCGCGGCGGGCAGGTCTTCGGGCTGCAGCGGGCGGCGCGGCAGCTTCCAGCCGCGCCAGTCGAGCCAGCCGGCCAGGTCGCGCCGGCCCGCGGCCAGGGCCACGCCCAGCGGGGTCTGGCCGTCGGCGGCGCGGACCTCCGGGTTGGCGCCCTGGCGCACCAGCGCGCGCAGCGCCGTCTCGCGCCCCAGCGCGGCGGACAAGTGCAGCGCGGTCATGCCGCGGCCGTCGCGCGCATCCAGGTCCACGCCGGCCGCGGCCAGCTCCTCCAGCAGTTCCATCCATCCCAGCCGCACCGCCAGCGACAGCGGCGGATCGCCGCCTTCGGCAGGCGTGAACGGATCGGCACCGCGCTCGAACAGCTCCAGCGCCAGCTGCTCCAGCCCGCGGGCGGCATGGTCGCCGCGCGCGCAGGCCGCCAGGAAGCGGGCCAGCCCGCCGGCGCCGGCCGGCGACACGTTGTGGCGCAGCAGCGCGCGCAGCGCGTCGGCCTGCTCCGCGCCCCGGGCCAGCAGGCTGAACAGCGCGGTGTCACCGGGCGCATCGGCCGCGTCCGCGCGCACGTCCGCATCGGCGCCGCGCGCCATCAGCCAGTCGATGCGCTCCACCGTCACCGGCGCATCCTCGTCCAGCAGCAGCCCGCCCAGCTCCTGCGGCGTCAGCAGCCCGGCCAGATCGTCCAGGCCCTCAAAGCGGCCCTCGCGCAGGCCTTCGCGCAGCAGCGAGAGCGGCGCACGGTCGGGCACCCCGGCCGCGCCCGCCTCGGGCTGCACGCTGGCAGGCAGCGCGTACTCCGGATCCACCAGCACCACCAGCGACCAGCGGCCGGCCGCGGCGGCGTGATCCACCGCGCGCCTGCCCTCGCCGTCGGCCAGCTGCGGGTCGGCGCCCAGTTCCAGCAGCCGGCGCACCAGCGGCGGCGAGGGCGTTCGCGCCAGGCAGGCCAGCGCCAGCGCGCCGCGGCCGGCAGCGTCCACACCGGTGGCATCGGCGCCGGCATCGGCCAGCACTTCCAGCGTCGCCAGGCGGGCGCCGCGGGCGGCTTCCAGCAGCGGCGTGCGCCCGTGTTCGTCGCTGGCGGCAACGTCGGCCCCGGCGGCAATCAGCTCCGCGGCGATCGCGGCGTGGCCGGCGTGCGCGGCCCGGTGCAGCGCGGTGCGGCCCTCGCGGTCGCTGCCGCCGGCGCCGGCCTTGTGCCTGAGCAGCAGCTGCACGCCCGCGGCGTCGTCTTCCTCGCAGCCGGCCGCGGCCACCAGCGCCGGGATCGCGCCGTCGACGTGGGCGCGCGCGCCGCGTTCGAGCAGGAACCGCGCCAGCCGCCAGTTGCCGGCCTGGCAGGCCACGCCCAGCGGAGTCAGGCCTTCGTTGTTAGCCACGTCGATCCCGGCCGCGGCGTCGCGCAGCAGCGCCACCACGCCCGGGTCGGAGCTGCGCGCGGCGTGGTGCATCGGGGTATTGCCGTCGGCGTCGGACACGCGCGAATCCGCGCCGTTGGCCAGCAGGGTCATCACCGCCTCGGGGCGGCCGTGCCAGCTGTCGCGGGTGGCGGCCAGCAGCGGGGTCAGGCTGCCGTGGGCGGCATTGACGTCCACGCCGCGGGCAATCAGCTCGCGCAGCAGGCGCAGATCCGGCAGCACCGCGGCCAGCACCGGCAGGCTGCGGCGGTCACGCGCGTCCGCGGCCGGCAGCGCGTGCGGATCGGCGCCCAGCTCCAGCAGCTCCAGCGCGCGCTCCACCCGGCCGCCGCGGGCGGCGGCATAGAGCGCGGCGTCCAGGTCGCCTTCCACCGGCTCGGGCTCCGGATCGGGCTGCGCGGCCTCGCCGGGCATTTCGATCACCTGCATCGGCAGCTTGCCGGCCGGCTCGATCCGCTGCAACAGCCAGTGCGCCAGCGGGAAGACCAGCGTGGCGACCACCGCCATCGCCCAGCGCGCGTTGCCTTCCAGCAGCCCCGGCCAGGCCAGCACCAGGTGCAACGCCAGCACCGTGGCCACCAGCGCGGCCAGCACCGCGCCGCGGCTGGCCGCAGCATCGCGGCCGGCCAACGCGCGCCACGCCGGCGCCAGGCCGCGGCCATCCCGCTCCACCGCATGCCACAGCGGCCACACCCGCCACAGTCCGATCACCGCGATCCCGGCCACCGCGCTCAGCGCCAGCACCGCGCCCAGCGAGCCGCTGCGCACCAGCACCGACAGCGGCCACGCCGCCAGCAGCGCCGCCGCCAGCGCGGCCGCGCCCCACAGCGCCAGCAGCTGGCCGAAATCGCGCCCCGCGCCGCCATCGGCCTGCCCGCCGCCCTGCCCGCGCCACCAGCGCACCGCCAGGGCGAAGGCCGGCTGCGCCAACCAGATCCCCACCGCCGCGAACGCGCCGCCGAACCCGGCGGCCAGCGCCAGCACGGTCGCGATCAGGAAGGCGGCGATTGCGTGTGGACGCCTGGACGTCTGCTCAGGCATCGGTACCCCAGTCCCCGCTCATCGGATCCTCGGCCCGCGACGGCGGCACCTGCAGGTGGAAGCCGCGCACGGCCAGGTTTTCCCGCACCACGGCCGGATCCTGGGTGGCGAGCGTGCGCCCGGGCACCAGGTCAACTTCCAGCACGAAGCCCAGCGGCCCCAGCTGCGACAGCAGCGCTTCGGGCAGGCGGGAAAAGTCCTCGCGTTCGGCCAGGTACACATAGGTGCCGGGCTTGCGCTGGCTCTTGTAGACGTAGGCGTGCATGGCCCGGAGCGGCTGTAAGTAACGTATCGGCAATGATTGTGCGGGAAACCGGGGGAATGGGGAACCGCGGCGGCCATCCCCCTCCGCGACCGGCAGAAATTGTCGCCCTGCGTCACACATCGGGACACCCGAAGCCCTGAGTGTGATTTCCGTTGCGAATTTCATCCCGGGCCGATGATACAAAGTCCCGAGAAGGATGAACCGGAAGCTTCCGGGAACAGGGACGTTGGCAGGGGCGCATTGCGCCCCTGCTTCATTTCCGGATCCCGCCGGGCCTCGATACAGGACCTTCGGCGCATCCCCGCCGCGGCACGGGCTGCTACGCTGGCGCGCTTTGCCACGTCCCGCAGAACGCCCATGATCCGTTTGCTGCCGCTGTCCCTGCTGCTTTTCGTCGCCCCGCTCGCCGCCCAGCCGGCCCAGGAACTCACCCTGGACCGGATCATGGACAACCCCGACTGGATCGGGCCGCCGGTGGAGCGGGCCTGGTGGTCGTGGGACGGCAGCCAGGCCTTCTACAACCTCAAGCGCGATGGCAGCCAGATCCGCGACACCTGGACGGTGGACGCAGCAGGCGGCCAGCCGCGGCTGGTCGAAGGCGCACAGCGCGCCGAAGTGGACGGCATGCAGCCGGTCTTCGACGCCACCCGCGCGCGCGCGGCGTTCATCCGCGACGGCAACGTGTTCGTGCGCGACCTGCGCAACGGCGCCCTGACCCAGCTCACCCGCGGCGAATCCTCCGCCTCCTCCCTGCTCTGGGGCAGCGACGGCGCGCTGGTCTGGCGCGTGGGCAGCGACCGCTGGTACCGCTGGACCGCCGCCAGCGGCGTGGCCGAGGCCGCCGTGCTCAAGGCCCAGGACGACCCGGCCAAGGCGCCGCGCGCCGACCAGCTGCGCGAGCACCAGATGCGCCTGTTCGAAACCCTGCGCACCGAGCGCGCCCAGCGCGAGGCCCAGCGCCAGCAGCAGCAGGACTGGCAGCGCGAGGACCCGAGCCAGGCGCCGCCGCCGGTGTACCTAGGTGGCGACGTGAGCATCGCCAGCAGCGCGCTCTCGCCCGATGGCCGCTGGCTGCTGGCCGCCACCACCGCCAAGAGCGCCGAGCGCGGCAAGGGCGGGGCGATGCCGAAGTACGTCACCGAATCCGGCTACGAGGAGACCGAGGACGTGCGCACCCGCGTGGGCCGCAACGACCCCGCGCCGATGACCTTCTGGCTGGTGGACATGCGCGAAGGCACCCCGGTGAAGCTCGATCTGGACGCCCTGCCCGGCATCTCCGACGACCCGCTGGCCTACCTGCGCGCGGCCGCCGGCAAGGACCCGCTCAAGGGCCAGCGCCCGGTGCGGCTGGAAGGCTTCGGCACCAACACCATGGCCTGGAACGCCGACGCCAGCCGGGCCGCGCTGATGCTGCACTCGGTGGACAACAAGGATCGCTGGCTGGTGACCCTGGATCCCGCCAGCGCCCGCCTGGACGTGCGCCACCGCCTGAGCGACCCGGGCTGGATCAACTGGGGCTTCAACGAGTTCGACTGGATGCCGGACAACCGCACCCTGTGGTTCCTGTCCGAGGAATCCGGCCACGCGCACCTGTACCTGGCCGGCAGCGGCCGCCCGCGGGCGCTGACCTCGGGCCGCTGGGAAGTCTCCGACCCGGTGCTGTCGGCCGACGGCGAACGCTTCCTGTTCGTGTGCAACCTCACCGCGCCGGTGGACTACGAGGTGTGCGAAGTGCCGGCCGGCGGCGGCCAGGTGCGCGAGATCACCGGCCTGGACGGCGTGAACTCGTTTGCCGAATCCCCCGACGGCGCGCGCCTGCTGCTGCGCCACTCCTCGGCCTACGTGCCGCCGCAGCTGGCGGTGATGAACGCCGACGGCAGCGGCCACCAGGTGCTCACCGACACCCGCAGCGAGGACTACAAGGCCTACCAGTGGCTGCAGCCGGAGATCGTGCAGGTGCCTTCGAAGCACGGCGCCGGCACCATCTGGGGCAAATACTACGGCCCGGCGCAGATGGAGCCCGGCCGCGAGTACCCGATCGTGCTGTTCGTGCACGGCGCCGGCTACCTGCAGAACGTGCACCACCGCTGGCCCACCTACTTCCGCGAGCAGATGTTCCACAACATGCTGGTGCAGCAGGGCTACATCGTGCTGGACCTGGATTTCCGCGCCTCGGCCGGCTACGGCCGCGACTGGCGCACCGCGATCTACCGGCAGATGGGCCATCCGGAGCTGGAGGACTACCTGGACGGCATCGACTGGCTGGTCGAACAGCGCCAGGGCAACCGCGACCGCGTGGGCATCTACGGCGGCAGCTACGGCGGCTTCATGAGCTTCATGGCGCTGTTCCGCGAGCCGGGCACCTTCAAGGCCGGCGCCGCGCTGCGCCCGGTGGTCGACTGGCACCACTACAACCACCCCTACACCGCCAACATCCTCAACACCCCGGACATCGACCCGGAGGCGTACCGCAGGTCATCGCCGATCGAGTACGTGGAGAACCTGCAGGACCACCTGCTCATCGCCCACGGCATGATCGACGACAACGTCTTCTACCAGGACTCGGTGCTCATGGCGCAGCGGCTGATCGAACTGCGCAAGGACAAGTGGGAGCTGGCCAGCTACCCGCTGGAGCGCCACGCCTACCAGCACGCCGACTCCTGGTACGACCAGTACCGGCGCATTTACGAGCTGTTCGAAAGGGTGCTCAAGGACGAGTGAGCCGGCGCCTCAAACCGTCTCGAGCATCACCCGCTCGGGACGGTAGAGGTCGTCCTCCACCCGGGTGTAGCGCTTCACGTGCTGCAGGTGCCTGCCGTACACGTGCAGGGACACCGCGATCTCATCCGCGGACGGATTGCGGCACTGGTGCAGATCCTGCGGCGGCAGCAGCCCGATCACCCCGCCCGGCGCCAGCTCGTGGCGCCCGCACTCGCGCAGCTGCGACAGCGCGCGCCGCTGCCCGCGCACGCGGTAATCGATCACCTCCAGCCGTCCGCGCAGCACCGCCTCCGCGCCCCAGGTGTCGCCGTGGTCATGCACGGTGCTGTCCTGCCCCGGCGCCCAGGTAATCGCCACCACCTCGTAGCCGTGCTCGCGCGAACGATACAGCTCGCGGCGCGCGTGCCCTTCGGCCTGCGTTTCCAGCAGCCAGCCCGGCAGATCCAGCTCTCCGGCCAGCAGTCCCTGCAGCCCGCCCGTCAGCGCCTTGACGATCTTCGCCGGCTCCGCCGAGCGCGCCGCCGCATCGGTCAGCACGATCACATCGTCAAGCAGGGAAAAATGCGGCGGGGTGGCGGAAGTGCTGCGAGAACTCATGGGACAACCGGTTCCGGAACGGGCCGCCACCATAGCCGGGCGATCCTCAATTTCCCGTAAACCGGCGGCACGGCGCGACGCCCGGCTCCCCGCGCCGCCTACAATGCGCGGATGGACGACATCACACCCGTACGCGACTACCTCACCGGCCTGCAGGACCGCATCTGCGCCGGCATCGAACATGCCGATGGCAAGGCCCGGTTCATCGAAGACGCCTGGACCCGCACGCCCGGCAAGGGCCCGCTGCTGGGCGGCGGCGGACGCACCCGGATCCTGCGCGATGGCGCGGTGTTCGAGCAGGCCGGCATCGGCTTTTCAGACGTTTCCGGCACCCGGCTTCCGCCGTCGGCCACCGCTGCGCGGCCCGAGCTGGAAGGCGCCGAGTGGCGCGCCATGGGCGTGTCGCTGGTGTTCCACCCGCGCAACCCGTAC
Source organism: Luteimonas dalianensis (assembly GCF_049339425.1). Classification (NCBI taxonomy): domain Bacteria; kingdom Pseudomonadati; phylum Pseudomonadota; class Gammaproteobacteria; order Lysobacterales; family Lysobacteraceae; genus Luteimonas; species Luteimonas dalianensis. The sequence continues at coordinate 11,212 of NZ_JBMPPO010000007.1, read as the reverse complement.
CTGCCCACCACCCATGCCAACGTGCGCCACTTCCGCGCCGAGCGCGAGGGCGAAACCGTGGCCTGGTGGTTCGGCGGCGGCTTCGACCTCACTCCGTTCTACCCCTTCGACGAAGACGTGCTGCACTGGCACCAGGTGGCGCGCGATGTGTGCGAATCCTTTGGCGGGCAGCAGCGCTACGAGGCGCACAAGAAGTGGTGCGACGAATACTTCTTCCTCAAGCACCGCGATGAAACCCGCGGCGTGGGCGGCCTGTTCTTCGACGACATGAGCGGCGACTACGACAACGAGTTCGGCTACATGCGCGCCGTGGGCGACGGCTTCCTGCAGGCCTACCTGCCCATCGTCGAGCGCCGCAAGGGCATGGATTACGGCGAGCGCGAGCGGCAGTTCCAGCTCTACCGTCGCGGGCGCTACGTGGAGTTCAACCTGGTCTTCGACCGCGGCACCCACTTCGGCCTGCAGTCGGGCGGGCGCACCGAGTCGATCCTGATGAGCCTGCCGCCGCTGGTGCGCTGGGAATACGGCTACGCGCCGGAGGAAGGCAGCGATGAGGCGCGGCTGGCCGAGTACCTCAAGCCGCGTGACTGGCTGCAGGAATCATCGCCGTAGGCCGGCCCTGCGCGGCCGACGCAGAAGGTCAGGAATCGGACTGTCGCGGCAGGTTCGCCGACTCCGCATCCGCGCGCCGGCGTTCGGCGCCGAACACCGGCCAGCGCCGGATCGCGCGGAAGAACTCCAGCGCGCGCTCGCGCCGCGCGCTCAGCCAGTACCAGCCTGCGCACAGCAGCAGGAACGCCGCCAGGATCACCGGGTGGGGGATGTCCAGCCGCATCGCCTGCCCGGCCAGCGCGCCGCAGGCCATGCTGAACACCGCCAGCGCCACCGCGGCCTGGGTGGGGCCGAAGCCGGCGTCCTGCATGAAATGATGGATATGGTCGCGCCCGGCCGAGAACGGCGAACGGCCCTCGCGGGTGCGGCGCACGGTGAGCACCAGGCAATCCATGACCGGGACCGGCAGCAGCCACAGCGCCAGCACCGGGTTCACCGGGTGGCCCGGGTTCTGGGTCAGGCGGAACACCACCCACGCCACCACCAGCCCCAGGAACGCGCTGCCCGCGTTGCCCATGAACGCCTTGGCCCGCGGCTGCCACGGGAAGCGCATGTTGTAGAGCAGGAACGCCCCCACCGCGCCCGCCATCACCAGCGAGTGCCGGCTCAGCCCCATGTTGCCGGCGTACACCGCCGCGGCCGCCAGCATCACCAGGCACACCGCCACCAGCAGCCCGGCCAGGCCGTCGGCGCCGTCGATCATGTTGATGGCGTTGATGATCCCCACCGTCGCAAACACCGTGAACGGCACCGACAGCCAGCCCAGCGCCAGGCTGTCCAGCCCGAACACCGGCCCGAGCTGCTCCACCCGCACCTCGGCGCCGTAGACCATGATCAGCGCCGCCACCACCTGGGCCAGCACGCGCCAGTACCAGCGCAGGTCATGACGATCGTCCGCCAGGCCCACGATGCTCACCAGCAGCGCGGCAGCGGCAAATGACACCAGGGTGGTGGTGGCGAGCTCGCCCACCGCCAGGGCCCCAAGCGCGATCATGGCCACCAGCATCGCCAGCCCGCCCGTGATCGGCGTGGGATGCGCGTGGTCCTTGCGGCCCTTGGGGAAATCGAGAAGGTTCAGGCGCGGCGCCACCGGATGCAGGAGCTTCAGCACCATCCATGTGATAAGCGCGGCTACGAGTGCCCGGGCCACGCCCACGTCCAACATCCACTCCAGCACGCAATAACTCCCTGGTTTACCCGGTCCGACGGCTAGGCCGAAGCAATAACCGGGCCAACCCCTGCGCCGGTCATTGTAGGCCAAGCCTGATCCAGGGACATTGCGAAAAGGTCACACCCGCGCACACCCGGCCAAGCGACCGCGCGTCCCCAGCACGCGGACCCCGATTATGTGACCCGCATCTCAATTCCGCCAGCGGCGATTGCGCGGATCAGGCGCCCAGGTTGCGCACGAACCAGGGCATCGCCTCGGCCAGGCCGGCACCCAGGCCGCGCGTGGGGGCGTAGCCCAGCTGCTCTCGCGCTGCGCCCACATCGGCCAGCGAATGGCGCACGTCGCCCGGCCGGAAATCGCGGTACACCGGCTCGCGTTCGTAGGCCACGCCGTTCTCCGCCAGCGCCGAGCGGAGCGCCTCGAACAGCCCTTTCAGCGTGTTCCGCTCGCCCACCGCCATGTTGTACACGCGGGTGCGCGCCGACTCCGGCGCCAGCGCGGCCAGGATGTTCGCCTGCACCGCGTTGTCGATGTGGGTGAAATCCCGGCTGGTCTCGCCATCGCCGTTGATGAAGACATCCTCGCCGCGGATCATCGCCGCGGTCCACTTCGGGATCACCGCCGCATAGGCCCCTTCCGGGTCCTGGCGCCGGCCGAACACGTTGAAATAGCGCAGCCCGATGCTCGGGAACCCGTAGGTCCTGGCAAACACGTCCGCGTACAGCTCGTTCACGTACTTGGTCACCGCATACGGCGACAGCGGATTGCCGATGTTGCCCTCCACCTTGGGCAGCGCCGGATGGTCGCCGTAGGTGGAGCTGCTGGCCGCGTAGGTGAAGCTGCCCACCTTCGCGTCGCGCGCGGCCACCAGCATGTTGAGCATGCCGTCGATGTTGGCGCGGTTGGTGGCGATGGGGTCGGCGATCGAGCGCGGCACCGAGCCCAGCGCGGCCTGGTGCAGCACGTGGTCCACCCCGGCGCAGGCCCCGTGGCAGGTCGCCAGGTCGGTGATGTCGCCTTCGATGAAGCGGAAGCGCCCCCACTGCTCCGGCGTCACCAGCGACTGCACCTCATCCAGGTTGTGCCGGTATCCGGTGGAAAAGTTGTCCAGCCCCACCACCCGCTGGTCCAGGCGCAGCAGCGCCTCCAGCAGGTTGGAGCCGATGAAGCCGGCGCAGCCGGTCACCAGCCAGGTACGCGGCTGGGCGCGCAGCGTGGTGCAGGCGGATTCAAACGAAGACATTGGGAGCCCCGTGGAGAGTGCGCACATAATATCCGCCCTGCCCCCCACGTATCATGGCCATCCACCGCACGGAGCTTCCGCCATGGCAAAAGGCAACCCGCTGCAGCAGCAGCTGCTCAAGGCCGGGCTGGTCAAGAAGTCCAAGGTGGCCGAGGTCGCGCGCCAGCAGGCCAAGGCCCGCCAGGGCAAGGCCCCGCCCACGGACGGGGAGATCCAGCGCGACGCTGAACGCGCCCGCCTCGAAAAGGCCGAACGCGACCGCGCCCTGGAGGCCGAACGCAAGGCCAAGGCCCAGCGCGCGGAGCTGCAGGCGCAGGCCCGCCAGATCATCCAGGACCGCAAGCTCCCGCGCACCGGCGAAAGCGAATACCGCTTCACCGCCGGCAACGCCATCCGCACGATCCTCATCGACGACGACCAGCGCAGGAAACTCGCCGCCGGCGCCATCGTCATCGTGCGCCTGGGCGACGCCTACGAACTGCTCCCGCGCGAAGCCGCCGAAAAGGTCCGCGAACGCGACCCGGAGCTGATCGTGCTCGACCATGGCCAGGCCAATGACACGCCGGCCCCGGCCATGAGCCCGGAGGACGAGGCCTACTACGCCAGGTTCCAGGTCCCCGACGACCTCGTCTGGTAGGCCGATCCCCATTTTGCAGGGCGCGCCATGCGCGCTCCTACCATCGGCGGAACAACCGCCTCAGGCCGATCGCCAGCAGGATCCCCGCCATCCCCCCGGCCAGGTTCAACATCACATCCCCCAGCCGCGGCTCGCGGTTGGGCGCCAGCGCCTGCGCCATCTCCGCGCCCACCGCCAGCACCATCACCAATCCCCACCCCTTCCAGTTGCGCAGGTCCGAGCGGCCCAGCCACAGCAGCAGTCCGAGCCACAGGAAGATCAGGAAGTGCACCCACTCCGCCACCGCCCAGGGCGTGTGGGCGGCCAGCTCGCCCATCACGGTGAGTGCATCGCGCCCCACCGTCCTGCGGATCCAGCCGCCGGGCAGGAACAGCAGCGCCGACACCACCAGCGCGGACGCGAACACCAGCACCCGCACCAGCGGCCTGCCGCGCCGCGCCAGGAACCAGGCGATGCCCAGCACCATCACGCCCAGCAGCAGCTGGTAGACCGAGATCATCACGTGGCGGACGCCGATCCGGCCGCGGGCGCACCCACGGCGCCCCCGGCTTCAACCAGCTCCGCGGGCGGCAGCGGCAGGCCCTTGAACACCCGCCAGAACACCGTGGAGCGCGGCACCAGCACCACCCACGCCGTCAGCACGATGCAGCACACGTACGTCCACAGCCCCTGGTTGGCCACGTACCACTCTTCCAGCCGCCCCTTGTAGGGCATGATCACCTCGTCGTAGAAGCGGTCGGGATCGTGCGCCTCGTGCATCAACTCCTCCTCGTCACGGAAGACGATGGAGCCGACGCCGGACAGCCCCGGGCGCACCTTGATGATCTCGGCCTGCGAGCGCTCGGGGAACGCATCGAAGCACCGCTTCGTCTGCGGCCGCGGCCCGACGATGCTCATGTCGCCCTTGAAGATGTTCAGCAGCTGCGGCAGCTCGTTGATCTTGGTCTTGCGCAGGAACCGGCCCATCGGCAGCACCCGGGGATCATCCTTGAGCGTGACCGTGCCGGTGCCCAGGTTCGGGCTGTCCTTGAGCATGGTGGCGAACTTGTACAGCCCGAACGGCTCGCCCCCGCGACCCACCCGCTGCTGGATGAAGAACACCTCTCCCTCGCCGGTGAAGCGCAGCAGGATCGCGATGGGCACCAGCAGCGGGGAAAGCACCACCAGCGCCAGCCCCGACAAAACCACATCCAGCAACCGCTGCATCAAACAATCTCCTGTAGGCCGGGGCTACGCCCCCGACGCCCGGTTACATCCGTGAATCGAGGTATTTACCGGTTTCCTTGTGCTGGAAGTCCGGGATCATGTGGTTGAACAGCTCCACGAGCTCAGGCTTGTCCCAGGTCGGCCGTGAGCGGATGGCCTGGATCGTGGTCAGGAAATGCCCCAGCCGTTCGTCATCAAAGTCCGCATCGTTCCTGATGACCCCGATATTCTGGAATCGCTCCATGTCGAGCGTCTCCTCGCCGGTGTAGAACTCCTCGAAGTCCTTCTCCCCGGTCGTATCGCTGGCAAAAAAGTACACCGGCCACTTCTTCTGCGCGATCAGCTCCCCGGCCCGCCCGCGCGCCTCGTCCTCGCTCGCGCACTCGTGCGGCTCGAAGCCCAGCGCCTCCAGGTAGCGCACCGCGATATCCGAGAACCGGGTGAGATCCAGCTGCTCGCTCAGCTTGGGGAAGAAGATGTCCCGGTTTTCCCCCAGCAGGCACGACGCCAGGCACAGCTCCCCCGACTCCTGCGGCGTGACGAAGTAGCGCCGCACGTCGTTGGGCGCCGAGATCGGCTGCCGCTTGGCAAAGCGCTGGTTGAACCCGTGCAGCAGCGAGCCGTCGGAGAACGCCACGTTCGCAAACCGCGCCGTTGAGATCGGCAGTTCCAGGCTCTCGCGCATCAGGAACATCTCCATGATCCGCTTGCTGGCCCCCATCATGTTCACCGGATTGGCCGCCTTGTCGGTGGACACCGCGAAGTACTTGCGCGCCCCGCCAGCCCGCGCCTGGGCGATCGTGCTGATGGTGTTCAGCACGTTCACCTCGATCAGCCGCATCAGCGTGAACGGATCCTTCTCGCTGCGCACGTGCTTGAGCGCCGAGAGGTTGAGCACATAGTCATAACCCTGCCCGGCGGCCATCAGGGCCGCGAACCCGCGGCTGCCGCAGTCAATGGCAAAGGTGCGGAAGTCTCCCTCGATATAGCCCAGCGTGCTGCGCACGTCGCGCACCAGCTCGACCATGTTGTTCTCGCTGATGTCCACCACGTGCAGCACCCGCGGCGAGCGCTTGAAGATTTCCCGCGTCACCGCCTGCCCGATCGAGCCGGCGCCCCCGATGACGAGGAAGCGGCTGGACTGGACCAGGCGGGAAAGCTCGGATTCGTGCTGCTGGATGTCGGCGTCGAACAGGGGGGCCGTGCGGCCGATGAGGCTGAGGATGTCCATGGGGTCCTGAAGTGAAGCGGGCCAGAACGCCTCCGGCGTTCCCGATCCTGAATTGTCCGCTTCCCGCCACTTGCCCACAACCTCTACCCCCAGGTCGGGGCTACGTCCCCAACGCCCGCGAACCATGCAATCCGGGTTGTCACAACTTCTGCTCCAGGTTGCGCAGCCGCTGCCAGACGACAGCTTTTGGAATCGTCATGGCCATCGATTGCATGCAGCGGTCCAGCCAGCCCTCCCTCGTACGCAGACGATCCAGTGAACGGACGAGGTCACGCCTGACATCTTCGCCATATGCCGTCTTCGATTTCCCGAGCGCCTGCTGCAGCAGCGGGCGGCCCGGCGCCATCATCGCCAGATCAATCACATCGCGATTGAAGGTGCCATCGTCCAGACCGCGATCGGAATTGGCCAGCAGCTTGCTGGCAGCCATGTCCAGCTCCGAAAGCGTGGCCACGCCGCACACCATGTCCTCGGGCCCCGGCAGATCCAGTTCAATGCGGCCTTCGCGCACAATCTCGAACTTGATCGGTGTATCCATCACCCTTACCCGCGTCCGGATGCCGTACTGGCCCATGCGGACTTCCTGCAACACCGGCGGGACTTGCGACAACGTCTACCGATTCCCGATATTCGCCGTAGCGCAGCGCCATGGCCGTGCCACCGCCGAACAGGCACTGCAGCCGCCGGAACAGATCCGCGTCCAGCGCACCCAGCAGGAGCGCAATGCGCTGATGGTGTGGACGCTCAAACATCGGGGACGAGCGCGGTCCGCAGGGCATCGATCAATGCACGCTCGCGCGTTGACAATTCCGTCTCATCCAGGTGCCGCGCGTTGCGCTCGTAGATGGAGAGGGCTTCCCGGGGCGTCAGCTCATCGGTGCCCTGTGCATGCCAGGCCAGTTTTCGAAGCTGCGGATAATCCGCCAAGGGGATCCGTACCGGCAACCAGCCGGCTGCAACGTCCGGCCCGGGCGTCCGGGGCTCGTTGCGATCGGCAAGCGCCCACTCCAAATCAAGCACCGCGGCTGCGCTGGCATAGGCACCGGCGGCCACCGAAGGCTCGCCTTTTTCAATCCGGTACCAGGTAACCCGCGAGATGCCTGCTGATTCTGCAGCCGCCGTTGCGGTTACGCGCAGCGCCTTGCGGCGCGCACGCACCTGTGCGCCCAATGCCTGGAGCATGGCGTGTGCGCGACTCCCAGCGGCAGATGTCTCGCGCTTCATGTGTTTCTGATTATTTGCAAAACTACCCAAATGTCAACAACCAGAAACAAGAAAGTCGCGCTTCTTCCTGACCCTCCCTCCCGCAATCTCTGCGTCAAGCGCTCCTAGCGTCGGCCACGTCGGGCCGATCTACAAGGGCTTCATGGCGCCCTGGGGGATACGGTGGACGTAGACCTTGGAGGGCTCCCCCTCATGCACCTCCACCTCCCCCGCCACGCTCGCACCCATCCGCTGATAAAACCGGTGCGCGGGCGCCAGGGCTTCGCCGACGATGATGCGGAACGCGGCCACGCCGCGGGCCTGGAAATCTTCAACCAGCTTCCGGTACAGGGTGTCTGCCACGCCGGAGCCGCGGGCCTCCGGGGCGACGGCCAGGCTCAGCAGTTCGGCCTCGGGGACGCCTTCGGGGAGGTTGGCCTTGCTGGAGTAGCGGAGGATCTCAAGGATGCGGCGCACCTTGGCGGGGCGCACCAGCGCGGGCGCGAGCGCCAGCCCCAGGCGGACCGGGCTGCGGAGCATGCGCTTGTAGATCGGGCCCATGCCGGTACCGCCGGTGATGAACCCCACCACCCGGCCTTCCCGTTCCTCGGTGATCAGGGTGACGGTGTCAGCCCGGTCCATGGCCTCGTACATCAGCGCCAGGAAGCGCACTCCCAGCGTGGCCAGGAAGCCCTGGTCGAGGCAGCGGACGTGGAGCTCCGCCACCTCCTGGTAGCGCCGGCTCGGGCTCATGCGCTGCCCGAGGCGCCGCCGCCTCGCAACCGCCCAAACTCACTCTCCGGCACACTCGAAGGCAGGTTCACCACCCGCTCCTCCAGCCACCGCGAGTTCTCCAGCCCATCGTGCTGGCAGTCCTTGAACATCTCCAGGCGCGACATCAGCCGCCATACCGGGCGCGTCATCACGCCCTGCGCGTTGGTGTACTCAAGGAAAGCGTCGCGGTCGGCCTGGGAGCCCAGGATGATGGCGTTGAGCCAGTAGTTGCTGGTGGTGCCTTCCGGGGCATCGACGAAGCGGACGCCCGACTGGGTGGCGAAGAACTCGCGGTAGCGGGCGGCCACCTCCGCCTTGATCTCCAGCATGCGGGGCAACAGCTCCATCTGCGCGCAGCCCAGAGCGGCGTTGAGGTTGGGCAGGCGGTAGTTGTAGCCAATCTCGTCGTGCACGAACTCGTACGGGTGCGGCACCTTGGCCGTAGTCGTCAGGTGCTTCGCGCGGCGGGCCAACGCTTGGTCGTCGGTGATGATCATCCCGCCGCCGCCAGTGGTGATGACCTTGTTGCCGTTGAAGCTGAGCGTGGCCAGGCGGCCGAAGGTACCGGTGTGGCGCGCGCCCACGTAGCTGCCCAGCGACTCGGCCGCGTCCTCAACCACGGCAATGCCGTACTCGTCGCAGATGGCGACGATCTCTTCGATCCGACACGGCAGGCCGAAGGTGTGCATGGGCACGCAGGCTGAGATGCGGCGGCCGGTGGACTTGTTCCAGGCGCGGCCGTCGCGGATCTCGGCGTGGGCGGCGAGGAACCGGCGCAGCGCGTCCGGGCTCATGCCCAGCGTGTCCAGGTCGACGTCGACGAAGACCGGAAGTGCGCCGGCGTAACTGACCGCATTGCAGGTGGCGATGAAGGTCAGGGCCTGGGAGATCACCTCGCCGCCGCGCTCGACGCCGGCCAGCTGCAGGGCCACGTGCAGGGCGGCGGTGCCGTTGACGGTGGCGATGGCATGGCCGGCACCGATGAAGGCGGCGATCTGCTGCTCGAACTCGGTGACCTTGGCGCCTACGGAGGAGACGAAGTTGGAGTCGATGCAGTCGACGAGGTACTGCCTTTCGTTGCCTTCGAAGACGGGGCGGTGGAGGGGGATGAAGCCGTCGCCGTGGATGGAGCGGACGCAGTCCACCGTGGCCTGGAAGACCGGATTCACGCTGCTCATGCCACTTTCCCAGGAGTTCCGGGCGTAGGCGTGATGCCCATCTCCCGCAGCATCACCGCATTGACCTTGTGCACGTCGTACTTGTCCTCTGCTATCTGGCGTGAGCGGCGACCCATGCGCTGGGCGAGCCCGGGATCGTCGATGAACTTGAGCATGGCCTCCACCAGTGCATCCACCGATTGCACCGGAACCAGGAAACCATTGTCGCCGTCGATGACCGTTTCGCGACAGCCGGGGGCGTCGGTGGTGATGATGGGGCGGCCCATGGCCATGGCTTCCAGTACCGTGCGTGGGGTGCCTTCGCGGTAGGACGGGAGCACGTAGACGGTACAGGCTTCGATGGCCGGGCGTACGTCGTCCAACTTACCCAGGAACTCGATCGTCCCGTCAGCCACCCATACATCCAGTTCCGACTGGGCAATGGCGTCGGGGTTCTCATCGATCCACCCAACTAGCCCAAAGCGGACTTCAGGGTGCAAGGCACGAACGCGGGCTGCGGCCTCCGCATACTCGCGGACACCCTTGTCGCCCAGCAATCGCCCGATCATGAGAAAGACAGACTCACCAGCCGGAATGGAAGTAGCCTCGAAAGCAGAAACATCGACGCCAGAACCGTTAACCACCACAGTGGGCTTCTCCGCAGACAGGATCCCGCTTTCACGAAGCAGGTTTCGGTCGTCGGGATTCTGGAAGAAGACCTTATCGGCACGCGCGAGCGCAAGGCGATACAGCTGCCGGACCAGCCCTGTCAGCATCCCCTTTCGCGAGCCTGTAAACGCGTAGCCCAGGCCCGTCACCAACGCATATCGGCGTGGTATGCGCGCCATCCAGCCCGCCAGAGTCCCGTAAATGACCGGCTTGACCGTATATCCGAGCACGACGACCGGCCGCACATCGCGAAGCAATTGATACAGGTGCAGCGCCAGCTTCAGATCTGCAGATGGGTTCGTTCCGGTTCGCGCAAGTGGGATATCGTGCACCGTCACGCCCAGCGACTCCAGCGAAGAACGGATTGGCGTACCTTTCGACAAGCTTGGCGCAGCCACGTGAACCGGATGGCCGGCGGAAAGAATCGACATGATCAGCGGGCCGCGAAACGTCAAGATCGATTCAGGAAAGCTGGCGACGAGCATCACCACGCCCTTGCTCACGGCGCCTTCTCACCATGTGAAAGAACGACTTCACGCCACATCGTCGCCAAGCGTGGCGCTTGCGCCTGCACGCTATAAAAATCTTCGACGGCGGTCCTGCCACGCATCCCCCGGGTTGCCCTCAGCTCCGGAGACCTAATCAACTGCTCAATCTCGGCGCACCACTCCTCACTTGAGTTCGCAAAAACTCCACTTCCAGTACGCTCTATCACTTCGACATTCATTCCAACTGGACTGGCCACAACAGGCACACCTGCGGCCATGTATTGGATGATCTTGTAAGCGCACTTGCCGAGTTCCCATTGGGTAGATTCCAACGGCATTATCCCGACATCGAACGATGATACTAACTCGGCCTCTTTGCCTTCCGACCAGTCAACGGCCTTGAAGGGTGTACCTTTCAGTTGGTCGGGGTCCGCTCCAACTGCCACGCAACAGATTTGATAACGATCGGCAAGTGCACTTAGCGGCTCTGCGACCATGGAGAGATACTTGGAGGTGGAGGGAGAACCTATCCATCCAATTGTTATGGCGCTGGAAGACTTTGGAATCCGTACGCTGTATCTGTTGGCGTCGACTACGGTTGGTACGTACTCGATACGTGGCGCCCCTGCATCCGCGGCGCGCTCTTGGATGTACCGGCTACCAGTCGTAACCAGATTTGAGCGCCGCATGATGTGGTAATCCCCCCATTTTTAGCAGTCGCCAGAAGTGGAGCTATGCAGCGAGTGCCAGCTTTTGGATCGGAGTGATGCCGCCGAGCGCCATATTCGGGCGTTCGTGATTGTAAGACCATAGCCAGCGTG